>CAVWYB010000001.1:0-6433 GCA_963759145.1 uncultured Solirubrobacterales bacterium
TCAGATCCTCGCCGAGGAGGGGGATCCACCAGGCGAGCGCGTCGCGACGGGCCTCCTGGACCTCGGGCTCGTCGAAGCGAACCACGGCGTCGGCATCGGGCAGCGCGCATACGTGCGCAAACGCGCCCCGCACCGGCTCGCCCCTAAGGCAGCGGGCGTCGAGCAACAGGCGCCGGCCGGATCCATCCCGGCCGCTGTCCAGCCGCTCGCCGTCGAAGGCGATCCGCGCCACCGGTCCGCGCATCAGCCGAGCTCCCAGTCGGGCCGGACCACCCGCGAGATCTCGCGCATGTCGCGCCGCAGCTCCTCGAGGGTCGGACGGCCCAGGTACCAGTAGCCCTCGTAGCGGCGATGCACCGTGAGGTCGGGGAATAGCGTGAACGCGGTGGGCCGGTAGGGGTGGTGCAGCGTGTCGGTGTGCTCGAGCAGGTCGAGCCGGTCGATCCAGCGGCGCTCGGAGTCGGAGAGGAAGGCAAAGCGCGCCCCCAGCCCGGCGCGGAAGGCCGACTGGACCTCGGGCGAATCGATGCTGAGGACCACGATGCGGGCGTAGGCCACCTCGAACTCGTCCTGGAGCTCGCACAGCCGCCGCATGTAGCGCTGCTCCTTGGGGCACCACCAGCCGCGCGAGCTGAACAGGGCCAGTGGATCTCCGCCGGCGAGCTCGGACAGCGTCCGCTCACGACCCGTGTGGTCGGGCAGGACGACATCGGGGAACGGCTCGCCGGGCTTCAAGTCACTTCCGGCGGCTCTCGCGCCAGCCGCGGAACGCCTTCAGCAGCTCGCGCTCGGACTCGGGAGAAACCGATTCCTCCGGGAGCCTTCCCAGCACCCCCACGGTCTGGCGCATCTGCTCGACGTACTCGGCGCAATACGAGCACTCCTCGAGGTGGGCCTCGAGGCGGAGCCGGTCAGCGACCGGAAGGGTGTTTTCCAGGTAGCCGGTAACGAGCTCGACGAGCTCCCTGCAGTTCATGTCTTCGCTGTCGCTCATGCGGCCTCGGGGGCCATGGGGCATAGTCGGGCTGCCGCCGGTGACGTTACAACCGTGCTGTAACGGGTCGCCCGCACAGGCGACTGAGCGGGACTTGACCGAAGCGAGGAGAGAGCCCATGCAGCCACAACACGGCGCTTCGCAGCCGATCGCGAACTACGCCCTGCTTGCCGACTGCAGCTCGGCGGCGCTCGCGGATCTCAGCGGCTCGATCGATTGGCTCTGTGTACCCCGCTATGACAGCGCGGCCGTGTTCGCACGGCTGCTCGATTCGGACGCCGGTCATTGGTCGATACGTCCTAGCGGCCCCTTTTCGAGTACGCGGCGCTACCTGCCGGGCACGCTCGTGCTCGAGACGGTCTTCACCACCGACACGGGCAGCGTTCGCCTGACCGACGCGATGGCGTTCCCGGCCGGGCAGCGCAACCACGACCTGGGCTTCGATGTTCCGCACGAAGTGATGCGGCGCGTGGAGGGCGTGACAGGCGAGGTCGAGCTCGAGATGGAGCTGTGCCCGCGTCCCGAGTACGGCCTGGTGCAGCCGCTGTTTCGCAGCGAGGAGAGCGGTGGGCGGACCTTCGTCGGTCCCAACAGGATCACGGTGAGCGCGGGCGTCGCGACCCAGATCGACGACGCGACGATGCGCGCCCGCTTCACCGTCGCGGAGGACGAGCGCGTGGGCTTCGCCATGCGCTGGACGCCGGTCGAGCAGCGCGACGGTGTGGAGGCCACCCCGGCGGACCAGGTCGCCGCACGCATCGAGGACACGGCCGAGGCCTGGCGCTCGTGGGAGGCCGAGCACGACATCTACCAGGGCCCGCACAGGGATCTGGTACGAACGAGCGCGCGGGTGCTCAAGGGGCTGACCTACCGCCCGACCGGTGCGATCGTGGCCGCCCCGACGACGTCGCTCCCGGAGACCGTTGGAGGCGAGCGCAACTGGGACTATCGCTACTCCTGGATCCGGGACTCGAGCCTGACCATCGAAGCGTTCTACATCGGAGCCTGCTCGGACGAGGTCGAGGAGTTCGTCTCCTTCATGACCAGCTCGGCAGGTGGCCGGGCCGCCGGGCGGTCGCTGCAGATCATGTACGGGATCGGCGGCGAGCACGACCTCACCGAGCGCGAGCTGCCTCATCTGGCGGGCTGGCGCGAATCGCGGCCGGTGCGCGTCGGAAACGGCGCTTGGGATCAGACGCAGCTCGACGTCTACGGCGAGCTCCTCAACTCGATCTACCTGTACCGCGAGAACCTCGGCGAGCTCCACCCCGAGATCCAGACGTTCGTAGCCGACCTGGCCGACACCGCCGCGCGACGCTGGCGCGAGACCGACGCCGGGATGTGGGAGATGCGCGGTGAACCGCGCCATCACGTGTCCTCGAAGGTCCTCTGCTGGACGGCTGTCGACCGCGCGGTGAAGCTGGCGGACCAGCTCGGCGAGTACGCCCAGCGCGAGCACTGGGAGATGGCTCGCGATGAGATCCGGGCCGCGGTGCTCGAGCGCGGCTGGAGCGAGGAGAAGCAGGCCTACGCCCAGGCGTTCGACTCCGACGTGCTCGACGCGGCCCAGCTGCTCATGCCGATACTCGGTTTCCTGCCGGCCGACGACCCGCGCATGCGAAGCACCATCGAGGCGATCGCCGACGGGCTCACCGAGGACGGCCTTGTGCTGCGTTACCGCAACGACGATGGCCTCAACGCAGACGGCCTTACCGGGGAGGAGGGCACGTTCACCATCTGCTCGTTCTGGCTCGTCTCGTGCCTGGCGAAGGCCGGCGAGATCGAGCGCGCCGAGGCGCTCTTCGACCAGCTGGTGGGCTACGCGAACGACCTGGGGCTGCTGGCGGAGGAGATCGACACGGCCAGCCGGGAGCAGCTCGGCAACTTCCCGCAGGCCTTCAGCCACATCGGGCTGATCATCGCGGCCTCCGACATCGATAAGGCCAAGGACGCCGCGTAGCGCGCCTGGCGGCCACCGGTTTGACTTCTCGGCCCGCCGGCGTGCACGATGCTGCGCATGGCGTTCGACGAGGATCTGGCCAATCGCGTGCGTGAGCTCGTGAGCGGTCAGCCGGACCTGACCGAGCAACGGATGTTCGGAGGGCTGGCGTTCCTCGTCGCCGGCAACATGTCGGTTGCGGCCAGCGGCCAGGGCGGCCTGATGGTGCGAGTGGAGCCCGAGGAGACCGAGGGCCTGGTGGCCAAGCCCAACGCGCGGCCGATGGAGATGCGGGGCCGGGAGATGAAGGGCTGGGTTCGCGTGGACGCCGAGGGCGTGCGCACCAAGCGTCAGCTCGAGCCGTGGGTCAAGCGGGGCGTGGCCTTCGCGCGCTCGCTGCCCCCCAAGGGCTGAACGCGGTGTCCGTGCCTCGAGCCCTCGGCGTCGGCACCAACCGGCTGACCGACACGCCGGCGAACCGCGGCTTCCTCGTGCAGGCGGTCGAGGCCGGGGTCACCTTCATCGACACGGCTCACCTCTACTCCGGCGGGGACAGCGAGCGAACGATCGGGGCTGCGCTGGCGCCGTTCCCGGACGGTCTCGTGGTTGCCACCAAGGGCGGCTACGACCGTGGCGCCGGCCGGCCCGAGCGGCTGCGCGCGGAGGTCGAGCAGAGCTTCGAAGGCCTCCGTACCGACACCATCGCGCTCTACTACCTCCATCGGGTCCACCCCGACACGCCCATCGAGGACTCGCTGGGCGTGCTCGCGGAGTATCGCGACGCGGGACGGATCCGGGACGTCGGCGTCTCCAACGTGAGCGTGGACCAGATCGAGCGCGCCCGGAGCGTGGTGCCGATCGCGGCCGTGCAGAACAACTACAGCCTCTCCGAGCGCCGGCACGAGGACGAGGTGGACTACTGCGACCGAGAGAAGATCGCCTTCGTTCCCTACTTCCCCCTGCGGGGAGTCGACAAGCCGTCGCTGGACGAGATCGCGAGCAGGTACCACGCGACCCGGGAGCAGATCGCGCTTGCCTGGCTCCTCAAGCGGTCAGCGCAGATCACGCCGATCCCGGGGACGCTCTCGATCGAGCACCTGAGGTCGAACCTGGCCGCGCTGGAGATCGAGCTGTCGGATGAGGACTTCGTGCGGCTCAGCGGCGCCTGAGCAGGTGCGAGAGTTCCGGATGCCCGACTGGACCAAGAAGAACTTCGACGACCTTCGCGACGACGCCGAGCGCTTCGAGGACTTCTGGGACTGAACTGCGCGGTCTCACATCGCCGTGAGGGGCGACGACTCCGGCTCGGTGTCGCCGGCGCGCGGCCGATCGCCGCCGCGCAGCAGCGCCAGACCGACCACGGGGAAGATGAGGACGGACAGCAGCCCGGCGCCGATGAGCGCGGCGCTCTCGGCGGCGTCGATCAGGTCGAGCTCCGCGCCGATGGCCGTGGCGGCCACGATGAACGGCAGCGAGGTGGCCTGCAGGACGCCGGCGACGGCGCTCTGCCGGGCGTCGAGCGCGCGCCGGTACAGGAGCGCGGGTAGCCCCCTCACGGCCAGCAGCGCGAGGAGGAACACCGGCACCATCGCGACGTTCGAGGCGTCGGAGGTGAGCGCGCTGAGGTCGAAGCGCACGCCAGTGGTCACGAAGAACACCGGGATGAAGAAGCCGAAGCCCATCGCCTCGAGCTTGCGCCGGAAGTCAGGATGGGTCATGACCTGGTCGCGGTCGAGGAGAGAGATGATCGCGCCGGCCACGAAGGCGCCGAGGATCACCTCCAGGCCGAGCTCCTCCGCCACCGCGGCGAAGCCGATGAACAGAACGAGCGCGGCGCGCACCCGGATCTGGGCCGTCGTGTCCTGCAGCCGAAGCAGGTCGGCGCGGACGCGGGCCGAGTGCTCGGCTCCCCGCACCGCGACGAACACGACCAGCGCGAGCAGCGCGAGCGCGCCGAGCAGCAGCACGGTCGACCCCGCGCCGCCCTCGCCGGAGAAGAACAGCGTGAGCAGGATGATCGCGCCGAAGTCGGCGATCGTCGCCGCCGACACGATCAGTTGCCCGAACGTGGTCGAGATCTCGCCCGCGTCCTTGAGCACCGGCACGATCACGCCGAGCGAGGTGGAGCAGAGGATGATCGCCACGAGCAGCGGGGTCTCCACGAGTCCTCCCGCGCTGAGCGACAGCGCGACCACCACGGCGATCGCGAACGACAGCACGAAGCCGAGGCCGGTGAGCCGCAGCACCTGGCCGCGCAGCTTCTCGAACTCGATCTCGAGGCCCGCGAGGAACAGCACGAAGGCCAGCCCGATCAGGGCGATCACCTCGATCGCCTGGTCGACCTGCACGACGTCGAGCACGGAGGGACCGACGATGATGCCGGCCACGATCTCGAGCACCACCGAGGGCAGCCGCACGCCGGGGAACAGGCCGAGGAAGAAGGGCGCGGCAAAGGCCACGGCCACAACGATCAGCAGGTCGCCGAAGTGGGGCATTCCCGGGTAGTCGCGCCTGCGCGGCGGGCGTTACGCGACGGTCTCCTCGACCGCGCCCAAGTAGGACTCGAGGGCGGTACGCACCTTGCTGCGGGCGCGGTGCAGGAGCACGCGCTGGTTGCCCTCGGACACATCGAGCGCATCGCAGACCTCGTCCGAAGGCCAGCCCTCGATGTCGCGCAGCGTGATCACGGTCCGCTGGGCGGGTGGCAGCTGTCGAACGGCCTCGAGCAGCCGCTTGCGCGTCTCGCCCGTGAGGAGGTGCTCCTCGGGGGTCTGCCAGCGAGTCGGTCCGAGGCCCCAGTGATGAGGCCAGCGATCGTGGTCGGCACCGAGGAAGCGCTCCGGCTCGACCGCCGGGATTTCGTCGGCCGCCTCGGCATCCACGAGGGCCGAGAAGGGCAGCGTGCGCCGCTCGCGAACGGCCCTCGTGGTGGCGATGTTGGTGAGGATCCTGAAGATCCAGGTCTTGAGCGACGAGCGTCCCTCGAAGCGGTCGACGCCGCGCAGGACGCCCAGCCAGGTCTCCTGCACCACCTCCTCGGCCACCGAGCGGTTGCGCACGTGGATGTGTGCCACACGCAACAGGGCAGAGCTGTAGGACTCGACCAACTCGGCGAAGGCCGCCTCGTCGCCGCGCCGGAGGGCGGCGAGAAGCCGCTCGTCGTCAGCGGACGAGATGCGAGTCCGGCCCATGGGCAGAGCATCTCGCGTTTGCACCTGCCTTGTCGCGGCGGACCCGCCTGGGTCCCAACGGGCTGTCGGGCGGTCGCACGCGGCATCACCCGTCCGCAGAGCCCACGCGCTGCGCGCGCAGGTCGCTCGCCGCAAGCGACTCGCTTCGACATGCTCTGCGGCCGGGTGTGCCGCGCGCTCCCGCCAACGCCGGACGCCGGTGTCGGATGAGACATGCGATGCTCGATGCACCGATGGCGGAGCCATTCACTGAGGTGCTCAAGGGGCCAACCACAACTCTCTCGGTCGAATAGCTGAGGTTGTTGTTTT
>CAVWYB010000002.1:0-9996 GCA_963759145.1 uncultured Solirubrobacterales bacterium
CTACCGATCCGGCTACGAGGAAGGGCGCCGCACTCTGGGCGCCCTTTATCCCTTCGGGCTTACCGCGGCCCGCGGCTGAGAACGAGCGCGACGCGAGTTCCAGCGTCAACTCGCGCGCGCGCCGCAGGACGTTGCGAGAGAAACGAGCCCACGACGGAGTCGCGCGTCGTATCGCGATGAAGTCGTCCCCAGCCGGCAACGTGCGGTGGTGATCGCGCGCCGCGCCTGGGCAAGCGTCTTGCCACGCAGCCGAGGCACGAGGGCAGCGCTGCGCGGCCGGAGCATCGGCGACCGTGACCTCGAGTAATGCGGTGTTGTTTGTCTCATCGGCGTCGACCTCGCCCTCGAGGCGGACAGACCCGCGAAGCTCGTAAAGGCCGGCCGTCGCCGCGCTGAGCGTCAGGCTTACGCTTGCGGTGAGCTGTCCCAGGGGCCGGCCACGGCATGTCACCGTCCGCCCCGCAGCTTCACAAGGGATCGCGGCGGGAAATCCCGGGTTTGAGCGAAGAAACGAAACCCGCTCGGGAAGGGTCACGGTCAGCACGAACGAAAACGGATGACCGGGCGGCTTCGGGAGGCTTTCGATGCCCGTGGTCAGGACGAAGCCCTGACCGGCAACGGGTGGGCCGCCGCTTCGGTCGAGCGTAAGCCGGGCGTCCGCTTGTACCGCTTCGGTGCCCGCGACAGTGCCAGTGGCGACAGGCACCCCGAGCGCCAGAAGAACTACCGATGCCGCAGCCGCAGAGCGGATCACCGCGGCTCGATCGTACTCCGAGTCCAACAACCCCACAAGCTGGCCCGGGGCTGAGTCAACGGCCTCCGCCGGCGCGGAGATCGGGAGCAGATCCGGCTAGGTGTGGAGGTTCGAGCTCCCCGCGTCAAACTCGAACCTACAACTCTCCGGTGTTTACAGGCCACCAGGTGGGAGTCGGGTCAGGGCCGTTGATGCGGTGCTCGTGTGGTCCCGAGGCGGTGTCGCCCGCATCGATTTCTCCGAATGCTGCGGGAACTTCACACGGCAACCCGAAAAGCGTGTATGACTTCATGTGGAGGGCGCCGGGATAGGCACGGCGCAGGGGACGATCAGGGGAGATGTCTATGGGGGAAGTGAGCCTGCCGGCTGTCGGGCGGCCCCACTGCTGCACTAGACCAGTCTTTGGCTGCTGCGCTAGACCAAGTCTTTGCAGCGCGAGGCCGATCAACAGCCAGACGTCGAGGGTCAAGATCAGAGGGCCGAGGAGGCCGAACCTGGCCGGCTCATAGCTGTTGGCATCCATCGCGCCGGGACCCTAGTCGTTCTCTCCGTTGTCGCGTTCGTACAACTGGCGTGGATCGCCGCGCTCGCATACCTGGTGTACTGGTTCGTAGCGGGGCTCAAGTTCTAGGCTCCACCAGTCTCGCCGGCGCATAGACGGCCGGCCAACCGACGATCTGCCCAACAAGGCCGGCCGGTCCACGCGGCGCGCCCGTTGGTTTCCAACCGATCTTCAGGAGGCTTGATGCTTGCCGGGTTGGACTCGAACCAAACCCTCGGTTAACAGGACGCTGGAGCGGAGTTAGCTGAGGCCCAGGAACTGTTCCAAGCCGTCCTGGGTGCTCTCAGACCTCTGAGATCACGTCAGCCGGATACCAAACCCGGTACCAAAAGATGAGCCGGCCGCGCTGTGGTCACGACCGGCTCAGTGGGGAGCAAACGCGGCGTCCAAGGGAGGGACTGGACCGTGGTCAGTTCATCAGCCCTTCGACTCGCGGGGCTCGATCGCTCGGCCGCGCTTCGCTTTTCATCCAGCGTTCGCGTTACCCAGATGTGCGGTATCGGCGTGCCGACGGTCGGCGGCCATGTAAAGCATCACCGAGACCACGATGATCCAAAGGAGAGTGACGATCAAGGCGATGAAGTCGGCGAATGGGATGAACAGCGCTACCTCGAGCAAGAGCGCCAACCAGCCCAGCCAACTCGGGGCCGTATATAGCCCCCTTGAGGTCGACACAGCCCCCTTGAGGTCATAGCCCCTTGAGGAGGCAGGGGGTGGGTGCCTTCGGGAGCGCTCTACCGCCGTAGCACTGGCGACCCGTGGAACGCAGGGGAGCGCAGCTCCGCCACCCGGTACGCGCTCCCCCGCGTCTGTGCCTGACGGATAACCGACCGACAACAGCCCCAACCGCCCCGAAAGGGGTAAATCGACAGCCACGATCACACGTTCTCGCGTTGGATGGCTCGCCAGAAGATTGCGCCTGGGAGCCTTCTGCGTTCACGAACGCATGTTCGCACGCTGGGGGCGCTTTGTGCTCCTCGGGGCCGCGCGGTCGAGCGGGTTCGAGCGCGGTGACCCCGCTACTAGCTCAGCACGTCGTGCCTCAACGAGAGTTGCTCGTCGGCGGAGCGAAGTCACCTTCCGCTGCCTGCGCGGCCATGCGCCCGATGATCGGCATCAGCGACTCGTCCATGAATTGCTGCCCTGCCTCGCGGGACTCCTAGATATCGAAGACGCGAAACACGCCCTTGTCGTGGTCGAACCCGGCGCTATGGGCGATCAGCCCGGCGGGACAGTCCGGCCGAGTTCCTCGGCGACGGCGTCGTAGTTCGTGGTGCTCGTGTCGCCGTCGACGATCGGGAACTCTTGGATGTACGCGACTGCCATGCTGCGCTCCTTCGGTCGGGTGCGCGACGTCCTCGACGATCCTATGAGACCAGCAGGCGAGGTGCGGCGTGACGGAGCGGCTGCTCACCGCCCGCGAGGTGGCCGACTGGCTCGGGGTGCCGGTGTCGTGTGGGCCGGTGAGTTGACACGCTCGGGCGCGATGCCGTGCGTGGATCTCGGCCGGTATCGGCGGTACGTGCGCCCCGACATCGGACAAGAGGGAAAAACCCACGTCTTTGCAGGGACTTTCGCCTCCCGGGTTGGACTCGAACCAACAACCCTCCGGTTAACAGCCGGATGCTCTGCCAATTGAGCTACCGGGGAAGGCAGCGTCGGCAAGTGTAGCCGCGGGGTCGGGGAGGATCGCGCGGCGGTCCGGCGAAGGACCGTGGTCCCGTGCGCCGTACCGTCGTGATTGCCGTCGCGGCGACTGTTGCCCTGGCGCTGGCCGGGCCTTCCGCCGCAGCCCCGAGCGCCAAGGTCGCTGCGCTCCAGGTGGCGCTGCGCGCGAACGGCCTCTACGCCGGCACCGTGGATGGCGTCTCGGGCCCGATGACGCGGGCGGCGGTGATTCGCTTGCAGCGGACGCACGGGATCCGCGCGACGGGGAAGGTCGGGCACGCGACTCGGTGCGAGCTGGGGCGTCTCGGGAAGCCGCTCCTCGGCCAGCGCGAGCTGCGCCGCGGCCGCGTCGGCTGGGACGTCTCGTCGCTCGAGTTCCGCCTCCGCTCGTACGGGTTGCCGGTCCGCAGGATCGACGGCCGCTTCGACGCGGCGACGGCGAGGGCACTGCGGCGGTTCCAGCGCGCGCGTGGCCTGACGCCCGACGGAGTCGCAGGGCAGAAGACGTTCCGCGCCCTGGCACGACCGCGTGCACGGATCAAGCGCCCCGCAGTCGTGAAGCCGTCGCCGACCGTGTTCCACCGCGTCGGCGCGGGGGAGGGCTTCATCGTGATCGCGCGTCGTTACCACGTCACAGCGGTCTCACTGGCTCGCGCGAACGGGCTTCGCCTCACGAGCGTGCTCACACCGGGGCAACGGCTTCGCGTACCCGGGCGCGTCGCGGCCCGCTCCGAAGGCACGCGCCACGACGTCGATCGCCTCGCACACCGTTCGGCCGGGTGAGAGCTTCTTCTCGATCGCGCAGCGCTATCACGTGAGCCCTTGGCGGCTCGCCCGGACGAACCGTCTCTCGTTGATGGCCACGATCGTCCCCGATCAGCGTCTCCGACTGCCCCCGGGGGCGCACCTGGGCTCCGGCGGAGAGCCTGGACGCGACACCGTTCGTGTGGCGATCGACCGCTGGGCGCGCACCTACGGCGTCGACCCGAAGCTCGCGCGCGCCGTCGCCTGGATGGAGTCCGGCTTCCAACAGGACGTCGTCTCGAGCGCCGGCGCGATCGGCGTCATGCAGCTGCTGCCGGAGACCTGGGAGTGGGTCGACGTGATGCTGCTCGGCGAGGTCACGCCGCGGACCTACGAGGGCAACATCCGCGCCGGCGTGCGGTACCTCCGGTGGCAGCTGGACCAGTTCGACCGTGACGTCAGGCTTGCTCTCGCGGGCTACTACCAGGGTGCGCGCGCGGTGCGGGAGCGCGGGCTGTTCGAGGACACCAAGCAGTACGTCTCGGTGATCCTTCAGCTCTACGGCTCGGTCTGATCCGGCTCGAGCATCAGCGCGACCGTCTCGTCGAGGGAGATGTGCCGCCCGCGCTCGACCGCCTCGACGAATCGCTCGTCCGTGCAGTCTCGGAGCGGCGCGGCCGCCGCGCATGACGGCGCTGGAGATCGGAGCGGGCAATTCGGGCAGCGCCTCGAAGACGGCGCCCCACAGTGCTCCCGCTCGCTCGAGGTCGTCGCCCCGGAATGCAGCCAGGCCGAGGCTCGTGAGGAGTGAGCACGCCAGTCTGCGGTCCTCCAGGCGATTCGCGAGCTCCAGTCCTCGTCGCGCGGTCCGCTCGGCATCCGAGAGGAGCTCGAGCTCGACCTCGAGCTCGAGCTGGCTGTCGAGCTGCCAGAGGGTCCAAAGGTTGAAGCCGATGCTCGACGACGTTTCAGCCGACCGCCTAAAGAAGTCGAGTGCCGCCTGCAGCTCCCCTTCCCGCTGGGCGATGGTGCCCAACGACGACAGCATCTGCGGCTCGACGATCGGGTTGCCGACCGATTCGTTCGCGGCACGCACCTCGGCCACCAGGCGGCGAGCTTCGGTTGTGTCACCTCGATTGCTCGCGTGCACCGCGAACCGCGCGAGCAACCCCACCACGCTGGCGTCGTCGCCGAGCTCTCGAAAGAGCTCGAGCGCCTGACGGTAGCGCGCTTCGCCCCGCTCGACGTCGCCGTCGGTGAGGAGGACGAGCCCGCCATGCGACCGGAGGAGCCGAGCCCGTAGCGCGAGCGGCAGCTCCGCGCTTCGCTCGAGCAGCGACTCGACGATCGCGATGCCTTCGAGCAGAGCGCTCGTGGGCCAGTGCTGGTCGAGTGCGGTCACGATCTCCGCGGCCAGGACGGGATCGTGCTCCACGGCCCACTCGATGGCCGCCCGGACGTTCTCGCGCTCGCGCAGCACGCCGGCTGGATCCTGCGGCGCACGACCGATGTCGTCCACGGCGATGTGCGCCGCTCGAGCGATCCCGAGCACCCATTCGGCGTGGCGGCGAAGGATCCGCGCGCACTCGGGCTGCGCGGCGAGCCGCTCCGCGGCGAGCTCGTGGATCGTCTCGAGCATCCAGTACCGCTCTGATCCGTCGGCGTCGGTGCGACGACGGACAAGGCTCTTGTCGATCAGCGAGGCGAGCGTGTCGAGGTCGCCCTCGGTGACCTGCTCGGCGGCCTCGAGCGTGCAGCCGCCGCGGAAGGCCGCGAGGCGCGCGAAGAGCAGCTGCTCGTCGGGGGCCAGGAGGTCGTGCGACCACTCGATGGTCGCCCGCAGCGTCGCGTGGCGCGGGTCGGCGTCGCGCGGCGCGGGGAGGTCGAGACGCGCCGAGAGGCGCTCGAGCAGCGCTTCGGGAGCGAGGAGCCGTGTGCGGGCGGCGGCGAGCTCGATAGCCAGCGGGAGCCGGTCGAGGCGTTCGCAGAGCGTCTCGACCGCGGGCGTGTGCTGGACGTCGGGTCGTACTGCCCGGGCACGCGAGAGGAACAGCTCGACAGCCTCGTCTGCGGAGAGCGGCGGGAGGTCGAACCTGCCTCTCGGCGGCGACCTGGAGCGCCTCTCGGCTCGTGACGAGCAAGCGCAGCGACGGCGCGGCGTCTGCAAGCGCAGCGAGTGGCCGTGCCGCGTCGGGCAGGAGCTGCTCGAGGTTGTCGAGAAGCACGTGGGTGCGCTTCTCGCCGACGCGCGCAGCGATCGCGGCCGGCTCCGGGCTCTCGACGCCGAGAGCCTCGGCGATCGACGGCAGCACGAGCGTCGCGTCGCGTAGCGTCGCGAGCGGCACGAACAGCGTGCCTCCCTCCGCGTCCTCGGCGAGCAGACGCGCGAGCTCGAGCGCAAAGCGGGTCTTTCCGATGCCGCCGGGACCGAGGATCGTGAGGATTGCGCGGGTCGTCCTCGAGGACGAGCGATGACGGCGCCGAAGAGCTCGTGCTCGCGTCCGAGGAACCGCGTCGCCGGCGTCGGCAGGTCACAGCGCCCGGGCGTGCGTAGCGGCGGGAACGTCGTCGCAGCCGAGCTGGAGCAGCCGCGCCGGGCTGTCGAAGTCCTTCAGCCGGTGGCGGCCGAGATCGGTCAACTCCTGTCCGTCGAGCAGCGCCGCGGTCGCCTCGGTGAGCAAGATTTGGCCGCCGTGGGCGAGCGCCGCGACGCGGGCGCCGCGGTGGACGTCGATGCCGACGTAGCCCTCCGCGCTCACCGATCGGGGTTCCGGTGTGGAGTCCCATGCGGACGCGGATCGGGCCGGCGGCCAGAGCGCTCTTGCCTCCCGTGCCGCGGCGGTCGCGCCGCCGGCGCCGTCGGGAACGCGACGAAGAACGCGTCGCCCTGCGTGTCCATCTCGACGCCGCTGTGTGCCGCGAACGCCTCGCGCAGCAGGCGCCGGTGCTCCGCGAGCGCCTCGGCGTACGCGTCAGGCCCGAGGGCGTGCAGCAGCCGCGTCGACCCCTCGATGTCCGTGAAGAGGAACGTGACCGTGCCGGCCGGAAGCGCATGGCGCATGCGGCTATTCGCCTCCGGCGGCACGGGCGAGCGTCAGGAGGCGGCCCTCGGTCCGCGCGCGGTCGAATTCCTCGCCGGCGGCGGAGAGGACGAGAGTGGCGTACTCGTCCCGGTGCTGTGCCCACATACCCACGGGGCCTGCGTCCTCCTCGTCGGCTTCCACGGCACCCCAGATGCGGCCCGCGCGGGAAGCGTCCCCGGTGACGGCGGCCTGCGCTGCGAGCTCGGCCGCCGCGAAGAGGCACATCCTGCGCTCGCCGAGCTGGATACCGAGTGCGAGCGCTCGGCGGGCGTAGCCCTCGGCCTCGTCGAGCCGCCCGAGCGCACGACTGACCTCGGCGAGGTTCGCCAGTGTCGAGGACTCCCACCAGGTCCAGTCCAGCTCATTGGCGATCGTTGCGCTTCTCGCGTAGTAGTCGACGGCGTCGCCGAGGTCCCCTCGAACGTGCGCGGTGTAGCCGAGGTACATGAGCACCTGAGCGAGCCCAATCCGGTGCCCGAGGCGTTCGAACTCCGCCAGCATCTCGTTCATGCGCGCGGTCGCCTCGTCAACCTCACCTAGGTTCGCCATGTTCGCCGCGATGCGGAACCGCAGATTTGCGACCTCGAACTCGTTCCCGACGGTCTCGTAGAGCTCCAGGCTCTCGGCGTACAGGGGAGTCGCGCGTACGTGTTGCCCTTCGATGTTGAGTGCGCCAGCCAATGCTCGCAACGCCCCCGCGCGAATGGACGCCGGCGCGTGGGGGGAGGCTTCGAGCAGCCGCTCGAGCCAGAGCGACCCCTCTACGGCCTCGCGGATGACCCAGAACTCCTCCAACGCTGTTGCCAGCTCGAGCCCGCGGATCGGGTCATGCTCCGATGCCCATTGCAGGGCGCCGCGGATGTTGTCGAGCTCCCGCACGGCCACCTCGAGATCGATGCTGCCGGCCTGCTCGTCGGCAACCCCGAGCCGCGCCGATCTCGCGAGCGAACGGAGAAAGTCGATCAGGCGCCGTTGGACGTGCTGTTCCTCCCCGTCCTCGACCAGTCGGGTCGCGGCGAACTCACGAATCGTCTCGAGCATCCAGTAACGGTCGGATCCATCGTCGTCGGTCCGTCGACGGACAAGGCTCTTGTCGATCAGCGAGGCGAGCGTCTCGAGATCCGACTCGCAAACCTGCTCCACGGCATGGAGCGAGCAGCCTCCGCGAAAGACGCCTAGGTGGGCGAAGAGGCGCTTCTCGTCGTCTGCGAGGAGGTCGTACGACCACGAGATCGTGGTGCGCAGCGTCATGTGGCGCGGATCCGCGTCGCGCGGCGCGGGGATGTCGAGCGCCGACAAGCGCTCGAGGAGCGCCTCGGGCGCAAGCAGGCGGGTGCTCGTTTTCCACCAGCGCGATGCGCACGAAACCCTCGCCGTGCTCGCCGAAGGCGACGCCGGGGAAACCGCAATCTCGGCCTTCTCGACCAGCAGGCTTGGAGACGAGGCTGCCCATTTCGCGGAATGGTCCGGAAGCGGCGCCCAGGCGAAATCGGCGTGCGGGCGGCGGCATCGGTCCAGCCGGCACGGCCGAAAAACTGTCGACCAGCGCGTCGCGGCGCTTCTTGTAGGTCGCGCGCATCTCGTGGATGCAGTCCACGGGTCCGTTGAGCGCCGCGACCGCGGCGGCCTGGATCGGCGTGAAGGCGCCGTAGTCGAGATAGGACTTCACCCGCGCGAGCGCCGCGATGATGCGTTTGTTGCCGACCGCGAAGCCCATGCGCCAGCCCGGCATCGAGAACGTCTTCGACATCGAGGTGAACTCGACCGTCTACGTCGATCGCGTCCGGGCACTTCGAGGACCGAGGGCGGCGGCGCCTTGTCGTCGAAATAGACCTCCGAATAGGTCACATCCGTAGCACGAACAGTGGCCGTGCTTCTTCGCGAACGGCCACGAGGTCTCTTGTAGAAGTCGAGGCTCTGCCACATCGTGCCGTCGGATTCGACGGGTAGCACACGATCACGGCGAGCGGTTTCGGGATCGAATGGATCAGCGGCGCGCTCGAGCGCACGAGAAAATATTCCCTCGTTCGCCTGCGGCCGGGACCGAACGGATCACGCCGCCGGCCATCAGGAAACCGAAGGCATGGATCGGGTAGCTCGGGTTGGGGCAGGAGCATCGATGTCGCCCGGGGCCGAGTCGCCTGCGCCACATTGGCGAAGCCCTCCTTCGAGCCGAGCGTGGCAATCAGGTGGGTGTCCGGGATTGAGCTTCACGCCGAAGCGGCGGCGAGAAACAAAAGCTTTGGCGCTTTGCCGCAAGCCGGCGATTCCGCGCGAGGACGAATAGCGGTCGGTGCGCGGCTTGCCGGCGACCTCCTTCAGCTTGTCGAGCACATGCCCCGGCGGCGGCAGGTCCGGATTGCCCATGCCGAGATCGATGATGTCGGCGCCCGCATTGCGCGCCGCCGCCTTCGCCCGGTTGACCTGCTCGAACACGTATGGCGGCAGACGGCGAATGCGGTGGAACTCTTCCATGGGCCTCAGCAAGTCCTGTCGGGCGCTGCGCATTTGTCTCGAAGGCGACGCAGCGGCGGCTTTTTATCACGGGCTCGATGAAAAGGACGATGAAAAGTCCTGATCAGTTTGACAGTTTCATCGGTCGGCGGACTTCTTCGGGCGCGGCCTGTGCCTTCTTCGCGCCGGAATCCTTGGCGGCTGCCTTTTTTGCAGGCGGCGGAGGTGGCGGCGGCGGAGGCGGGTTGGCGCGCTGCTTTTCGTTCTCGCGCAACGCCACAGGTCGGACTCGAGCTTCTTCTGCTCGGCATCGGAGAGCGGTCGCTCCTCCCGCTTCGGGCGTATTTCGTACACGTTGGGGGTCGGCAGGGTGGTGGCGGGGCGCCGCGACGCATCGCTCGGGAGCCCGCCGAGCTTCTCGGGGATCATGTCGAGGCTCGAACTGCAGGCGGCAAGCGCGAGCGTCGCCGCAGCGAGCAGCACGAAAGCACGGATCTGTCGCGCGTCCGACATCATTGGCCGACAAGTTGCAATGCACAACGAGAAGAGTATCGGTCAGGATGGCTTCGAATAGGTTTATGCCGTTAATATGTCGAAACAAAAGACCAAAACGCTCAAGGAACTCCAGCCGGGCAGGAAACGCGTGCAAGAGACGTCCGCCCCAAAGGCCGCCATCACGGAGAAGCTCCCGGTCGCGCCGCCGCAGGTCGGGTCGGTCGACATCGAGCGGT
>CAVWYB010000003.1:0-17361 GCA_963759145.1 uncultured Solirubrobacterales bacterium
TGGTACCAGGAGATTGCTGCGCACCTCCTGCAGATGCGCCAGTTCGCGGCGGCGGTGGATCACTTCGCGCGCGCTCGCCAGATGTTTCCCTCGGATCCGGACATGCTGTTTTCGAGCGGCGTGCTGCACGAGCGGTTTGGTTCGACCGCGCTTCAGGCTGCCGTGGAGTCGGTCGCCGAGTCCAAACGCGAGTCTGCATCGGTCAGCTCTGCGCGCGGTGAGCTCGTGCGGGCAGAGCGCTTCTTCCGCGACGCGCTCGCCTTTCGGCCGGAACATCTCGAAGCTCGGGTGCGTCATGGCCGCGTGCTCGACAATCTGCAGCGGCACGATGAGGCGGCGGAAGAGCTCCGCGTCGCGATCGCCGACGGCGCCAGCGGCTGGCTTCTCTACCTCGCGGAGTTATTCCTCGGACGCGCGGAGGAAGCGCGTGGCAATCACGCCGCGTCCCGCGCCGCGTTCCAGCGGGCATCCGCGCTGTATCCGAATGCGCAATCGCCCCGACTTGCGCTCAGCCAGGTTGCGCGCCGTACCGGAGATCGAGCGGCGGCCCAACGCGAGCTGCAATTCCTCGCGACGCTGCCCGATGATGAGCGCCGGCGGGAGGATCCCTGGTGGTTGTACTACGACGTTCGCTGATTGCCTTCGGCGTGATCGTCGCCCTGGCGCCAATGCATGTGTCGGCGAAGAGGCAGACATTCACGAGCCGGATTGAGGCGGTGCGCGTCGACGTGCTGGTGACCGAGAACGGGAAGCCGGTGCAGGGCCTGGCACCGGCCGATTTCGAGGTGCTCGACAACGGCGTCCGCCAACGCGTCGATCTCGCGAGCTTCGAACAGATTCCACTGAACGTGGTCCTTGCGCTCGACAACAGCGCCAGTCTTCAAGGCCTGCGTCTCGGCCATTTGCAGGCAGCGGGCAAGAGAGCCCTCGAAGGCCTCAAGCCCGGCGATCGCGCGGCGCTCGTGGTTTTCAGCCACGTCGTGTCGCCGAGCCAGGGTTTGACCGACGACCTCGATCGCATCCGCCTCGCGCTCGATCGAGTGCGTGGAGAGGGGCTCACCTCCCTCGTCGATGCGGCCCATACGGGCATGCTCCTCGGCGAGTCGGATGCCGGACGCTCGCTTCTGATCGTCTTCAGCGACGGCGTGGACACGTCCAGCTGGCTGACCGCCGATGCGGTCGTCGAAACGGCCCGTCGCGGCGACGTGGTCGTGTATGGCGTCGAAGTCGGCGAGCATCGCGTCAGCTTTCTTCGCGATTTGAGCGAGGTGACCGGCGGGCGGCTCTTCTCGATCGAATCGACGAAAGATCTCGCGTCGACGTTCGCCGGAATTCTCGAGGAGTTCCGCATGCGTTATCTCGTCAGCTATTCGCCGCAAGGCGTGGCGCCCGGCGGGTGGCATCGGCTGGAAGTCCGCGTGAGGCAGCGTGGGGCCACAGTGAAGGCGCGGCCGGGGTATTTTGCAGGACAGGGCTAAATCCCTGTCATATAGTTCTGCTCATGTCCAACTCTCTCGAGGGTCGAGTCGCAATTGTCACCGGCGGATCGCGCGGCATCGGGTTCGCGATTGCGGCCGCCCTCATCCAGAAGGGAACGCACGTCGCAATCAGCGGCATCAAGAAAGCTCATCTCGAACAGGCTGAGGCCGAGCTCACCCGCCTGGCGGCCGGCGGCGCGCGCGTGCTCATCTTTGCGGCCGACGTCCGCGATCACCTGGCTGTGCAGTCGCTCGTCGACGAGACCGCGCGACGGCAGGGAGGCATCGATATTCTCGTGAATAACGCCGGCGTTGGCTGGTTCGGCAACCTGGAAACGCAGGGACACGACGACTGGCGCCGCGTCATGGATACGAACGTGACCGGCATCTTCAACTGCTGCAAAGCGGCGATCCCGCACCTGCGGCGGCGCGGCGGCGGTTACATCATCAATATCAGCAGCCTTGCCGGCAGCAACCCGTTCGCGGGTGGCGTGTCGTACTGCGCATCGAAGGCCGCCGTCGATGCGTTCAGCGAAGGGCTCATGCAGGAGGTGCGGCACGACGGCATTCGCGTCAGCTACATCAAACCCGGATCGGTAAACACCGATTTCATGGGACACGCAGATCCGAACAACGATTGGAAGTTGCGTTCCGAGGACATCGCGCAGGCGGTCGTCGATCTCGTGTCGCACGATCGGCGCAGCCTGCCGAGCCGCGTCGAGATGCGGCCGTCGAGGCCGCCCAGAAATAACCCGTCGAATGCCTGACGCGATTGCACACTACAAAATTCTCGCCCCGTTGGGCGCCGGCGGCCTGGGCGAAGTCTATCGCGCACGCGATACGAATCTGGGACGCACCGTTGCGGTCAAAGTCCTGCCGGAGATCATGCCGGAGCATGAGGCGTTCCTCGAGGCATTGCTCATCGTGTCACGCCGGTTGATGACGCTGTCGCACCCGAATATCGCCATGCTGTTCGACATCGGCCAGGACGGGAATCGGCCCTTTCTCGTGTTCGAGTTCGTCCAAGGGCATCCGCTGGCGTCGCTCATCAACGGCCGCGCGTTGCACGTCCGAAGGGCGCTCGAGTTCGGCATCAACCTGGCGGACGCGCTGGCCGACGCCCACGCAGTCGACATGATCCACGGCGACATCAGGCCCGACACGATCATGATCACGCCGAAAGATCGGGCGAAGTTTCTCAACTTCGGCCTGTCGCGCTTCACGGCGGGCGGCGCTCGCCGCATCAACACCGCTGCGCCGTACGTCGCGCCCGAAGAGCTCGCCGGTCAACCGGCCGATTCGCGCAGCGACATCTATTCGCTCGGCGCCGTGATGTTCGAGATGGTGACCGGCCGGCAGCGCGCGCGCGGACTCGTGCTGAGCGGCTTGAATACGACCGTGCCCTCCGAGCTCGAACAGATCATCGGTCGGATGCTCGCCGGCAACATCGATCACCGCGCGCAAAGCGCCGCGACGATTGCTGCCGAGCTCCGAAGCGTTGCGGCGATCCTGGATGCCCGCACGGAGGCGGCGGAAGCCG
Organism: uncultured Solirubrobacterales bacterium; assembly: GCA_963759145.1. Classification (GTDB taxonomy): domain Bacteria; phylum Actinomycetota; class Thermoleophilia; order Solirubrobacterales; family JBBDJG01; genus JBBQKG01. The sequence continues at coordinate 3,019 of CAVWYB010000003.1, forward strand.
CCGAAGCGGCCGAGCCGCCTCGGCGGCATCGCGAGCGGCGGAGCGGCGGCGTCATTGCGACGGTCGTCGTGCTGCTCGCGCTTGCGGCCGCGATCGCCGCGTGGTGGATGGGCTACCTATGATCGATCGAAACGCGCGCAGTCCCGCCGTTTCAGAAGAACGGCTATGTCGTGGCGTGCGAGAAGACGCGCGAGGCTGTCCTGATCGATCCCGGCGACGAAGTGGAACAGCTCCTCAGGGTTGTGACGGAACAGTCGCTGCACGTTCAAAGCATCCTGCTGACGCACGCCCACGTGGATCATGTGACGGGCGTGCCGCGCGCCCGGCAAGCGCTCCAGGTTCCCGTGTACTGCATCGCGATGATCTGTTTCTCTACGAAGCCGCCCCTCAGCAGGCGGCATTCTTCGGGCTGCACTGCGAGGACCTGCCCGCCATCGACCACTACTACGATCTTTCCACGTCGTTGTCGTTCGGCGGGTACGAGATCGGCGTCCATCACACGCCAGGTCATTGTCCTGGCGGCGTCTGCCTCGCGATTGGCGCACAGGGAGCAGGGAAGGAGGATCTGTTCGTCGGCGATACGCTCTTCGCCGGCTCGATTGGCAGAACAGATCTTCCGGGCGGCGACTACGCCACGCTGATTCGCTCGATCACGCAGGTGCTGTTTTCGTTCGGCGACGCGGCGCGAGTGTATTCCGGCCACGGGCCGCAGACGACGGTTGGCCAGGAGCGGCGAAGCAACCCGTTTCTGCAGACGCCGTCACGCTGATTTCGATACGGTAAATTCGACACGGCCGACCGTCAGGCGGTCTCCTTCGCGCAACGGTGACGTCGTCACTCGTTTGCCGTTCACGAACGTGCCGTTCGTGCTGTCCAGGTCTTTCACGTGAAGCGCGTCCGCATTCGAAGTGAGCTGGCAATGCAGCCGCGACACGAGCGGCGCTTCGACGATGAATTCCGCGCCTGGCGAACGGCCGATCGTCTTGACAGTGCCCGTTGGAAGACGGAAGGTCAGCCCGTCCGCCGGCGAGTCGCTGGTTTCAAGAATCCACATGTATTTCTTATTTCTGGGACGGCGCGGCGAGCGCCTTTGTGAGCCACGCCGTCAGCTCGAGCGTGACGGCAGGACTGATGCTGCGCTGGGCAAGCGTTCCATACTCGGAGATGTCGCCGGTCGTCGCACGCGCCAGCAGGTGATTGACGCCGGTCAGCTGGACGAATTCGGTCGGGCCCGCGCGCGGACGCGAACGGGCGAGCTGCGCGAGCTGCTCGCCATGGTAGGCCGGCACCTCCTGATCGAGCATCGGGTGCACGACGAGCATCGGCTGCCGCACCTTGACAATCGCCTGGGCCGGATCGAAGAGCAGGAAGCTTCGATACAGGGGAGTGTCGACCCGCGCGCGCATGTCAGCATTGAAATTCTCCCAACCCTTGCCGCTGACGACCGCTTCGAGAATCTTCTTCTGCTGCTCGACGGCCGCCTGCTGCGCCGCGGGGCTCGTGGATCCGCGCTCGAAGAGCAGGCGCTGCTGTTCGAGCACGAGGTCCGTTCCCCGGTCGACGGCGTGGCAATCAGCCCGACGGCCGCGATTTTCTGATCACGTGCGGCGACGAGCAGCGATATCCATCCGCCCTCTCCGTAGCCGATCAACGAGATCTTCTTCGGGTCGACGTCTCGGCGTTTCAGCAGGTACGCGACGACCGCGCGTGCGTCGATCGCGAACTCCTCGATCGTCGCCGATTCCTGGCGGCCTCCGCTCTGGCCCGCGCCGCGCTCGTCGTAGCGCACGACGAGGTAGCCGGCGTCGGCGAACGCAGTGGCCAGCTGCGCGAAGATGGGAATGCCGGCGACGAACTCGTCCCGATCCGATGGTCCCGAGCCCGACACCAGCACCACCGCCGGCAGCCTGGCCGGAGCAGGTTTACGTCCGGCGGGTGCGGCGGGCTCGGATGTGGCAGCGGCGATGGGCCTGGAAATCGTCGCCGCAAGGCTGAAGCCGTTTGCAGGAATCGAGACCTCTTCGTCGTTCGGCCGGGCCAGCGTGACCAGGCGCGCCGAGACGCTCGCGATGTCGTCTCGCATGACGGTGAGCATCTGCGTCGGTATGTCGAGGCGCAGCAGCCGGCTGCCCTCGGTCCAGACATCCATCTCCAGCTTCTGCGCGGAACCGCCCATGTGCAGCGTCCAGCGACGTGCGGCGATCGTCCGTCCGGGCACCTTGATCGTCTCGTCGGTCACGTTGTGAATCGTCGCGGGCAGCACGTCCTGCGGCGCGATGAACACCTCCAGCTGCGAGCCCACCTTCTCGGTCGCCAGCCGCGCGGCGAGCGCTTCATAGGCGCCGAAGATCAGGTTGGGCAGCACGACCGTGTCGGCGGCCACCGTGCTGCTGCGGCGCTGGATCTGGCCGGCCTGGCCGATGTCGCTCGACGCGATTGTGCCGCTGAACGTGGTGTGCACGGTCCACAGCTTCGCGCTCTCGGTGAGGTTAATCGTGAGCTCGAGAGGCTTCCACGCGCGGTCGTATCGCGCCTCCCAGAAGTCCATCGCGATGTTCACCGGCGCGCGCAGCTTCCCCGATCCGCGGAGCGTCCATCCATCCGCGGATTCCGTCACTGTGACTTCCTCGATTCCCGTATCCACGCCGCGGACGAACACCCGGAACGTGTTCGATGCCGGCGCCTGCGCCGCAGCGTGCTGCACCCCGGCCACCACAACGAGTGCCGCAACAACGCTAAAATGTCTGAGGAAGCTCACGTTCCATCAGGATAGCAGATGTTTTCTGACCACCAGTACAACGCCGCGCACAATTTACGCTCGCTGCCGACCCCAGGTGGCGAGCGTGTCATCGCGGGAGGCGAGCACGACGCCGGCGCACCAGGAGGATCAGCGACACGTCGAGTTCCTCGCCGGGGCGGACCTCGTGATCCACGACGCGCAGTACACGATCGACGAGTACGCTGGAAAGATCGGCTGGGGCCACAGCCCGGCGGAGTGGGCGGTGGACTACGCCCTCGCCGGCGACGTCAAGCGCCTGGCGCTCTTCCACCACGATCCCCTGCGCGACGACGAGGCGTGGATCGCCTGGTGGAGACATGCCGGCAGCGCGTCGAAGAGGCCGGAGGCGGGCTGGAGGTGTTTGCCGCCGCGGAGGGGCAGGTCGTGGAGCTGGAGCGGGGCGTGGCCCGGCGCCGCACTCCGGGCTCCGCCGGCGACGGCCGCCGTCCCGGCCGATGCCGGCAGGGAGCCGCTGACGATCCTGATCGCCGATGACGATCCGACGGTCGTGAAGATCCTGGTCGCCACCCTGCGCAGGAGGCTTCCGGCTCTCGACGGCACCCGACGGCAAGGCGGCTCTGCGCATGGCGCGCGCCGAACGGCCGGCGCTGATCCTGCTGGACTGGCACATGCCGGGCCTGGAGGGAGTGGAGGTCACCCGCGCCCTGCGGGCGGACGTGGACCCGTTCTGCGGGAGGTGCCGGTGGTGCTGATCACCGCGGAGACTGGACCGGAGAACACCGCCGCGGGCTTCGCAGCGGGCGTCACCGACTACCTGACCAAGCCGTTCACGCCGCCGCTCGTCCGAGCGCGCGTGCGCGCCTGGCTGGCGCGCCGCGGCGCGGCGACGGGAAGCAGCGCATGAGCGCGAGCGGCTCGAGACCGGCGCCGGCGCCATGACGGTCACCGTCGAGCCCCGGCGCGGGGCGGCGCTCCGGCGCGGGTCTCGGGTCGCGAGCATCGGCGTCATCGCGATCGGCGGGCCTCGTCCTCCTCGGCTGGCAGCTCGAGCTCCCGTGCTCAAGAGCGTCCTGCCCGACGGGTCGCCATGAACCCGGTGACCGCGCTCGCCTTCATGCTGTCGGGGGTCGCATTGTGGCTCCAGGCCCCGGCCTTCCCCGATCTCCCGCGAGGCCAGATGCGGCGGGGCGCAGGCGGGCGCCGTCCTCGCCGTCCTCGTCGGCGCCGTCACGCTGTCGGATACCTCGTCGGCGAGAACTCGGGCCTGGATCAGATCCTGTTCCAGGGCAAGCTCGGAAGCAACCGGATCGCGCCCAACACCGGACTCAACTTCCTGCTGGTCGGCGCGGCGCTCGGCGCTTCTCGACTGGGAGACGCGTCGAGGCGTCGACCCGCGCAGCTCGTCGCTCCTGGTCCCCACCGCGGTCGCCTTGACCTCGGTGCTCGGCTACGTGTACGGGGTCGGCGCGCTCTACGGCGTCGCTCGGTACATCCCATGGCATTGCCCACGGCGCTCGCGTTCCTCTGCTGTCGATCGGAGCGCTGTGCGCGCGTCCCGACCGGGGGCTCGCCACGGTCATCACGAGCGACGATCCGGGAGGGGTCCTCGCGCGGCGGCTCTTGCCCGCGGCGCATGCTCATCCCCAGCCTCCTCGGCTGGCTGAGACTGGTCGGCGAGCACATGGGACTCTTCACGACCGAGCTGGGGCTGGCGATCGTCGTGGTCCTGAGCATCCTGCTCTTCATGCTCCTGATCTGGGTGACGTCTCGATCGTTGAAGGGGGCAGCGACCGGACGCGCCGGGCGGGCGAGCGGCGCCTGGCGACCCAGTACGAGATGACGCGGATCCTGGCGCAGTCGGGGAGTCTTTCCCAGGCGATGCCCGAGATTCTCGAGGCCGTCGGCGAGAGCCTGGACTGGGCGGTGGCCGTTCGCTGGAGCCTGGATCGCGGGCAGAACGTGCTGCGGTGCGACGAGATGTGGACGGCGGCGGCGCGGAAGGGCCGGAGCTGGCGGAGCGCAGCCGTCAGATGACGTTCCCCGCCGGCGTGGGTCTCCCGGGTCGGATCTGGCGCCACGGCAAGGCGGCCTGGATCCCCGACGTGGCCCGGGACCAGAACTTCCCTCGGGCCCCCGAGGCGGCCCGGGACGGGCTCCACGGGGCGTTCGGGTTCCCCATCGTGGGCTCGCGCGGCTTCCTGGGCGTGATGGAGTTCTTCAGCCCGGAGATCCGGGAGCCCGATGACGACCTCCTCCAGATGTTCGACGCCGTCGGCCGCCAGATCGGGCAGTTCATCGAGCGGAAGACGGCCGAGGCCGAGCTGGCGCGCGCCAAGGCAGTGGCCGAGGCGGCGACCCAGGCCAAGTCGGAATTCGTCGCGAACATGAGCCACGAGATCCGCACGCCGATGAACGCCATCATCGGGATGTCGACCCTGCTCATGGACACCGCCCTCGACGACCGGCAGCGCGAGTTCGCCGACACGATCCGGACGAGCGGAGACCACCTCCTCCCGATCATCAACGACATCCTGGACTTCTCCAAGCATCGAGTCGGGCAAGCTGGAGCTGGAGCGGGTGCCGTTCGACCTTCGAGACTGCATCGAGGAGTCGCTGCAGCTGGTCGCCCCGAAGGCCCGGGAGAAGGACCTGGAGCTGACCTACGTCCTCGACGAGGGGACGCCGACGGCGCTGCTGGAGATCCGGGCGCCTCCGGCAGATCCTCGTGAACCTCCTGAGCAATGCGGTCAAGTTCACCGAGGCCGGCGAGGTCGGCGTCACGGTCTCCGGCCGGCTGCTCGCCGCGGCGCGAGCACGAGGTCCATTTCGCCGTGCGAGACACCGGCATCGGGATCCCCGCGGACCGGTTCGACCGGCTGTTCCGATCGTTCAGCCAGGTGGACGCATCGACAACCCGGCGCTACGGCGGCACCGGGCTCGGACTCGCCATCTCGAAGCGCCTGAGCGAGCTGATGGGGGGACGGATCTGGGCCGAGAGCGACCCGGGGAAGGGCTCGACGTTTCACTTCACGATGGTGGCGGATGCGGCCGAGTCGCCGGACGGAAGCGCGTCGGCACGGCGCGGCGCCGGAGCTGGCCGGCAAGCGCGTCCTGATCGTGGACGACAACGCGACGAACCGGCGAATCCTGAAGCTGCAGACGGAGCGATGGGGGATCTTCAGCCGGGAGACGGCCTCGCCGACGGAGGCGCTCGAGTGGATCCGGCGGGGCGATCCCTACGACATCGTCCTGCTCGACTACCAGATGCCGGAGATGGACGGGATCTCCCTGGCTCGCGAGATCCGCCGGTTACCGCGGTCCGACGCCCTGACCCTCATCCTCCTGTCCTCCATCGGTCAGGCGGTGCCCGTTCACCGGGAGGACTCGGGCTTCGCCGCGGTGCTGTCCAAGCCGCTCAAGCTCTCACAGCTCCACGACAGCCTCGTGGAGGTCATAGGACCGAGCCGGATCGCGTCACCGCCCGAGGTGCCGCGTCCGGACGGGGAGCCCGCATCGCGGGCGGGGGACCCTTGCGGATCCTGCTCGCCGAGGACAACCCGGCGAACCAGCGGGTGGCCCTCCTGATGCTGGAACGGCTGGGCTACGGGGCGGAGGTGGCCACCACCGGGCGCGAGGTGCTCGAGCGACTGGATAGAGCCCCCTACGACGTGATTCTGATGGACGTGCAGATGCCGGAGATGGACGGCCTCGAGGCGACGCGCGCGATCTGTGGCGCGGTGGCCGAGCTCCGAGCGTCCGCGGATCGTTGCGATGACGGCCGAGGCGATGGCAGGCGACCGAGAGGCATGTCTTGGAGCCGGAATGGACGACTATATCGTCAAGCCAGTGAGGCTGGAGGAGCTCCAGCGCGCGCTTGGCCAGTGCCGTCCGGTCGTGCGTGAGTCACCGACGAGCGGCGCGGCCGAAGAGGCCTCCAGCCCATCCGACGCGCTCGACCGGAGCGTGCTCCGGGATCTCCAGACGGAGCTCGGCGGTGCCGACGTGCTGCGGGACGTCATCGCGACGTTCCTCGAAGGGACACCGGGATTCCTCAGCACCCTGCGGGCCGCCGCGCATGAGGGCGACGCCGGCTCGGCCCGAAGGGCCGCCCACGCCATCAAGTCGTCGAGCGCGATGCTGGGGGGGCTCGCCCTGGCAGCCCGCTGCGAGGAGCTCGAGCGTCTGACCCGAGCGGGTGAGGTTCGGGACCTCCCCGAACGGGTCGCTGCGATCGAGGCGGTGTACGGCACCACGCGGCGGGCTCTGGAGGCTGAGATCGGCAGAGCCCCACATGCCGCAGGAACCTGAGGTCGTGAAAGATCAGCACGTCACGTCACCGATATCCGATACGAGGCCGCGCGACGCGTCTCCAGGAACCGGCTCCGATTGATCCTCGATCACCGAGGAGCGTGACCGACGGCCGCCGGTGCCGCCTCGGCTCGCGGCCTGGCGGGGATCGGTTCTCCTGCCTCTCGCGCCGCCGGGCACACCAGTGGTCCCAGCCAGCGGGCCTGGCTCTCGGCCACGACGCGATTGCCCAGGATCGTCCAGTGCGTGTCCCGCACCTTGTACAGCAGCTCCGGCGAATGCCGGGCCGCCTCGATGAGAACCGGCGTCGTGTCGTGGCAGTCGAGCGCCGCGAGGCGACAGTACTCGAGCACGACACGGTTCGGCAGGAGTGGATCGACGTCGGTCGGTAGTTCCCCGACGATACCCGGGTGCTGCCGGAACTCCCTTTCGAGGCGCTCCCGAGCCTCGGGGTAGACCTGGAGCACTGACGGGTAGAGGGCGACCATCAGGCGACGACCCTGTCCGGCCACCCGATGCCGGAGGAGGTCGAGAATCGACAGCGTCGGGCCCCACGTTCGCTGGATCGAGGGGCCTCGCGGCGGGCGCGCGACGCGTCGGAACTCGTCCCACATGATCTCGACGAATTTCCCCTGGGTATAGATCGGCCCGATCAGCCGGCTATCGCCCGGCTGGAGGGGGGACGCGGGGTTGACCATGTCCCCGGCCCGAGCGCTCGAGGAGGACGCCTCGTATGACGTCAACCTGCCGGTCGAGACGGGTCGCTCCAGTCCCGTCACGAGCCTGGCCACGTTGCCCACGTACCGAGCGAGGTAGAACCTCCGGAGCGCCGAGGGAACCCGGCGGAACGACCGCGGGCGCGCGAACAGGTCGGGGCCGTCGTTGCCCAGGTAGAGGTTCACGAGCACGAGATCCGGATCAAACGTCGGGCCGGCCAGCTCGAAGAGGGTCTTGTAGTCCCACAGGTTGGTCCCGCCGATCCCGAAATTGAGCAAGTCCAGGTCGACCCCGGGACAGTTCGCGCGGAGCGCCTCCTCGAGCCGGGTCATCACCGCATCCGGGTAAGGGACCAGCCCGTACGTGAACGAGTCCCCCAGCGCCATGATCCGGAATCGGCCCGGCGGCTTCGGGACCTCGAACTCGAGGTCGTTCAGCCCGAACGCGTTGTTCCAGTAGTTCAGGAAGTCGCGGTGGGGAACCAGATCAGGCCGGGAGGCCAGATAGGCCTCCAGGGTCTCGAACACCGGCCGCTCTGCGCCGTCGCCGACGGTCACCAGGTACCGGGTGGGCGCGTGGAACCGAGCGACTGCGCGCAAGCCGAGCTCGGCGAGGACGACCGAAATCACGAGGCCAAACAGCACGGCGAGTGCCTTGTTCATCGAGGGCGCCATCATACCGCCGGCAGCAGCGTGGCGGCGGGGAGCGCAAGCGGGGCCCCGAGAATCCGGTCCAGGCACTCTCGGCGGAGGGTTCCGACGAGGCGTTCCACGTACGGGTACCGCTTCGGCCGCTCGCTCCGAAACGCTGGAATCGGACGCCCGCGAAGCCGTGCCGGCTACTTCGTCCCCGCGACGACGAGCACCTCTCCCGGAAACGTCACGCCTGACGGCGTCTCGAATCCGCGATACGCGCGGTCGATCTCCGTCCAGGCGTCGGCGCGCGCCGCGGCGTCCAGGTGCGCCATGGCGCGGGCGAGCGGGTGAGAATCGTGCTGGGAGGCGAGCGCCTCGGCCACCGACGCGAACCGTCGCGGTGCCGGGACCGGTTCGACGACGACTTCGCGCAACCTCGCGGCCTCGAGCGCTGAGGCCAGCACCCCAGGCTCCGCGAGCGAGAAAGCGCGCACGAACTCGGCGTCGGGCGGAGCTGGACGCCCCAACGTGCGCAGCACCGCCAACGGGGTCGCGTGGAACGGGTTGCGCTCAGGCAACGACCACACGATCACGGCGAGGCGCCCGCCGGCGCGCAGCACGCGGCGCGCGCCGGTGAGGGCGGCAGCGAGGTCGGGCGTGAACATCAGTCCGAGGCGTGAAATGACAGCGTCCCACCGATCGGGCTCGAGGTCGATCTTGGCGACGTCGAGTATGCGCGTGTCGACGTTGCCGAGTCCCGCGCGCGCGGCGCTCGAAGCCGCCGCCGCGACCATCTGCGCCGAGATGTCCGTCGCGAGGACGTGCCCCCGGGGACCGACACGCGCCGCGGCAGCGAACGCCTGATCGCCGGTGCCCGTGCCGAGGTCCAGCACGCGAGCGCCCGGGCGCAGCGCGGCGAGATCGAGCATGCGCTCGGTCGCCGCCGCGAGCGTGGCGTTGCGCGCGGCGCTCGACCGCTGCCACGCCTCGACCGCGTCTCGCGAGCTCCACGCACCGAGGTCCTGTTCGTCTCCGGGTCGTTCCATCGTGTCCTCCATGGGCCGAGGGCTCCAGCGGCCGGAGGCTCAGCCCAGGGCGAAGCGGGCGCCCTCGGCCGCCGGCGTCACCGGGAACTCCGGATGCAGGTCCTTGACGGCCGCCGCGACCGCGGCTTCCAGGGCCGCGTCGTCCCGCCCCGGGTCGTGGTGGAACGGCACCAGGTGCTTCACCCCGGCGAGCCGGGCGAAGGCCAGCGCGTCGTGGATCGTACTGTGCCCCCAGCCGACGTGGCGCGGATACTCTTCGCGCGTGTACTGCGCGTCGTGGAGCAGCAGATCGACGCCGTGGGCCAGGTCGAGGCCCGAGGTCCATTCCGGCTCGAGGGGGAATCGGCGAGCCCCGAGCGCGGGCTCGTGGTCGGGCAGATAGGCCAGCGAGGCGGTTCCGGTCTCGATCCGGTAGCCGACCGTGGGCCCAGGATGGCACACGCGCCCGGCCGTAACCAGGAAGGGCCCGATGGGGACCGGTCCTCGAACCACGTGGTGCAGTTCTAGCCGGCAGGCCACGTCACTCAACATCACGGGGAACAGCGGCGGGGAGAGGTAGCGCCGGAGTCGGGCCTCCAGGCTGAGCGTGGCGCTGGCCGGCCCCCAGATGTGCACCTCCATTCCGGGGTCGTAGAGCGGAGCGAAGAAACCCAGGCCGAGGATGTGGTCCATGTGGAGGTGCGTGAGCAGCACGTCGACCCGGGTGAGTCCTTGTGGCAGCTCCAGCGCGAGCGGCCGAATGCCGGTCCCCGCGTCGAGCACGACGACGCATCCGTCCGGTCCCGTCAAGCGCACGCACGACGTGTTGCCGCCGTATCGGGCCGTCGAGGGGCCGGGCGTAGCGAGCGAGCCGCGCACGCCGTACAGCGTGACGTTCACGGCCCGGGTCGCTCCCAGAACATCGCCACGGCGCCCATCAGCTTCCCCTCCTGACCGATGAGCGGAAACGCGGTGACCTCGATCTGCAGCCGGACACGGTCGCTGCGGCGGAGCATCAACCGATGTGCGTGGGCGGGCCGGCGCTCCTCCAGCGCGATCTCCAGCGGGCGGTCAGCATCGCCCTGGCTTCGCCGCGGGATCGTCGCTCATCTCGACGAGGCGGTCGGCCTCCTCCTGCTCGATGCGTCCCGTCTCCTCGAACCGGACCCCGAGCATCCGTTCGGCCGGCTCGTTGTAAAAGACCACCGTGCCCGCCGTATCCACGAGGATGACCGGGACAGACAAGTAGCCGGTCAACTGCCGCGCGAGGATCATCTCCACAGGTTGCTGGGTCATCGTTCGCTCCGCGGGCGTGGGACACACCACGGCGAGAGCGTGATGTCGAACACGAGAGCGAGACGCCGGATCCAAGGAGGGTCGGCCGGGCCGCGACCAAACAGTGGGGGCTTCGACACGACACCCCCCGAGTGTACACTCGTATCGGACCTCGCCTCGACTGCCGCGCTAGGCACCCGCATGGCGCCACCGCGCTCGCCAGGGCCTCGATCGCGACGGTGCTCTCACGGTCGCCCGGGCCCAAGCCACCGGGACGGGCGGCGGGGGGGCTCTCCCCCGCCCGAGTCATGACGACCAACTGCGGGAACTTTGGCCGTCCACCGCGGTCTAAGGGGTGACACCACATCCCTGGCGACGGAGGGTGAGCGATGGTGACGACGAGATGGATCGCGGTGCTCCTGGCGTCGATACTGTCAGCGGGATCGGCCGCGGCGGAGAGAGCGGCGGCCGGCCGACCGAGCCCGACGAGGCCGCGCAGGTGAGGGGCAACGCCGAGTTTGCGTTCGACCTCTACGGCCGGCTTCGCGCCCGGGACGGCAACGTGTTCTTCTCCCCGTACAGCATTTCCAATGCCCTGGTCATCGACCTACGCCGGCGCCCGCGGCCCGACCGCCACCCAAATGGCCAGGGTGTTGCACTTCCCCTTCGAGGGAGACCGACTGCATCGGAGCTTCGCCGGGGTCACCGGCAAGGTCAAGGGCTCCGCAGGTCGCGCCGAGCTGCGCGTGGCCAACGCGCTCTGGCCGCAGACGGGCTTCCCCATCACCCCCGACTTCCAGGCGATCGCCCAGAAACGTTACGGCGCCGGCCTCGACCCCCTGGACTTCAGGCGAGCACCCGAGAAGGCGCGGGGGACCATCAATACCTGGGTCGAGCAGCAGACCCAGGACCGGATCAAGGAGCTCCTGCCCGAGGGCGTGCTCGCGCCCTCCACGCGCCTGGTGCTGACCAATGCCATCTACTTCAAGGGCATGTGGAAGCACGCGTTCCTCGAAGGCGCCACGCGGAAGGAGACGTTCATCCTGTCGACCGGCCAGGAGATCCGCGACGTGCCGTTGATGAACCAATCGCAGTCGCTCCGCTATCTTGACGGCGGCAGCTTCCAGGCGCTGGAGCTGCCCTATGCGGCCGACGAGCTGTCGATGATCGTGTTCCTGCCGCGGACGGTGGACGGGCTGGCCGAGCTCGAGTCATCGCTGACGGCGGATCGCCTCGCGGACTGGCTCGCCCGGATGACGCCCCAGGAGGTGGACGTCACACTGCCCCGGTTCAAGGTCACTGCGGAGTTCCGCCTCGACCAGGTGCTGGCCGACCTGGGGATGCCGCTGGCGTTCTCGGCGGGTCAGGCCGACTTCTCGGGCATCGCGAAGGACGTGCCGCTGTCGCTTTCGGCGGTGGTTCACAAGGCCTACGTCGACGTGAACGAGAAAGGGACCGAGGCGGCCGCGGCCACCGGCGCCGTGGTGTCGGGTTCCGCCTAGGTCCGGCCGCCGCGCCCGGTGTTTCGCGCCGACCACCCCTTCTTCTTCGTCATCCGCGACAATGGGACCGGCAGTACGCTGTTTGCCGGACGGGTGGTCAACCCTCAGGCGAAGTGAGCGATCGGAGCGAACTCCCCGGCTTCAGCTGCTGCTCCGCAGGGGTGGACGCGCTCCGCTGTCCTCGCCCGCGGAGGATGAGCCAGGCCTTCGGTGAGGCGCACGGTACACCCGGGCTCGATCAGACGGACCGGAGGCATCTGACAGTCAGAGCCGGCGGTTCATGCTCGCGGACGTGCGACCGTGCTGGCGCCACATGGGTGTCGGTAGGTGTGCGTACCACCTGACCGCGTGACCACGACCTCCTGCCTACCGACGTCGACACACGCGAGTATACTGAGAGGCTACCGATCCCGGGGACTCGCCAGCGCACAACTCCCGATATGAGCCGTAGACGAGAGAACCAGCCGGAAGCTCCGGGATCTCGAATCTAGGGACGCGCTGGATCGTCGAAGGGGGATCAACCGATCATGCACGCAGTCGCCGCAACCAGCCAGCGGTGGCGCAGAGACCATGCCGCATACTCGGGCGCGCTCATCGTCGGGCTGCTGGCCATGCTCGCGCTCTGGCCCACCCACGTGGCGCCGGCAACCCGCCCGGTCGTGTACGTGGCGCCGATCGAGGGGATGATCGACCTTGGGCTGGCCCCCTTCGTCCGGCGCGTCCTGGACGAGGCCGCCGCGGCGGGGGCCGCCGCCGTGATCCTGGAGGTCAACACGTTCGGGGGACGTGTGGACGCGGCAGTCCTGATCCGCGACGCGCTGCTCGACAGCCGCATCCGGACGGTGGCGTTCGTGAACAAGCGCGCCATCTCGGCCGGTGCCCTGATCAGCCTCGCCGCCGAGCGGATCATCATGGCCGACGGTGGGACGATCGGGGCGGCCACCCCCGTGGAACTCGGCGCGCCCGGCGCGCCGGCGCAGCCCGTGGCGGAGAAGACCGTGTCCTACATGCGCAAGGAGTTCCGCGCGACCGCCGAGAGCCGGAAGCGACCGCCCTTGCTCGCCGAGGCCATGGTGGACTCCGATGTGGCGATTCCCGGTGTCATCGCCAAGGGGAAGCTTCTGACCCTCACGACCCAGGAAGCCCTGAAGCACGGCCTCGCGGATGCCCGCGCGGACACCCTCGACGCCGTTCTGGCGTCCCTCGACCTCGCCGGCGCCGAGGTGCGCCGGGCGACGCAGACATGGGCCGAGACGCTCGTGCGCTTCCTGACCCACCCGGTAGTCAGCTCGCTTCTGATGACGATCGGCATCCTCGGGATCATCGTGGAGATCCGGACGCCCGGCTTCGGGGTGCCCGGCTCGCTCGGCGTCGCCAGCCTCGCCCTCTTCTTCTGGGGTCACTGGCTGGTGCGGTTGGCGGGGTGGGAGGAGGTGCTGCTCCTCGGCATCGGCCTCATCCTCCTGGCGATCGAGGTCTTCGTCACGCCGGGCTTCGGGCTCACCGGAGTCCTCGGGCTCGCCGCCCTGGTCGGCGGCCTGGGACTGAGCCTCGTCGGCGTGGGGGCGACGTGGGTGGTGGTGGTCACCGCCGTCGGGCAGGTGGCGGCGTCGCTCCTGCTGGCCATCGCGGTGTCCCTGGCCTTGTTGCGCGTGCTTCCACGCCTCCCGTTCGGCCGCCGGCTGGTCCTCGAGACCGAGCTGACGGCGCGCGGGGGCTTCGCGTCCGCGCCGGAGACGGACCTTGTCTGGCTCGGCAAGCGCGGGACGGCGGCGTCGATTGCGCCCAGCCGGGATCGCCGACATCGAGGGCGAGCGGGTCGATGTCGTCTCCGACGGAGAGTTCATCGACGCGGGGGAGCGGCTCACCGTCGTCCGCGTGGACAGCAACCGGATCGTCGTGCGACGCCTGCGCGGAAAGGATTGAGCCATGAGCGGCATTGAGACCGAGCCTTCGGAGTCGTTGCGCTCCTCATCCTGGTGGTTGCAGCGCTCGTCGTCATTGTCTGCCTGATTCCCGTCGGGTTCTCGGTCGCCGCGTTCGCCTCGGGGGCATACGCTCGGCCTCTTCACGCTCGTCGGGATGCGCTACGACGCGTGCCCCCCGGCACGATCGTCACCGCCCGCATCAGCGCGGTGAAG
>CAVWYB010000004.1:0-25618 GCA_963759145.1 uncultured Solirubrobacterales bacterium
ACACCGTCGCCGGCAGCAACATCGCGCTTGACACGATCACGGCCGCTAACATCGCCGCCAACGCCGTTGGCGCAGCGAGATCGCGGCCGACGGGGTGGGCGCCAGCGAAATCGCCGCCGACGGAGTCGGATCCAGCGAGATCGCGGCCGACGCCGTCGGATCGTCCGAGATCGCGGCCGACGCGGTCGACTCCGCAGAGATCCTCAACGGGTCCGTGGGCGGCGTCGACCTCGCGCCCGGGGCGGTATCGGGCGGGGCCGGAGGCGTCGTGGCCGACAGCACGCTCACCGAGGACGACCTCGCGCCCTCCGTCGACCCCGACAAGACCTCCTATCGGGTGATCACGCTGGGCCGGGCGTACATCTCCAAGGACCTGGTCGCCGGTACCCGCGCCGTCGCCGAGGAGAGCACGCTGATCGACCAAGGAGCGCCCTTCACCAACAAGGTGCCCGCGATCCTCCACCTCGACGACGCCGATTACATCGTGCAGGGCCGCGCGCCCAAGCTGCGGTTGCGAGGGACGATCCTGACCAACCCCACCCCGCCCGGCGGCACCCTCACCGTCGGCCTCTATCCGGTCGCCAGCGTGGCAGGCGCCAACAACGCCCAGTCGATCACGCTCGGGACGGTGGTGGCCGGCAGCCAGGCCGCATTCACCGCTCCGGCGGCAACTCGGCGCTCAATGCCGTCTCCACCGTCTTCACCGTCCCGCCCGACGGGAGTTACATCATGGGAATGACCAACAGCGCCTGTTGGCCAACAACGCTTACGTCTGCTTCTCGGGCCGGCTGCAGGTCAACAACCCCTAGCCCGGCACCCGGCCTCAAGGCTGGAAGGACACAATCATCCGCCCGATCTCCCGCGCGACGTCGTTGGCTCCCCCGCGGCCACGGTGTTGAGCGCGTAGTTGCGCGAGCCGGCCGGCACGATCACCACGCTGTGAACGGTGCCCTCGCGGCGCCTGACGTAGGAGTAGAAGAGCGCCTGCCGGCCGTCGCGCAGCTCGACGGTACGCACCGCTCGGCGCTCGAAGTCGCTGAATCGCTTCTCGAACTCCCGGTCGAGCTGGCGGGCGAAGCGAGCGGTGCCCCGTGGCAACGGGCCCTCGCGGCGGACCACGATCAGGCCGCGGCCGTAGCGGCGCGTATACACCGCGAGCGGAGGATCGGCGACGGCAGAAGCTCTCCGTTTCGGCCCAGCTCGGATGGGCGCAGATCCGGTAGGCCCCGGATCTCCTCCTTCGACAGCGCTCGCCAGGAGGCGGGAGGGTGATTTCGAAGCGGCTCCCGGCGGCCCCTCGGCCGTGGTGGCGTCCACACCATCGTCGCCGGAATCGCCGTCGTCGAGAAGCGCGGTGACGGCGACACACGGCGATCACCGCCAGCAGCACCCCACCGGCCACGAGAGCCCAGCGTCGTCGCGGCGAACGCTTGTCGAGTCCAGGGTCCGTCATGGGCCTAGGTGTTCGGTGCAAGCGGGGGGTTTTCCTCGCCCGGCCCCGTCGCTAAAGCGCGGTAGTGCGGGTGCCGATGGATACGAACAGCTCGCTCTCCGTCCAAAGGACCAATGACGCAACCGAAGACCACCCGTACCGAGGACTTCGACGCAGAGGTCCTGCTGGAGGTGCTGAGCAACGTCAAGGCCGGCGACTTCACCGCTCGCATGCCGGTGCACTGGACGGGCGTCGCGCGGCAAGATCGCCGACCGGCTGAACGAGGTCATCGGCGCCAACCAGGCGCTCGGCACCGAGCTCGAGCGCGTCAGCCGGGTGGTCGGCAAGGAGGGCAAGCTCTCCCAGCGTGTCTCGTTCAAGGGCACCGACCAGGTCTGGGGCGACAGCATCGAGTCGGTCAACAGCCTGATCGAGGACCTCGTGCGTCCCAGCAACGAGATGCAGCGCGTGATCGGCGCGGTGGCCGACGGCGACCTGAGCAAGAAGGTCTCCGCCGACGTCCAGGGCGAGATGCTCGAGCTCAAGAACACGATCAACGACATGGTCGACCAGCTCAACGGCTTCATCTCCGAGGTCACGCGCGTGGCTCGCGAGGTCGGCACCGAGGGCAAGCTCGGGCAGGCGGCCGCCGTACACGATCGAGGTCGGCGGCGTGTGGAAGGAGCTGACCGACAACGTCAACCTGATGGCCGGCAACCTCACCGGCCAGGTCCGCGACATCGCCGAGGTGACGACCGCGGTGGCCAACGGCGACCTCAGCAAGAAGATCACCGCGGACGTCCGGGGCGAGTTCCTCGAGCTGAAGAACACCGTGAACGCGATGGTCGACCAGCTCAACCGGTTCGCCGGCGAGGTCACCCGCGTGGCGCGCGAGGTCGGGTGTCGAGGGCAAGCTCGGCGGCCAGGCTCAGTCCGCAGGAGGTGGCGGGCGTCTGGAAGGACCTCACCGACGACGTGAACCAGCTCGCGGCCAACCTCACCAACCAGGTGCGCGCGATCGCCGACGTGGCCACCGCCGTGACGGAGGGCGACCTGACGCGTCAGGTGGGCGTGGAGGCGAGCGGCGAGGTCGCCGTCCTCAAGGACAAGCTCAACGAGATGATCCGCAACCTGCGCGAGACGATGCGCCAGAACGACGAGCAGGACTGGCTCAAGACCAACCTCGAGCGCTTCACCCGCATGCTCCAGGGCCAGCGTGACCTGGCGACCGTGTCGAACATGATCCTGTCGGAGCTGGCGTCGCTGGTCTCGGCGCAGCACGGCGTGTTCTACGCCCTCACCGACCTCGGGCGACGGCGGCGAGCCCGTGCTGCAGTTCCAGGCCGGCTACGGCTACAAGGAGCGCAAGCACCTCGCCAACCACTTCCGCCTGGGCGAGGGACTCGTGGGCCAGTGCGCGCTCGAGAAGGAGCGGATCCTGCTGACCGACGTCCCGAGCGACTACGTGCGGATCAACTCGGGTCTCGGCGAGTCCCCGCCGCTCAACATCATCGTGCTCCCGATCCTGTTCGAGGGCTCGGTGCGAGCGGTGATCGAGCTGGCCTCCTTCGCGGCGTTCAGCGCGACCCACCAGTCCCTGCTGGATCAGCTGACGGAGAGCATCGGCCTGGTGCTGAACACGGTCGAGGCCACCACGGTCACCGAGAAGCTGCTCGAGCAGTCCCAGTCTCAGGCGCAGGAGCTCCAGTCGCGCCAGGAGCAGCTGCATCAGTCCAACGAGGGGCGGGGGGAAGAACCGAGCTCGAGGGCAAGTACCAGGAGGTGGAGGAGGCCAAGCGGCTGGTCGAGGAGAAGGCCGCGGAGCTGTCGGTCTCGTCGAAGTACAAGTCCGAGTTCATCGCGAACATGTCGCACGAGCTGCGCACGCCGCTCAACAGCCTGCTGGTGCTGGCCGAACAGCTCGAGGACAACCCCGACGGCAACCTCACCCAGAGGCAGGTGCAGTACGCCCACGTGATCCGTTCGTCGGGCGGCGACCTGCTCAAGCTCCTCAACGACATCCTCGACCTGGCCAAGGTCGAGTCGAAAACGGTGAACCTCGAGATCGGCGAGCTCGCGCTCGCCGATCTGCGCGACAGCATGCTCGGACCTTCCAGCCCGTTGCCGAGAAGGAGGGCCTGGCGTTCTCGGTGGAGCTCGACGAGCGGCTGCCCGCAACGATGGTCACCGACTCGCTTCGCCTCGGCCAGGTGCTGAAGAACCTGCTGTCGAACGCCTTCAAGTTCACCGAGCGCGGCTCGGTCGCGGTGCGGATGCAGGCGAGCTCCGAGCGGCTGGAGCCCGGGCCACGAGCGGCTCGACCAGGCCGGCGCGGTGATGGCGATCAGCGTCAGCGACACGGGCATCGGCATCAGGAAAGAGCTGCAGAGCTCGATGTTCGAAGCCTTCGCCCAGGCCGACGGGACCAGCGCTCGGCAGTACGGCGGAACCGGTCTGGGGCTCTCGATCAGCCGCGACCTGGTCGCGCTGCTCGGGGGCGAGATCACGCTGTCCAGCGAGCCCGGAAAGGGCAGCACCTTCACCGTGTACATCCCCCTGGAGAGCACGGGCATCGACCGCGGCAGCGAGCCCGACCGCGGCGGACCGCGCCGCCGCGTCAACGGCGGGGCGCCAGCCGTCGCCGAGCCGCGCCGCTCGCGGCGAGCCGCCGCCCGCGAAGACGAACGCGAGCGAGTTCCTACGAGCGGGGTCGGCGACCGGCAGGACCGTGCTGATCGTCGACGATGACTTCCGCAACATCTTCGCGCTGACAGCCCTGCTCGAACGCGGAAAGCTGAACGTCCTGGCGGCGCAGAGCGGCGCTGCGGCGCTGGCGATGCTCGAGCAGAGGCCCGACATCGACATCGTGCTGATGGACATCATGATGCCGGTGATGAACGGCTACGAGACGATGGCCGCGATCCGGCAGCGTCCCAAGCTGGCCGAGCTGCCGATCATCGCGGTCACCGGCAAGGTGGTGGGAGGCGAGCGCGAGCGGTGCATCGCCGCCGGCGCGTCGGACTACATCTCGAAGCCGGTCGACACGGCCGAGCTGCTGGCCGCGCTGAGCGAGTGGTTCCCGGCCCGGCCGACCGCAGGCCTCGCCCGCGTAGTGCCGCGACGGCCGACCGCCTCGGCCGCACCGCCCGATCGACTCGGGCGGCGGCGATCCTCGTGGTCGACGACGACCGCGGCAAGCGCCTGGCGATCGGCTCGATCCTGGAGCCGCTCGGCCACACCGTCGTCGAGGCCGACGTCCGGCGAAGACGCGCTGCGCGCGGTGTTGGCCCAGCAGTTCGCGGTGATCCTGATGGACGTCCAGATGCCGACATGGACGGCTACGAGACGGCGCGGCTGATCCGCCTGCGCGACCAGTCGCAAGCACACGCCGATCATCTTCATCACCTCGTACGCGGTCGAGGAGGTGGAGATGCCGGACGCCTACGCGAGCGGGGCCGTCGACTTCATCTTCGCGCCGATCGTCCCGGACATCCTGCGCGCGAAGGTCTCGGTCTTCGTCGACCTCTTCCTCAAGTCGCGCGAGCTCGAGCAGTCCTGCGCGACGTGACCGCTCTGAGCAACCAGTTTCGCGACAGCGAGGCGCGGGCGCGATCGGTGCTCGACAACGTGGCGGACGGGATAGTCACGCTCGACGACGAGGGCAGTGATCGAGTCGTTCAACCGCGCCGCCACCGAGTTGTTCGGCTACAGCGAGCGAGAGGCGGTCGGCCAGCCCTTCGCGCTGATGGTCGGCCCGAAGTTCACGGATGGCGCGACCGATGCCGGCCAGGCCGATGCAGGCCCGCAGCGGAAGCAGCCGCTCGGCGGAGTCGACGGGCCGGCGCAAGGACGGTTCGACGTTCCCGATGGAGCTCGACCTGAGCGAGGTGCAGCTGGGAACGCGAACGATCCACATCGGCTGCCTGCGCGACATCTCCGAGCGCCAGACCTACACCGAGGCGCTCCAGTACATGGCGATGCACGACGATCTGACCGATCTCCCCAACCGCACGCTGTTCGGTGACCGGGTCAACCACGCGATCCGCGCCGGCGTGCGGGCGGGCGAGCCGCTGGCGCTCATGCTCCTGGACCTCGACGAGTTCAAGCAGGTCAACGACACGCTCGGGCCACCAGACGGCGACGCGCTCCTGAAGCAGGTCGCCGAGCGGCTGACCGGCTGCCTGCGCGACGGCGACACGGTCGCCCGCCTGGGTGGAGACGAGTTCGGGATCCTCCGCTCGGAGGCACCGACCTGGCCGGAGCCGTGACCGTGGCCTGGAAGCTCCAGCAGGCGCTCGAGCCGCCGTTCGTGATCGACGGCCACGACATCGACGTGCGCGCGAGCATCGGGATAGCGCTGGTCCCCGAGCACGGTGACAACATCGACGACCTCCTCCGCCGCGCGGACCTGGCGATGTATGACGCCAAGCGGTCGGGCAGCGGCTACGCGGTGTTCGCCGCGGAGCAGGAGGACGCGCCCGCCCGTCGCCTCGCGCTGCTCAGCGACCTCCGGCGACTGCGTCGAGCGCGACGAGCTGGTCCTGCACTATCAGCCGAAGATCGACCTGACGACGCAGGCGGACCATCGGCGTCGAGGCCCTGATCCGCTGGAACCACCCGTCGGGGCGCCTGCTTCATGCCCGGCGAGTTCATGCCCGAGGTCGAGAACAGCGAGCTGCTGATCCCGATCACCGAGTGGGTGATCAACGAGGCCCTGCGCAGCTCGCGTGCCTGGCGCGCCGAGGGCTTCGATCTGACGATGGCGGTGAACCTCGGCGCTCGCTGCCTGGCTCGAGGGCGCCGGGCTCTTCGAGACGTCGAGCGAGCTCACGAGCGCCTGGGGCATCCCGGCGGACAAGCTCACCTTCGAGCTCACCGAGAGCGCGCTGATCGATACCGCGGTGCCCGGACTGCTGGAGCGGTTGCAGGGATGGGCGGCGGCTCTCCATCGACGATTTCGGGACTGGCTACTCGTCGCTGGTCTATCTGCAGCAGCTGCCCGTCGTGGAGATCAAGGCCGATAGGTCCTTCGTCATGACCATGTCCACCGTCAAGGACGACGCCGTGATCGTCCGGTCGATCGTCGACCTCGCCCACAACCTCAACCTCAGGGTCGTCGCCGAAGGCGTCGAGGACGAGGCCGACGATGGATCTGCTGATCGAATACGGGTGCGACGAGGCCCAGGGCTACTACTTCAGCCGGCCGATTCCCGGCGACGAGGTGGTGCCGTGGCTCGAGAGCTCGCCCTTCGGATCCGCCCGGCTGCCGGCTGCCGTTCCTGCCCGCTAGAGCACCAGCGCCGGCGCGCCGTCATGATCCCCGGCCCCTTATCGAACTGACAAAGGAGCGCACGTGGGAGTACTCGACGGGAAGGCCGCGATCGTGACCGGCTCGGCGCGCGGCATCGGCCGCGCCACGGCCGAGCTGCTGAGCGAGCAGGGCGCCAAGGTCCTCATCAACGACCTCGACGGCGATGTGGCGGAGCAGGCGGCCGGTGAGATCGGCGGCGAGACGGCCGTGTTCGCGGGCGATCTGACCAAGGGTGACGCGTGCGACAAGCTCGTGCAGACGGCCGTCGACGCCTTCGGCCAGATCGACATCATCGTGAACAACGCGGGCTACACGTTCGACGCTCCCGTGCACAAGATGTCCGACGAGCAGTTCCAGGCCATGCTCGATATCCACAACGTCGTGCCGTTCCGGGTGCTGCGCGCGGCGGCGCCGCATCTGCGCGAGCCGGCCAAGAAGGAGCGCGAGGAGGGCCGGGAGGTCTTCCGCAAGGTCGTGAACGTCTCGTCGATCTCGGGCACGATGGGCAACGCCGGCCAGGCCAACTACTCGTCGGGCAAGGCGGGGGTCGTGGGCCTCACGAAGACCCTGGCCAAGGAGTGGGGCCAGTTCAAGATCAACGTGAACGCGGTGGCCTTCGGCTTCATCGAGACGCGCCTGACCGCCTCCAAGGAGGAGGCGAACAAGATGGAGATCGGCGGCCAGGAGATCCAGCTCGGCATTCCCGACCAGCTGCGCCAGATGGGCTCCATGCTCATCCCGATCGGCCGGCCGGGCACCCCCGAGGAGGCCGCCGGCGGCGTCTTCTTCCTGTGCTCGCCGTGGTCGAACTTCGTGCACGGGCAGGTGCTGAACGTGACCGGCGGTCAGTTCACCGGCATGACCACCTGACGCCGGACCCGGCTCCTTCGTACTCAGAGGGACGACCAACGCGCCAAAGCGCTCGCCGGGCTGATCCGCGGGCGCTCGGGGCTCGCTAGTCACCCTAGCGGCGCCCCGCGGCGTTGCCCGTGTACACGACGCAAGGAGCCCTACCTCTATGTCGGACCTCATCACGCTGGAGAGCCTCGACGTCGATGGAGCGATCCGCGAGACGGACGCAGCCATCGACGGTGACACCCGTGCCGGCTTCATGAAGAAGGCCGCCATCGGCGGCGGCGCGCTGATCGGCGGGACAACGCTGCTCAGCGGCTTCCCGAGCATCGCTCTGGGCAAGCCATCCAAGAAGCAGGACACCGCGATCCTCAACTACGCGCTCACCCTCGAGTACCTCGAGGCGGCGTTCTACAACCAGGCCGTGAAGAACGGCATCCTCACCGGTGAGGTCCTCACGGTCACCAAGATCGTGCAGGGGCACGAGAACACCCACGTGAAGACGCTCAAGAGCGTCCTGAAGGGGGCCGCTGTCAAGAAGCCGAAGTTCGACTTCAAGAACACGGTCACCGACCCCGCCGTGTTCCTGGACACCGCCGTCGTCCTCGAGGACACCGGCGTCTCGGCCTACGCGGGCCAGGGCACCCGGATCCTGCAGAAGCCGATCATCGTGGCCGCTCTCTCGATCCACTCCGTCGAGGCTCGCCACGCGGCGATCTTCCGCTCGCTGAACGGGCAGAACTTCGCCCCGAAGGCGTTCGACAAGGCCGCTTCGATGAAGAAGGTGCTGGACGCCGTCAAGAAGACCGGCTTCATCCAGTCCTAGCCGGCCAAGGACTGAGGGGGCGCCGCCGGCGCCCCTCAGTCCTTGTTCTTGCGCTCCTCGGCCAGCGGCTTGCCGCCGGCGTCGGTCAAGCCGCCCGGCGGCCAGGGCCCGAACCAGTTGTCGCGGGCGCCGTCGGTGGTGATCACCGACCCCGACATGTAGTCGCCGCCCGGCGAGGCCACGAAGGCCACCAGCCAGGCGAATTCCTCCTCGGTTCCCAGCCGCCCCAGCGGCACGGTGCCGGCCACGCCCTCGACCACGGCCTTCGGATACTTGGTGCGCAGCGTCTCCGTGGCGAAGTGCCCGGCCGCGAGCGCGGTGAGCGTGATGCCGAACCGGGCCCATTCGATCGACAGCACCCGCGTGAGGTTCTCCACCGCGGCTCGTGCGGCCGAGGAGTGCGCCATGCCCGGCAGCCCGTGGTGGGGCGACAGCGTGACGTTCACGATCTTGCCGCCCTCGCCGCTGGGGATCATCGCCTTGGTGGCCACCGCGTGGCTCATCAGCCACGTGCCCTCCACGTTCAGGCGGATCACGGTGCGGAAGCCCTTGGGCGTGATGTCTTCGGCCGGCGTGAGGAACTGCCCGCCGGCGTTGTTGACCAGCACGTCGATCCTGCCGTGGCGCTCGAGCACGGTGTCCACGAGCGACGTCGACCTGGTCCTCCTCGCGGATGTCGCAGGCCAGCGCCTCGCAGCGATCCCCCTCGCACATGCCCGCGGTCTCCTCCAGCGGCTCGAGGCGCCGTCCGCAGACCACCACGCGCGCGCCGCAGGCGGCCAGCTCCACGGCGGAGGCGCGACCCAGGCCCGAGCCGCCTCCGGTGACGACGGCCACCCGGCCGGCGAGCACGTCGGAGGCGAAGAGGCGGGACGGCATCGGGCGGGAGCCTACGGGGGTGTGAGCCTCCGGCGACCGCAGACGCTCGGGGCCATCAGGCCGATCCCCCATCCGAGCGCCGGCCACACCGGCCAGAAGTAGCCCGCGCCGGTGAGCGCCCAGATGGCCACGAGCAGCGCCATCACCGCGAGGTAGGCGCGCAGCTCGGAGCCGCGGACGGCGAGCGAGTCCGAGAGCGCCGCGGCCTCGGCGCGGCAGGTCCCCGGTGAGCGGCTCCAGCTCCTCGCCCGTCTTCGCCGCCAGCGCGAGACCCACGCGCTCCTCGAGCTCGGCCGCGTCGAGGCGGCCCTGGCCGGCGGCCTCGCGCAGCTGCTCGACGACTCGGTCCCGATCGGCGTCGGAGGCCCTCATCGTGCCGCCCTCCGAAGAAGGAGCCGTGGAAGCCCAGCGGGATGTGATGCGGCGCCTCTGCCCGTGCGCGCTCCTCGAAGGTCTCCGCGTCGAGCACCAGCAGGAAGGAGCGCCCGGCGGAGGGATCGAGCACCACCGACAGCACCACCCCGTCGTCCTCCTCCTGCGCTCCGGGTGCGGGCACGTAGACGGGCTCCCCGGGGAGCGGTCCCTGCTCTCGCCAGGTGATCGACCGGCCGGTGGTCACGTCGAGCTTGACCAGCTGGTCGAAGAAGGAGTCGTCGTCGGCCTGGCCCGCGCCGTACACCACGCGGTAGTCGCGCCCGTTGCAGCGGGCGTAGTCGATTCGCGGCAGCTCCAGCCGTTCGGGGGAGAGCTGCTCCACTGCCAATCGGCGCCTCCGGCGAGGGGCACGCGCAGGCGGTGAAGCGTGCCGACATTGGCTCCCTTGGCGCCGTCGCGCAGCTCGCTGAGGAACAGCCGGTCGATGATGCTCGCGTCGTCGTAGGCCACCAGGTCGAGCACGATCTCGCCGTCGCGCTCGAACGCGTTCACGTGATGGAAGGAGAACATCGGCGCGCACGTGCCCGCGTCGCGGGACTCACCCGTCCGCTTGTCCACCACGGTCACGCGAGTGCCCCGCTCGGGGCGCCACCGGTAGCTCTCGATGAAGGACTTGCCGCCCAGCGCCAGGCGGAGCGGGTTGACCACGAGCGGGAACTCGACAAGCACCACGTAGTTCTCGGTGATGGCGAAGCTGTGCATGTAGGCGGGCTCGCGCACGGGCACCTTGGCCACGAGCCGGCGCTTCTCCCCGATCGCCGTCTGGGCGTACACGTTGTAGGCGGTGCGGGCCCCGAAGTGCACGACGTAGTTCACGAGCTCGCCGGTCGCGGGGTCGCGCGTGGGGGTGCGCGGTGGTCACCGGCCCCGTGAGCGCGTCGTCGTAGGGCCGCGAGCCGAGCGTCTCGAGCGTCTCGGGATCGAACTCCACCGGCATCGGCGTCTCGGTCATCGCGATGAAGCGCTCGCCCAGGCGCACCAGGTTCACGTTGGCGTTGTCGAGGATCTCGGGCGAGAAGACGGCCCCGATACGGCTGAAGATGGACCGGCACGGATCGGTGGCGAACCCGGCGGCCACGAAGCGCCCCTGTTCGATCGCGTCCCGGCGGGTCTCGGTATCCAGCCACCGGTTGGCGTAGCTCACCCGCCCGCCGTCGAAGCCGAACCGGTGGAGCATCGCCAGCCCGTCGAACCAGTGGCGCAGGGGCCGGCCGCCCACGTCCATGCCGGCGGGGGTCAGCCGCAGCAGCGAACCCACCAGCCATTCCGGCAACTCGCCCCGCACCGGCAGCGAGTCGATCGAGACCTCCTCGTCGAGTGTCTGAAAGCCCACTGCCAGGTCGTCGCGTGCCGTCGTCTGCGTGGTCATCGTCCTATCTCCTCGTCCGGGTAAGCTCAGCGTTCGACAGATCAGACTGTACCGTCTATTGTGGACCAATGCAAGAGCCGCGACTCACACCCACCTCGTTCATCGTTCTCGGCCTGATCGAGCTCTCGGGAGAAGCCACCCCGTACGAGCTCAAGCAGGCCGCGGCCGGATCGGTGGGCAACTTCTGGTCCATGCAGCACGCCCAGTTCTACACCGAGCCCGAGCGGCTGGTCGGGGCCGGCCTCCTCACCGAGCGAGCGCGAGGAAGGCGGCCGGCGGCGCAAGCGCTACCGGCTCACGAAGGAGGGCCGGGCGGCCCTCGCCCGCTGGCGCGAGGAACCCACCGAGGAGCTGGCGGAACTGCGCGATCCGGGCCTGCTCAAGCTCTTCTTCGGGGCACCTCCCGGCCCGCTTGCCGAGGCCCAGATAGCGGCCCACGAAGCCAAGCTCGCGGAGTACGAAGGGATCCGGGACCAGGCTCCCGGCAAGGGTCCGAGCGGTCCGCGGGCCACGCTCGACGCCGGCATCGCGCACGAGCGCGAGTGGGTGCGGTACTGGAAGAAGATCGCCGGCACGGGCTGAACGCGTAATCTGCCGCCGATGGGCATGGCCGCCGAGCCCCGACCGGCCTCGCTCCCGCTCCCGGGCGGGCACGAGGGCGCAACAGTGCACGTGCACCCGCTGCTCGTGGCGCAAGATGAAGGGTCCGCCGGCGCTCTTCCATCGCGAGGAGGGCCGGCTGGCCTCCATGCACGCCTACGGGTTCGGGGTGTCCCGCGACGATTACGTCGAAGTGCCGGTGGTGGCCTTCTTCGTCGAGCACCCCACGGCGGGCACGCTGTTGATCGACACCGGCTTCCACGGCTCGGTGGCCATCGAGCCCGGCCAGGCGATGGGCCGCTTCGGCGGCATCCTGTTCAAGGACGTCGAGATGGAGTCCAATCAGGCCGTGCCCACTCAGCTGCGCGGCCTCGACGTCCCGGCGGAGAGCATCAAGACGGTCGTGATGACCCACCTCCACTCCGACCACGCCAGCGGCATCTCACACTTTCCGGAGGCCACGTTCATCATCTCCGCGCGCGAGTGGGCCGAGGCCAGGAAGGGCCGCCAGCTGGACGGCTACATCAAGCGCCAGTACGACCACGCCTTCGACTACCGGCTGGTCGACTTCGAGGGGCCCGCGTCCGAGGTCGTTCGCGAGCTTCGGCCTCGCTATCGACCTGTTCGGCGACGGCAGCGTGATGCTGGTCTCCACGCCCGGCCACACCCACGGGCACATGTCCGTGGTGTTGCGCCTGGCCGGCGGCGAGGCGCTGGTGGTAGGTGACGCGGCGTACACCATGCGCACCCTGCGCGACACGCATGTCCCCCACCGCATGGACGACGAGCACCGCTTCCGGCGTTCCCTGCGCGAGATCCAGCTCTACATGGAGCAGACACCCGACGCCGTGATCTTCCCCGGCCACGACTTCGACCACTGGCGCACGCTGGCGCCCGTGTATTACTAGTCCTCCTCGACGAGCCCGAGCAGCACCTTCGCGTCGTCGGACGCGGTCACGTGGATCGCCGCGGGCTCTCGTACCCACGCGATCAGGTTCAGCGCCTCCAGCCGGTCGAGGGCGAACTGGAAGGCCACCGCCTGGCGGTCGCCTGAGTAGCGGCGCAGCACGTCGAACGCGAACCCCGTGGTGTGCAGCGAGTAGTTGATGGTGGCCTCGGGGTTGCCCGGCCAGCAGCGCCTGGTACTCCTCGTCGCGCACGGTGCTGGTCACCAGCAGCGCACCGTCGCCGCCCCCGGCCTCCTTGGTCAGGCGGGCCAGGTACAGCGCCAGCGCGTAGGCCTCCGGTCGCAGGCCGCGGTACAGCTCGCGGCCCACGTCGAGCCGCCCGGCCAGCTCGCCCATCGCCCGGTCGCGGCGCAATCCGGGCTGGCCGGGGCGTTGGGGAAGGGCCGCAGCTCGTCGTCGCCGTAGGCGTCCTCGAGATCGTCGGGGAGACGAATAGCCTCGGTCTCGTCGCCCGGGTGCAGCACCTCCTCGGCGGAGTTCTTGGCCGTCTGCAATCGCGCTGGCGGGCCAGCGCATCGGGATCCTCGCGGTAGGCGCGCATGATGTCCCGCGCCGCCAGCACGCGCCAGTAGTAGGTCGAGGAGTCGTCGCCCAGCTCGGCCAGGCGCCGCCACGCCGCGCCGTGGCTCGAGGGCGTGCTCTCGAAGAACAGCTGCGCGTAGCTGGGGCGATCCCCCTCTCCGAAATCGTCGATCACGCTCGAGAGGTTGCCGACGCCCATGTGGTACGAGACGACGGCCAGGTCGTCGCGGCCCAGCTCGCCCCGGGCGAAGTCGAGGTAGCGCGCCGTGGCCTCGAGCGCCTGGCGAGGATCGAAGCGCTGGTCCACCCGCCGCCGGCCGACTCCAGCCGGTGAGACCTCGCGCAGCCGGGCGAGGCTCCGGCGCGCCGGATGCGGCGGGTCAGCTTGCGGCTCGCGCGCCACGTCGACCCGCATCCCCAGCAGCCCCTGCCCGGTGGCCGCCAGGATCTGGGTGAGCCCCACGGCGCCCTCCAGCCGCGGGTCGGCCACCGCGTCCGGGCGCCCGGCGCTCTCGAGAAGCACGATCGCCTCGATCAGGTCGGGGTCGAGCCCCGCGCCCGAGGCCACACGCTCGACGATCGGCCGCCAGTGAGCGGTACGCCGGGCCGACGCCACGACACCACCAGGGCTCTTCTCGTAAAGCACATGACTGAGCCCCTGCGCGGCCCGGCGCTCGAACTCCCCCCGCCGCTCCTCCGAATACGCGAACGGATCAGGAGCATCGGCAGGCAGCACCAAAGGCGGCACGTCCGGCACCCCACCGGGATCCCGAAGCGCGAGAAAGGCCCCCGCACCGAGGGCAACCACCACGGCGACGAGGACCAGAGCAAAGCGAGACACGGCCCGCACCCTAGGAGGTAGTTCCTGTCACGGGCCCGGTGAAACCCCCCGGCGAAGCAAGGCCCAACCCCGCACGGGATTGACCAGCGTCCCGCCCACCTTGAGGAACTCCGACTTCTGCACGGCGCCCGGTCGGGCTGTTGCGCGGCGCGCAATGGGGGTCGTTGCCCTCGCGCGGCGGGCACGTTGCCGGTCGGCGGCGCGGGGGTTCCCCTCGCTGGCCGTCGATCGTGCGCAGCGGCCCGGTGTCGAAGTAGATGATGCCCGATCCGGTGCAGCCGGCGATCGGCGAGGTCGGAATGCCGAAGAGCGGACTCACGTCGGGCGAGCGGCCGTCGATAGAGCGCCGGGCGGTTGGCGCAGGCGCCGATGCGTGCGCGCCTCCACCTCGGCCGCGACGTTCGCCACCTGGTGGTCGCCGAAGGCCGGGTGCAGCAGCACCCGGTGCGCGGGCGAGTTGGGCAGCGGATCGGTCGGTCATGTGCTGCGCGTAGCCGTTGGACTCGCCGCGGTCCCAGAGCAACTGCATGAGCGAGAGGATCAGCGGGCGCTCGAGCTCGTTCGGGTAGCCTGGTAGAGCCCGGGCAGCGTCGGCCCCTCGATGTTGCCGTTGGCGTACATGTCGAAGTCGACGCTGCGGCTGAGCAGCGTGGAGTAGTTCATGCCCGGCACGCCGTGCACGGCGCGCGCGAAGTCCGGCGAGAGCGCCGTGAGCCCGCCGGAGAGGATGCCGCCCTGGCTGTTGCCGTCGTAGAAGAGGCGTTGGGTGTCGATCACCGACTGCCCGTTCACCTGGAAGGCCGGGTGCGACGAGGCGCCCTGCGGGTGGATCATCCAGCGGCCCAGGTACATGAAGTTCACGTAGCCCTGCTGGGTGCGGTCCACGAGCGTGTTGAACTTCGACAGGTCCTGGAGCAGGGTCACCACGTTGGGCACGTCCGTGGTGGACATGCCGATCCAGTCGGTGGCGCAGAACACGAAGTTGTGCTCGAAGCGGCCATAGCCTGCACGTTGCCCGCGCTGACCTCGCCGGCGCCGCCGAGCAGACCGTGCCCGTAGAGCGACGGGCGCGCCGCGCGGCGGATCGGCGCCGTCGACCGCCCTCCGCGGGATCGTGCAGATCACGTTGGCCAGCGCCGTGTTGCCCGGCGCCGCTGCGGCGTGCCGTCGGCGTCGAGCGAAACTCGACCCGGCGGGCAGTCGGCAAGTCGAGATAGCACGGCACCGTGATCTGGCCGGTGATCCGGCGAGCGGTGCGGTCGCTCTCGCCGGCCTCGCACTGCGGCGGGTCGCCCGCCGAGCAGGGCGGATAGTCGCGCCGGCCATCGAGGTCGCCGAAATCGACGGCGTTCGGGATCGGGTCGGTGTCGATCCCGCCGATGCCGTCCACGATCGAGTCGTCGATGTCGGGGTTCAGGCGGAACTGCGGCGCGGTGCCCTGAACGTGGAGGTCGGCGAGGTCCGTGTCGCCGAGCGCGCGAACGCGTCGTCGCGCATGGCCAGCGCGCGGCCCGCAGGCTCTTCTCGCTGGCCACCGTGAAGTCCCAGGTGAGGTACAGGTCGTTGCGGGCGATGCCGGCCGCGGCAAGGCTGTCGAACAGGCTCTCGAAGTGCGCCCGCCGCGCTCGATCGCGGCCGCGGGAGGCGCTCTCATCGGAGCATGGCTCGGGTTCAACGTGACCGCCGCAGGCTTCGGATTCCTCGCACCGTTCGTCGCGATCGTGGGAGCGACCGTGGGCGCCAACCTGGCTCTCCCTCGCCCTCGACATCGTCTGGGATCGGCAGGCTCATGGTCGCTTCGCCGCCACCAAGGCGAAAGAGACGCTGGAAGCACGCCCCTCAACCGGTTGACAGACACCGGGCAAGCTGACCGGCGTCGCCTCGTCGAGTCCTGCGGACCTCCGGGCTGGCAGGACTTGAAGGGCGCGCCCGGTTTCGTCAGTACGCGCGCGAGGCCTGGTAGCGAGAGGTTGCTGCGCGGCTGGAGTACGTCATCACGTCGGCTACGAAGCCGAGCGCCACGACGAGCCACTCAGCGCCTTCTACCCCTCCTACGACCGACCACATGAGCACGTACGCGAGGGTCGTCCACGGGAGGAAGATCAGGCCGAGCAGCGGCCAGACCCACGTGTCGAAAGCGAGATCGACCTTGTCGCCGAAGATCACCAGAGGAACAGTGCGATGCGTGGGCCGAGGAACCCCGCCGTCAGCGCTAAGCAGCACATCGCCCGGGACTATGGCAATCGGAACGAGCCTTGTCCAGCCGGACATCACCGCCTGTTCGTCAACCCGGTCGTGCTGGGGGATGCCGTCCACAGTCTTCGGGCGCCCGGCCGCGGTGAAGCCCGATCCGACACCCTGACGTAGCCTCCTGTCCGTGCACCGGCTCACCAAGGCGCAGGCCCGGCGCATCGCGGTGCGCGCGCAGCTGCTCGACGCACCCCGGCCGACCGAGCTGCTCACGGTCGTGCAGCAGCTGACCCTGCTGCAGATCGACCCGACCGCGGCGATCGCGCCCAGCGCGGACCTCGTCGCCTGGAGCCGCCTCGGCTCGGCGTACCAGCCCGCCCACCTCCAGCAGGCCCTGGAGCAGGACCGCACGCTGTTCGAGCACAACGCGCTGGTGCGGCCGATGAGCGACCTGGGCCTGTACCTCGCCGGCGCGGCCGACTGGCCCGAGCCACGAGGGCACGCGTGCCTGGATCCGCGACAACGACCGCTTCCGGCGCGACATCCTGGACCTGCTCGGCAGCTCCGGGCCGCTGACCTCACGCGACATCCCGGACACGTGCGTGGTGCCGTGGGCTTCGACCGGGTGGACGAACAACCGCAACGTCACCCAGATGCTGGAGTTCCTGATGATGCGCGGCGAGGTCGCGATCGCCGGGCGCGTCGGGCGGGAGCGGCTGTGGGACCTGGCCGAGCGGGTGTACCCGGCCGACGTCGTCGTCCCGTCGGTCGACGAGGCCGAGCGCAGGTCAAGAACGAGCGGCGGCTCGCCTCGCTCGGCATCGCCCGGCAGAAGAGCAGGGCCATGCCGATGGAGCCCATCGACGTCGGCGAGGCCGGCGAGCCGGCCGTGGTCGAGGGCGCCAAGGGCGAGTGGCGCGTCGACCCCGCCGCGCTCGGCGAGGACTTCGAGGGGCGTACGGCGCTGCTGTCGCCGTTCGACCGGCTCGTCCACGACCGGGTCCGCGCCCAGGAGCTGTTCGACTTCGAGTACACCCTCGAGATGTACAAGCCCGCGGCCAAGCGCCGCTGGGGCTACTTCGCCCTCCCGATCCTCCACGACGACCGGCTGGTCGGGAAGGTCGACGCCAACGCCGACCGCAAGGCCTCCGTGTTGCGGGTGAACGCGATCCACGAGGACGTGAGGTTCACCCGCACCATGACCAAGGCCGTGCAGGCCGAGCTGGAGGACCTGGCCTCGTGGCTCGGGCTGGGTGCGGTCGAGCCGGCCTAGGACGAGCTTCGGCTGCGTCGAGCGTCAGCTTCAGGCCTCCGCTAGGCGAGAGCCTCCGCGGGCGCGGGAGCCGGCACGTCGATCTGCAGCGCCGGGTCGGCGGAGCGAACGGACGTCGTCTCGACGCCGAGCTCGCCGCGGACGATGTTCGCGCCTTGCGCGAGCGCGGACGCCTTGTACAGCGCGATCGGCCGCGGAACGCCCTGCCGGCCGAAACCGCAGTCCGACGAGAGCACCAGGTTCTCGGCGTCGATGTACTGCAGCGCCGTCCGCACGTCAGCTGCGACCTCGTCCGCCGTCTCGACCTGGAGTGCGCGATGGCTGATGAAGCCCGACCGCGATCTTCTTGTTCAGCTTGCCCTTGTAGGGAGCGAGCTTCGGCAGCAGCTGGTGACCGTTGTGCTTCGACTCGATCGTCCAGACGTCCGCCTTGATGCGCTCGAGGTAGATCTCGAGCGATGGCTCGTAGGAGATGCTCGGATCGAAGCAGTGCTGCGCGCCCGGGTTGCCCCAGCACGTGTGCACCCAGACTTCGGCCTCGTCCAGGCCCTCGACCGTGTAGTTGAAGAGGTCGGCGAGGAAGTCGAGCGTCGCCTCGTCGGCGCCCCACGCCGCCGAGCTGTGGATCGCGGGCTCTTCGATCTGGACGACCTTGCAGCCGGCGGCCACGAGCTGACGCAGCTCGGCGTTAAGGATTCCCGCGAGGTCCCACATCAGCTCGCGCTTGTCGTCGTCGTAGACGTCCGTCTGGATCGTGAGCACGGTCGAAGCGAGGTCTGGCGGCAATCGTCCCGAACTTGACCGGCCGGGCCGTTCGCGACTGCGCGACCCGCCAGATCTTCGCGAACTCGAGCGGCACCCGCGGGCCGATCTTGTCCACGATCGCGTGGTACTTCCAACCGCCGACGATCTCGTTGAGCCACGTCCCGATCGGGTACGTCCAGCCTGCGGTCGTCTCGGTGTCGAACTCGGAGATCGCCGCTGAGCCGTTCGGTGGGATAGGAGAACCACGAGCGACCGGCGAGGTCGAAGTCGAGGTGGTAGTCGCCGTTGGTGAGGATGTCGAGCCCGGCGAGCTCCTGGTCGGAGATCACCGTCGCGACCGCGTCGAAGTGCTGCTCGCGGAAGCCAACGTCCCCGAGCCCGGTCGAGTACGGCCGCTCGAGTAGGTTCCCCGTGTACCACGACGGCCGCGGCCACGACCCGGTCACCGTCGTCGGGAGGATCAGATCCTTCGTGGCTGTGAGCATTGCGCGTCGGCTCCTTTCCGGCCGCGAGTGAGCATCTGTGCAACCGGGCTGAACGTAACACAGCCTCGCTCAGCAGCATGGGAGCTGGGAGGGTGGCTTCGTGGGCGGGACCCGCGCTATTCCGGATCTGCCGGTTGCCAGAGCTGGATGCCGTTGCCCTCGGGATCACGCAGCTCGGCAAAGCGACCGTTCGGGTAGCGCGCTGGATCCACCTGACCGTCTCCCCGGCCGCGCGCAGCTGCTCGACGATCGCATCGAGATCGTCGACCCGGAAGTTGATCATCCAGGTGTGCTCGTGCGGCCCGATCATCTCGGAGTCCTGCGGGAAGGGCGCGAAGACCGTCGCTCCCGCTTCCTGGCGCCAGACCTCCTCGTCGTAGGAGTCCGGAACCGGCGTGATCCCGAGCCGCTCCAAATACCAGCGTGCAAGGCCCTCGGGATCCCTCGCCCGAAAGAAGAAGCCACCAATTCCGGTGACACGCTCCATGCCTTCAGCAGGATGTCAACTCGGAACGGTCGTTGTCTCACCCAAGGCGGGCTGGGCGACCGGGCGGCCCTCGAGCGCGCGCTGAAGTGTTCCGTCGATCACGCGCAAGCGTCCGCCTTGCTCGGCGACGAAGAGTCGCCCGTCCGGCGAGAACGTCATCGCAGTCGGAGAGGCCAGTCCGGTAGCGACTTGCGTCTCGGCGAAGCCGCTTGGGACGGTGGCCGCAGCCGGTTGTGCGGCGACGAGGGCTGCACCGAGAAGGACGATGAGTTGCAGCCCAGAACAGAACGGGTCACTCGGCGCGCGACGACAGCCTCCAGTCGATCGAACAGTGTCTGCCGTGCCTACCCTCGCCCCCTGGGCGCTCAACCACAGAACGCTCTCCGCACGACCGCGCGGGGGCCGCGCGACTACTCGAGCAGGCGGCCGGCTGTCTCGAGCTCGCGCGCGCCGGTCGCGAGCGCGGCGATCGGGCTGGGAACGTCCGGGAGCGGCTGACGGGTGATGGTGCCGTCGAGGGCCCAGACGAGGTTCACCCGAAGCGCGGGATCCTGCTCGGGAAAGTCGGCGCGGTTGTGCGCGCCGCGCGTCTCGCGCCGCTCGAGCGCGCATTCGAGCGTCGCGCGGGCGGCGAGCAGCGAGCCCGCGCAGGTCGAACGCATGGGCGAGGTCGGCGTAGCCGGCGATGTCGGGCCGCACCTCGAGCGCGGCCGCGCGCGCGCGGATCTCGTCGAGCCGGGCGAGGCCCGCGCGCAGGCCGTCCTCCGAGCGGACGACGCCGCAGCACTCGGACATGAGGTCGCGCAGCGCCCGCTGCAGAGGCCGCGCGAACTCGTCGCCGCGTCGGGCGAGCAGCTCGTCGACCTCCTCGCGCGCGGCGTCGATCGCGGCGCGGTCGCGCACCTGGACGTCGAGGGCCTGCCGACCAGCGCGCCGCCTCGCGGCCGACGATGCGGCCGAAGACGAGGCACTCGGCGAGCGAGTTGCCGCCGAGGCGGTTCGCGCCGTGGACGCCGGCCGCGCACTCGCCCGACCGCGTAGAGACCCTGCGACGTCGGTCGCGTGCGTCGCGGCGTCGACGCGGATGCCGCCCATCGAGTAGTGCGCCGTCGGCGCGACCTCCATCGGCGTCGTCGTGATGTCGAGCATGGCCAGGTCGACGAACTGCCGGTACATGCGCGGCAGCCGGCGCGAGGATCACGTCGCGGTCGAGGTGCGAGACGTCGAGGAGCACGCCGCCGTGCTCGGTTCCGCGGCCCTCGGCGATCTCGGTGTAGTTGGCCAGCGCGACGCGGTCGCGAGACGAGAGCTCGAGCCGCTCGGGGTCGTAGCGCTCCATGAAGCGCTCGCCGGCGGCGTTGCGCAGGATCCCGCCCTCGCCGCGCACCGCCTCGGTCACGAGCGTGCCCGCGGACTCCTCCGGGATAGACCATCCCGGTCGGGTGGAACTGGACGAGCTCCATGTCGCGCAGGCGGCAGCCCGCCTCGGCCGCGAGCCGCATCGCATCGCCGGTGTTCTCGTCGCGCCTGGACGAGGAGCGGCGCCAGATGCGCGTGTGACCCGCCGGCGGCGAGGACGACCGCGTCGGCGACGATCAGCCGGCGGCTGCCGTCGTCGACGTCGAAGCCGTAGGCGCCGAAGACGCGGCCGTCGTGGACGAGCAGCCGCGTGACGTAGACGTCGTCGCGCATCGCGACGCCCGAGCTCCGCGGCGCGCGGCGACGAGGGTGCGCTGGATCTCGCGGCCGGTGTAGTCGCCCGCGAAGCACGTCCGCCGGTAGCGGTGGGCGCCGAAGAAGCGCTGCGTCAGCCGCCCGTCGTCCTCGCGGGCCAGTCGCGCGCCCCAGCGGACGAGGTCGTCGATCGCCGCCGGGGCCTCGCGGCAGAGGAGCTCGACGCTGAGCGGATCGCCGAGCCAGTAACCCTCGCGCAGCGTGTCGGCCGCGTGCTGCTCCCAGCTGTCCTCGGGATCCATCGTCCCGAGCGCGGCGTTGATGCCGCCGGACGGCGAGCACGGTATGCGCGTCGTCGCGGCGGCGCTTGCCGACGCACAGCACCTGCACGCCGCGCTCCTGGCAGCTCGATCGCGGCCCGCAGGCCGGCGGCGCCGGTGCCGATCACGAGGACGCTCGTCGCAGCGACGCTGCTCGCTCATGGCGCGCTCATATCCGCCGCGAGCAGGTACGAGGGCGAAGGCGACGCGAGGAGCCGGCGCCGCCGAAGGCCCCGGCCAGGAGCGACGCAGCGTCGTACCGGCCGCTAGGGCGGGGCGCGAGCGCCTGCTCGAGCGCCGTCCGGGCGCCGATGCTTCGCGAACCCGAACTCCTCGGCATGGAATGCGCCGCCGGCACCCCGCGCGTCGCGAGCTGCGTCCGCAGGCTGTCGATCATCGCCGGCGGCCCGCAGACGAGCACGTCCGCGGAGCCGAGGTCGGCGTGCTCCGCGGCGAGGCGGCTCGCGGTGAGGAAGCCTTCCCGGTCTCGTCGCGACGACGGTGACGCGGAAGTCGTCGCGGCTGGCGCGATCGCGCGGAGCTCGTCGAGGAAGTGCGCCTCCTCGCTCGTGCTCGACGCAGTAGTAGAAGTCGACGTCGACTGTCCGCTTCGGTCCGCCGAGGCTGCGGGCCATGCTGAGGAAGGGCGTGACGCCGATGCCGCCCGCGAGCCAGAGCTGCCTGCGGCCGCTCGGGACGTTCCGGTGCGAGAAGGAGCCGTACGGGCCCTCGACGACGGCGTCCGCGCCGGGCTCGAGCCGGCGCAGCGCGCGCGTGTAGTCGCCCGACCGCCTTGACGGTGACCCTGCAGCCTCGGCTCGCCGGGGCGGACGGTGATCGAGAAGGGATGGAACTGGTTGCCGACCTCGCCGGCGCGGACGGAGAACACCTGGCGCTCGACCGAGAGCTCGAACGGGTGCAGCTGCTCGCCGGAGCGCGAGCGAGCGGAAGGTGACGAAGACGAACTGGCCCGGCATGAAGCTCGAGCGGCCGGCCGAGCGGCTCCATCACGATCTCGGTGACGAGTCGTCGAGCCGGTTGACCGCCGCGACCCGGTACCTGCGCCGCCGCACGAGCACGTTGCCGAGCAGCGAGCGGTAGACGAACGCGGCGATGCCGAGCGTCGCGAGCACCGCCATGTAGACGGTTCAGCGCCGCGGAGTCGCCGTTCGCGCCGTCGGTCGTGAACACGTGGTAGGTGGCGACGAGGAAGACGAACCCGAACGTGCGCTGGACGTAGACGAACACCTCGTGCCCGAGCCGCACGAACAGCGTCAGCACGATCGCCACGGTCATCGCGCCGAACGCGAGCACTCCGGCGAAGACCGTCCAGCCCGCGCCCGGCCCGAGCAGGTCGAGCGCCGTGCCGTCGGAGATCGTGGCGCGGCTGGCGAGGATGAGGACGACGTGGCCGAGCAGCAGCGCGAAGGCGACCTGTCCGTTGAGGCGATGCAGCCCGGTACATGCGGTCGAGGCCGCCGAAGAGCGCCTCGACGGGGCGGATGCGGGCGCCGAGCACGAGATTGAGCGCGAACGCCGACGTGCCGGCGAGCGCGCACATGACCGCGATGCTCGTCAGCTGGTGTAGGAGCCGGTGAAGCGAGTGTCGAGCGGCGCCGACGCCGTGCCCAGAGCGACGAGGCGGGATCGCGCAGCGCGGCGAGCACGAGCGGGCCGCGTGCGGCGCGCGAGTCCTGTCCTGGTAGCGCATTCGCAGCTCCTTACAAGACGAGACGTCTCGTTACTGTATAGGGTACACAAGACGAGACGTCTTGTCTAGGTGATAGGTTCATGCGATGAACGTGCCTGCCGCAGAGACGAGTGAGCGGGCGGGGGAGCGCGGCCGGCGGCGGAGCGAGCGCTCGCACGCGGCGATCGTCGCCGCGACGCAGGAGCTCCTCGTCGAGCGGGGCTACCGGGAGCTGACGATCGAGGGCGTCGCGGCGCGGGCGGGAGTCGGCAAGCAGACGATCTATCGCTGGTGGCCGTCGCGGGCGGCCCTCGTGCTCGAGGCCTACCTCGCCGGCTCTGACACCGCGCTACCGCCGCCCGACCCCGCGTGACTCCGTCCGGGAGGACGTCCGCGCACTGCTCGGCTGGCTGATCGGGAGTGCTCGCCGAGCCGATCGGAGGGCGGGTCCTCGCCGGGCTGGTCGCCGACCTGCAGCACGATCCCGACCTCGCGGAGCGGATTCCACCGCGATGTCGTGCCGGCGCGCCGCAGGCGATGCTCGCAGCGCTCGAGCGGGGACGCGAGCGGGGTGAGATCCGCGCCGACGCCGACCTGCGAGCTCGCGGTCGACGCGCTCCACGGCGCGGTCTTCTACCGCCTGCTGTTGAGCGGGGAGCCGCTGGACGACGAGTTCGCGGAGCTCGTCGCGAGCCAGGTTCTCGGCGGGCTTGCGCCCCGGGCCTGAGCTGAGGCGCGACGGAACTCGAACCCGCTCCGGCAATCAGCCGTCCTCATCCGGCAGTGGAGACCGCTCGCTCTATTCGCGTGGGCTGAGGAAGAAGGGGAACGGCGGCAGTCGGCGTCCGAGCTCATGGACGACGGTTCTGCCGTCCTTCAGCCGGACGGTCATCCCGAAACGCATCGGCCCGAGGCGCACGATGCTCTCGTACTTCGGTTGGCTCCGATAACGGGGCAGCCGACTCGGATCGGGCATCTCTCGAAGATACTTCGCGGCAGCACCCGTTTGGCACGCCGCCCCTACACTCGCCGAGATTGCGGCGAGCGACGACGACGTGAAGGGGGTCTCATGAGTGGTTACACGATCGCGCACCTCGACGAGATCGACGAGCTGGACGACGGCCGCTGCCCTATCGGCCCGTCCGGCACCACTTCGGCATCACGGCCTTCGGTGTCACCGCCTGGACGGCCCGTGACGCGGGCGACCGGATCATCAACGAGCACGACGAGTCGGACGACGGGAACGAGGAGCTCTACTTCGTGCAACGAGGGCGCGCGGTCTTCGAGCTCGACGGCGAGCGGGTGGCCGCGACCGCCGGCACGCTCGTCTTTGCCCGTCCTAGTGTGAAGCGGACGGCGTTCGCCGAGGAGCCCGAGACGACGATCCTCGCGTTCGGCGGCACTCCGGGAAAGGCCTACGAGCCCAACGGCTGGGAGCTCTGGGCCCCGCTCAGACCCCTCTACGAGGCCGGTAAGGCGGCCGAGGTGGCTGACCGCTTACGCGTAGTGGTCGAGGCTCATCCGCAGTACCCCTTGTTGTTCTACAACCTCGCCTGCTGCGAGAGCCTCGACGGCCGGACGACCGACGCGGTCGACCACCTCCAGCGTGCGATCAACATGTCGGAGCAGTTTCGCGCGTACGCGAAGGACGATTCGGACCTCGATCCGATCCGCGAAGAGCCCGCCTTCAAGGAACTGATGGCCGGTTGAGCAGGCGGGAGAGAGGTGACTTCACGGGCACTGGCGCAGGGGCCGAGACACGTAGCCGCATCCAGCCTGGCCCGCGATGATCACGAGCGAATGACCTCTCCTGCACGTTCGCCGGTCAAGGTCCCGTCCACCATCGCTGGAATGCCGTTTACGAGCACGTGGACGACACCGTCGGCAAGCTGGTTGGGATTGAACGTCGTTCCACGCTCGCCGTAGCGGTCAGGCGCGAAGACGACGAGGTCGGCATGAGCGCCGGGCTGCACGATCCCTCTGTCGGAGAGTCCGAGTCTGCTTGCCGGTAGACCGGTGAGTCGATTGATGGCAGCGGCGGGTGAGAGGAGTCGGTGTTCTCGAACCATGAACCGGAAGAACCACGCGGCCCAGGTGTAGGCGCCGTGAAAGGTTGATTCGGCGAGTGAGCCTTCGGGCGCGAGCGTTGTTGCGTCCGACGCCGGCATGCAGAGTGGATGGGCGAACACTTCCTGCTGTTGCTCCTCCGTGTAGGAGCGGATGATCACCATCAGCTTGTGCGGGTCGTCTGCGCTCTCGATGAGAAGGTCGCAGATGGTGTCGAGCGCGCTCTGGTGCCGCTCGAGCGCGATCGAGCCGATGTCTCGGCGCGCGTACTCGGGCCGGACGTGGTTATCCAGAAGGACGACGCGCGACCAGTCGCGTCCACTGCCGAGGATGCTGTCGTGCGAAGCGATGCGTGCACGAACATCGGGATCGCGCAGCATCTCGACTTGCTCGCCTGGCCTTGCGGCCAGCACGTCTGCGGGAAGCGCCGCGAAGAGGTGGGTGAGCCCGAACCTGCGCGTGTGCATGTCGAACGCGACGTCGAGCCCTTCTGCCTGAGCCGAGTCTACGAGCTCGATGCAGCGATTGCCGTCCTCGAAACCGTTCCTTGGCAGCAGGTGAGAGATCTGGAGTCGGACATCAGCTCGACGGACAACTCGTATCGCTTCCCGAACGGCATCGACGGCACCATC
>CAVWYB010000005.1:0-99528 GCA_963759145.1 uncultured Solirubrobacterales bacterium
GAGCGGCGTTCCGGAGTAGCCGGCCATCAGGGGACGAACAGGCCCGGCTGCAGGAACAGGGTGTTCCCTTCGGTCTCGGCGTCGCCGTCCGTCCCGCCGTCATAGACCTCGATGTGCGCCACTGCCATACCGTTCGGCCTTCGCCCGCGATGCCCCGGGAAGGATCGCATTCGCGGTCGTGTTCAGCCCGCAGCTCGCCCCGGTCGTGGCATCCGCCGAGGTCGGGGTACAGGGGATCGTCGCCCGGAACGGCGAATCGAGCGTCGTCGCGGCATCGGTCAGCTCCGTCCCGTTCCGGCGGTCAGTGATCCGAAGTCTCGCGACTGCCTGAAGCTCGCCGGTGTAGTCCCTGCCGGCAGCCGTGTTCAAGGCGCCACACGCGAGCCTGGCCCGGCAGGCACCGGACGTCCGTGACCGACGAACGGATGAGGACGTCGCTCGATGCGCAACGCGGGCTCTCGCAGGCCGTCAGGCTCAGGCTGCCGGTCATGTTCGCGGCCGGCGCCGTTCGCGTCCGGCGTGCCGGTGCTGAGGTTCGCCGGACGCGTGCGTGGGAGGAGCGCAGGAAGGGTGGCTCAGCGGGGCGCCGTGCGTGCGGTTGCTCGACCGGCACGGGTTGAACGCCGGCACGAGGGAACGCTGTGGGGAGTGGCGCCGCGTGGCCGCGGATAGGCGGAGCTCGCCGGCGGTGACGCTTGCGACCTGGCGGAACGAGATCGTGTCGAGGTAGATGTTGCGGTCGCAGCGCCGGTCGACCGGTCGTTGTTGAACTCGACCTTGACCGTATGCGTGCCCGCCGCGCCGCCATTACCGGCGTCGAGCGGAAGCGTGAAGTCCGTGAAGGTGGTGGGCACGACGTCGATCGAACGAGGCGGCGTGGGTGTCGATCGAGACGATGGCGGTCGGCGGCCCCTGACACTGGTCGCCGCGCATCCGCAACGTGATCTGATCGACGGCACCGCCGGTCGTGTACTGCTGGTGGCGTACGCCGGTGACTCCGGAAGCTGATCGTGCTGCCGCCGCTCGCGCCGGACTCCGCGATGTTCCTGATCGAGGCGCCGTCGTTCGGCGTGGGCGTCATCGTCTCGCCTTCGAACCAGACCTGCGGCTGGTACAGCGCTGTGAGGACGGCATCGGTGGACGGGGATCGTCACGTCGCGCGCCCGGGTTCCACCATCGGACCAGCCACGAACTCGTACGTGGTGCCGCCCGACGTGAAGCTCTGCGCCGCGGATATGGAAGAGACGAAGTCAACTGCCGCTGCGCGGTCAGCGGCGCGGCCGCGGTCGTGCCGGCGTACGTCACCGGTGCGCCCGGCGGGGAGCTGGCCAGCGTCAGGTTCACGGACCTCGGATAGACGTTCGCGACCTTCGTGACGCTGCGCCCGGCCGAATCTGTCGCGAGGAGCGTGATCCGGTAGCGGGCGTCCGCGTCGTGGTCGCTCGCCGCAGTGAAGCTGGTCCGGGTGCCGGTGAGGCTGGTCAGGTCATGGGTGTGCGTGTTGTGGATCAAGGAGACCTGCCACTGCAGGCTCGACCCGGAAAGGGCGCCGTCTTCGGGATCCACGGCGGAGCCACGCAGTTCGATCTCCTTCCCGATCAAGAAGTCGGAGCCGTCCACCGGGCTCTCGATGGTCGCGGTCGGTGGGCTGTTGCCGACGGAGACGTGCACCGTCGCGCTCGCGCTCGCGCCCTTGTCGTCCTGGACGGTGAGGCGAGCGTCGTACTCACCGGCGTTGCTGTACCGGTGGACCATGTCGCGCTGGCTGCCGTGCGCGGTGCCGTCGCCGAAGTCCCAGTCGTAGGTGATCGGGTCCCCGTCGGGGTCGCTCGAGCCCGCCCCGGTGAAGCTCACGTCGAGCGGCGGGGCGCCGGACGTCGGCGAGCCGTCGGCCTGCGGAACCGGTGTGCGGTTGGACGGTGTGTAGACGATCCGCTTCACAGCCCCCGTCCCCGGATTGCCATCGCCGAAGTCGGCGTAGTAGAGCTCGTTGCCCGGGCCGAGCTCCAGGTCCACGGCGGCCGCGCCCGTCGCGAACGGCGTGGTGCCCGTTACCTGGCCCTGCGCGTTCAGCTCCAGGCGCTTGATGAAGCGCGCTCACGTAGTCGGCGAAGAAGAGGTCTCCCGCGAAGTCGCTCGGGTACGGGCCGCTGGGGTAGACCGGGCCGGCCACGACCGCCCCCTGCCAGCTCGTGGAGGCGTCGTGTATGTACTGGTAGTCGGGGGGCGTGGCGGCCTGGGGAGTCCCCTCCTTCGCGTACTCGGCGGAGCATCCCGCGAGATCCCGGTACCCGGAGGTCCGGACATTCCCCTCGTAGCAGGGCCAGCCGTAATTGCGGCCCGGCGCCGTCATCAGGTCGATCTCCTCCCACTCCTCCCAGCCGACGTCGCCGACCGCCGGTCCGGTCCCCTGGCGGAGGGTGAACCTGAACGGGTTGCGCAGGCCCTTCGCGTAGAGCTTGGTGCAGACGTGGGTGAGGTCGTTGTCCGAAGGGCAGAAGGCGTGGCCGGGCAGCCCCATGCCGTTCCGGTCGACGTGGATGATCTTGCCGGCGAGGCTCTGCTCGTTGTAGGTGCGCAGCGCCATCGGATCGACGCGCGACCAGTCCGATGCGTCGCCGTTGCCGAGCCACAGCGTCCCGTCGGGCGCGGAGCGCACCGTGCCGATCGAGTGCGAGTCCATGTCGGCCGGGATGCAGTCCACGGTGTTCGACGGCGCCGGACACGGCGGCGTGCCCATGCTCCCGAGGATCACCGTCTCGGCCGAGGCCGTGTTGTTGTCGGCGACCGTGACTCGCGTGAGCCGTGACGTGCGTGCCAGACCGCCCGGCTGCGGAGTGGGGTTGTAAACGTAGAGGAGGTACAGCCAGTGGTTGTTGGCGAAGTCGCTGTCCGCCGCCATGCCGAGCAGACCGCGATCCGCGACGTCATAGACGTGGTTGGAGATGTCGAGCAGCTGGGCGGTGGTGCCGTTCGGGTTCACGACCCGCACAACGCCGCTTTTCTCCGCGACGAACATGCGGCCGTCCGGCGCCCAGGCGATCGCAGTCGGCAACGAAAGGCCGGAAAGGACGGTCCGCTCCTCGAATCCGCTCGGTAAGGACGCAGCGTGGGAGGAGCTCACTCCAAGGACCAGTCCGAGTGCGGCAAATCCCACGGCAGCGGCCGTCATGGCCGTTCCCCGCATGCCAGCGAACGTACACCGGCGCGCGGCGTTCCGTCAACACGGACTGAACCGGCTTAGAACTTCGGGATCGCCTGGGCGGTGAGCACGAGGCCCACGCACACGATCAGCACGGCCGACGCGGCGGGCAGCGCGGCTGCCACCCGGCTGGGGACGCGCACTCGCGTGAGCACGCGCTTCGCGTAAACGACGGCCAGGCCGAGCAGCGTCAGCGTCGCCGCGAGGCCGAGGCTGAAGGCGACGATCAGGACGAGGCCCAGCCCCACCTGGTGCTGGGCGATCGCGCCCAGCAGCACCACCAGCGCCGAGGGGCACGGGATCAGCCCCGCCGCGGCGCCCATCCCGGCCAGGCCGCGCCAGCTGACGCGGTCGGGGATCTCGTGATCGTGAGTGGTGATCGTGATGGTGGTGATGGTGGCGCGCGCGTGCCTCACCCGCGAACGCAGGACGCCGAGGCCCACCGTCACAACCAGCAGTCCCGCGGCGAGGTTCAGCCACGGGTACAGGTCCTCGGGCAGGATGTACTGCGACAGCAGCAGCGTGACGAACCCCAGCATGAAGACGCCGATCGTGTGCGTGACCGTGACGATCGCGCCGAGGCCGATCGCGTGGCGGGCGGTCCCCCGCGTGCCGATCAGATAGGCCGCGACCATCGCCTTGCCGTGACCGGGTGAGAGCGCGTGCAGCGCGCCCCAGCCGAACGCCACGAGCAGCAGCAGCAGGAGCACGCCGTCACCCGCGGCCGCGTTCTCGAACACGCCCGCGAAGCCGTCCTCGGCGCGGTCACCGGTGGCGCCGCGGTAGTCGGGAGGCGGCGTGCGGCGCCTTCACGGTGCCGCCACCCGGAGAGACCGCGAAGGTAGCGGCAGCGCTGGTCGAGCGGGCTCGCGATCGTGTCCTTCGGATAGGCGCGCAGCCCGTTCGTCGGGTCTTCCGCGAACACGCTCGAGCGCACGGCGGTGCCCTCGCCGGACCGGATCACGATCGCTCGCCAGCCCACACGGTCTCCAAAGGTCCGGTCGCGGAGCTCGACCCGCCGCGGGTCGTCGACGCTCGCGCTCAGCGGGATCTCGACGCGGGTGGTCTTCAATCCACCCTGTCCCGGAGGGAACGACACGAACGGCTTCTTGGTGTCTGCTTCGACGCGCAGAGGGACTACGCGTCCATTCACCTCCAGCTGCAGCCCCCGTGCAATCTCGGCCCGCTTGCGCTCCAGCACCTCGGCGGACGAGAGCCCGCGCTCCTGGAAGGTCGGGATCTCGGCCTGGTCGAGGATGTAAAGAGCCTCGACCCGGTCGGCCGAGATCCGGACCTCGGTGAGGTGGTTGACCGAGAAGTTGCCGAGCGGATGGGCCGACGCGGCCGGGGCGAAAGCAGCGGCCGGCCCGAGCAGCACCAGGAGCGCGAGCAGGAGCCTCCTCAACGCAGCTCTCCCAGGGCCTTCTCCGCGCGCGGTGCGTAGAGCGGCGACCAGCGCGGGTTCCTGGCGAGCGAGCGCGCCAGCCAGCGGCGGGCCAGGTCGTCGCGGCCGGCTGCCTTCGCGGTCATGCCCGCGTGATACAGGAAGGCGGGGTCGGCCGAGCCGAGCTTCAGGGCACGGTGGGCCCACCGCAGGCCCTCGGCCGGCCGGCCGGCGCGCGTCAGCGCCCAGCCGAGCGCGTCCGCGGAACGGACGCTCGGGCCGTTGGCCCACGCG
The DNA here is from genome assembly GCA_963759145.1 of uncultured Solirubrobacterales bacterium. GTDB lineage: Bacteria > Actinomycetota > Thermoleophilia > Solirubrobacterales > JBBDJG01 > JBBQKG01. The sequence goes on from CAVWYB010000005.1 coordinate 4,881, forward strand.
CGCCTTGCGAGCACGAGGGCCGCTCCCGGATCGCCGTGGTTCGCCTCGAAGAGCGCGAGCTCGGTGTCGGTGTTGACGCCGCTTCGCTGCTGGAGCTGTTGCTCCACGGCGACCAGCGCGAGGTCCCGGCGCGCCGCCGCAACCCGGCCGGCGGCGAGCTCGGCCTCGGCGAGCGCGATCACGTGCTCGGGGAGCGGCAGGCGGCCCACGACGGATCGGTACCGGCGGATCGCCTGGCCCAGCTGGCCGCGCGCGGCCTCGACGCGGGCCAGCCCTGCTTCGGCCGGTGCGTACTTCGGGTAACGGGCGAGTGCGAGGCGGTAGGCGCCGCCGGCCGCACCGAGCCTCCCGCGCTCGAACTCCAGATTGCCGAGCAGCGTCTGAACGTAGGCGAGGTTCTCGGACGCGTCTCCGCCCGCGGAGGCCGCAAGCCGCATCGCCTCGACCGCGCCGATCAGGTCCCCGTGCAGCTCACGGAAGTAGGACGCGCGTGAGTAGGAGGCGAGGTTGGGCTTGAGGTCGACCATTCTCTGAAGGGTGCGCGCGGCCTCGTCGTAGCGGCCCAGCTCGAGCTGGGCGTCCACGATCACGCCGTAGGGGCGGACGACTTCGGGGGCCGCCGCATGGGCCCGCATCCCATAGCGGAGACCCCCCTCGAAGTCGTGCCGGGCGAGCGCCAGGGCGCCCAGGCCCGTCAGGGTGCCCGCATCGCGCGGGTCTTGGCGCAGCCCCTGCTGAAAAGCGGTTCGTGCGCGTGCGTAGAAGCTGGGGTCGCCGGTCTCGCGCACCTTCTGGAGGAAGGCGTTCCCGAGTGCGGCGTAGAGCGGTGCGGCGCCGGGATCGTCGGCCAGGTTGCGCTCCAGCGCGGCGATCTGCAGATCGGTGGAGGCGCCGGGAGCGGCGAGCGCGCCGCCGTCCGAGGAATCCTGCCCACCCGAGGGTGAGCTGGAGCGATTCAAGAGCAGGATGAAGGCGAGTGTCGCGGCGAAGGCCGCGAGCGGGACCAGAAGCTTGGTGATGAGCGGGCGGTTGAGTGTCATGTCTTCGTCGGTCTCGTGAACCGGGGGAGGGGCCCCACCCAGGCATAACCAAAGGCAGAGCCCCCCGGTCCGGTTGATTACTTCGGGATCTGTGAGTTGAACCCCGAGTTCGTCGACGGCAGGTACGGGAACTGACTCGAGAACGGCTTGTCGTTCTCGATCGGCCCGTCTCCCAGCGCGATGTCGTTGCCGATCAGCGCGCCGGCCACCACACGCAGCTCGATGTCGGTCACGTCGTCGGCCAGACGCCGCCCGTTCGGGAAGCCCGCGTTGTCACCCGCGAGCACGCCGAGCCGGTTCGGGGTGTCCGACGGATTCGTGCCGAGATTGAGCTTGAGCGTGTCGACCGGCTTGCCGGTCTGCTGGTTCAGGCCCGGAACGCCCTGCAGCAGTGCCAGGACGATGTCGGTCCGGTCCGTCTCCTTGACGCCCAGGTTGAACAGGCCGTTGAACAGCTTCGCGAGCTCCGGCTGCAGCACGTACTTCGCGTACTGCGCGTCGTCCGCCGGGCTGGGTGCTGTTGAACTTGTCCTTGAGCCCGAGCGGGATCACGACCTCGTTCACCAGCGGGTTCCCGAGACGCGATACCTGCACCCAGTCGCCGTCCCCGTCGTCCTCGGACTTGGAGCCGGCAACCTGCACGCGCTTGCGCTCGGTCGACGCCCATACGCCCACGACGGCGTTGTTGTCCTTGTCGGAGTCCACCTGCTCGCCGTCCTTGGTCACGTGCGCCTCCGGTACCTGGAGCACGATCGAGTGGACGCCGTAGCCGGCGAGATCGTCGACGACCTTGCCCTGCCGACCGGGCTTGTCGGATGTTGATCGCATCGAAAATCGCACCCAGGTCCACGAAGAACGGGTCGTCACGCTGCCCGGCGAACACCTTGCCTCCGCTCGGAGGTGACGTGACCGCCTGGTTGGCGACCGCGTCGTAGTCTCGGGAACGTCTTGGGCCCGACGTTGTTCGGGGCCACGAAGGCGTCCTCGAGGATCTCCCGCGAGTTGCGCAGCTTGTACTTCCCGTTGCGGTGCTTGTTCTTCCGGTGCTTGCCCTTCCGGTGGTGCTTGCCCTTCCGGTGCTTGCCGGCCTTGCTCGACCTTGCTTCTTTCGCGTACCAACGTCCGCCCTTGCCGTAGACCAGGCGGTCCACGTCGTAGGTCTGGTACACGTTCAGGTTCGGGTCGTCGATCGACTTGACACCGGGGAACGCGTACAGGAACGACTGGTCGTTCCGCACGTGGTCCTTGAACCGGAAGCGGTAGCGGACGTCCGGGCGCCCGTCACCGGAGTTGTCGATGTTGATGTAGTACCGCGCCTTCGGATCGAACCTGTAGAAGTTCGGGCCGCCGGCCGGGTCCTCGAACGGAACCCAGTTCGCCACCACCGTCAGCGAGTGCTGCGCATCGGGGCGCCGTGAACGCATAGACGTCGGTATCGTCGCCCGTCGGGTCGATCGAGGTGAGCGGCGCTTCCCGATGGCTGGAGCCAATCGAAAGCGGGACGGCCACCCCGATCGCCAGCAGTGCGGCGACGATCGCGAGCTTCTTCATGCAGTCCCCTCCTTTGTCGTTAGGACATCTGCTTCCACAGCGACGGCCGAACCTGCTTGGGGGGCGACCGTCCTCGACCTGCCCTTACGCGGGCTCGGGGCGACTGGATCACTGCCGGCGGACTAGGCTGATCCGAGCGCCGGCTTTGCTGCGTATGGAGAGGCACGTGGGAAAGCCGCCACCGTTGGCGGACGGGATCGCATTGGATCAAGAAGCGCTACATCGACTCGCAGACGAAGACCTCATGCCGCTCGTGCAGCGCAAGGACGCGGCCGCGTTCGAGCTCGTCTACGACCGGCACGGTGGCGCTGCCTACTCGCTCGCCTACCGCATCGTGGGCGACCGCGCGAGCGCCGAGGACGTCACCCAGGAGGCGTTCCTCTCACTGTGGCGAAGCGGCGCCAGGTACGACCGCGCACGGGGCAGCGTGCGCACGTGGCTGCTCGGCGTGGTGCGCAACCGCGCGATCGATGCTCCTCCGCCGCGAGGCGACTCGTGCACCGACGGTGGAGCTCGACCTCGAACGCCTTCCCGACCGCGGTCCCACGTCTGAGCTCACCGACAGCGAGGCGCTTCGTCAGGAAGCGGCGCGCGAGGTGCGCGGTGCGCTCAGAATGCTTCCGGCGGACCAGCTCAAGGTGATCGAGCTCGCCTACTTCGGCGGGCTCAGCCACTCGGAGATCGCCGAGGCGCTTGGTATGCCGCTGGGAACCGTGAAGGGCCGAATGCGACTTGGCATGGAAAAGATCCGCTCGACGCTGGCGGAGGCGGTGTGATGGCACCCGACGCGCACGAGCGCTACGAGAACGAGCTTGCCGCGTACATGCTCGGTGCCCTCGAAGCCGACAGAGGCGCGCTGCGTTCGAGCAGCATCTCGCCTCGTGCGAGCACTGCCAGCGGGCAGGAGCGCTGGCTACGCGCTTCGGTCGACGTGCTGCCCTCGTCGGTCGAGCAGGTGGAGCCGCCGCCGGCCCTGCGCGAGCGGCTGATGGAGACGGTCCGGCGGGAAGCGGGCGTGCCGCATGAGGCGGCGCGCCCGCATCCGGCCGGCCGTGCCGCGGGCGGCCGACTGCGCACATGGCTCGGCTCGCTCTCGCTGCGACCGGCGACCGCGCTTGCGGGGGTCGTGCTGCTGCTGGCGGCAGGCGTCGCCGGCTACGCGATCGGCGACGGCGGCGGCGGCTCGGACACGACCAGGATCGACCGCCGTCGGGACCGCGGCCGCCCCGCAGACGACGGGCACGATCGTGCGCAGCGGCGATGCCGGCGTCCTGCGCGTGGAAACCTGCCCCAGCGCCGGGGCCGGATCTACGAGGTGTGGCTGGTGAAGGACGGCAAGCCGCGTGCCGTCCGCGCTCTTCCAGGTCGGTCGCGACGGCACGGGCTCGGCGGGATTCCGGACGGGCTCGACGAGGCCACGCAGGTGATGGTCACCTCCGAGCCCGCCGGCGGCAGCGACCAGCCGACCACGCAGCCGCTGCTTGAGCGCACGCCGGTCTGAGCAGCCGCATTCGTATATATGTGAGGGCGCGATGGGCGCGCTCGAGCTCGAGACGCTCACCTGGCCCGAGGTCCGGCAGGAGATCGAGCCGGCCGCGACACGATCGTGGTCGCGTTCGGCGCGGTCGAGCAGCACGGCCATCACCTGCCGCTCGGCACCGACTCGATCTCGGCGACGAGCTGGTCGCGGCGGCTCGCCGACCGGCTCGACGCGTTTCACGCGCCGACGGTCCGCGTCGGCTGCTCGCGCCACCATCTCGCCTTCCCGGGCACGATGTCGATCGAGGAGGAGACGTTCCAGCGCGTCGTCGTCGACATCGTGCGCGGGTGGGCGGGCCACGGCTTCCGCCGCATCGTGCTGCTGCCGACGCACGGCGGCAACTTCGCGCCGCTGGCCGGGGCGCTCGAGCAACTGGAGCCGCTCGACGGCGTGAAGGTGATCGCGATCAGCGACCTCGGCGCTGCTCGTGCAGGCGACGCTCGGCCTCGGAGCGGAGCTCGGCGTGCCCGCCTGCGGAGGGCGGCCTCCACGGCGGCGAGTGGGAGACCTCGATGATGCTGGCGCTGCGTCCCGAGCTCGTGCAGATGGACCGCGCGGTCGCCGGCTACACGGGCGACCTCGAGACGGCGCTGCAGCGGTTCCTCGGCGAGGGCGTCCACGTGCTCACCGACACGGGCGTGATCGGCGACCCGGCGACGCGTCCGCCGAGCATGGCCGCATATACATCGAGCGGCTGGTCGACCTCGCGGCCGAGCTGGTCGAGCGCGAGTCTGCTAGGCCCAGCCCATCGGCTCGTAGCCGCTGGACTGCGGCGCGGAGGCGATCAGCATCGTCACGTCCGCGCCGGAGCGGTTGGTCACGTTCGCGCTTCGAACTCGGGGTCGACCCGCACGAACGTGCCGGCCGGGAGCCTGGTGCTCGTCACCGTCGACGATCACGACCGCCTCCCCGGAGATCACGATGAACACCTCTTCCTGGTCGCGGTCGACCTCGTCGTGCTCGGTCAACGAGTCGCCCGGCGCGATTTCGACGATGTTCATGCCGAACGAGCGCAGCCCGATCGATCGCCGCGCCAGCAGCCATCTGCCGTCCCGCTCGAACTCATCCCGATGCACGATCGTGAAGCCGCTGTCGTTCACACGCTCTCCTTTGGAAGGCTGAATGGGGCGAGCCGAGGATTATGATCGCGAACAGCCATGAACGAGAAGGACTCCGCCCCTGCGCTCGAACAGGCGATCGCGCGCTACAACGAGGCCTGGAACGCCCACGACCTGGACGCGATCATGTGCGATGCACGCTCCCGACATGGTGTTCCACAACCACACGGCCGGCGAGAGCGCCGAGGGCGAGGAGGCGCGCGAGCACATCGGCGCGATCTTCCGCGACCTGGCCCGACATCGAGTTCTCCACGCGGCGCCTGTACGTGCGCGACGGGCTGGTGGTCCAGGAATGGACGGCGACCGCAACGCACGCGAGCACGATGCGCCGCGGCGACCTGGTCGCCGAGCCCACCAACCGCGCAGATCAGGTGGGACGGCATGGACGTGATCCCGTTCGAGAACGGACTCGTGAAGCGCAAGGACGTGTACTCGGACTCGGTGTCGATCCTGCGCCAGCTGGGCCTGCTGCTAGCCCTAGCTGTCGAGCTGGTCGATCGTGCACTCGCGCGGGTCCTTGTCCTCGCGCCAGCGCAGCACCTTCGCGCCGTGCCGGATCCGGCCCGGCGCTGACGTGGTCGAAGATGACCTCGACGACCAGCTCCGGCCGCACGCGTGATCCACTCGAGCTCGCGGCCGGCGTTCCAGCGGCTGGGGTCGCCCGACGCCGCGCTCGCCGGTCTCATAGGGCGCGAGCTTCGCCGGCAGCTCGCGCTTCTCCTTCGCGCGGAAGCCCGAGGTGTGTCCGACCACCTGGAGCTCGCCCGCCTTGTCGTAGAGGCCGAGGATCAGCGAGCCGAGCGTGCCCTCCTCCTTTCCCGGGGCGCCAGCCGACGACCACGCAGTCGATCGTGCGCACGCGCTTGATCTTCACCATCCCGGTCCGCTCGCCGGGCCGGTAGGGAGCGTCGAGCTGCTTGGCGATCACGCCCTCGGCGCCCTGCAGCCACGGCTCCGCCTCCGCCGGGTCGGTGGTCGTGGGCGTCAGCTCGACCGGCTTCGCGACCAGCTTCTCGAGCTCGCTCGCGGCGCCGCTCGAACGGCTCGTCCAGCAGCGACCGGTCGTCGCGGCGCGAGCAGGTCGAAGGCGACGAAGCGCGCCGGCATCTCCTTCGCCAGCCGCTCGATGCGGGAGGCGGCGGGGTGGATCCGCTGCTGGAGGGCGTCGAATTCCTGCTTCCCGTCGGCGTCCAGGATCACGAGCTCGCCGTCCAGCACGTAGCGTCCCTCGGGGAACTCGAGCTCGGGGAAGTAGCGGCTGAGAGGTTTGCCGTTCCGCGATTGCAGGTAGCACTCGGACGCCGTCCACGAAGGCGAGCGCCCGGAAGCCGTCCCACTTCGGCTCGTAGGACCAGCCGTCTCCGCGGGAAGCTCTACACGGGAGCGCGCAAGCTGCGGCAGGACCGGCGGCTCAGGGCGGGCACGATGAGTCAGAGTATCTGGCCGCATGTTCTACGGGGAGCGAAACGGATTAGCTCCTAGAACGTTGGGCAATAAGGAGTTTGGTTATGGACAGAAGTCGCATGGCAGAAGCGGAGTCGCTCCGTCTGTTCCTCAACGAGGTCGCTCGGCACCGCTTGCTGACGGCCGAGGAGGAGGTCGAGCTCGCGAAGCGGATCGAGCGGGCGACCAGAGGCGAAGGACCGCATGGTCAACTCGAACCTGCGCCTGGTGGTCTCGATCGCCAAGCACTACCAGGGTCAGCGCATCTCGCTGCTGGACCTGATCCAGGAGGGCGTGCTCGGCCTGATCCGCGCGGCCGAGAAGTTCGACTGCCGCCGCGGCTACAAGTTCTCGACCTACGCGACCTGGTGGATCCGCCAGGCGATCGAGCGCGGGATCGCGAACAAGTCGCGCACGATCCGGATGCCCGTGCACATCCTCCAGCGCGAGCGCAAGATCCTGCGCGCGGAGCAGACGCTCGCCGCCGAGCTCGGGCGCCAGCCACCGACGAGGAGATCGCCGCAGGAGGCGGAGCTGCCGGTCAAGCAGGTCCGCGACGTGCGCGACGCGGCGCGCGCGGTCACGAGCCTCGACAGACCGGTCGGCGAGGACGAGGACACCTCGCTCGGCGACTTCTTCGTTAGCGAGGAGGCGGAGCCGGACCGCGAGATCGAGACGCATGCGCGCGGCGAGAGCGTCCGGCGCGCGGTCGCGGAGCTGCCGGACCCCGAGCGCGAGGTGGTGGCGCTTCGCTACGGGCTCACGACGGACCAGCAGCCGCACTCGGTCGAGCAGGTCGTGCGCACGCTCGGGCTGTCCGCGCGTCGAGGTCCGGCAGATCGAGCACAAGGCGCTCGAGCGGCTCGCGCACCGGCAAGAGCTGGAGGCGCTCCGCGACGTCGCCTGAGACCGATCGGCCCGCTCTGACGCGGTAGGCTCGGGCGAAGCCGATGTTTCCGCTCAACGTCCCCAACCTCCTCACGGTCGTCCGCATCCTGCTGGTGCCGGTGATCGTGGTGGCGCTGCTCGAGGAGACGCCGAACGCCGACACGCTGGCGGCGATCGTGTTCGCGGTCGCCGCCTTCACCGACGGGCTCGACGGCTACATCGCGCGCTCGCGCGGCAGCATCACGACCTTCGGCAAGCTGATGGACCCGATCGCCGACAAGCTGCTGATCATCGCGCCGCTGGTCTCGCTGGTGTCGCTCGGCCGGATCGCGGCCTGGGTCGCGATGGTGATCATCGCGCGCGAGTTCGCGGTCACCGCGCTGCGGATGGTCGCCGTCGAGCAGGGAGTGGTGATCCCCGCCAGCACTGCTCGGCAAGCTCAAGACGATCACGCAGGTGGTCGCGATCTTCGCGTTGATCGCGTTCCCCTCGACGCCGCTGTGGGTGGACGCTGCTCGTCTACCTGGCGGTCGGCGATGACGGTCGTGTCGGGCGCCGACTACTTCTTCGGCCTGCGCCGGCGGATCGAGGACGCCAGGCGCGCCGCTAAGCGGCCGGACTCTCGAGCCACTCGCGCATCGTGACGTGGTGGCGCGAGTGCTGCGCTGAGTCGAGCTCCGCGCGGATCTCGCCCAAGAGCCCGTAGCGCTCGGCGACGACGTTGTGCTGGTGGATCGTCTCGAGGTTCTCCTGGCGCGCGAGCACGAAAGCGTCGTCGTCGAGCTCCGGGACCGAGGCAGACGACGCCGCGGACCATCTCGCGCACGCAGTCCTCGACGAACCGCGGGCGGCGGTGCGCCTTCTCGACGACCGCGCGCTCGTCCGGCCGCTTCATCAGCTCGAAGATCTCCGAGCTCATCGACTCCTCGACGAGCGCAAGCAGCGTCTCGGCCCGAGCTCGGTCGTCGCAGCCCTCCGGGCAGCCGACGTAGAGCGTGCCGATCCCGCGCTGGTTGTGCGTCGCGACCGGGACCGCCTCGAGCACGCGCTCGATCTCGTCGTCGGTGAAGCCCTGCTCGAGCAGGCGCTCGCGCGCGCCGTCGGCGACCAGCTCCTGGGCGCACGGGCAGGCGGTCATGCCCTGGGCCTGCACGCCGACGAGCCGGCGCAGCCCCCGCTCGGAGGCGACGGCGGTGCCGATCAGCGTGTAGAGCTCCTGCGTCTTCTTGCCGGTGACCGGCGTCAGCTTGCTGCTCGGGATAGCGGGCGCGGATCGTGACCTCGGCGCGCATGCCGCCCTGGCGCTCGCGCACGCGCTCGGCGATGTGCGAGGCGAGCGTCTCCGCCTTGAAGGCCTCGCCGATCACGACGTCGTCGATCGCCTCGTTCACGACCTCCTCGAAGCGCGACATGTGGACGCCCGTCTGCTGCGGGTTGAGGTCGACGTAGCACTCGAGCGCAGCGTGGTAGAGCTGCTCGGTGCCGTTCGCCGAGATGCGGATGATCTTCTCGACGCCGGTGACGCCGACGCGCGACAGGCTCATCCGCGTCGCGGGCACGCGGGCCTGCACGTCGGGAGCGTCGATAACTGACGAACGGGGAGGCGCTCTGCATCGTCAGACAAGATTAGCGAGTCGGGTCTATAATCCGGCCCGGCTAGGAGGTCCGCTGTCCGCGTGTCGTGGCAGCAAGGTGGCCCAGCCCCTCGCGGCAGATGTCGCGAACGAAAGAACAAGGCAGTTTGAGTGTCGGGTGCCCAATGATGGGTGAGGCCAGGGGGCCATATGTCGGCGATGGGAAGATCGACGGTGGGGGATGTCGCGTCACGAGACGACGTGTTACTCGTGGACGGTTCGCTTCGAGCGAGCTCGAGGAGCTGCGGGATCTCTCGCGGAGGCCCAGGAGCGCGGCTACCTGACACACGAGGAGCTCGCATCCCGCCTCGAGGACATCGAGCTCTCCGACGAGCACGTCCGCGACCTCCACGCGCATCTGGCCGACCAGGGGATCGAAGTGGTCCCGGCCGACTGGTGCGTCGACTCCCACGGCGGCGTAGGCCGCGCCGCCGACGGGCGAGCCCGACCAGCCGCCGGAAGCCCGAGCTCGACCTGACGGTCGAGCCGAGCCTCGACTCGCTGCGGCTCTACCTGCGCTCGATCGGCAAGGTCGAGCTGCTCTCCGCCGCGGAGGAGGTGTCGCTCGCGAAGCGGATCGAGCGCGGCGACATGCGCGCCAAGGAGCAGATGGTGAAGGCGAACCTGCGCCTGGTCGTCTCGATCGCCAAGGGATATCTCGGCCGCGGGCTGACGTTCCTCGATCTGATCCAGGAGGGCTCGCTCGGGCTGATCCGCGCGGTCGAGAAGTTCGACTACCGGCGCGGCTACAAGTTCTCGACCTATGCGACCTGGTGGATTCGCCAGGCCGTCACCCGCGCGATCGCCGACAAGGCGCGCACGATCCGGATCCCGGTTCACATGGTCGAGAAGCTCAACAACGTCGTGCACGTCGAGCGCCAGCTCGTGCAGAAGCTCGGCCGCGAGCCGAGCGCCGACGAGATCGCGCGCGAGCTTCGCTGCACGCTCGCGGGAGGTCCGCGACGTCCTGCGCATCTCGCAGCTGCCGATCTCGCTCGAGAAGCCGATCGGCGAGGAGGAGGACTCGGCGCTCGGCGACTTCGTCGAGGACGAGACCGCCGAGAGCCCCTTCGAGACGCGCCACCGTGATCATGCAGAGCGAGAACGTCTGGCGCGCGCTGAACGTGCTGCCCGGAGCGCGAGCGGCAGGTGATCGAGATGCGCTACGGGCTGACCGGGCGGGCGGCCGCGGACGCTCGAGGAGGTCGGGCGGGCGTTCGGCGTCACTCGCGAGCGCATCCGCCAGATCGAGAACAACACGCTGAAGAAGCTGCAGAGGCTGCCCGAGGCCCAGGGGCTGCGGGAGCTTTCCTAGCCGGTCGTTTCGCCGGCGGCGGACTTTCCAAACGTCCTCTCTAGAATTCCTCCCCGCACGACCACGGGGGAGTGCCCGAGCGGCCAAAGGGAACGGTCTGTAAAACCGTCGGCTCAGCCTACGTAGGTTCGAATCCTACCTCCCCCATAAGCCCCCGACAGCGAGAGTTGGTTCTGTGAGCGGTTCGTGCGTCCGCGGTGCGCCACGTTGCACTCCCGCGCGGGTTGATTCTGGCCACTCGGATTCAGTGGGATATCCCACTAAATCCGAGTGCGTAGGGGCAGTGGGCGGTTCGGCGCACATGCACAACCCGCCACACCCCCCGGCCCCAAAGCACGTGGCTGTAGTTATGCATTGCATACATGCACAACTGCACCACACCCCTCCTCGAAGGGGGCCGAGTGGCGAGTTGTGCATGTTGCCGTCACCACGAATTCGCCGATCCGTCCGGGTTCAGCGACAAACAACCAGCCCCCCGTATCAATCCTCTTTACTGCCGCTTTTTTGAGCTCAGCGACAAAGGCAGCGTTCCGCACCACCCCCTTTACTGCCGCTTTTTTGAGCTCAGCAGCCGCCCCCGGCGCTCTGGCCAAGGCATTCGCCCCGCGGAACTCGACCACGCCGCCGCAGTACAGTGAACGGCCTGGCACCACCCCCTGATAGCCCACCGCCTCGTAAGCCGGACCCATCCGGCCCGCGAGTGGATCAGCCACGCGACGGTCGCGGCGCCGCGCCCGAGGCCAAGCCGCCGATGATCCCCCGCAGCAGGGGCTTCATCGCGGTGCTGGTCGGCCTGCTGGTGCTGAACCTCGTGCTCTCGTTCGTCACCCGCGGTCCAGATGACCGCGAGCGGATCCCCTACCAGCCGTTCTTCGTCGACCAGGTCGAGGCCGGCAACGTCAAGGAGATCAGCTCGCAGCAGGACTCGATCGAGGGAGAGCTGAAACGGGAGGCGAGCTATGACCCGCCCGGCGACGCCAAGCCCGTGAAGGTCACCAAGTTCAAGACCGAGGTCCCCACGTTCATCGATCCTGCCCAGTTGACGGCGCTGCTCGACCGGGAAAAGGTGGTGATCAACGCGAAGGCGCCGGACACGGGCCGGTCGCTGTTGACCACGCTCTTGCTCGGCTTCCTACCGACGATCCTGCTGGTGGCGTTCTTCATCTGGCTGATCCGCCGCCAGAGCCGAGCGGGCGGGGGTGGCGTGCTCGGCGGCTTCGGCCGCTCGACGGCGCGGCGCCTCAAGCCCGGCGAGCAGGACCGAGTCACCTTCGACGACGTATCCGGGATCGACGAGGCCGAGGACGAGTTGGTCGAGGTGGTCGACTTCCTCAAGAACCCGCAGCGCTACACGAAGCTCGGCGCGCGGGTCCCGCGCGGCGTGCTGCTCTACGGGCCGCCGGGCACCGGCAAGACCTTGCTGGCACGCGCGGTGGCGGGAGAGGCCGACGCCGCCTTCTTCTCGTTGTCGGCCTCGGAGTTCATCGAGGCGATCGTGGGCGTTGGTGCCTCGCGCGTTCGGGACCTGTTCAAGAAGGCCAAGGAGGCGGGCCCGGCGATCGTCTTCATCGACGAGCTCGACGCGATCGGGCGCTCGCGCTCGGGCAACGTGGGCGGGATCAGCGGGGGCCACGACGAGCGCGAGCAGACGCTCAACCAGATCCTGACCGAGATGGACGGTTTCGAGCCCGATACGAAGGTGATCGTGCTGGGCGCCACCAACCGCCCGGAGATCCTCGACCCCGCGCTGCTGCGCCCGGGGCGCTTCGATCGCCGCATCGCGGTCCAGCCACCGGACCGCAAGGGCCGTGCCGAGATCCTGAAGATCCATACCCGCTCGCTGCCGCTCGCGCCCGACGTCGACCTCGAACGCATCGCGGCCTCGACGCCGGGCGCGACCGGCGCCGACATCGCGCTGCTCGCGAACGAGGCGGCGCTCTTTGCGGCCCGCCGCGAACACGCCGCCGTGGAGCAGCGGGACTTCACCGACGCGATCGAGAAGATCATTCTCGGCGCCGAGCGCCAGGTCGTGATGAGCGATGCCGATCGCAAACGCACCGCCTACCACGAATCCGGCCATGCGCTGGTGGGCATGCTCACGCCCGGCGCCGACCCGGTGCGCAAGGTCTCGATCATCCCGCGTGGCCAGGCCCTGGGCGTCACCCTCGCCACCCCGGAGAGCGACCGCTTCAACTACGCGCGCGACGACCTCCTCGGGAAGATCAAGGTCGCGCTCGGCGGCCGCGCCGCGGAAAAGGTCGTCTTCGGCGACATCACCACCGGCGCGGAGTCGGACATCCAGAACCTCACGCAGATCGCGCGTGGCATGGTCGGCCGCTGGGGGATGAGCGAGGCGATCGGAGCAATCGCCGTCACCGACGGCCGCCAGGACGGTGCGCTGCTGCCGGGCGCACTCCCCGCCTCGGCCGCGACGCAGCAGCTGGTCGATGAAGAGGTGAGGCGAATCGTCGAGGGCGCCGAGCACGACGTGATCGAGCTCCTGGAGCGCGAACGCGGGCGACTCGAGAAGCTCGCCCGGGCGTTGCTGGAGCGCGAGACCCTCGATCAGTTGGAGGCCTACGAGGTGGCCGGCGTCGAGCTGCCCGAGACCGACGCCGAGGAGGAGGCGAAGGCCGCGGCCGGCCCGTAGTCCACCTCCCCCACTGGTCCGAGCATTGAAGCTGCCGTTGCGCGGCTCGACGTACGTACGAGCCGCCGGTTAACGCGATCTCAATCACCCGCGGGTATGCCGATTCCGAAAGGGTCGCAAGTTGGCCGACCCCGGATCAGGAGGATTGACGATGAAGAAGGCATGGATTGCCGTCGCCGCGGTCGCGCTGCTTGCGCTCCCCGTCGCCGCCGGCGCACACCGCAAGGACGCGAACGTCAAGAACGCGGCCAAGTACTGCAAGAGCCTGCGCACCGAGATGGGCGTGGAAGCTTTCCGTGAGGCGTACGGTGGCCGGCCGAACGCATTCGGCAAATGCGTGAAGAAGCGCGTCCACGAGCTTCGCGACGCGCGCAAGGAAGCCCGCAAGTCATGTGCGGTGGAGTTGGGCGCCAAGCGGTTCCGGCACGAGCGTGGCGACAAGCCGGCGAAGCCGAGCAAGGCGTTCCGCGACTGCGTGCGCGCGAAGACTCAGGCGGACACCGGGAACGATGCCGAGAACGCCGTGAACGCAGCCAAGCTGTGCGCCGCCGAGCGCGAGCAGGACGAGGCTGCGTTCGCGCAGAAGTACGGCACCAACCACAACAAGCGAAATGCATTCGGCAAGTGCGTGTCGAAGCACGCGCAGGAGGCCGAGGAGGAGCCGACCGAGGCCAAGCCCGGCGAGCCGACCGGTAGCTAGCCGGCCGGTCTCAACACGAGAGTCATGTTGTGAAGGGGCCGCGCGAGCGGCCTCTTTGCTTCAGCCGGCCATCGCTTCTGCCGCGCGCTTCTCCATCTCGCCGGGCGGTACGTCCTCGACGTGCGTCGCGACGCTCCAGCGGTGTCCGAAGGGGTCCTCGAACTGACCGGTGCGGTCGCCGTAGAACTGGTCGTCCACCGGGCGGACCGACTTGGAGCCCTCCGCGAGGGCGCGCTCGAAGACCGAATCGACGTCCTCTACGTAGACGCTGATCATCACTGGAGTGCCGCCCACCGAGCGGGGACCGAGAATCCCCATGTCCGGGTGCTCGTCGGCCAGCATGATCACCGAGTGCCGAGCTCCAGCTCGGCATGGCCGATGCGGCCGCCGGGGGAGGGCATGTGCATGCGCTCAGTCGCGCCAAGGACTTTCGAGTAGAAGCCGATCGCAGCTTCCCCGCCGTCCACGATCAAGTAAGGGATGACCTGCGGGTATCCGTCGGGAATTGGCTTCACATCCGCCATCGAAACCTCCTGCCGAGTTGGTTCGCAGTACCGCAAACCACCTTACTCCGATGCGGCCGAAAAGCTCCTTATGGCACGAAGATTCCCTGCACCGCGAAGAGCGAGTTGTTCGCCGTGGAGGCCACGCCGTCCGGACCGCCGTCGAACACCTGCACCTGGCCGAGCGCCCAGACCGCACGCTTGTTCTCCAGAGCCGTGCCCGCTGAGATCGCGTCGACGGTGGTCGTGAGCGAGCAGGTCCCGCCCTTGGTCGTGTCGGTGGTCGCCACGCACGGAACCGTCACTCCATACGGGATGTCCTGGACGGTGGCGGGCTCGTCCCCGCTGCCGTTCGCGCGGTCGGTGATGCGAAGCGTCGATACCTCCCGCAGCTCGCCCGTGTAGTCGGCCAGCCCGGCCGCCACGCGAACGTCGGTGAGCGAGACGTTGAGCTGCACGTCCGCTTCGTCGGCGCCGGTGTTCGGATTGCCGACCACCGTCTTGAACTTCACACCCCCGACCGAGTTCGCGCCCTTGCCGTTCGCGTCGGGCGTGCCGACCGTCAGGTTCGGGGAGGTCCTGTCTGGCGACGAGCAGGACGGGAACGAGAGCGGAGCGCCGTGCGTCCGGTCCGGCGAAGCCGTGCAGGCGGCGAAGGCGGGGACCAGAGGAGCGAAGAACGGCGTTGCCCCCTTGGGGCGCGCGTAGGCGCCTGTGTAGTCGGGCGAGAGCAGGTAGCCGCTGGGAACGACCTTTTGAGCCGGGTCCTGGACCAGCCCACCGGCCGCGCCGGACTGCTCGAGCACCGGCAGGCGCAGCTCGAGGTTGGAGACCGTCACCGGCGCCTGGCCGTTGGAGTTCCGGCCGTAGGGTTGGTCCGCGGGCAGCAGCTCGAGCTTGGCAATGTGACCGGTGTCGAACTTCCAGCCGTTCGGATGGAGCTGGAATACCTGCCGCGTGGAGGCCGTTCCCGAGTTGATCTCGGGGCGGTAGAGCCCGCGTGCGACCAGCGTCTCGGTGCCGCCCGGGCCGACGTCGAGGAGCCGGGCCGCCACCTGTGAGGTGGCGCCGGGCGAGTTGATGTCGGCCACGATCGTGGGCGACCCCATCAGCGTGAAGCCGCCCGCGGGAGCCGCGGCGAGGCGGTAGCTCGCTGTCCCGGCCTGGTCGGCACCTGGCGCGGTCGCGCAGGCGCCGCCCCCACCGATCGGGTCGAACGCCGTGCCGGCTTGATCGCTGACCGAGGGCGCGATCACCTTTCCGGCGGCGTCCGCGAACTGGACTTCGCCGGGCGAGAGGTCGGCCCACCTCGGCGCCCGGAAGGGCAGGTCGGTGTTGGGGTCGTCGAAGGCGCCGGTGGCCCCGCCCGAGGGCCCGCCGCAGACCTGCGTCAGAGTCTGCACGCCGAGGAACGGCGCCGGCCCCTGGCCCTTCACGTAGAAGTCGAACCAGTTGTGGGTCTGGCGGCTGCGGAAGGTGGCGTCAGGAATCTTGTTCTGCCCCCGCTGGTGGCCGTGGTCGCTGAAGATCAGCGAGATCGGCGTGCCGCTGTACTCCGCGCGCGTCCGGTTGTAGAAGCGGATCGCCTCGTCCGGCGGGAAGAGGTCGTCCGTCCACCCGTTCGAGATCAGCAACGGCGCGGGCGCGATCGAGTGGTTGATGTAGTAGGACGAGTGGTGCTTGGTGATCTCGTCGACGATGTCCTGGGAAGTCGGGTTCTGGTCATACGGTTCTCCGGCGTTGATGCTCCCGAACCAGGTAATGAGGTCGGCGTCCGGGTCCGTGCCGGCCGGGGCGTAGTTGCTGGTCGCCTGGCCGGTGGCGTAGAGGCCCGACACGAAGGACTGCTTCATCACTCCGATGCGGCCGCGCTTCAGGTACGGCGAGTCGACGACGTAGTCGAGCGTGTGCCCGTTCGGCTGCAGCGAGTAGGCCAGGTCGGTCCAGGGGATGTCGGGCTGCGCCGCGGCGATTTGCATCGCCTTGCCGCCGTCGCTCACCCAGGGGATCAGCGTGCCGTCGTTTGCCGGGATCATCTTGCGGTTCTTGAGGGCGGCCAGCGCCATCGAGGTGCCGCCGCCGTAGGAGCCTCCGGTCACACCGATCGCCTGCGGGTCGATCAGACCCTCGCCCGCGGTCGCTCCGGTGGCCGCCCGGTCGGCGAGCGCCTCGAAGATCTCCTGCGCGTCGCGGACCTCGAAGCGCGTGTCCATCAGGTGGTTGTAGCCGTTCTGGCACACGGGCTGCGTGCGCTTGGGATCAGTCCCTCCGCACGAATTGCCCCAGCCGCGGTCGCTCATCGAGAAGAACGCGTACCCGTCGCTGATCCAGCCGCCCGTTGTGGGTCCCAGCTTCGAGCCTCCCCAGCCGTGGAAGACGCCGACGACCGGGAAGTCGCCGTCCGGGCCGCTCGCGGGCGCCGGTGGGAAGCCGACGTTGATGTCGATCGGGGCGCCGTCGAAGGTCGTGAAGATGCCGGAGCAGTGACGCTGGCCGGCGTTGGCGCCGGTCTGCACGGTGCACGTGATGTCGCCGCCTGCGCCGTTCGGGATGTTCGGGATCGCCGCGTCGGCGACCGCCGGAACCGCAAACACTGCGAGCAGCGTGGCAAGCAGCGCGCATCGCAGCGACCTACGTGATGCCAGTCCTCCCCGTCGCACCATCCGTCCTCCCCCTTGAGGTCCTTAGTGCAGCTCGCGCACAACCATAGCCGACGTCGGCCGGTCCGGTATAAGCGAGACGCCGATGACCACGAACGGCGGCCTCGCCGTCAGGTTGAAGCCAACAACGCCAGCCCGAACAGGGCGAGCAGGTGGAGCGTCTGGTCGACTGCGATGAAGACGAAGTCCGAGGGGCCGACCTGTGTGCGCTTCACGGATCGCATGTAGAGGAACAGCAGGCGCCCGTCGTCCTGAACCAGATGAGGAAGGACTACGCCGGCGGCGACCGCCACGACCCATCCGCCGATGTCGCTCGCCAGCCACACGAACGCGGGTACGAATGCCAGCCCGTAGGTGGCGATGTGTGACAGCAGCGCGCGGCGGCGCACCGGGTCACTGCCCAGCCCACCGTGCTTGTTCGCGGCCTGCCAATCCGTCTGCAGCAGGAAGTCGCCGGTCAGGTGGGAGACGATGAAGACCGCGAAGATCTCCGTCCAGGGCACCGGCGGACCATATATGCATACCTAACGCGAAGCTCCTGCGTAGGCGGCACTTCGCGGGTTCGCTTCTCCCTTTGCCGCGAACGAGCGCCGGGTTATGCTGGCGCCGCGTAATGGAGGAACCAAAACGCTCGTCGGTAGCGACGCTCAGGCCTGATCTTCCCGAGCTGCTGAAGGGCGTGCCGGTTCTGTCCGGCCTGCCGGCCGAGTTGAGGAGCGCGATCGCAGAGCGCGCCACGATCACGATCCTCCCAGCCGGCGAATGGCTCTTCCATCAGGGCGAAGTCGGCGACGTGATGTACGTCGTACTTTCGGGAAGGGTGGAGGTCGTGCTCGAGCATCCGGACGGCGAGGTCGTCCGCGTGCTCGGGCGTGGAGGCGTGGTGGGGGAGCTTGCGATCCTCACGGAGGCCCCGCGCTCGGCCGGCGTCCGGGCCCGGCGCGACACCGAGCTGCTGGCGCTCGACCGCGCGCGCTTCGTGGAGCTGCTCACGGAGGAGGCCCGATTCGCGATGTCGCTCACGCGTGAACTCGGCATGAGGCTTCGCGCCAGTCGCTCGCTCGATCCACCCAGGAGCGTCCGGCCCGCGACGATCGCGCTGGTACCCATGGTCGGCCAGCGGCGGTTCGAAGAGGTCGGCGAAGCGCTACGCGAAGCGCTCGAGCGCTGCGCGCCGATCGCCCAGCTGACGCGCTCGGACGACGCCGCTTCCTACGGCCCGATGCTCGATCGAGCCGAGCGCGACAGTGAACGGGTTCTGCTCCCCACCGGCAGCGCCGGCGATGCGGACGAGTGGACGGCTTTCTGCCTGCGCCAGTCCGACCGCATGATCGTTGTCGCGGAGGAGTCGGCGTCCAGAGTGCACGTGCCCAAAGCGCTCCGCGGCGCCGACCTGCTGCTGCTCGCGTCGAGCAACCGGCCCCCCGAGGCCGGGCCGCTCGTCGTGGCGCTCAGTCCCCGCACGATCCACGTGGTGCGGCCGGGAGCGAACTACCGCCGCGACGTCGCGAGGACGGCCCGCCGACTTTCGGGCTGCTCCATCGGGCTCGTGCTCTCGGGCGGCGGCGCACGGGGTTTCTGTCACATCGGCGTCCTGCAGGAGTTGCTCGACGCAGGGCTCCAGATCGACCGCGTGGGCGGGTGCAGCATGGGCGCTTACGTCGGCGGGATGCTCGCAATCGAGATGGAAGCTGCCGCAATGCGTGACCGCGCCCACGAGGAATTCGTGGTGCGGTCGGTCACCAGCGACTACACGGTGCCTCTCGTTTCGCTGCTGCGCGGCGCACGAGCGCTGGAGATGCTCGCCAACACGTTCGGAACCGCCCGGATCGAGGTGCAGCCGAGGGAGTACTTCTGCATCTCGGCGGATCTGATTTCGGGCGAGCTGGTGGAACACCGGAACGGGCTCTTCGCCGACGCCGTGGGCGCCAGCATGTGCCTTCCCGGCGTGTACCGGCCGCGGCCCCGGCCTGACCGCCTGCTGGTCGACGGCGGTGTGCTGAACAACCTGCCCGTTCAGCAGATGGCTCGCAGCGGTGAGGGTCCGGTGATCGCGGTGGACGTGACCGCGGAGTTCACGGCGCCGGAACGTGGACCAGGCAGGTTCCGGCGCGCTCGTACGCGGGCCTTGGCGGCACGGGCGCGGAACCTCGTGGTGGGCGCGAACGAGCCCTTCCCGAGCTTCATCGAAACTCTCGTGCGCTCCTTGAGTGTCGGCAGCACCGCCGCCGTGGAGGACGCGCGCCGTCGCGCGGATGCCTTGATCACGCCAGACACCGGTGCGGTCGGGATGCTCGATTTCGGCCGTATCGACGAGATGATCGCGATCGGCCGGCGTGCCGCCGCCGACGCGCTCGCGGCGGAGACGCCGCTGCCGGGCCTCGGGTAGCTCCCGGACAACTGGCTAGCTGTCGTACTACCAGGTATCAAAATACAACTGTAGGTCCGTCGAGAGTGCGGCCTCATACTTGAGAGCGTGGGGTTGCCGACCGATTCCGTTCTTACGATCGATGAATCAGGCATGCCGCGAGTCGCCGTGCACGAACCCACGTGGAGGAGAGACGAGTGCGTAACGAACCGACTTCGAGCCAGGCACTGAAACGAACCCGGATCGCGGGCGTCGTGATCCTCGCGATCGGAGTGCTCGCGCTCTGGGCATCACCGGCGCTTGGCGACGTCACGGTGACGAGCTACAAGATCACGTCCAACCTGCCCGCGTTCGCGACCGATGCGACCCGCATCCCCGCCAACGGCCCTTCGACGTTCGTCTCCGGGGCCAACCCGAATGCCGGGTCGTACACGACCTTCACCTACTCGAACGACACGGACGACGTCGAGACGGCGCTCACCAACTTCGGGCCTGGATTGCTCGGCAACCCTGAGTCGGTCCCGAAGTGTCCGCAGGCGGCGCTCGAAGCAGGTGGGGCGGCATGTCCGGCCGGTAGCCAGATCGGCACGTCCCGTCTCGACGTGGCGGTCGCGGCCCTCGGCCCCAGCCCGGTGGCCGGCTTCACCGGGAACCTGTACAACGCCGAGCTCCTGGGCAGCGAGCCCGGCCGGCTGGCCGCGGTGACCAACGTTGCCGGCGCGATCCTGGTCTCCTCGATCCCGTTCACGATCACGCCACGGCCCGGCGGCGACTACGGGCTCACCGGCACGCTCTCGGAGATCTCCCAGCTGGACGTCTCTGCGTTCGGCGACCTCCAGGTCGAGGCCCTCTCTTTCATCATCAACGGCTCCACGAACAGCTACGTCCGCAACCCGACATCGTGTGAGCTGAACCTGTCCACAGGCCAGGCAAATTCATACGAGAACCAGACCTTCGTCGACGGCCCGCCCTACTCGTTCGGAACCTTCGGCTGCGAGCAGATCCCATTTGCGCCGACGATGTCCCTGACGGTCGGCGGCACGCGGCGCGAACGGGTTCAACCAGTTCCCGCCCCTGGTCGTGAAGATCACGCAGCCACTCGGGCAGGCCGACGAGATGGGGAACAAGCTCACGCTGCCGGTCGAGCTGAACACCAACAACACCGCCTACACGCTCTGCTCGCAGGCACAGGCCGATTCCGACACCTGCCCCGCGGCCTCGAAGTTCGGCTGGGCAACGGCCAAGAGCCCCTTCCTCGGCGAGCCTGTGCAGGGGCCGGTCTATCTGATCCAGCAGACCGCGACCTCTCTGCCGGGCTTGCTGCTCGACCTTCAGGGCCGCGCGCACGTGAAGGTCCAGACGAGGACGACGCTGATCAACAACAAGCGGATCCAGTCGCTCGTCACGAACGCGCCCCAGCTGCCGGTGTCGGAGCTGACGGTCGCGCTCAACGGCGGCCGGAAGACGGGCGTGTTCCAGAACCGCGAGGACCTCTGCTTCAAGGGTGAGTCGACCACGAAGTTCAACTCGGTCGACGGCATCGTGAAGTTCTACGGCTGGAACGGCAAGCAGAGCGCCGACACCAAACTCGATGCGACGGTGCCCGGCTGTGGACCGGCCGTGAAGGCGTCTCTGAAGGGCGCGACCAGCTCGCGGCCGAGCCTCACAGTGACGGCCACCAAGCACCCGGACGCGGCGAACATGAAGGAGCTGCGGGTCTCGCTCAGCAGCAACCTGAGGTTCGTCAGGTCACGCCTCGGCAGCGGCGGCAGCGCTACCGCCGCGGCGACTGCGGCGAAGGCTCGAGTTCGTCAACAGCAGCACGCTGCGGGTGACAGGCCTGCCGGCCGCCGGCTCCGGAAAGGTGACGATCCGCCTGCGCAACGGCGCGGTGCGCGTGAGCTCGAAGAGCAAGCGCTCGCTGAGGCGCGGGCGCAGCCGTGGCTTCAGCGTCAAGGTCAAGGACACGCCGGTCAGCGGCAAGGCCGTCTCGACGCGGACCAAGTTCCGGGTCAAGGGCCGGCGCTAGCCGGTCGAGAGCGCCGGGGCCCCGTCCCTTGACGACGGGGCCCCGGCGCCAAGATGGGTGCAGCGCAGCGGTCGCGCAAGTAGCGCCCGCGCTCGCGCTAGAGTGCTCTGACCCGCCCGGATAGCTCAGTCGGTAGAGCACTTCCATGGTAAGGAAGGGGTCGTCGGTTCGAGTCCGACTCCGGGCTTGCCTTACCGGCCACTTTGTAATTTCGGGCCTGGACCGTTTTTTGCGGGGACCGCCCTTTGGGGTCCACTTTGACGGGTTTCTCGCTTGGCTGATCTGCCGGTCGGCGGTGATCCGCTTTGTGCCCTTCAACTCCGCCACGCATAGCTGTCTCACCGTGCTATGTGCCGGCAGCGGATTGAACCGCTGCATCTCGCGCGAAGCAGCAGCTAGCTCAATCGCGCGAATTCACTGGGACCACAGGGCCGGGCGCGGTCGTCGTGAGTAGCGGGGGCGGGTTTTGAACAGACATCAGCGACGCCCCCGCCCGCCTACCGGATCGTCGAAATCCGCCATCTCACCTAGGAATGTGCGCTTTGGCCCCCTGGCGGCACAGGCGGCGGTGGAAGGCCGCGTCGCAGTGCCGACGTCGCCGTTCTGACCGGTGCAGCGAGCTAACCGTCCAGCTCGGCGGCGAGCGCGGTGACGCCCTGGGCGATGTCGTCGCGCGTGGCGCGGACTACCTCGAGCGGGCGCGCCTAACAACCAGAACTAACGGCCACGTCTACTAGCTCGGCGTGCTAACGTACAACCAGATGGTTGTAGATGAGCTCACCGAAGCCGAGATCGACCGCGTGTTCCACGCGCTGGCCGACGCGACGCGCCGGGACCTGCTGCGCCGCGCGGCCGACGGCGAGCTGTCGGTGTCGCGCCTGGCCGACGGCTACGACATGAGCTTCGCCGCCGTGCAGAAGCACGTCGCGGTGCTCGGACGCGCCGGGCTCGTCACGAAGGCGCGCCACGGCCGCGAGCAGCTGGTGCGCACCGATCCCGTCGCCGTCGCCCGCGCCCGCCGGGCGTTGGACGCGCTCGAGGCCACATGGCGCGAGCGCGTCGGCCGCATGGCCGACCTGTTGGACACCCCGAACACCGAAGGAGACCTCCGATGACCGTCACCACCATCGACAAGGACACCGAGGCGCTCACCCTCACCCTCGTCGCCGACTTCGCCGCGCCCGTCGACGCCGTGTGGGAGCTGTGGGCCGATCCGCGCAAGCTCGAGCGCTGGTGGGGGCCGCCGACCTACCCGGCGACGTTCGTGGAGCACGACCTCACCCCCGGGGCGCTGGTCACCTACTTCATGACCAGCCCGGAGGGGGACAAGCACTACGGCTGGTGGCGCATCGGGACGGTCGACGCCCCGCGCGGGCTGACGATGGAGGACGGCTTCGGCGACGCCGACGGCAAGCCGCTGACCGACAAGACCGGACAGCTGCGGATGCGCCTCTTCGAGCACGACGGCGGCACGCGGATGGAGCTGCGCGACCAGTTCCCCTCCCTCGAGCAGATGGAGGAGATGCTGAAGATGGGCATGGAGGAGGGCCTGCGTCAGGCCGTCGGGCAGATGGACGGTCTGCTCTAGTAGACGTGGCCGTTGCAGGTTCGGCCACTGGCCCTGGAGGCGATCGATGCTGGCCTGTCCGTTGTTTGTCGAGGCGCCGCGCGATCTCCGTGTCGGCCAGCCCATTGGCCGCGTGGAGCACAATCCGCGCTCGCTGCACATCCTGAAACGGCAGCTTCTCGGCGCTCCGGCATCGAAGGGCTCGTTCCTCCCGGTGCTAGGCCGCCGCGGCGCGCTAACACCGCGTCGGCCCTGTGGGTAGTTGCAGGGGAACGTCTAGCTCGAACGCGCGACGATGGCAATTTACTGTCGGCCGCGCTGCTTAACGATCATCGATGCGTACAGTCACTACGGCGCTCGCCGCTTCGGCGATCAGCTGCGCGCGCCGGGCAAGCTCGGGGTCGACCTGGGCGAGCGCGTCCGCCGTCACGCGCTGGAGCGCCTCGCAGACCACCGCGACGTGCAGCAGCGCGGCGCCGCCGAGCGCGCCGAGGTGGCTCCGATCGCCGGTAGGGCGCGCCAGCTCGAGCCGGTCGACCAGGAGGCGGCTGTGGACATCGGCGGCGCGCAGCGCGACCTCGGTTCTGTGCAGCAGGTGCTCGGGTGCCGTCGACGCGCGCGCCGGCCGTCGCGGCTCGAACGGGATCACCTTCGCTGCGGCCGGCGGCGCATCCTGCGGTGGTCTGGCTTCGCGGGTCGTCATGCCTCGGCGCCGCCTCGCGCCCGCGCGAGTTGGTAGAGGAGGTTCGCGTACGTCCGGGTGCTGCGCATCGCGTCGTCGAGGCTGGTGTCCATCAGCTGACGGGTCGCGTGGCGCTCGGTGTCGTGGAGGCGCACGAACACGCGCCTCAGCGCGTCGGCCTCGACGGTGATCGCGTAGGTGTCGCTGTGGTTGTCTTCTCTGCCCCAGCCGATGTGGTCGAGGAGACGCATGTCCTCCTCGAATCGGTGGCGCAGCTCCTGCGCCGAGCTTCGTGTAACGGCAACGAACGGCACCAGGGGTGCAAGCTTGAGCGAGAACCGGCTGCAAATCGGGCTGTCGCATCCCGGGCCCGATTCGTCCCTCAGAGCGACGCACGGATCATCGAGAGCATGCCGCTTGCAGCGTAGGGAGCCCCAATCGGGGGGCTTCCGCTTCTCGCGCGAAAGCGCAAGCCGGGGTCAGGACCCGGCCACCGCGACACAGACGTGACCCGCTATGCAGAATCGGGGTCCCGGCACACATCACCGAACGCTGACTTCGGGACGGCCGAGGTTAGAGCACGCTGGAGGCGCGAGGCACACGGAAGCGGAGCATGGTGACGGCGCCCGACTGGGTGTTGCTGAATGGTTCGAGGTCGATCCTGTGGAGGGTCGGGGTCGAAAAGCGGACCCCGTCGCCCAAGAGCACCGGTAGGACATAGACCAGGATCTCGTCGACGAGCCCTCGCTGCAGGCACTGGCTGGCCAGGTCGGCGCCAAGGATCTCCAGGTTCTTACCGCCCGCGGCGCTTAGCGCCGTGGCGACGGCTTCCGCGATGTCACAGGTGAGGAATGTGACGTTCGGGTCCGGCTTGTCGGGAGGATCGTGGGTGAGGACGAACTGGGCTCCGCCCTCGTAGTTGCGCTCCTCGTGGGGCATCTGCTTGGCAACCTCGTAGGTACCCCGGCCGATAAGCATCGCACCAGTGGCGGCCATGACTTCAGGGAATGCGTCCGGTGTCAGGAAATCGAAGATCCAGTCCATCGTGTGGCCGGGACCGGCGATGAAGCCGTCAAGCGACATCGCCCTGTTCACGACCACCTTGCCAGTGTCGGTGCTCATATCAGGCGCTCCTTTCCAGAATCTTGGGGCCCGGGGGCTGAACCATAAGTCCGGCGCGGCGGGCTGGGGTCAGGGCGAGACTGAGTGCGGCGAGGACGCGATGCCGGTGGGTCGCGCCTAACGAATAGCTCAAGACTGGCCGGCTCCGGCGGCGCTTGTGCAACTCGCGCGCTGCGACACTCTCGTATCGCAAAGGAGCGTTGGCGGCCCGCGGATTCGTAGTCCTGGACGCCGATCGCCTCGACGACGCCCTCTCTGTCAGGCCGGGGTTTCGCTTTGCGTTCGCGAGCGCCGCGGTACTGGGGGCAGCCAGCAGGCCTGGAGGCACCGGGTGCTCATGGCCACCGACGGCGCGTGCCACCGGCTTGCCCACCGCTCGCCGTAGGGGAGATACTGCGCGGGCGATGTCGCAGGAGAACGTGGAGCTTGTGCGGCGCTACTTCGAGGCAGTGGAACGAGTCTTTGCCGCCTACTGGCAAGGCCCTCGTTCCCTGGCGGACAGCCTGAGGGCGGGTGAGGTCCCGCCCGAGATCGCGGACGCGATGCGCTACTTGCATCCGAATATCGAGTGGAAGTCGGCCCTTATCGGTATCACCACCCGCGGTTACGAGGGCATAGCTCATGGTGTCGATCAGTTTCTGGATGCCGCCCAGGACTACCGAGTCAACGTCCTCGAGGTCACCGATCTCGGCGACAGCCAAGTTCTCGCGGTGGTGCGACTGGCGATGAAGGGAAAGGCAAGCGACATCGACGTCAACGCGACGATCTTCTCGATCGTCACCGTGGAGGACGGCCTGATCATCCGAATGGACGAGTATCTGGAACGCGCCGAGGCCCTCGAAGCCGCTGGGCCTGTCGGAGTAGGCGATGTCGCAGGAGAACGTGGAGATCGTGAAGGAGCAGAACGCGGCTCTCAACGGTGGTGATATCGACGACGCCCTGACCCACTTCGCTCCGGACGCCGAAGTGCGGGACTTGGCGAACGGTCCTGACCAGCCCAGGCTCGTAAGGGGGACCGATCAGATTCGAGAAATCTGGGCACTCTGGACTGCGGCATTCGACGAGTTGCACGCCGATGTCGAGGAGTTTTTCGATGCGGGCCCGGCGGTTGTCTGCGCATCGCACTGGATCGGGCGGGGAAAGACGAGCGGCATGTCGATAGACGGTCGTCAGTTCGACGTATTTGAACTTCGTGACGGGAAGATCATCCGAGCGATATTCGGATGCAAGTCGAAGGCCGAGGCCCTCGAAGCCGTGGGGCTGTCGGAGTAGGCGATGTCGCAGGGGCCGTTCGTCCCCTGATCGTCATCTGCCAGTGTGCGGTGGCGCGGCGGGTAGTTGTACCGTGACGCAGAGCCCCCCAGCGGCCCGGGGGGTGAGGGTGAGGGTTCCATCGTGTGCTTGGGTGATGCTTTTGACGATTGCCAGGCCGAGGCCGACACCTGCGTGGTCGGTGCGTATGCGCTTAGAGCCGCGCTGAAACGGCTCGCCAAGCGTCGAAACCAACTGTGGGGTGAGCTTCTCGCCGGTGTTCTCGACAGTGAGCACCACGCTCTTGGGGTGAACGCTGGTCGTGACCCACACGGTGCCCTGCTCAGCCAGGTTGTGGACGATCGCGTTGTGCACGAGGTTCGTAGCCATCTGCAGCAGGAGCGCGGGTGAGCCGGTGGTGGGGGTCGTGTCGCCGGAGGTCTCGATGGTGACGCCGCGTTTTTCTGCGAGGGGGAGGAGCGTTTCAGTGGCTTCTTCGGCGATGAGGGACAGGTCGACGTGTTCTCGGGCGAAGGACCGCTGGTCGGTGCGACTGAGCAGGAGCAATGCTTCGGTGAGGTCGATCGCTCGGGTGTTGACGGCGTGGAGGCGTTCGACGAGCTCGTCGTTGGCGGGGTTTTGATCGTTGCGGGCGACGTCGAGGAGGGTCTGCGTGATCGCCAGCGGGGTGCGCAGTTCGTGCGAGGCGTTGGCTGCGAATCTCTGCTGTTCGGCGACGTGTGCTTCGAGGCGCGCGAGCATGGTGTCGAAGGCGTCGGAGAGTTCGCGGAACTCGTCTTGGCGGCCTTCCAAATGAATCCGGTGGGAGAGCGATCCGGTCGCAGCCGTGCGTGTGGCGTCGGTGATGCTGGCCAGGGGGGCGAGCATTCGGCCGGCGAGAAACCACCCTCCCAGCAGACCGAATACCAGCAGGAACGCCATCACGATGGCCGCGATCGGAGCGAAATTGCGCAGGAGGTCGGCGTGGCTGCGGACTATGAAGATCACACCAGGGTGGACACCACGCGAAAGGGAGAAGTACCCGGCGGCGAGCAGCACGGCACCGGCGAGCATGAGGAAGCCGGCGTAGCTGAGGGTGAGCTTGAGGCGAACGCTCAAGCCAGGGGCTCTATCCACGGTTTCCTCCCTCTCGCCCCGTGTCTGGTTGGGTGTCGATGCGGTACCCGGCGCCGGCCACGGTGGCGATCAGCCAGGGTTCACCGAGCCGTTTGCGCAGCGCCGAGACGGTGATGCGCACTGCGTTGGTGAACGGGTCGGCGTTCTGATCCCACGCCCGCCTCAGGAGCTCTTCGGAGCTGACGACACCGCCTTCGGCGGCGACGAGGACTTCGAGCACGGCGAATTGCTTGCGGGTGAGCGCGACGTAGCGGCCGTCGCGGTAGACCTCGCGGCGGAAGGGATCGAGCCGCAGACCGGCGATCTCTCGCACCGGCGGCCTGCTGTGGGCGCGCCTGCGGTCGAGCGCTCTGAGACGGAGCACGAGCTCTTGGAGCTCGAACGGCTTGGTGAGGTAGTCGTCGGCGCCGAGCTCGAACCCGGAGGCCTTGTCGTCGAGACGGTCGGCGGCGGTGAGCATGAGGATCGGCATGCCGCTGCCGGCGGCGACGATGCGTTTGGCGATCTCGTCGCCGGAGGGGCCGGGGATGTCGCGGTCGAGGACGGCGATGTCGTAGGCGTTGACGCTCAGCAGCTCCAGAGCGGTGTCGCCGTCACCTGCGATGTCTGCCGCGATCGCTTCCAGGCGTAGGCCATCGCGGATGGCTTCCGCCATATACGGCTCGTCCTCAACGACCAACACACGCATGCTTCGATGCTAGAGCCGGCGCATATCGTCGGCATATCGAAAACCACGTACGTGCTGGCAACACCACTCTGCCTTGAATGGAGGCATGAGCTACAGCGAACCAGCACGAACAACGACTCGTCGGATTCGGATTCGCAGGATCCGTGCCGCCCTGCTCGTCGTCATCGCGGCGATCGCCGCAGCCCTGGGCTACCAGTCGCTGGCGTCCTCGTCCTCGACGGCCACATCACCCATCGACGCCCTTCGCGGCGAGCACCGTGGTCCTCCCGGCGAGGACCGTGGTCTTCCCCGTGAGGGCCGTGGTGCGCTTGGCGAGGCTGACGGCGCCGTCCCCGACGGCACGACGGTCTTCGATGACGGGATTCCGGGTGTAGCCAACCTCGACCCCGATCTGCTCGGTGCCCTGCGCCAAGCTGCAACCGATGCCGCGGGCGACGGGGTCAACTTCACCGTCGACAGCGGCTGGCGCTCCTCGGAGTACCAGGATCACCTGCTTCGCGAGGCGATCGCCGAGTACGGCTCGGAAGAGGAAGCTGCCCGATGGGTGGCCACAGCGGACACGTCTTCTCACGTGTCGGGGGACGCGGTCGACATTGGGCCCTTCGATGCCACGGGGTGGCTGTCCGAACACGGCGCCGAGTACGGACTGTGCCAGATCTACAGCAACGAACCCTGGCACTACGAACTGCGCGCCGAGGCCAGCAATCACGGTTGCCCTCCCATGTACGCCGACCCTACGAAGGATCCAAGGATGCAGTAGTGACTCAGCACGTCTGCGCGAAATGCAACATCGCCGGATCACAGATTCACTCCACCCATCCGAGCCCGATCCGACGTCCAGCCGGCTCGAACAGGAGCGCCGTCACGACCGGGCGCGACTCGGGAGCCGGCTGGTCGTGCTCGGAGTAGGGACGGTTGAGAAGATGCCTGCGGTGCACGAGCGTCGCGGAGCCGCCCCCGTCCAGATTGATGGCTTCCTCGGCGCCGAATGAGATCATCAGCCGGGCGAGCTCACCGAGGTCGAGCCCGCCGTCGACGCCCGAGCGGCGCCCGTCGCAGCAGACCGCCAGCAGCTCGGTCTTGCTGATGCCCAGCGCGCAACGCGGGTAGCGGCCGACTGTGATGTCCGAGTCGAACTGCGCCGCGCCGACGGAGAAGCCTTCGCGATCCTCGCCGTCGATCAGCGACCGTCCCCCCGACACGAGCAGCGGTCCGACCTGTAGGAGGTCGCCGGCTGGGTCGTCGCCGAGCTGCTCGCGGGGACCGATCCAGAGGTTGCCATCGATGTGCAGACACCCGCGTTTCGATGCCCATGGCGACACGACGGCCTCGTGCTCGATGGGGTTCCCGTCAATGCGGACTTCGCCAAGAGGCCGGTACGGGTCACTGAGGAAAAACCCTCCCACGATTGCTTCGGGATAGTCGTGGCACGCGCACCAGTGATCGAGACGCTCGGGTTCAGAGAAATGCACCACGCGCACGGCGGTGGCCGACAGCCGGTGGCGCACGAGGTAGACCGTGGTCTCTCCTCCATCCCCCAAGCGGATCCGGAGGAGCTCGTATGAGATGCCGTCGGGGGTCATTGCGGGAGAAAAGACCTCAACCCAAGATTAGGCCCGCCCAGGTTCCATTGAGGGCGACGACGAGCAGGACGACGCGCTTAATGAGAGAGCCGACGACCGCGGCCGTGTTCTAACGGGCCGTTTACCCGTCTCGGGGGACGATCGTGTCCAGCTGTACCTCGGCGCCGGAGCGGTCGTCCGCAAACACCACATATGCGAGGGGCGGGCCGCCGAACCAGGAGGCATTCTCACCCTCGCCGACGTAGATAGCCGGCCGCTGGCTTCCGTCCCGGACCATCACCCACACCTTCTGACCTTCATGAAAACCCTCGCTCACACCGTCGCTTGGGTTCACTCGCTCAGCGTTCGGCGACCGTGATGTGTGTTACGGGCTGGAAGTAGCGAGACTTTGCCGTTTCGACCACTCCGGTCTCGAGCCAGTTCGCCTGTCCCTTGGGATTCGTGACGAACACGATCTCGTTGGCTGCGAACTGTCGCAGGCCGTCGTCCGCGGCTTGCAGCGGATCGTTCGGGCCGACCTCGCCGCGGGCCTCGATGTCGACACGCTGCATTCCTTCGACGATGTCGTTCAGGCGTCGCGTCGCGTCGTCGTAGCCCTTCTGATCCCCCGCGAGGCGTCCGACCCTCGACTCCAGTGCGGGTGACACCACGAAGATCGATAGCGGTCGGCCGCCGGCGTGGGACCGCAGCTCTGAGGCGAAGCTCGGCGTTGCGCATTGCTCGTCCGCGACCACGAGGACCCGGTAACGGCCATCGTCCATCGGCCTCACCTGCGGCGCATCACCCGGACTCCCCCTGCGCGATGCCCACACGACCACCCCCGCGATCACTACCAAAGCGAAGCCGACGGTCACGATCACGGCTGCCCATGGTCCCAGCCAGATTCCGCCGAACACCGCCAGCCCCGCGGCAGCTATGACCAGCACGATAGGGACTGCGCCGAACTCGCGCCTGGTGTCGTGCTGTTCTGTCATGCCGGCCGGGAAACGATCCCGCGTGCCAACCGATGGCGCAAGGAGGTGCGCATGCATCCGCCGGTGGCGTTGGCACCAATCGCACTACTTCGCCCGAAGTGAGCGACCCAGACCTTCTGATCCTCGTGAAAACCGGCGCTTTCCTCCACGAGGCCGAGTCTACTCCGGTGCCTCGGGCTGGAGAACGTCAGTCTTGGCGTCCAGCGTCTATCAGTCCTCCAGGTGCGCCGACCAGCGCTCCTCGATCCGCCCAAGCCGCCAGATCGAGAGCGCGATCACCCACGTAGTGACAAACATGAACACCATCACGAACCGCCGTCGTCTTCTACGGCATCGCGTTCATCGTGACGGCGCTGACGTTCAACGCCGTCTGGCAGTACGCGTGCCGTCACCGGCTGCTCAGCGAAGCGCTTGACGCCGCGGGCGCGACAGCCATCAGCAGGCGCTTTCAGCTCGCCCTGGCCTGGCTCGCGACCGGCGCCCTGCTTGGCGCCCTGCTACCATCCTGGGCGTGACCGTGATCGCCGCGTTCAACGCCTTTTACTGGCTCCCGATCCGAGGCGAGTAGGGAAGGTCCCCGGTTCGAGTCCGGCTCCGGCTCGCTGAAGGCCCGCCCGCTATGGGAGCGACCTTTACCGCGGCTTAAGGTCAAGATCATCGGCGCTTAAACCAGACCCGGTAGAAAACAAGAACGGGCGACGCGTCGGATACTCGCTCGTCTCGATAGGTGCTCGTCTCGATAGGTGGTGATTACTAAGAGCCGCCTGGACTCGGCCCAACCACACCCGGTGGCGAGCCGTTGCGGAGGATTAATTCGTGCTGCTTGCTCTCAACTGATGAGGCCACGCGAAGCCGATATCGCGGACACGGCTTTCTTGACGATGGCGAAGAACCTGCGCGCCGCAGTTGCCGAACGCGACGAGTTCCTTCGTCTCTATAGGGACCGTTACGACCGCGCCGAGGAGGACTCTCGGGCTTCGGTTCACAGCCGCATCAAGATCGCCGAACAATTCGTCCGGGCTACATACCGGGCCGACCACGTCTTCGGCGAGCGCGTAGAGGAGGGCCTCACGGAATACCGGCGACTGATAGGCGGCCGGGACGAGAGCCGCTTTTAGAATGCCAGCCGTCCTGTAGTTGTTGTGATGAAGGGTCCCCCGCTGGGTAGGCACCTCCCATCGATTCCCTGCCATCCCGATACGACATCGCTCCGTGTACGCGCCGTCGAGCGACTTTCTTCGTCTGGAGCGAAGCACTCGTCAGCGCCGGGCTCACGCTGATCGCAGTGTGTGTCCTCCTCGCCGGCTGGAGTGCGGATGCTGCAGCCCGTGCCAACGGGAGCAGTTTTTCCACCGCACTCGACAACGGAACGATCAAGGTCGGCATCGATCTGAATGCTGGTGGCGCGATTTCGTATCTATCGCAATCAGGCAGTTCATACAACCTCGTGAACCACCACGACAAGGGGCGATACGTGCAGCAGTCGTACTACGCGGGGCAATATCTCGATCGACGATCGGAGGGTCAGGCTCTGAGGTGGTCCCCGTGGAATTGGAATCCGATCCAAGCCGGGGACGCATACGCCAATCCGCCCACCGTTCTGGGGTGGAGCAACGACGGCAGGACGATCTATGTCAAAACCCGCCCGCTCCTTTGGGACATGAGACTCGAGTCGTGCCAATGCGATTTCGAGACATGGATCACAGTCGAGGGCCGACGGGTGCGCGTTCGAAACAAGCTGACGACCTTCCGTGCGGACACACGATGGGACGTCAGAACGCTCTGGCAGGAGTTGCCCGCCGCCTATGCGATCGGCGACCTCAGCCGGGTAATCAGCTACGTGGGGACGCGGCCGTTCAGCTACGGCCCAGTCACGGAGGTCCCAAACACGCCCTCATTCCCCGAGCACTGGCACGGGACCGAGAACTGGTCCGCGTGCGTCAACGCGCAGGGCTTCGGGTTCGGCGTGTTCAGCCCCCCGAATACGTTCTTCGCCGGAGGGCTCTACGGAACGCCAAGCGGAGGCGAGTGGGACAACTCGACATGTTCTCTCTCACCACTCGGCCTGGCTGCGCTCGACAAGACCAGCGCATACTCGTACAGATACTTCTTGACGGTCGGCACCATCGATCAGATCCGGCAGGGTGTCTATGGGCTCAACTCCAGCCTCTCGGACCGGAGCACAAGCGAGCAGACCTGGCGTTTCAACGTGGACGGCGACTTCGAGGGATGGGCGCCAAGCGCCAATGTCGCAGCCGAGTTCGTTGCTTCCGGCTCCTTGAAGGGCTCTGCTCAGGACACCCATCCTTTCCTACAGGGCCCGGCCTTCGGCAAGTCGGCGTCATTGCTCAACAAGGTCACCGTACGGCTCAGAAACCGCACGGCAAGCACGCGCGCCCGGCTCCTCTTTCAGACTGTGGCAAGCGGTGGTTGGAGCTCATCGAAGAGCAAACAGGTGGCCATCAAGCCCAATAGCGATTTTGCTTCGTACACGTTCGATATGTCCAGCGTCCCCGAATGGACGGGGACGATCACGCGCTTGGGCCTGGTCCCCGTTGGGGGTACCGGCGGCTTTGGGATCGACTCGATCAAGATTGCCCCAGCAGGCTGAAGCCGCTCGAGTTGCTGGTTTCATCCCTGAGAAATGGGCCCGGAGGCGCTCTGATCGAATTCAGTTGACAGAACGCGAAAAATCGATATAGGGTCGCAACACAGCACATAGAAGTGCTGACGTCACGGAGTGGATCGCGGATGCTGCCGAGCCAGTCGAACTTGTTGGCCGGGTGCACGCGGATGGATGGGTGGGGTCTGGATGAACCGCGCGAGCGAGGTGAATACGCGCCGCTCGATGCTTGGCCGGGCGGGCGTTCTCGTCGGCGGCGTCGGTGTGCTTTTGCTGCACGGCTCTGAGCGAGCGGTGGCGCAAACCGTCGCCGAGACGGTGGACGTCGCGCCTCCCGCCGGCGACCCTGCTCTGAAGCTGAGGCCATCGGGCTCGGTCCCGGCTTCGGCGTCTGCTGGAGGAGCAATGAACCTGGATAACTCCCCCTCGACGGGCGCCGGGGCTGTGCTCTACTCGAATCGGGGAGCCGACGCCCTCGGCCGCCTCTTGGTCGTGAACCAGGCAAACCCCGCGAACCCGCAGCAGGCCGTTCGCATCCAGAACGCCGGCGTCTCGCACGCACTCTCGATCTTTCACGACCCGGCCGGCGGCGCAGGGGATTCCAGCGCCGAGGCGGTGGACATCGTCTCCACCAACCCGCTCGACACAACGCTCGGCGTGGAGGGTCGAGAAGAGGGCAGGGGCACCGTCAAGATCACGCACGAGAAGCCGGTACGCGGGGATGCGAATGCGGCGGCGCTCTCGATCGCGCTGCTCGGGGCTGGGACGGCCTGCCAGGGAATCTTCATCGGCAACGATGCGGGCAACCCCACAACCGGTTCACTCCTCAACATCCGCAACGGTGGGCCTGGAACGGAGCGGCTCGTGCTGACCGCAGATGGGAAAATGCGGTTGCCCGCACGGGGACCGATCGGTGGCCTTGTGATCGGCACGGACGCCAATCTCTTTCGATCGGCGCAAGGCGTGCTTGCGACAGACGGCGGGATCGCGATCGGAGACGCGCTGGTGCTGACGAGCGTCGACAAGGTCGTCGCGAACGGCATCTACAACGTTGCGCACGTCACGCCCGCAACGACGATCGCGATCGGAGACGCCGGTGGGTTGCGGGGATTTGGAGTGGAGGCCAAGGTCTCGACAAGCGGCGTGCTCGCCCCGAGCTCGCTATCCATGTTCAACCTGGGCAGCATCGTGACTCCGTCCGCGCAGACGAAGATGAACGCGGTCGAGGTCTACAAGAGCAGCCCGCAGATCAACGGGCTGCCGGGTGTGGTCGATGGCGTCTCCGGCTCGACGTTCTCGAGCTTCAAGCATCAGCTGCGTCTCAGACCAATCGACAAAGGCACCGCCTCGTTCGCGCGCGTGTTCGGTTTCTACATGCCGCCGGCGCTGAACTCGGTTGGGGCGGGGTGGACCGTCCCGAACTACTCGGCCGTCAGGATCGAGCCCCCGGGCGGCACCGGCGCGATCACAAACCTGTGCGGGATCGACATTCGTGACTTCCACGGTCGAGGCGCCTACAACTACTCGCTCCGCTCAACCGGCAGCGCGGTCCAGATGCGACACTCGGGCGCCGTTAGCATCGGCGCACAAGCGGCTGCCGACACGGTGCTGCACCTGCGCGGGAACGCGAGCGCACACGGCGCGCTTACGATCGAGTCCGAGTCGGCCAATCCCCTCGCTCCCAGTGCGGGAACGCAGGCGCGGCTGTACGTCAAGGCGGGCAAGCTCGTGATCCAATGGAACGATGGCGGGAAGGTGCTCTACACGACGATCCCGCTCGACAGCCGCGGCCCCTACCCCGTGAGTCCGGAAGTGACAACGGACACCACGCCTCCTTAGACCCTGGCCGTGGAAGGTCGCGTCGGGCGCCACAAAGCTTCACGCTCGAGCTGTCACTGGACGAGATGGGGTTCCTGCGCCTGCTCCTCACGAACGCAACCGTGCAGCCGGCCGTGCTGAAGAAGCTATGCGGCGAGGTCCAGGGGAAGATCGAGGCCCAGATCGGACCGCTGCCCGACTATACTTGAGCCAGCAAGTACTCGCCATGACGCCGCCTTCAGCCACCACTTCGGAGACCTCGGTTGCAATCGAGGCGTTCGTACGCCTGGTCCGCGCCAGCGCGGCTGTGACGCGCAAACTGAGCGCTCAGCTGAGTGCCGATCACGGCCTGAGCATCAACGCCTACGAGGCGCTTCTCCATCTTGTCAGGGCGCCCGACTCGCGAATGCGGCGTGTCGATCTGGCAAACAGCCTGCTGCTGACCGCCGGCGGCGTGACCCGGCTCCTCGACGGGCTCGAGCGGGACGGCTTCGTCGCTCGCGAGGTCTGCGACAGCGATCGCCGCGTCAGCTACGCGGCCCTGACCGACGCCGGCCGCGACAAGCTACGCGAGGCCTCCAAGTCGCACACCAGGCAGATCCGCGAGCTCATGGGCGCGTCGTACGACGACGACCAGCTGGCTGAGCTCATCGCGCTGCTCGATCGGCTGCCCGAGGTCGACCCCACGGCCGGCAGCTGCGACGCCGACTCCTAGGCCGTAGAGAAGTCTCGGCGACTCCCGCATGGGTCGCCCAATGGACGGCTTGAGCTGCGAGGACCTGCTCCCAGCGCGTTCGCGCGCCGGCACGTTAGTTGAGTGGTAGAAGGTTGACTCGGCAAGCTTCTCTGCTACTCTTGGTGTTGGTTGAGCAATCAAGCTTCTTCCAACAAGCCGAGAGGATGGACATGAGCGATCAGGCCACAAAGCAAGCCCTCCCAACCGGTACGTGGAGCGTGGACGCCATTCACTCGACGGTCGGGTTCGCCGTCCCCTACCTGGCGGGAACGTTCCAGGGGACTTTCTCCGAGTTCGACGCTCGCCTGAGTGACGGCGTCCTGCGCGGGACCGCCGAGGTCGGCAGCGTCCAGGTCAAGGACCCCAACCTGGAGGCTCACCTCCAGGCCCCCGACTTCTTCGATGCCGAGCGCTTTCCGCAGCTCAGCTTCGAGGCGCAGGACATCAGCCGTTCGGGCGACGACCTGACCATCGCCGGTGAGCTGACCCTGAAGGGCCACACCGAGCCGGTCGAGATCATCGGCCACATCAACGATCCGGCCCCCGATCCCTACGGCGGCGAGCGCTTCGGCGTCCAGCTCGAGGCCACCGTCGATCGAACGAGGTTCGGCCTCAACTGGAACAACCCACTCCCGAGCGGAGACCCGGCGCTGGCCAACGACGTCACGATCATCGTCGACCTGCAGCTGGCGAAGGAGTCCTAATGCGGGTGCTCGGCATCAGCGGGAGCCTCCGCCGCGACTCGCACAACACGAAGTTGCTGCGCGCAGCCGGCGAGCTCGCTCGAGGCTCACGGGGCGGTGTTCGAGGTCTTCGACGGCCTGAAGTCGATCCCGCCGTACGACGAGGACGACGACGTGGGCGGCGGCCCGGAGGCCGTCGCCCGCCTCCGGGACGCGATTGCCGAGGCGGACGCCGTGTTGTTCGCCACGCCGGAGTACAACTCCTCGATCCCCGGCGTGCTCAAGAATGCCGTCGACTGGGCCTCAAGGCCGCTCGCTACCAGCGCCCTCCGCAACAAGCCTGTGGCCGTGATCGGTGCAAGCACTGGAATGTTCGGCGCCGTGTGGGCCCAGGCCGAGCTGCGCAAGGTGCTGGGCGCGGCCGGCGCCCGCGTGACCGAGGTGGAGCTGGCCGTGGGGCACGCCCACGAGCACCTGGACGAAGCCGGGCACCTCGTCGATCCAGCCCAGCAGGAAGCCCTGCTGGACTCGGTGCTGGTGCTTCTCGGTCAGCGCGAAAATGTGGAGGTGGCCGCCTGATGCACCCGATGCTCAGCCGAGGGCACGAGATCGAGACCGATCGAGGCAAAGCGATCTTCCAGGAGCTGCTGTGGGTCCACTCGGTCATCCGTCGCGACCTCGAGATCGTCGAACAGCTTGCCGCCGACGTCGGCGAAGGGCTTTCGGGCGAGGCGGTCCAGGACGCGCTGGGAGAGCTCAAGACCAATGGCCCGCTGTGGCGGCTGAAGGTGAACTGCCTGCGTTACTGCAGCCACGTCCACGCTCATCACGGCGCCGAGGACGTGCTGCTCTTCCCCGCCCTCCGCGCGGCTGACCCCTCGATCGACCCGGTCGTCGACCGCCTGGAGGCCGACCATGCCCGGGTCTCCGACCTGCTCGACGCCGTCGAGGCCGCGGCCCGCGCGCTGACCGACACCGATGGCGGCGACGCACGGCAGCGTGTCATCGACGGCCTGCGCGACCTCCACGTCCACCTGCTGGAGCACCTCGACTACGAGGAGCGATACGCCGGTCCGACTATGCGCCGCCTCGAGTGGCTCGCAAGATAGAGCAGCGTCACCGGTCGGCCGCCGCACGCTCGAGGAACTGGACGATGCCTTCGGTGTCGAACTGGTGCATCGAGGAACCCACGATCCTTCCGTCGCGCAGCCGGTATTCGCTGAGCGCGGGCCAGTCGACGTTCTCACCGTTCGGCGCGGTGGCTTTCTGGCGCCAACGCACAAAAACGCGATCGCCGCCGCCGAGGAACTCGGGTTCGAGTGTCTCGTCGCCCGGTTGTTGCACCGGCATCCATGTCCCGAGGTAGCCGAGACCATGCTCTACAACGCCATCGTGCCCGTGGTATTCACCGCCATAGGGCAACGACGTGCTTTCGCGGATCACGACTTCGGGGTCGTACAGCTCGAACATCGTCTCGAGATCTCGCTCCTCCACTGTCCGAAAGAGCCGGCGGACTATCTCAACGTTCTGGTTGGACATCGCGTGCCTCTCCATTCGTCGGTTTACTCGTGCACTCGCTGCTCTGCGAGGAATCGCGTCATTGCCGCGGTGTCGCGGTAGTAGGTCTCGAGCTCGAGGACCTTGCCGCTGCGCAGCCGGTAGATGTCGATCGCCTCGACGTCGAGGTCGGCTGCGTCACCGCGCGCCTGCAATCGCCAGCGCGCCGCGACCATGTTGTCGTCCAGCGCAAACACCTCCGGCTCGGGGGAGACCTTCGTGGTCTCTTGAAATGGCCCCCACGTCTCCGACCGGGCAATCGCGGCCGCCCGGACCTGGTCCAGGCCGCGGTGCTCCCCGCCATGCGGAAGGCTGCGCGGCTCACGCACGACCGCGTCGGGGTGATAAAAGCTGAGGAGGCTGTCGAGATCCCCTTGCCCGGCGGCGTCGAGGATCTGATCGACGACACCGGCGTTGTCAGAGGCTTGTCTATTGGTGCTCATGCGTTGTCCTTTCGTCCTCGAGCGCTGCACGCACCGCTCGGGTCAATGGAGCGCGGAGCGCGGCCGGTGGCCGCGCTCCCGAGAGGAGGTGGCGCCGTAGCGCCCCGTTGGGAAGGTCGAAGACGGCGAGCGCCGTCTGCTCGACCCAAGGCCTGCCGGTCCGGCCGAACAAGCGGCGAGTCAGAGCGCCGATCGCTCTCTCGATCGGGCGATTCAGCTCCTCGAGCTCGGCCATGACGTCGGGTGGCAGAGGCATCTGAGTCAGGTCCTCGCGACGTAGAGAGGTGAGCAGGCGGGCGTCGCCGGGCTCGTCACGCGCGAAGTCGTAGATCGACAGTGCGGCCGCGACTGCGGCGTCGAGCGGATCGCTGTCCTTCTCGAGCGCCTCCAGGAATCGTGCCTGCGACCGCCGCACGGCACGCATCCAGAGCTGCGCGAGCAATCTGTCGCGCGACCCGAACGCGTGGTAGACGGATCCGATCGGAGCACCACTCGCCGTGGCGATCGCTCCGACGGTCGCCGCACCCGCCCCGTCGTCCAAGACGAGGGCACGTGCTGCGTCGAGGATCTGATGAGGCTCGTGTAGTCGCTTACGTGCCATTGCCCGATTTCATTAGAGCAAAGATACTAGAACGATCACACTAAATGCACACATGTCGGAAGTAATCGCGTCCGCCTCCGACCCCGGCGCGCAGAGGCGGCTCTCCGGCCGGCGATCGCGCGCGGCAGGTATCCACGGCCGGCCCCGACCCGGACTTCGTGCGGGCGCTCGTCCCTTACATGCCCGAGCGCCGCGTCTGACCGACAGACCGTACCGTCGGCATCACTTGATGCCGATCACCATCGAGGTCGGCCCGCCGAGGTGCTTCACGTCGGTCTCGCGGAAGCCCGCGTCGGTCATCCAGCCGCGGCAGTCGGCCGCTGTGTAGTCGAAGCCACCAGTGGTCTCGATCAGCATGTTGAGGCTCATCAGCAGCCCGAAGGCGTTCTCGCGCCGGTCGTCGTCGATGATCGACTCGTAGACGATCAGGGCGCCGCCTTCCGGAAGCGCCTTGTGGGCCTTCTCCAGCAGGATCCGCTTCTCGTCGAGGTCCCAGTCGTGGAGGATCCTGCCCATCACGAGCACGTCCGCGCTCGGCAGCTCGTCGGCGAAGAAGTCGCCTGGATGGAAGTCCAAGCGATCGCTGAGCCCGGCGTTTGCCACGTATTCGCTGAACAGCGGCTGTAGCACCGGCAGGTCGAAGCCGCCGCCGCGCATGTGCTCGTGCGCGCGCGCGACTTGAACCGGCACGCAACCCTCCGCACAGCCGATGTCGATCACGGTCTCGTACCGGTCCCAGGGAAACAGCGCGGCCATCGCCTGTGCCGGCCCAAGGCTGCTGGCGGTCATCGCCCTCGCGAATCCCCGCAGCAAGTCGGGGTTCGAGTAGATCGCCTCGAACAGGTTGCCGCCGGTCTTCGCCTCGTTCTGCGGCTCGCCGGTGCGCAGCCCCTCCGTGAGCGAGTTCCAGAACCCGAACAGCCGCGCATTCAGCATCTCGAGCAGGCCGCCCTGGTAACTCGGCTTCGCCCGGTCCAGGAAGAGATCCGTTTCGGCCGTGTTGCGATAGAGGCCGTCCTCGCGCTCGAGCATTCCGAGCGCCACGAGCGCGTCGAAGAAGTCGCGTGCGCTCCGCGGGTGAAGGTTCAGGCGGTCGCGCAGCGCCTCCGCGGCGAGTGGTCCCGAGCGCGCCAGCTCCGTGAACAGGCCGAGCTCGACCGCGCTGAGGAGCGTCTTCGATGCCCAGAACGCCGTGCCCAGCTGCAAGATCGCTTCCGGACTCGGTCCCTCTGCGGGCTGCCCTCCGGCGGCCGGCTGTGGTGGCGGGCTGCTCATCGCCGGGGAGATTACTTCGAGCCGCGATGAAGGAAAGGCTGCACCAACGGCCGCCG
Organism: uncultured Solirubrobacterales bacterium; assembly: GCA_963759145.1. Taxonomy (GTDB): domain Bacteria; phylum Actinomycetota; class Thermoleophilia; order Solirubrobacterales; family JBBDJG01; genus JBBQKG01. The sequence goes on from CAVWYB010000005.1 coordinate 45,116, forward strand.
TGCCTAAGGGGTGACCGTGGGACGGCCGAAGAACGGCACGATGCGGCCACCCAGGATCACAACCGGAAAAGCAGCCATCGCGGCGGCAGCTACTGGTCGCCCTCGTGGCGATCACCGTGTTCGCGTTCGGCTGCGGCTCCGACGACAAGAAGACGAGCACGGAGGCGGACCTCCAGACCGTCAGCTTCCAGAAGCCGGAGGATCCCGGGCCCTGATCCCTTCACCCCGCCCGCCGACGTCGAGGGCGACGACGAGGTCGACATCCCGGCGAGCGGCACCGGAGGCGAGCAGCCCTTCGGCGGCAGCGGCTCCAACAGGGTCTGCGACCGCGACAAGCTGATCCGATTCTTGAAGCGCAACCCGGAGCGCATGCGCGAGTGGGCACGGGTGCTGGGCGTCAGGCCGACTTTCCGCGCGGTGAAGAAGTACATCGCCAAGCTGCACCCGGTCACCCTGACTCGCGACACGCAGGTGACCAACCACGCGTTCAAGAACGGGAGGGCGGAGCCCTTCCAGGCCATTCTCCAGGCCGGCACCGCGGTCCTGGTGGACAAGTACGGGGTGCCGGTGGTGCGTTGCTTCTGCGGCAACCCGCTCGGCCCGGCTGTGTTCGTCCCGACCGCGAAATGCCAGGGCTGCCCGCCTCACTACTCGCCGCCGAAGCAATGCCGGTACGGCCACAAGAACGACTACGACGAGACCTACTACCGGCGCGACTACTACTCCAACGGCGACTACGACGAGGTCTTCATACGCCGTCACCGCTCGAGCGGGTACAGCAAGTGCTACGAGCCCTATCCGGATCCGCCCACGGTGAGGATCGTGGACCTGTTCGAGCCGCCGCCGCCCCCGCCGGAGCCGGTTCAGACACAGACCACGCCGACGCCCACGGTCCCGGCCCCCCCGCCGGAGCCGAGCGGTGGCCTGCAATGCGACCCTCCGCGCTCACAGCTGGAAGTCGAGCAGTGCGCCGAGCGCGAGGGCAACGCCCCCGAGAACACGCCGGTGCCGACGACACCCGAGCCGGCGCCCACGCCCGGCATCTGCAACGACGGCCTCGACAACGAGGGCGAGCCGGGCCTCATCGACGGCGACGACCCGAACTGCCAGTAGCGCCGAGCTGATCAGGTCGCTGGGATACCCAGCACCTCGTCCGCAGCGCGCTCGCCGGCCTGGATCGCACCGTCCATGTAGCCGTTCCATTCGGTCGCCGTGTCGGTGCCGGCCCAGTGCACCCGCCCCACAGGGCGTCGCAAGATGTGGCCGTATCTCCCGAGCGTCCCGGGGCCCATCAGCCCGACGGGTCCCCCGCGGCTGTACGGCTCGGCCGTCCAGTCGCACTCCGCGTACGCGGTCCAGTCCCCGGCGCCCGGTCCGAACATGCGGGTGAGCGGTCTCGCGTATGGCTGCCTGCCGAGCGCCGAGCTCGAGGCGGCCATAGCGCTCGACCGCGCGCCCGGTTATGAAGCAGGCGAGCAGCCCTCCGGGCGTGCCCTGGCTGCTCGCGTCGACCACCATCTGCACCGGGCCCGTGTCGGCGTAGGCGATGCCGGACAGGTTCGCGTCGCGCCACCAGGGCCGGTCATAGGCAAGTACGACCTTCATGTAGGCGCCCATCGGCATGCGCTGTGCAAGGGCGTCTCTATTGGCAGGTAGCGGACGAGCCCAGTGCCAGCGCCCGGCCAGCGCCGGCGACACCGCGACGATCGCGTGCCGAGCGCGCACCGCACTGCCGTCCTCGGTGCGCAGCGTGACCTGGTCGTCGTCCTGCTCGACGGCCGTGACAGCGGTGCGGAAGCGCACAGCGTCTCCGAGTCGTTCGGCCAGGCGGTCGCAGATCTGCTGGCTGCCGCCCACGAAGTGGTCCTGCTGCGCTCCGCCTTCGAACTCGGTGAGCGAGGTCAGGCCACCGCCCGATTGGAGGTAGAAAAGGAAGTAGAGGAGCGAGAGCTCCTCGGGCTCGGCGCCGAATACGAGCTCGGTTGCGAGGTTGAGGAAGAGGCGAGCATCGGTCGTTCGCGCATGACGCCGTGCGAACGTTTCGACGGTCTGCTCATCCCAGTCGGTGACCGTCGCGAGGATCCATGGCTGCTCGAGAGGCACTCGGCGCCGGAGCCGGTTGAGCCGAAGCTGGGCGATGCCGAGCTCGGCGATGGCCAATGGCGAAAGCGGTGGGAGGGAGCCGCGGAACGTGCGCCGGCGGCCGCGCGACACGAGCACCGCCCGTCCCTCCAGGTACTGGGGCTCAACACCCACGCCGAGCTCTCGCGCAAGCGCTGCGATCCGGTCCTGGGTGGGCCCGATCCAGTGTGCGCCCAGGTCGGCATGGTGTCCGGCCACGGTGTCCGTGCGCATCTTGCCGCCGACGCGCTCGCGCGCTTCGAGCACGGTGACGGTACGGCCACGGGCGGCCAGGCGCCGTGCCGCGCACAGCCCGCTGAGGCCGCCACCGACGATCGCGACGTCGACGAGCTCAGGCGCCTCGGAGCCGGTCATGGGCCGCAAGCTAGCGCAGAAGTTCTTGCTACTCGTCCCGCGGCGGATGCGCGAAGACGATCCGCTTCAACTCGGTCAGGTTGCCTCCGCTGAGGCGTAGCGCGGTCCGGAAGCCCTCGGCTCCCAGCTCGCCCGCATCGAGCCGGCGGCGAAGCTCGTTGAGCGCGGCTCGGTCTTCGTCCTGGACCGCGTCGCGGCTCGGATCGATCAAGATCAGATGGCAGGGTCGCTTGAAACGATTCGCCATGCGCACATAGCGCTCGCGTTCGTCGGCGCCGAGGCCGTCAGCCGTCAGGACCACGGTCTCGTTGTCCTCCAGCCGCTTCAGGACAGCGGCGTCGAGCACCTCTTCTGCCCGCTGCGGTATCTCCTCCTCGGGAACGCGCCCGGTCAGCAGCACCCGGACCTTGCCGAGCGACAGCAGCGTCGTGCGCTTGTCGATCAGGCCCTGTGTGAAGCGATCGCGCTCGGTCAACGAGGGAGAGACGATCAGGAGCAGGCTGCCAGGCGAATAGCGCACCTCGTGCGAGGGACTCAGTACCCGGCAGCGCACCGAGACCGCCGGGGGGCGCGGCGGGGCCCCGTCGCGCCGAGGACGGTCGGACGACCATCCTCCGCGCTCGTCCTCCGAGATCTTCACGCTGCGCGGCGGCTGAGGCGGCATGCATACATCCTCCCCTATTCGCAAGACCAATCGGTTTGGTTAGTCTCCGCCGATGGCACTGGAGGACCAGGGCCCGAGCACGGCGGCCCGCCGATCCGTCCCGCAATCGACGGCTCCGACATCCGCAAGGTTCAGCCCGATGAAGTGCCTCGTGTCGCCCAGGCACTCGCCCGGGCATTCGAGGACGACCCGGTCATGACCTGGATATTCCAGCGCGACTCGGAGCGGCTCACCCGGCTCGAACGCATGTTCAGCCTCTTCCTCCGGCGGATCTGGCTCCGGCACGACGAGTGCTACACGGCCGACAGGCTGTTCGGCGCGGCGCTGTGGCTGCCGCCGGGCCAGTGGCACCTGGGCCCGTTCGCACAGCTCCGGCTCGCGCCGGGGACGATCGCCGTGATGGGCCGCAACGTGTCCCGCGGGATGACGGCTATCCAGACGATGGAGAAGCGCCACCCCAAGAGACGCCCGCACTACTACCTCCCCGTCCTGGGCGTCGAGCCCGAGTTCCAGGGACGAGGATTCGGGAGTGCCCTCATGCAGCCCGTGCTCGCACGCTGCGACCGCGATCGGGTCGGGGCCTATCTGGAGTCCTCGAAACGTCGCAACGTCGCTCTGTATGAGCGCCATGGGTTTCGCGTCGTCGAGGAGCTGAAGCTGCCCAAGGGCGGACCCCCGATCTGGCGGATGTGGCGCGACCCCGCTGACCGGGCGAGCACCGACTAGCGTCGGGGCCGCGGCCAGCGGGTGCGGCCGTTGCCCTCCTGGGGAGCCTCGGCCGCCCACTCGGCCTCTGCCGCGTAGTCCCGAAAAACCGTCTCGGCGACCTGCAGCGCCTCCTGCGCGACAGCGTCCCCGGCCTCATTGGACCCGCGCTCGCGCGCCCGGGCCCACGCGACTCCATAGGCGAAGCCCCAATCCGTCAGGTCGAGCTCGCGCTCGCTCAAGGCGGTGCCGCGGTCTCGGTCCATCACGCTCAGCATGTACTCGTTCGCGGCGTCGTCTTGGAGTGCCGCGCTGACCTCCTCCGCGAGCGGTCCGGCCTCGGCCGCCTCTTCCTCGACCGCCGCCTTTCCTCTACCGGCATTTCCTCGACCGGCCCTGTCCTCGGGCTCCGGAGCGGCGCCTTCTCGCGCCCGCAGCGACAGAGCGACCGCGGCGACGTGGGACCGGATCGCACGATCGAGCTCCTGCCGGGTCGCCTCGACGGCGCGCAGGAGCTGCTCCTCGGTCACCGCCGCCGCGGCCGGTTCCGTCGCCGATCGGTCCCGATCGCGCCTGCCGATCAGGGCCCGCGCCAGCCAGCCGACGACGAACGCCGCGGCCAGAAAGCCAAGGACGATGAGCTGCTCTTCGGTCACCAGACGGGCCTCTTAGGCGCTTCTCAGTCAAATGACCCTAAAAGACTCACGGCCGTTTCACAAGCCGCGCGCGGCGTTTGGCCCGGTCGCATTTTCCGGACTTAAATAAGGCGGTATTTGCGAGTTTTGGGAGGCTCCGGCGTTGACGCGGCTCGGGCCAATCGATAGGAAGCCGGGCCGAGAGAGTTCAGCGCGCTGTCGGATCGAGAAGCTTTCTGGCCCCCGCCGGCCCGCATGAGCCCCGCGGCTGAAGGGCTCTCTCTCCAATTCGACTGACACCGAGTCCAGGAAGGGGAGCCTCGAATGTCACGACCTACAAAGCATCACACGTTGGGTGTGATCCTCGCCATTGCCGCATTGATCCTAGGACTCACGGCGGCAGCAGCAGTTGGATGGGGAGGAAAGCAGGGCAGCGAGACGGACTACGGCGGAGGCTACGGCGACAAGCAGCCTTCATCGGAGAAGCAGTACGGAGGTGGAAAGAAGGACCACGGGGACAAGAAGGACAGTGGCGGAAAGGACCACGGCGGCGGAAAGGGCGAAAAGCCCCCGAAGGGCGAGAAGCCACCGCCCAGCCACCAGAAGCCGCCAAAGGGCGAGAAGCCTCCGCCCCAGACGGTGACGACGCCTCCGCAGACGGTCACGACCCCGCCGCAGACGGTCACGACCACGCCGCCGCCGGTCACGTCGCTGAGCCCTCCGCCCACGGCGCCGCCGACCACGCCGGAGAGCCCGCCGACCGAGACCACCCAGACGGGCCCGCCGCCCACCGGAACCACATCCGCCGGGGACGACTCCGCCGGGCACGACGCCGCCCACGGTGCCGGTGGCAAAGCGCAAGCGCCTGGCCGAGACCGGGCTGAGCCCGTGGCTGATCGCCCTGCTCGGAGGCTCGCTCCTGGCCGGAGGCAGCTACCTCTTCCGCCGGGCGCTGGTCCGCGAGTAGGCGGCCGAGGAGTCTCGGAAGGAAACGCAGAGGGAAACGCAAAGGCAGCCCATGGTCCCCCGCCCGCAGATGTCGCTCCCGGCCGCCCTCCGGCGGCCACCGCGGCTGCGCATGCCTCGCCGGGCAAGCGGCTTCGTCGGCGGCCTCGCGGTCCTGATCGGAATCGTCCTGATCGTCGATGCGATCGTCACGGTCGTATGGCAGGACCCGTTCACGACGATCTTCACCCAGCGCGAGCAGAAAGCCCTGAGCAAGAAGCTGGACGCGACCGAGAAGGCGGCGCTGCCGGCGAGCACGCTCGAGCTGGTGAGGCGAGCCGGAACGGAGCAGGAGCGAATGGCGGTGCTGGGCGCACACGAGCGCAGCACCGCCAGGGCGGGGGACCCGCTGGGCCGGATCTTCATCCCGAAGACCGGCAAGAACTTCGTGTTCGTATCGGGGACCGGTACCGAGACGCTGAAGAAAGGTCCCGGCCACTACTCGGACACGGCGCTGCCCGGCCAGGGCGGGACGGTTGCGATCGCCGGCCACCGCACGACCTATGGGGCGCCGTTCGGGCGCCTCGGGAAGCTCCGCCGTGGCTACGCGATCACCCTGACGATGCCCTACGGCAAGTTCACGTACAGCGTCGAGAAGGTGAAGTCGGTGCCGCCGACGCAGACGACGGTGCTGGGCAACGCGCCCAACGAGCGGCTCGTGCTGACCACCTGCACACCGCTGGGCAGCGACGACAAGCGGCTCGTGGTGACCGCCCGGCTGCGCCAGGCGACCCCTCGTGGGGCCGCGATCGAGCTCGTTCCGGTCGCGCCCAGGGCGCCTGACTGGAAGCCCCGCCGCACGGCCGCTCGCACCGGCTAGAACACTCTTTTCCAGCCGCGACTTCCTGCGGTACATTGTGCGAAGTAGCACATCTGGAGGAGAGGAGAGGAAAGTGGCCGATCAGGTGGGAGATCAGGTGGGAGCGTCCACGCCCGCCCCTGGGACGCTGGACCAGGACGAGCAGCAGCTAGCCGATCTCGGCTACAAGCAGGAGCTGAACCGGGCCTGGAGCGGGTTCACCAACTTCGCGATCTCGTTCACGATCATCTCGGTCCTCGCCGGCACCTGGACCACCTTCGGGCCGGCTTGGAACAACGGCGGCCCGATCAGCATCTCGATCGGCTGGCCGGTGATCTGCGCCCTGGTGCTGATGGTCGCGCTCTCGATGTCGGAGCTGACCTCCGCCATGCCGACCGCGGGCGGTCCCTACTGGTGGGCCGCAAAGCTCGGTGGCGCAGGGTGGAGCTGGATGACCGGCTGGTTCAACATCGTCGGCCTCGTCGGCATCGTGGCCTCGGTCGGCTACGGCGCGGCGATCTTCATCAACGTCACCCTCGGCGTCTACGGCGTCGACGTCTTCGGGGTCAATTTCGCCGACACGAAGCACATCCTGGCCGAGCAGTTCGGCCTCTTCGTCCTGGTCCTGGTCCTCTACACGATGGTCAACGTCTTCGGCCACCGCGTGCTCGCGCTCTTCAACAACATCTCGGTCGGCTGGCACGTGCTCGGCGTCGCGGTGATCATCGGCCTGCTCGTCTTCCTGCCGGACCAGCACCAGAACGCCGACTTCGTGTTCACGGAGAAGCTCAATCTCGTCGGCTTCGGCGACGGGTCGGTCACGCAGCCTCGCCTTCTGGTTCCTGGTCGTGCCGCAGGGCTTCCTGCTGACGATGTACACGCAGACCGGCTACGACGCCTCCGCTCACACCGCCGAGGAGACGCGCGGCGCTGCGATCGCGGCGGCGAAGGGCGTGTGGCGCGCCGGTGTTCTGGTCGGCGGTGATCGGCTGGTTCGTACTCCTGGCACTCCTGTTTGCGGCCACCGACGTCGGCGCGGTCAACGACTCGGGCGGCGCTTCGAACACCATCGTCACGACCGCGCTCGCCGGCGACATGTGGGCGGCAAAGCTGATCCTGATCATCGTCACGATCGGACAGCTGTTCTGCGGTGCGGCCGGGCCTGACGAGCGCGTCGCGCACCTGGTACGCGTTCTCGCGCGACCGGGGCATGCCGGGCTGGTGGCTGTTCAGGCGCCTCAACCGCGACAGGGTGCCGCTGTACGCCGTGATCGCGGTGTCGGTGGCGGCGCTGCTCATCTCGATCCCCGCCCTGTGGAGCACCGACGCGGCGCCGACCTTCCCGTGGGCCTTCTTCGCGATCACCGGGATCTGCACCGTGGGCCTCTACATCGCCTACACGATCCCGATCTACCTGCGGTTGCGCGCAGGTGACAGCTTCGCGACCGGGCCCTGGAACCTCGGGCAGCCGCTATCGCGTCATCAACACCGTCGCGATCGTCTGGGTGATCATCACGACGGTCGTTCTCTGCCTGCCCTTCAGCCCGGCGAGCGTGCCGTGGTTCGACGAGTTCGACGCGCCGGCCTTCAACTACACGCCGTTCGTCCTGGTCGTGGGCGCGCTCGTCGCGATCTGGTGGGCCGTGTCCGCCAAGAACAAGTACACCGGGCCCGTGCGGACGCTCGAAGAGGACGAGGTCACAAGAGACTGACCGCGAACGAGTCAGTGACCCGCCCCGGCGGCCCCGGCGGAACGGCCGGGATGCTCTCGCTCGACGACCTGCGCAAGGAGGTCGGCGAAGGAACGATCGACACCGTCGTCACCGCGTTCACCGACATGCAGGGTCGCCTGTTCGGCAAGCGCATCCAGGCGGAGTACTTCCTCGCGGACGTGGTCGAGCACGGTGTCGAGGGGTGCAACTACCTGCTCGCGCTCGACATGGAGATGGATCCCATCCCGGGCTACGAGATGGCCAACTGGGAAGGGGGCTACGGTGACTTCGGGATCGTCCCCGACATGGGGACGCTGCGCCGGATCCCCTGGCTCGACCGCACCGCGCTCGTGCTGTGCGACGTCACCAACCACGATGGCTCTCCGGTCGTCGCATCGCCGCGCCAGATCCTGATCGCCCAGTACGAGCGCGCGCGCGAGATGGGCTACACGCCCATGTGCGCCTCCGAGCTCGAGTTCTACCTCTACAAGGAGAGCTACGCCGAGGCGCACGAGAAGGACTACCGCGAGCCTCACCCCGACGATCCCGTACATCCTCGACTACCACATCCTCGCGACCACCATGGACGAGCCGTACCTCGGCCCGATCCGGCGTGGCATGCACGCCGCCGGGATCCCGGTCGAGTTCTCGAAGGGCGAGGCCTGGTACGGGCAGCACGAGGTGAACACCCGCTATGCCGACGCCGTGACCTCCGCCGACCGACACACGATCTACAAGAACGGCGTCAAGGAGATCGCGTTCCTGCACGGGATCTCGGCGACCTTCATGGCGAAGCCCTCCGAGAAGGACATCGGCAGCTCCTGCCACATCCACTCCAGCCTCGTGGACGCCAAGGGCAAGAGCGTCTTCGTCTCCGGCAAGAAGGAGACGGACGTCTTTCGCAACTACCTCGGCGGCATGCGCGCCCGCATCAGGGAGCTCGCCTTGTTCGTCGCGCCGGCCATCAACTCGTACAAGCGGTACGCGACCGAGAGCTGGGCGCCGACCTCGATCTCGTGGGGACGAGACAATCGCACCTGCGGCTTCCGCGTCGTGGGTCACGGCGCCTCGCGCCGGGTCGAGTGCCGGATTCCCGGCGCCGACGTCAATCCGTATCTCGGCTACGCGGCGCTGCTGGCCGCCGGCCTCGACGGCATCGAGCGCCAGACCGACCCGGGGCCGGAGCTGAAGGGCAACGCATACGCCGAGGCGGAGGCGGAGCCGTTTCCCTCCACGCTCCGCGAGGCGGTCGACCTGTGGGAGGGCAGCAAGTTCGCCCGCAAGACCTTCGGCGACGCAGTCTGGCGCCACTACCTCAACTACGGGAAGACCGAACAGCGGCTGTTCGACGAGGTCGTGACCGACTATGAGCGCCGCCGCATGTTCGAGCGCGGCTGATCCCTTGTCCGTGATCTCCGTCGTCGAGCCCGCCACGGAGCAGGTCATGGCCGAGGTCCCACGCGCGGGCGCCGAGCGACGTGGACGCCGCGGTCGCGCGCGCCAAGGCCGCGTTCCCGGCCTGGCGAGCACTCCCGCCGGGTGACCGCAGCACGCTGCTGCAGGCGCCTCGCGGACGCGCTGGACGAGCAGGCGCGAGGCGCTCTCGACGCTCGAGGCGCGCAACGCCGGCAAGCCGATCGGCGACGCCCGCGGTGAGATCGGGATGGTCGTGGACACCTTCCGCTACTACGCCGCGCGCGCCGGAGCGGCTGCTCGGCCACACGATCCCGGTCGCAGGTGGCGTGGACATGACGTTTCGCGAGCCGCTCGGCGTGGTCGGCCTGATCGTGCCGTGGAACTTCCCGCTCACGATCGCCTCCTGGAAGGTCGCGCCCGCGCTCGCGGCCGGCAACACCGTCGTCTTGAAGCCGGCCGAGCTGACCCCCCTGACCGCGCTCGAGCTCGAGCGGATCGCGCTCGAGGCGGGGCTGCCCGAGGGAGTCCTCAACGTGGTCGCCGGTCCGGGCAGCGTCTGTGGAAGGCGCCTCGTGGAGCATCCCGACGTGGCCAAGATCGCCTTCACCGGCTCCACCGAGGTGGGCCGCGGGATCGCGCGGGACGCCGCGGGCACGATCAAGCGCGTCACGCTCGAGCTGGGCGGGAAGTCGGCGAACGTGATCTTCGCCGACGCCGACCTCGAGAAGGCGGCGGCCGCGGCGCCGCTGGCGGTGTTCGGCAACGCGGGCCAGGACTGCTGCGCTCGCTCGCGGATCCTCGTCGAGCGCGCCGCCGTCGACCCGTTCCTGGAGGCGCTGAGCGGAGCCGTGGAGTCGATGCGCGTCGGTGACCCGCTGGACGATGCGACGCAGATGGGGCCGTTGATCTCGGCGGACCAGCGCGAGGCCGTGGCCTCGTACGTCCCGGACGGTGCGCCGGTCGCGATCCGCGGGAACGCGCCGGACGGCCCGGGCTACTGGTTTCCACCAACTGTGCTCGCGCCGGTCTCGAACTCCGATCGAGCCGCCGCCGAGGAGATCTTCGGGCCGGTGGCATGCGTGATCCCGTTCGCGGACGAGGCCGAGGCGATCGCGATCGCGAACGACACGATCTACGGCCTGTCGGGGTCGATCTGGACGCGTGACGGGGCGAAGGCCCTGCGGGTCGCGCGCGCGGTCGAGACGGGCGTGCTGTCGATCAACTCCAACAGCTCGGTGCGTGTCAGCACCCCGTTCGGCGGCTTCAAGCAGTCGGGCGTCGGGCGCGAGCTCGGTCCGGACGCGCTCGAGCACTACACCGACGTAAAGAACGTGTTCTACGCGACCGAGGAGGACTAGCCACGTGGCCGGCAGGCTGGAAGGCAAGGTGTGCGTCATCACCGGCGCCGCGAGCGGCATCGGCGCCGAGTCCGCCCGGCTCTTCACGGAGGAGGGCGCGCGGGTGGTCGGGCGCGGACGTCAGCCCGCGAGCCGAGGGTGAGCTCGCGCTCGAGGTCGATGTCACCGACGAGGAGCAGGTGCGCGACATGTACGCGCGGGTCAAGGACGAGATGGGACGGATCGACGTGCTCTTCAACAACGCCGGCATCAATCCGAACGACGACACCTCGGTCGTCGGACACTCCCCTCGACGCCTGGCAGCGCGTGCAGGACGTGAACCTGCGGGGCGTCTTCCTCTGCTGCAAGCACGGCATCCCCCATCTCCTCGAGGGCGGCGGAGGCTCGGTGATCAACACCGCCTCGTTCGTGGCGGTGATGGGCGCGGCCGTGTCCCAGATCTCCTACACCGCCTCGAAGGGGGCGGTGCTCTCGCTGTCGCGCGAGCTGGGCGTCGAGTTCGCCCAGCGCGGCGTGCGCGTGAATGCGCTGTGCCCCGGGCCGGTGCGGACCCCGCTGCTCGAGAACCTCTTCGCCAGCGATCCGGAGAAGGCGAAGCGCCGGCTGGTGCACCTGCCGATGGGGCGGTTCGCGGAGGCGAGCGAGATCGCCCAGGCGGCGGTCTTCCTCGCCAGCGACGAGTCGTCGTACGTGACCGCCTCGACGTTCATGGTCGACGGCGGCCTGTCCGCCGCCTACGTCACGCCCGAGTAGCGACGACGTCGAGGAACCGCTCGCAGAGCGCCCGGCCGAGCCCGTTCCATGCGTCGATCGCGCCGTCCGTGCGCCTGTGGAGCAGGTCGGGGTCGAGGCCGATGCGGACCGCGTCCTCGTCGGACTCGTAGTCGTCGATCCACGCCTGGGCGTCCGCGCGGCTGACTTCGGCGTGGAACTGGATGCCCCACGCGTGGTCGGCGATCCGGTAGCCCTGGAGGCAACGTGCTGCTGCGCGCCAGCGGCGTCGCGCCCTCCGGAAGCGGGAACTCGTAGCTGTGCCACTGAAAGGCCTCGAAGCGAGGGGCGAGCGGGCCGAGCAGCGGGTCGTCCGCTGCCCTCCGTCGGTCACGGTCGACGTCGTGCCAGCCGATCTCGGGCCGGCTCGCCCGCCGCGGCGTGGCGCCCGCCGCGTCGCGCGAGCAGCTGGGCGCCCGAGGCACACGGCCAGCAGCGGCACGCGCTCGTTCGAGCAGCGCCGCAAGCTGCTGCTTCTCGCCACGTAGCCACGGATGCGCGATCCTCCTGGTCGGCGTGCATCGCCCCGCCGAAGACGAGCACGGCGTCGTAGTCGACGGGATGCCGCGGCAGCGCGGCCGAGCCCGGATTGCTCCAGGTCTCGGGGACCATCCAGGTGTCGAGATCTGCGCCTCGCGACCGAATCGCGTCGGCGAACACGCCTGGTCCGGCGTCGCGCTGATGCACCATCGCGAGCACGCGCATACCGCCGACAGTACTTAGCGCGTGAGCCGAACCGTCTGCTTGCGGCGGGTTTCCTTGCCGGTCGCGTCCTTGGCCGTGAGCGTGATCTTCGCCCGCGGCTTTCTGCCGCGCAGCAGCGCCCGCTTCACCGCCTTCGAGCGCCTGCTTTCGGAGCTTCAGCCGCAGCTTCACGATCTGGCCGGCCGTGACCGCGCGGCTCGACGCGCCTGAGCGCGTAGGCCTTCGCGGCGCCGGGAACGCTCACCGTGCCCGTCGCCGTCAGCGTGCCGGCCTCGTTCATGGAGGCACGCACGAAAAGCTTGTCGACGTCCTGCATGGAGGAGCCGACCATCGATGACGACGGGCGCTGGGTCGGGTCCGGGCCCAGGCCCGGGCCCAGGCGTGGCCGCCGCCCCCTCCGCCGCCGCCACCGCCGCGGGGCGCGGCGTTGACCACGACCGTGCCTGACATTCCGTTCCCCCGGGACCTCCATGGATCTCGCAGTAGTAGGGGAACGAGCCCGACCTGGCTGAACAGCTGGGGAGCAAGCCAGGCATCGGTCGAAGGCGACGACGGCATGATGAAGGAGTCGTCGTCGAAGTGGACATTGTGGTTGCCGCCGCTCGTTCGTCCAGGTGACGGTGTCGCCCTGGATGACCGTGACCGGGTTCCGGCGTGAACGTGTCGGAGGGGGTCGCCGTCACGGAGTAGTTGGCGCGCGAACGCCGGCGCGCAGGCGGCCGAGCAAGGCCGACCGTCAACATCCCGAGACGTAAACGAAACCTTCTCCCCACGTAGCTAAAGACGCCTCCTGGGCCAGATCCTTCGCCCGCAAATCCCCCGTAACCAGCGGTTTAGCCAGGGTTGTCGAAGGTGACCACTCAGTCAGTCACCGGACAGCCTTTACACGACTCAGAAGTCATGTTAGATTTCCGACCACTGTCGCTCGCCGGTCACTCGTCCTTCGAGGCGGACCGGGAAAGATTCGGAGGGGAGACCGGGTTATGAGGATCATCCGTACGAGGAAAGCGCATCTGCTGTTGCTCGCAGGCGCGATCGGCATGCTCGCCGTCTTGATGGTTCAGTCCGCCGGAGCGTCGCACGTGCGCCCGAAGGGTGCGACTCCGCTGCGCGCGTCCGTCGTGCCCGCCTTCAAGGCTTGTGGTACGCCCAACCGCACCCACGGTGCGCCGCTCGCATTCCCGTCTTGCAGTCCGCCCGTGCAGGCGTCGAACTTCCTCACGGTCGGCTCGCCAGATGCCAACGGCGCCGGCGCGAACGCTGTCGCTTTCATCCTGTTGAAGGTCAAGCTGACCTCGCCGGAGGACGTGCTGATCACGTCCAACGGCACCGACACTCGCTGCCTGCCCGCCACCGCGGCCGCGGTGTGCAACAGCGCCAACGCAACTGACGGTCCGGACTACTCGGGCCAGGTGCAGGGCAACGCGACGATCAGGATCAGCGACCACTACAACGGTCCGGGCCTGAACGAAGCGGCCACTGTCGTGGACATTCCCTTCCCGGTGAACGGCACGTGCGCCAACACGGTCGCCACCACCATCGGCGGAACCTGCAGCGTCAACACGACGGCCAACGCCGTCGTGGTGGGCTCCGTGAAGGACAACCAGCGCGGCGTGATCGGGATCGGCCAGTTGTCGATCAACGACGGCGGCGCGGACGGCCAAATCGCAACCGCCGATAACACACTCTTCGGAGTCCAGGGGATCTTTATCCCCTAAGGACTCCGAGGCAGTCCGCCCTTCGCGATCCTCCCCTACTACTAGCGCCAGGGCGGACACAGCAGCAAAGCAGGGCCGGGAGCAACGGTTGACTCCCGGCCCTCGCTCTTTCCGGGACGGCTCTCCGGCGAGCCATGGCGGCTAGGAGGAAGGCTACCATCACCGAGCGGGTTGAAACAACCGGCTGGGTAAAGGGTGCGGGGTCAGGCGATGGTGGCTGTGACCAAAGGGGCCAAGTCGCGCGCGTTTCTGGATAGCGGTTGGAGACTCGTGAAGGTGCTCCGGACCAAACCGGTCTTGTGCACCCTATGGGCGGCATAAAACCGGTTTGCTCCAGGGGTCGGTCACGTCAGCGAAGCGCCTCGATCCAGTCGAGGCGCTTGTCGCAGAGCGACCGCGCTTCGCTGGGCTTCAGGTAGCGAACCGATGTCTTTGCGGGAGCCGCGAGCACGAGCGGACCGAGGTAGAACGGCGGATCGCCGCTCCCCGGATGCAGATCCGCATCGCCATAGCGGAGCGTGATCCGGTGGACGCCGGTCGTGAGGTCCGCCTCACCCAGCGGCAGATACTGGCCCGAGTGGCTCAACTCGTGCCGCCGGCTCGCGACGCGGCGGCCGTCGATCAGCACGTCGAGCTCGCGGCGGAACGCCCCGCCGACCCAGATTCCGTAGCGGCCGGCGGCAGGCACGTGGACGAGCGTCTCGACCGAGCCTCCAGTGACCGGCGACACCGCCCCCGTGGTGCCCGGCGCGGGCTGCCATCGCTCGGGGCGCGTGGCGCTCGGCAGGTCTATGACGATCGGGTCGGCCCCCCGTGCGGCTGCCGCGAGCCGCCCACCTGGCCCGGCTTCGCGGGCGAGCCGTCGGACGTCTCCACACGGGGCGGGAGCCGTCGGGTGCCGGGCGTTGCCGAGCGGCAGGTGCTCGACCACTCCGGAGGGAGCATCGGCGCGTTGCCAGACGTCGTAGTAACGGCCGTGGCTGACCAGCTTGAAGGGAGACGGCGGGCGGCTCTCGACCGGCGAGTTGCGGAGCACCATCGTTCGATACGCCATCAGGCCGCTCAACATGAATTGATCCATGTCGGCCACCTCGAGCTTGTTCAGGGGGCGGCCGTCACGGAGGGGAACGACGCGGCGGCGAAGTTCCGAGGCTCCTTCGGGATCGAGCCGGCGGAGGAAGTGGCGAACCCCGTACGGCTCGTACTCGGTCATGAGGGCCGGGCCCTGGCCGGCGAAGCGGTCGCCGATCCGCTGAAGCTCCGCCAGCCGGTCGCGCGGTGCGAGCGTCACGTCCTGGTAGGCGAGGGCGTTGGACCACAGCACTCCCCCCGCGATTGCCGCGACGATCAAGAGCCCTTCGACCCGCCGTCCGGCCTCGAACACGACGCCGCCCGCGGCCAGGCCCGCGACGATGAACACGGGGGAGGCGGTCGCGAGCGCCTTGGCATCGACCCAGGGTGACCCGAGGCCGACCACCAGGAAGCATCCGACGGTGGCGCCGCACATATATATGAGCAGTCCGTCTGCACGGCGACGCCACGCGATCACGAGCCCCAGGAGGCCGGAGGCCACCACCAGGCCGATCAGCAGGTGAGTCACGTCGATGCTCTCCGGCTCGACCCGGAAGTCGCCCGCCGGCCAGATGCCGAAGAACTGCATCCAGTCCAGGGGCTCGATCAGATTGCCGAGGTCCGTGCTGCTGGTCAGGGTCCCGCTGTTCGGGCTGAGGAACTGCTTCGCCTTGAGCAGTGAGGGCAGCGCCAGCACGGCGCCCGCGACCGTGAATGCGAGCGCCTGCCGGGCCGCCAGGCGCGCACCGCCCGCCCGCGCGGCGAGGAGCAGCGCGGTCAGCAGCACGGGCCCGAGCCAGACGGCGCCACCAAAGCTCAGGACCGCAAGCGTCGCCGCGCTCGCGACCGCGAGCGGCAGGATCCCGCGCAGCGGCCGCTCCGCATTGATCGCAGGCGACGCGACCGCTGCGACGAGGCCGATCATGCAGGCCGCCGCAATCTCCTTGACCCCGCCCCACAGGGAGTACGCGAACAGGAGCGCGGCCTGGCTCGCCACGAACGCGGCCAGCGCGCGCAGCGGGCGGGAGCCGAGAATCGGCGAGACGAGCACGTACAGCGTGGTCGCCAGCATCGCGGCCAGGAATCCCATGTAAGGCTGGAAGACCCACGCCGAGTCCTCGCCCGTCAGCACGTGGCCTACTCCGAGCGGCAGGAAGGCCCCGATCGGATAGCCGCCCGGCAGGTTGAACGCAAGCGTCGCCTCATATGAAGAGCGCGGCAGTCCACCGAGATCGCGGCCGTGCTCCATCACCCGGTCCGTGATCGCAAGCCAGGTGGCGGTGTCGTCCAGCTTGATGTAGCCCGCGAAGGTGGCGTCCCCGGATAGCACGACGGGCGCGGCATACACCGCGAACACGCCGACTGCGGCCGCTGTCGCCCACCCGTCGATCCGTCCGCGACGCCAAGGGAGCGACAGCGCGAATCCCAGCGTGGCGAGTCCCAGGACCACCGGCACGGAGATCTCGGCCGTGGCGTCCGTCGCGGTCGTGAAGTGGACCGCGACCACCACCACGGCAAGACCCGCCGCCGGAATCACCGCACCGGGCAGGCGCAGTCCCGCGATCGTCTCGAGCAAAAGGCCACACCCGAGCGACACGACCGCCAGGACGAGCGGGAAGAGGACCCAGCAGGTGAGCAGGGTCAGCGGATCGGCTCGACCGCCCCCGTGGTGGCGAGCCTGCGGGCCCGCGCAGCGGAGGTGTCGTAGATCTCTACCTGGATGTCAGCGCGCGGATAGGCCAGATAGACACTCTGGGGCCGGCTGTCGCTCCAGACCGCGATGCCTCCGCCACGCGCGCGGAGCGCGTGCTGGCCCCGGCGCCGGCTCTGTCGCTTCAAGACCGTGTACGCGTCGGCCACCCGATAGGTGCCGACCGTCAGGAAGTCGGCTCGCGGGTCGCCGACGTCGGTCCCCGGCGGCAGGTAGCGAACGAACAGGTTCCCATCCACCTCCGTCAGCTCGAGCGTGTAGTCCGCACGCGTCCCGGCCCAGTAGACCGGATGCTCGACCTCCCCGGGCAGCGCCCGCAGCGTGGCCAGCGTCGCCGCGCTCGCGGCCGCTGACGGCCGGGTGGTGTCGCTCGTGTCGTCGGTGCCCTTGACGATCAACCAGACCACGACGGCGACCACGATCGCGAGTATCAGGGAGGTGCCGATCCGAAGCCGGTTCGACCCCCCGACCGCGGGCACGCCTCGAGCTCCTTGCGCCATGCCGCGAAAGCCTAGAGAGGCGGACGGAAGGATGCGCCTGCTCCTGCGGCGGCCTTCCGACGCGTGGCGCAAGCCCCAAATCCCTGCAAAAAGGGCGCTCTTTTGCGAAATGTGACCGACGGTTTCACAATCAGTTCGATTCGTGGTAGTTTTCCGACATTCACCGCCCCTGGGGAGGTCGCGGTGACGAGACAGCTACATACCTCAAGCCTTCGGGGAGGAGGCCTATGACCAAACGCAGAAAGTTTCTCGGGGTCGTTTTTCTGGGCGCGGCAATCGGGAGCGTGCTGATGACTGCACAGCTTTCGACCGCTTCGCACGTACGGCCCAAGGGAGCGACACCGCTCCGTGCATCGATGGTCCCTGCATTCAAGGCGTGTACGGTGCCCAACCGGACGCACGGCGCGCCACTCGCATTCCCGTCCTGTAACCCGCCCGTGCAGACGTCGAACTTCCTCACGATCGGGTCACCGGACGCCAACGGCGCCGGTGCGAACGCGGTCGCGTTCGTGCTGCTCAAGGTCAAGCCGACCTCGCCGGAGGACGTGCTGATCACCTCGAACGGAACGGACATCCGCTGCCTGCCGGCGACCGCAGCGACGGTCTGCAACAGCCCGAACGCGGCTGACGGTCCGGACTATTCCGGTCAGCTGCAGGGAAACGCGACGATCCGGATCTCGGACCACTACAACGGTCCGGGCCTGAACGAGGCGGCCACCGTGGTCGACATCCCGTTCCCCGTGAACGGGACGTGCGTGAACACCACGGCGACCACGCATCGGCGGCACCTGCTCGGTCAACACGACCGCGAACGCCGTTGTGGTGGGCTCGGTCAAGGACAACCAGCGTGGCATCGTCGAGATCCAGCAGCTGCAGATCAACGACGGTGGCGCCGACGGTCAGATCGCGACCGCCGACAACACACTGTTCTCAGTGCAGGGAATCTTCATTCCGTAATCAGAGAACCGAGCCTGCGAAGGCTCGCCTGGGGGGTCGGGGCGCAAGCGCTCCGGCCCCCTTTTTTTGCGCTCTGCCGCCCTCCAAATGGGAATACGTTCCCCGCGAGACGGGGAAGGATCACGGACGACCACCGAGGGAAGGAGGGCCAATGGGAACCATGGAGCGGACCCGGCACGCGCGTGTTTCGGCACTCCTCGCGAAGGGCGAGGAGGGCAGGTGCATCGAGCTCTCCGAGTTGAACGAGCTCGTCGATGCCCTCGGCTTCGACGAAGACCAGGTCGAGGCGCTGATCGAGGACATCGAGAGCCGCGACATCGACCTGACCGACGATTGCGGCCGCGACGTCCCGGAGCACGTCACCTATGCAAACGATGACCTCGCGGTGGCCACCACGGACGCGCTGCAGCTCTTCCTCCAGGAGGTTCGGCGCTACCCCCTCCTGACGGCGGCGGAGGAGGTCGACCTCGCCCAGCGGATCGAGCGCGGCGACGAGCACGCAAAGCACCGGATGATCAACTCGAACCTGCGGCTCGTGGTCTCGATCGCGCGCAGGTACCAGGGCCATGAGCTGACGTTGCTCGACCTCATCCAGGAAGGCATCCTCGGCCTCATCCGAGCCAGTGAGAAGTTCGACTGGCGGCGCGGGTTCAAGTTCTCCACCTACGCCACGTGGTGGATCCGCCAGGCCGTCGAACGTGGGATCGCGAACGGCTCGCGGATGATCCGCCTGCCCGTCTACATCGTCGAGCGTGAGCGCCTGATCGCGCGTACGGAACGGGCGCTCGCGATCAAGCTGGGCCGTCAGCCCACGGACGAGGAGACCGCCGGCGCGTCACGCCTGCCGCTCCGGCAGGTGCGCGAGGTCAAGGAGGTCACGCGCACCGTCACGAGCCTCGACAAGCCGGTCGGCGACGAGTACCAAACGCCGGTCGGCGACTTGATCGTGAGCCGCGACGCCGAGACCGCCGAGGAGGTCGAGGTGAGCCTGCGCGAAGAAGCGCTCCACGAGGCGCTGGCACGCCTTCCGCAGCCGGAGCGGCAGGTCCTCCAGCTTCGCTACGGGATCACCGACGACCACCGCCCGCACACGCTCGAGCAGGTGGTGGGCCGGCTCGGCATCTCACGGAACCGCGTCCGGAGGCTCGAGGCCGAGGGCCTGTCCCGTCTGGCGGCACGGCGCGAGATCGCGGCGATGACCGAATCGGTCGAGCTGGCCCGTTGAGAGCATCAGAGCTTCGCGGCGGCGGTGCACCGAACGGTAACCGTCGCCGCTCAGCGAAGCGGAATCTGGCCGCCGCCCTGGTCCGTCGGCATCGACTCGCCCGTCTGGGCTGCCCTCACGCCGAGCTCGACCTGCGCCAGCGAGACCCCGCCGATCACGCGGCCGACGATGTTCCCGGACTTCGAGATGAACAGGGTCTCCGGCACGCCGCGCGCGCCCAGCTCGCGGGCAGTCTCGGCCCGTTTCTCCTCGACGCTCGGATAGGTCACGTCGTACTGCTCGCGATACCGGCGGGCGACCGCGGGCGCATCGAGCACGTTCAGTCCGAGGAACAGGACTCCGCGCCGGCCGAGTCGCTCCCACTCGGACTGGAGCACGCGTGTCTCCCCGCGGCACGGTAGGCAGTCGGCGGACCACACGTTGAGCACGATCGGCGTACCGCGAAGCTCGCCGAGCGCGATCGTCCCGTCCTCGGAGGCCGGCGCGAGCTTCTCACTCAGCTGCTTCGGCGGCTGTACCTGGGTCGAGCAGCGAAAGGGGGTTGTCCGGCGCCTTCGCACCTCCGGTCCCGGGCGCGGTCGGCGCCGGCCTGGACGGCTCCGGCCGATCCGGTTCCGCCGGGCGATTCGCCTGCGGTGTGGCGGGAGGCGATGGGTCGCTCGAGCTTCCGTCGTCGAGGACCGAGGCCAGCACGATCGCAAGCGCCACCACCGGGACCATGATCACCGCCGCCAAGGCGGCCACACGCCGCCTGCTCATCTACGCCTGCACCGAGACATCTGTCAAAAACGGTATCCGCACCCCAGCTTCTGTGTTACGATCGCGCCAGTTCGTGCAGGGGTCTCTTTTCTCGCGGGAGGGGGTTGGCTTGACCGTGTTCAGCAGCGCATCGCGCTGGAAGGTTCTCATCTTGACGCTAGCCGCGGCGCTGGTTCTTCCGGCGGCCGCTCAGGCTACACCGATATTCTTGTCCGGGATCAACATCTCGGATCCGGGCCGCGACGGCTTCGAGCCGGAGGTCGTGGTGGCGCCCACCGGCACCGTGATCGCCGTCTGGACTCGTTCCGACGGCACCAACTTCAGGATTCAGTCCGCCAGCCGCACCCCGACGGGCAGCTGGTCGGTTCCCCAGACGGTCTCCGACCCGGGCGTAAGCGCTTCGGGCCCGTCGCTCGCGGTTGATGCCTCCGGCAACGCGGTGGTCGCCTGGACGCAGTCGAACGGCGAGCTTCGCATCACGGCCGCGTATCGACCGGCGGGCGGCTCGTTCGGCGCCCCGGTTGGTGTGTCAGACGTTGGAGCCGACGCCACTGCTCCGGACGTGTCAATGGACAGCGCCGGAAACGCGCTCGTCGGTTGGCAGCGCACGGACGGCACGAACCTTCGCGTCCAAACCTCGGTCCGCAGCCCCGGCGCGGGCGGAGTGTTCGGCCCGATCACGACCGTGTCCGCTGCAGGGCAGGACGGCTTCGAGCCGAAAGTGGCCGCCGGGCCGAACGTCGACGTGAACGGTGTGGCTGTTTGGACCCGCTCCGACGGCACCAATCTGCGCGTGCAGTCCGCGCGCCGGGCGGATGTGACCGGCTTCCCGCGGCCCAAGGGGGCGACCCCGACTCGTGTGGCGCTCGTGCCCGCGTTCAACGCGTGCTCGTCGAGCAACCGGGTCCACGGTCCGCCGCTCGCATTCAACTCCTGTAGCTCCGCCGGTGCAGAGCTCGAGCGTGCTGACGATGGGTGCTCCGGACGCGAACGGCGCCCCGGCGAACCTCTCAGGATTCGTGCGGCTGAAAGCCATAGCGGGCAACACGGCCACGGAGGCCGACGAGGGGGACGTGAGCCTCGTGCTCTCGCTGGCCGACGTGCGAAACAGGCCTGCGCTCACCGACTACGTCGGAAACGTGTACGCGCGGACCCTCCTCACGATCACCGATCAGAGCAACGCCGAGGAGATGCCTGCGACCGGCACCACTCAGCCCATCCCCTTCGTGTTCACGGCTCCATGCGTGTCGACCATCAGCGCCACGACAGGCTCGACCTGCAACGTGTCCACGACGGCCGATTCGCTCGTGCCGGGGACCGTGATCGAGAACAGGCGAGCGATCTGGCAGCTCGGCCAGATCGAGGTGAGGGATCTCGGCCCGAACACGATCCAGGGTGACGGTGACGACGGCACGTTCGTCCGTCAGGGAGTCTTCGTCCCGTAGGCAGGGCACACAGACCGAGAAGGAACGATTTACGAAGAGCCCGGTCCTTACGGCCCGGGCTCTTCGCTCTTTTGGGTGTCGAGCACCGACTGCGCGACTTCGACAAGCGTCCGGTTGCTCGACCGCGCCCGCGAGCGCAGCAGCTCGAACGCCGCCCGCTCGTCGAGATCCCGTCGTTCCATGAGCATGCCCTTCGCGCGTTCCACGAGCGCGCGCCGGCGAAGGGCCCCCTCCAGGTTGTCGACCTGCTCCGCGAGCTCTTCGAGCTCTTCGAAGCGGCGCACGGCGACCTCGATCGCAGTCTGCAGCGCGTCCGACTCGACGGGCGTGGAGAATCCGAAGGCGCCGCGCTCGGCCGCCCGGGCCGCGAACTCCGGATCGTCGCCGTTGGTCTGCACGATCACGGGGCAGACGGCCTCCTCCACGATCTCCCGGATCAGCTCGAGAGCGTGCTCTTCGTCCTCGTGCAACCCCACGATCGCAAGCTCCGGGGAGTGCTCTCGAATCGCGCGCGCCGCACCGGACACCGCGAGCTCGACGGCCACCACGTCGTGCCCGAGATCGCGGGCCACCGCGGCCATGTGCCGGAGCGGGTCAGGCTGCTCGTCGGCCACCAACACGCGCAGGCGCATGGGTGTCGGCGTCGCGGCGCGACCGCCCTCCCGCTCGGGGCCATCCATGGCCTGTTAATACACCAGATGGGCCAGATCTTCCAGGGAAGACCGGGATTCCCGGCCGTTCCGGGCGCCGTTCGCGCCGATCCGACGCGCTATCCTTGTCGGCAACCGCGTGCGCGGAGCCGCGGTTTTTTATCGCCTGCGCAACCCGCCTAAGGTCTGAAGAGGAATGGCTCGCGGAGAAGTTCGAATCGCGGTGACGCTCGCTTGCGAAGAGTGCAAGCGGCGGAACTACCAGAGCGACAAAAATCGCCGGAACGATCCGGAACGGATCGAGCTGCGCAAATACTGCCGCTGGTGCGGCCGCCACACTCCTCACAAGGAGACGCGCTGAGCGCGCGGGACCGGAGATGCTCGAGTCCACCACTTGATGGCGCGCACCAGGCAAAAGGCAAAGCAGCGACAGGCGAAGCGCCGCCAACAGGAACGCCAGGTCCAGGGCACGACCGGGCAGAAGCCCGCGTCGAATCCGGCTGAGCAGGCGGTGGTCGACCAGGCCGCGGCCTACGAGGTCGCCGATGTCCTCGAGGAATCCGGAGGAGACGTCGACGAGGCCGTGGAGCGGCTCGAGGGCGAGCCTTCCGACGAAGCGATCACACCCGTCGAGGCCCCTTCCGACGAAACGATCACACCCGTCGAGGCACCCGAGCCGGTCGAGGCGCCACCCGCGCGCTCGGCCACCAAGACCCGTGAACGCCCAGGGCGCAAACCGCGCCCGGAGGATGGAGATGGCGGTGGGGGCCGACGCGGCAGGCGCGGCGGCGGTCGTGGAGCGCGGCGATGGCGGCGCGCGGCCGCCGAAAAAGCGCGAGCCCAAGCGCGAGCCGCGACAGCGCGGCCGCGTCGTCAACTTCCTGGTCCAGGTTTGGGCAGAGCTCCGCCGCGTGCAGTGGCCCGACCGCACGGCTGGTCACCCAGGCGACGGCCGTGGTGATCGTGTTCTGCATCCTGGCCGGCCTGTACCTGGCGATCTTCGACTGGGTCTTCTCCAGGCTCGTCAAGGCGATTCTGTGACGGCCCTTTACGAAACTGGACCGTTGATGTTCCGCTGGTACGTCATCAACACCTATTCCGGTCACGAGAACAAGGTCAAGCACAACATCGAGCACCGGGTCGCCACGATGGACCAGCAGTCCAACATCCGCCAGGTCGTGGTGCCGACCGAGCAGGTGACCGAGATGCAGAACGGTCAGCGGGTGCAGAAGGAGCAGCGCACGATGCCCGGCTACGTGCTCGTCAACATGGACATGAACGACGAGACCTGGGCGCTGGTCAAGAACACGCCCGGTGTCACCGGGTTCGTGGGCTCGCGCGACAAGCCGGTGCCGCTCAGCAAGCCCGAGGTCGACCGCCTGCTGCACCGCGAGACGGCCGAGCGGCCGCGCACCCGCGCCCAGTTCTCGATCGGCGAGTCGGTGAAGGTGATCTCCGGCCCGCTCTCCGACTTCTCCGGCGAGATCGCCGAGATCAACGAGGACGCCGCGAAGCTCAAGGTGCTGGTATCGATCTTCGGCCGCGAGACTCCCGTCGAGGTCGGCTACGACCAGGTAAAAAAGATCTAGCGGCGTCCGCAAGGACGACGCTCTGACATGCGAGCGGGCGAAGCCCGCTCGAATATTCAGACCTTTAAGGTCGCAGGTAATGGCCCGAAAAGTCCTCACCATGATCAAGCTGCAGATCCCCGCGGGGGCGGCCAACCCGGCGCCTCCGGTCGGCCCTGCGCTCGGCCAGCACGGCGTGAACATCATGGAGTTCTGCAAGGCGTTCAACGCGCAGACCCAGAGCGACGCCGGCACGATCATCCCGGTCGAGATCACGGTCTACGAGGACCGCTCCTTCACGTTCATCACGAAGACGCCGCCGGCCGCCGTGCTGATCAAGCAGGCGATCGGGATCGACAAGGGCTCGGGCGAGCCGAACCGCGAGAAGGTCGGCACGATCCGGCGCGACCAGGTGCGCCAGATCGCCGAGACCAAGATGCCGGACCTGAACGCGAACGACGTCGACCAGGCGATGAAGATCATCGAGGGCACGGCGCGCTCGATGGGAGTGGAGGTGAGCGGGATGAAGAGAAGCAAGCGCTACCGGAGCCTGCGCGAGCAGATCGACCGCACGCGCGAGTACCCGCCCGGCGGAGGCGGTCTCGACCGTCAAGGGCATGCAGTCCGCGAAGTTCAACGAGGCGGTCGAGGTCCACATCCGGCTCGGCGTCAACGTCCGCCACGCCGACCAGCAGGTGCGCGGCACGATGGTGCTCCCGAACGGCCTCGGCAAGGACGTGACCGTCGCCGTCTTCGCCCAGGGCGACAAGGCCCGCGAGGCCGAGGCGGCCGGCGCCGACGCCGTCGGTGGCGAGGACCTGGCCGAGCGCGTGAGCGGCGGCTGGACCGACTTCGACGTCGCGATCGCGACGCCCGGACATGATGCCGGTGGTCGGCAAGCTCGGGCGGATCCTCGGGCCGCAGGGCAAGATGCCGAACCCGAAGGTCGGGACCGTGACCGAGGACGTCGGGAAGGCGGTCGAGCAGGCGAAGGCCGGCCGCGTCGAGTACCGCACCGACCGCACCGGGCATCGTGCACCTGGTGATCGGCCGCGCCGACTTCGACGAGCGCCGGCTGCTCGAGAACTACGCCGCCCTGATCGAGGAGATCGTGCGCGCCAAGCCCGCGGCCGCCAAGGGCCGCTACATCCGGTCGGTCACGCTGCGACCACGATGGGCCCGGGCGTGCACGTCGACCCCACCAAGACGAAGCGACCTGACGGAGGAGGCCGCCGCGCGCTGCCGCCGCTTAGCCGCTAGCTATCGCGAGCTCGAACCCAGTTTCCAGCGCCGAAGACGGCCGGCAGCCGAGAGGCGGAAGTCCAGCCCAGGCGGATGGAGGAAGCAAGCCCAGAGCTTTCCTGCCCGCCTGCGCGCGGGTTTTTTTATGGTCTCCTTCCCCATGCGAGCCACATGAAGAAAGAGCAAAAAGCAGAGGTAATCGAGGAGATCGCGGCCCAGATCGGCGACGCGAGGCCATCTACGCGGTCGACTACCGCGGCCTGAGCGTCACCCAGGCGGCCCAGCTGCGCACGAACCTGCGCGAGGCCGGGACCAGCTTCCGGGTCGTCAAGAACACGCTCACGCTGCGCGCGGCCGACAAGGCCGGCGTCGAAGCGTCAAGGAGCTGGTCGAGGGCCCGACGGCCTTCACGTTCGTGCGCGGCGATCCCGCGCTCGCCGCCAAGGCGCTCGACACGTTCGCGCGCCAGCAGCGTGCTCGAGCTGAGGGGCGGCGTGCTCGACGGGGCAGCTGCTCGACCTGCGAGCAGCTCCGCAGCTCGCGCGGCTGCCCGGCCGCGATCAGCTGAACGCCCAGTTCGCCGGCGTGGTGGCGTCGCCGCTCACGGCCTCGTGCGCGGGCTCGGCTCGCTGCTGTCCGGGCTCGCGGTCGCGCTCGGCCAGGTCCAGCAGAAGCGCGCCGCGGAAGCCCCGCCGGAGCCAGAGCCGGAGGCGCCGAAGCCAGAGGCCGAGCCAGAGCCAGAGGCCGAGGAGCCCGAGCCGCGGCCGAGGCCGGCACGCGAAGCCGCGGCCGAGCCGGAGGGCGAGGCCGACCAGCCGGCCGCAGGGCGAGGCCGAGTCAGAACCGAACCGGAAGCAGACGAACAGAGAAGGAGGCTGAGTAACCGTGGCCTACGACACGAGGAGTGGATCGAGGAGCTCAAGGCGATCTCGGTGATGGAGCTGGCCGAGCGCATCAAGGCGCTCGAGGAGGAGTTCGGCGTCTCGGCGACCGCCGTGGCGGCCGCGGCGCCCGGCCGCGGCCGCGGCGGGCGACGGCGCGGCGCCGCCGAGGAGGAGCAGACGACCTTCGACGTCGTCCTGACCGGCCGCCGGCGACAAGAAGATCCAGGTGATCAAGGTGGTCCGCGCGGCCACCGGGCTGGGCCTGAAGGAGGCCAAGGCGCTCGTGGACGAGGCGCCGAAGCCGGTCAAGGAGGGCATCGACAAGGACGAGGCCGAGAAGCTCAAGGGCGAGCTCGAGGAGGCCGGCGCCATCGTAGAGCTAAAGTAAGGACAGTCGCGAATCCGCCGGCGGCTAGTCTCGGGCGGCACCGATCGCTGACAGGACCCGTGGCCGCATCGCTGTGGTAAGCCTAGCTCGGTTGCGCCGTTTTGGCCTGCCCTTCGCCCAAACGCCTTTTCCTAGCCTTATCCCCAGCCGACTCTCTAGAGGAGTCGCCTCTTGGCACGTGTGGATGCTCCACGCCAGCGTAGAAGCTTTGCTTCCCTCGAGAACGCACTTGACCTTCCGAACCTAATCGACATACAGCGCAGGTCCTTCGAGTGGCTCACCGACCCGAAGACCGGAGGACTGCGCGAGACGATCGACGACATCTCGCCGATCGAGGACTACACCGGCAATCTGGCCGTGGTCTTCGGCGAGTTCCGGTTCGACGACCCGCCGGCGTCGATCGAGGAGTGCCGCGAGAAGGACATGATCTACTCGCGGCCGCTGAACGTGAAGGTCGCGTTCCAGAACCGCGACACCGGCGAGATCCGCGAGCAGACGGTCTTCATGGGGGACTTCCCGTGGATGACCGACTGGGGCACGTTCATCATCAACGGCACCGAGCGCGTCGTCGTGACGCAGCTCGTGCGCTCGCCGGGCGCCTACGTGATGGAGCCCAAGGACCGCGAGAAGCAGGTCTTCATCGCGAACCTGATGCCGGCCCGCGGCTCCTGGCTCGAGCTCGAGATCGACAAGAAGGGCCGCGTCTACGTGCGCGTCGACCGCAAGCGCAAGCTGCCGGTCACCGTGCTGCTGCGCGCGATCGGGATCGCGACCGACGAGGAGATCCTCAAGCTCTTCGACAACTCGGTCTACATCCGCAACACGATCGAGGCCGACCCCGAGAACACCAAGTCCGAGGAAGGCGCGCTGATCGAGCTGTTCAAGAAGCAGCGCCCCGGCGAGCCGCCGTCGATCGACGCCGCCAAGATCGCTGCTCGAACACGCTGTTCTTCGACCCGAAGCGCTACGACCTCACGCGCGTCGGCCGCTACAAGCTGAACTCGCGGCTCGGGCTCGAAGATCGACCTCGACACGCGCGTCCTCACGAAGGACGACATCGTCGCGCTGGTCAGGGAGCTGGTCACGCTGCCGAAGCTGCTCGGCCTGCCCGAGGACGAGGAGATCAAGGACTACGCCGCCGAGGCGCAGACGCATGCCGCGCGAGCCGGTCAAGGACCACCTCGACGAGTACGAGCACTTCGGCAACCGCCGCCTGCGGACCGTCGGCGAGCTGATCCAGGAGGCGTTCCGGATCGGCCTCTACCGGATGGAGCGGGTCGTGCGCGAGCGCCTCACGACCGAGGACGCCGACACGATCACGCCGCAGACGATCATCAACATCCGGCCGGTGGTGGCGGCGCTGAAGGAGTTCTTCGGCTCCTCGCAGCTGTCGCAGTTCATGGACCAGACGAACTCGC
Source organism: uncultured Solirubrobacterales bacterium (assembly GCA_963759145.1). Lineage (GTDB taxonomy): Bacteria > Actinomycetota > Thermoleophilia > Solirubrobacterales > JBBDJG01 > JBBQKG01. The sequence goes on from CAVWYB010000005.1 coordinate 72,918, forward strand.
TCGCGGGGCTCACGCACCGGCGCCGCCTGTCGGCGCTCGGCGCCGGCGGGCTGACGCGCGAGCGCGCCCCGATCGAGGTGCGCGACGTGCACCCGACCCACTACGGGCGCATGTGCCCGATCGAGACGCCGGAGGGCCCGAACATCGGCCTGATCGGCTCGCTCTCCTCCTACGCGACCGTGTCCGAGCACGGCTTCGTCCAGACGCCCTACCGCAAGGTCGAGGACGGCGTCGTCACGGAGCAAGATCGTCTGGCTCGACGCGACCCAGGAGGAGGAGCACGTGATCGCCCAGGCGAACGCCGAGATCGACCCCAAGACCAACAAGCTGAAGGGCCCGCAGGTGCTCTGCCGCTCGCGCGACGGCGAGGTCGTCACCGCGCCGCCGACGCGAGGTGGACCTGATGGACGTCTCGCCGACGCAGATCTGGTCGGTGGCGACGGCGCTGATCCCGTTCCTCGAGCACGACGACGCCAACCGCGCGCTGATGGGCTCGAACATGCAGCGCCAGGCCGTGCCGCTGCTGCGCCCCGAGCCGCCGCTGATCGGCACCGGCATGGAGCGCCGTGCCGCGATCGACACCGGCGACGTGGTCGTCGCCGAGGAGGCCGGCGAGGTCACCTACGTCGACGCCGAGCGGATCGTGGTCGAGCACGGCGCAAGAAGGACGAGTACGAGCTCCACAAGTTCATGCGCTCCAACCAGGGCACGCTGATCGACCAGCGCCCGCTGGTGTCGGAGGGCGACAAGGTGAAGGCGGGCGAGGTGCTCGCCGACGGCTCCTCGACCGCCGGCGGCGAGCTCGCGCTCGGCAAGAACGTGCTGGTCGCGATGATGTCCTGGGAGGGCTACAACTTCGAGGACGCGATCGTGATCTCGGAGCGCCTCGTCAAGGACGACGTGCTCACCTCGATCCACATCGAGGAGTACGAGATCGACGCCCGCACGACGAAGCTCGGCGACGAGGAGATCACGCGCGACATCCCGAACCGCTCGGAGGAGTCGCTGCGCAACCTCGACGAGCGCGGGCATCGTGCGGATCGGCGCCGAGGTCGCCTCGGGCGACCTGCTGGTCGGCAAGGTGACGCCGAAGGGCGAGACCGAGCTGACCGCCGAGGAGAAGCTGATCCGCGCGATCTTCAAGGAGAAGGCGCGCGAGGTCCGCGACACCTCGCTGAAGGTGCCCCACGGCGAGGGCGGCGTCGTGATCGACGTCAAGATCTTCTCGCGCGACGCCGGCGACGACCTCGCCGCCGGGCGTCAACGACCTCGTGCGCGTCTACGTCGCCAGCAAGCGCAAGATCGCCGAGGGCGACAAGCTCGCCGGCCGCCACGGCAACAAGGGCGTGATCTCCAAGATCGTGCCCGAGGAGGACATGCCGTTCCTCGAGGACGGCACGCCCGTGGACGTGATCCTCAACCCGCTCGGCGTCCCGAGCCGGATGAACCTCGGCCAGATCCTCGAGGCGCACCTCGGCTGGGTCGCCGCCAACGGCTGGTACGACGACGGCTCGGAGGCCTACAAGCAGGCGCAAGGCCAACGGCGGCCAGCGTGTTCGTCGCCACGCCGGTGTTCGACGGCGCCACCGTCGAGGACGTCGACGAGGCGCTCGTGCGCTGGCAGGAGGAGCACGCCGACTCGCGCGATCCAGTTCGAGATCGACGAGAACGCGCGCCCGGGCGACCGCTGCTCGGGCAAGGTGACGCTCTACAACGGCCGCACCGGCGAGCCCTACGAGTCGAAGGTGACCGTCGGCCACATGTACATCCTGAAGCTGCTCCACCTCGTGGACGACAAGATCCACGCTCGCTCGACCGGCCCCTACTCGCTCGTCACCCAGCAGCCGCTGGGCGGCAAGGCGCAGTTCGGCGGCCAGCGCTTCGGCGAGATGGAGGTGTGGGCGCTCGAGGCCTACGGCGCCGCCTACACGCTCCAGGAGATGCTGACCGTGAAGTCCGACGACACCGTCGGCCGTGTGAAGGCCTACGAGGCGATCGTGAAGGGCGAGAACATCCCCGAGCCCTCGATCCCCGAGTCGTTCAAGGTGCTGCTGAAGGAGATGCAGAGCCTCTCGCTCGACGTGAACGTGGTCTCCGAGGAGGGCGCCGACATCGAGATCCGCGAGGAGGAGGACGACCTCCTGCGCGCCGCCGAGGAGCTCGGCATCGACCTCTCCGGGCGTGCGCGCGACCGACAAGGACGGCAAGCAGCCGAAGGACACGCCGGCCGACGAGGCCGAAGACCGAGGTCACCGAGGACGAGCTCGAACAAGAGGAAGCCGTCGAAGCAGAGGCATCGAGCCAGAGCCAGCCAGTCGAAGAGGAATAGGAAGGACTGACTTGATCGACATCAACAACTTCGACGCAATCGAGATCATCCTCGCTTCGTCCAAGCAGATCCGGAGCTGGTCCTCCGGCGAGGTGACGAAGCCGGAGACGATCAACTACCGCACGCTGAAGCCCGAGAAGGACGGCCTCTTCTGCGAGCGCATCTTCGGTCCCACCAAGGACTGGGAGTGCTACTGCGGCAAGTACAAGCGCGTCCGCTACAAGGGCATCGTCTGCGAGCGCTGCGGCGTCGAGGTCACGCGCTCCAAGGTTCGCCGTGAGCGCATGGGCCACGTCGACCTCGCCGCGCCGGTCTCGCACATCTGGTTCTTCAAGGGCGTGCCGAGCCGGATCGGCTACCTGCTCGACATCGCGCCCAAGGAGCTCGAGAAGGTCCTCTACTTCGCCGCCTCGATCGTCACCTGGATCGACGAGGAGGCGCGCGCGAAGGACCTCGACGAAGCTCGAGAAGGAAGTCAAGAAGGTCCTCAACGCCTACGAGGCCGAGAAGCAGGAGCGCATCCAGGAGCTCCAGGAGTCGCTCGAGCGCCGGCTCAAGTACCTCGAGACCGGCAGGCAGACGAAGTTCACCGACGAGGACCACCTCTGGGCCGACGCGCTCGGCTCGATCAAGCGCATCTCGAAGGCCGACCGGGAGAAGCTCGAGAAGGACCTGCGCAAGGCGTTCGACCAGGACATCGACGACACCGAGGCCTACATCGACGACGCCACCGAGCGCACGAGCAGGCCTGGGAGAAGTTCCAGGAGATGAAGGTCCAGGAGGTCATCCAGGACGAGGCGCTGTTCCGCGAGCTGAAGGACCGCTTCGGCTCGCCGTTCGGCTGGGGCGAGTACTTCCGCGGCGGCATGGGCGCGGAGTCGGTCCGCGACCTGCTCGAGCAGGTCGACCTCGACGCCGAGGCGAACGAGCTCGAGGAGACGATCAAGACCTCCAAGGGCCAGAAGCAGAACAAGGCGATCAAGCGCCTGAAGGTCGTCTCCGCCTTCCGCAACTCGAAGAACCGGCCCGAGTGGATGGTCCTCGAGGCCGTGCCGGTGATCCCGCCGGAGCTGCGCCCGATGGTCCAGCTCGACGGCGGCCGCTTCGCGACCTCGCGACCTGAACGACCTCTACCGCCGCGTCATCAACCGCAACAACCGCCTGAAGCGGCTGCTCGACCTCGGGCGCGCCCGAGATCATCGTCAACAACGAGAAGCGCATGCTCCAGGAGGCCGTCGACGCGCTGTTCGACAACGGCCGCCGCGGCCGGCCCGTCACCGGCCCGGGCAACCGCGCGCTCAAGTCGCTCTAGCGACATGCTCAAGGGCAAGCAGGGCCGCTTCCGCCAGAACCTGCTCGGCAAGCGCGTCGACTACTCGGGCCGCTCGGTGATCGTCGCCGGCCCGAACCTGAAGCTCCACCAGTGCGGGCTGCCGAAGCTGATGGCGCTCGAGCTGTTCAAGCCGTTCATCATGGCGCGGCTCGTCGAGCGCAAGGCCGTCCAGAACATCAAGGCCGCCAAGAAGATGGTCGAGTCGATGATCCCCGAGGTCTGGGACGTGCTCGAGGAGGTCATCCACGAGCACCCGGTGCTGCTGAACCGGGCGCCGACGCTCCACCGCCTCGGCATCCAGGCGTTCGAGCCGGTGCTCGTCGAGGGCAAGGCGATCCAGATCCACCCGCTCGTCTGCCACGCCTTCAACGCCGACTTCGACGGCGACCAGATGGCCGTCCACGTCCCGCTGAGCGCCGAGGCGCAGGCCGAGGCGCGCGTCCTGATGCTGTCGGCGAACAACATCCTCTCGCCGGCGCACGGCTCGCCGCTCGCGACGCCGACGCAGGACATGGTGCTCGGCGTCTACTACCTGACCTACGGGCCCGAGCGAGGACGAGCTGGCGAAGATCGACCCGAACAAGGTCAAGCCGCGGCCGCACGTGTTCCGCACCGCGCAGGAGGCGGAGCTCTCCTACGACAACAGCAGCGTCGGCCTGCACGACCTCGCGATGTACCGGCGCGAGGCCGGCGACCACATCTTCACGACGGTCGGCCGCATCCTGTTCAACGACAAGATCGAGCGCGCGCTCGCCGAGACGCTCGGCGACGAGCTTCGAGCCCGGCGAGCACGAGTTCATCAACCAGACGCTCACCAAGCGGGACATCGGGCAGGCTCGTCGACGACGCTGGTCGTACCGCTACGGCGCGCCCTCGATCGCGCTGGTGCTCGACGCCTTCAAGGACCTCGGCTTCCACTACGCGAGCCAGGCGGGCATCACGATCTCGAAGAACGACGTCGTCACGCCGCCGGACAAGGAGCAGATCCTCGAGCGCTACGAGGGCGAGGTCGGCGCAGATCCAGGACCAGTACGACCAGGGCCTGATCACGCTCGAGGAGCGCCACGAGAAGGTCGTCGACAAGTGGAACCAGGCCACGGACGAGGTCGCCGAGGCGATGGAGGCAGAACCTCAGCCGAGCTGAACCCGATCTACATGATGGCCAACTCCGGCGCGCGCGGCTCGTTCAAGCAGATCCGCCAGCTCGCCGGCATGCGAGGCCTGATGGCCAACCCGAAGGGCGAGATCATCGAGCGGCCGATCAAGGCCAACTTCATGGAGGGCCTGACCGTGCTCGAGTACTTCATCTCCACTCACGGCGCCCGCAAGGGCCTCGCCGACACGGCGCTGCGGACGGCCGACTCGGGCTACCTGACCCGCCGGCTCGTCGACGTCGCGCAGGACGTGATCGTGCGGCTCGAGGACTGCAAGACGCAAGGGATTCATCGAGATGCCGCTCTACAAGGACGACGGCGCCTGAACGACAACCTGATCGGCCGCGTCGCCGCCCAGAAGGTCGCGACCAAGCGGCAGCCGGGTGCTGCTCAAGAAGAACGAGATGATCGACGCGCGACTCGCTGGAGGCGATCGTGGCGGCCTTCGGCGACACAAGGACGCGAAGTCGCCACGATCCCGGTCCGCTCGGTGCTCAAGTGCGAGGCCGAGGCCGGCGTGTGCCGCACCTGCTACGGCGTCGTCGCTGGCGACCGGCGCGCTCTGCGACCTCGGCGACGCGGTCGGGATCGTCGCCGCGCAGTCGATCGGCGAGCCCGGCACGCAGCTCACGATGCGGACGTTCCACACCGGAGGCGTCGCCGGCGCCGACATCACGCACGGTCTGCCGCGCGTGGTCGAGCTGTTCGAGGCGCGCAAGCCGAAGGGCGTGGCCAAGATCGCCGACGTGGCCGGCAAGGTCGCGGTCGAGGACGACGAGAAGGAGCGCAAGGATCACGATCCTCGACGCCAAGGGCGAGGAGCACCTGTTCCGGTTCCCGCGCCGCACGCGCCTGCTCGTCGAGCACGGCCAGAAGGTCGAGGAGGGCCAGCAGCTCAACGAGGGCTCCCTCTACCCGGCGGAGCTGCTCGAGATCCGCGGCCGCGACGAGACCGAGCGCTACCTCGTGGACGAGGTGCAGGAGGTCTACAAGTCGCAGGGCGTCGACATCAACGACAAGCACATCGAGCTGATCGTGCGCCAGATGCTGAAGCGGGTGCGGATCGAGCGCAAGGGCGACACGGACTGCCTGCCCGGCTCGCTGGTCGACCGGCACGTGCTCAAGCGGCTGCAACGAGCAGCTGAAGAAGGAGAGCGGCGAGACCGCGGCCGGCGAGGAGGTGATCCTCGGGATCACCAAGGCCTCGCTGGCGACCGACTCGTTCCTGTCCGCGGCCTCCTTCCAGGAGACGACCAAGGTCCTCACGGACGCGGCGCTCGAGGGCAAGGTCGACCGCCTGCTCGGCCTGAAGGAGAACGTGATCATCGGCAAGCTGATCCCGGCCGCGACCGGGCTGAAGCACTACCGCACGCTCGAGATCGAGCCGACCGAGCCGGTCGAGCGCCCCTCGCCGGACGAGATCGGCCTGCTGGACGAGGAGCAGCTCGCGGCCGAGCTGGGGCTCGACGGCGAGGGCCTCGAGGGCCTCGGCGCCGAGATCTCGACCGAGTTCGGCGACGACTTCGGAGCCGACTTCGACCTCACCGAGGGCGGGGACGGCTCCAGCCGCCAGCCCGCCACAGAGGGCTCTGACGAGTCCTAGATGACGTGACGCGGCGCGCCTACGGGCGCGCCGCGAGCTCGTCCGCCCAATCGAGCAGAAGCTCGACGTGCTCGTCGCGCATGCCCTCGTGCCGGACGCGTCTCGACGAGCAGCGTCGGCGCCGGCCGTTCCGTCGGCCCAGGCGTGGCAGCACTCGTCGAGGCAGTCGTCGATCCAGGCCAGCGGGCCGGTCGCCGGCGTACTCTTCGATCGCGTCGAGCTTCCAGTGGGCGGCGCCCGCGCTGACGCGCCCGTCGAAGCTGAGGCAGGGCAGCTCCCCGGGAAGCCCCAGCAGATGGGGCAGATATTCGTTGGCGGTCTCCTCCCAGCCGGTCGCCCAGACGAGCTCGAAGCGGCTCCCCAGCCGCTCCAGATGGGCGGCGCAGCCGGACGATATGTAGTGCAGGACGCCGTTGATCGAGTGCAAGCCGCCCGGCGGGCACTGGTCGAACGGCGCGTCCCCGGTCGCCAGGCCATAGCCTTCCTGGAACCCGAACAGGCTGATGACGCCGTCCACGTCGAGGAAGAGGAGAGGGTTTTGCGTTTGATTGATCACGAAAAAAGTGTGACGAACGTACGTTCTTAGGGTAGGTTGGGCCTAAGCGTCGGTTCTTGGGGTAGGTTGGTCAGTACCCGTAGCGTCCAGACCGTCGTCGAGAATCAAGCGATTCCGTAAAGCTCGAAGGGAACGGCTCCGAGACTAGAAAGACCCGCCACGGACCGCGCGCGTCCCACTCCCCTCTAACCCCTCTCAATGACTCTACAAATCGGACTACTGCTCGCGCTGCTGTGCGCGTTCGCGACGAACCTGGCCTTCCTCTGGAAGCACCGGGGCGCGGTCGCGGCGCCGGACGTCGACATGCGCCACCCGCTGGCGAGCGCTGCGGACCTCTTCCGCTCGAAGTGGTGGGCGATCGGCTTCGCCGTCGCGCTCTTCGCCTGGGTGCTGCACGTCGCCGCGCTCGCGCTCGCCCCGATCTCGCTCGTGCAGGCGGTGATCTCCGGCGGCCTCGTGTTCCTGGCCGTGCTCGCCGACCGCTGGTTCGGCTTCGAGCTCGGGCGGCGGGAGTGGTTGGGCGTCGGCCTCACGGCGCTCGGCCTCGCCTTCCTCGGCCTCACGGTCCAGCGGGCTCGGAGGGCTCGCACTCGAGCTACTCGATCTCCGGCATGATCGCCTTCGAGGGCGGCATGGTCGTGCTCGGGACGCTGCTCCTGCTCTCCCACCGCGTCGAGCGCGTCAGGCACCGGCACGGCGTGCTGCTCGGCGCCGCGGCGGGCATCCTGTTCGGTGTCTCCGACGTCGCGATCAAGGCGCTCACGGGGACGGTCCCCGGAGACCTCTTCTCGATCGTCAGCCCCTGGACCGGCGTCGCGATCCTGGCCTCGATCGCGGCCTTCTACGCCTCGGCGCGCGCGCTTCAGCTCGGCGAGGGCGTCTCGGTGATCGCGATCACCGCGGTCGCCGCGAACGTCTCGGCGATCCTCGGCGGCATCCTCGTGTTCGGTGACCCGCTCGGCGAGGACGCGTTCGCGATCGCCGCCCGCGCCGGCGCGTTCATGCTCGTGATCGCCGCCGCGGCGCTCACGCCCGCGCCGATGCGCGCGGCCTCGCGCACCGCTTAGCCCTCGCCTCAGGCTCCCTCGACGTACCTTCACAACGCCGCGGGCGAGCTGACGACCCCTGCTACCATCCGCCCCCGCATGCCAAGCATCGATCAGCTCGTCCGCAAGGGCCGCACGCGCCCGAAGAAGAAGGTCTCGACGCCCGGCCTCAAGTCGAGCCAGGGCGGCAAGCGACGGATCGCCGCGCCGCAGCGGCGGGGCGTCTGCACGCGGGTCTACACGACCACGCCGAAGAAGCCGAACTCGGCGCTTCGCAAGGTCGCGCGCGTGCGGCTCACGAACGGCATGGAGGTGACGGCCTACATCCCGGGCGAGGGCCACAACCTGCAGGAGCACTCGGTCGTGCTGGTGCGCGGCGGCCGCGTCAAGGACCTTCCGGGCGTGCGCTACAAGGTCGTCCGCGGGACGCTCGACGCGGCCGGCGTCTCGGACCGCAAGAAGGCGCGCTCCCAGTACGGCGTCAAGGCCCCCTAGCCGTCTCAGTGCCTCGCCGCGGCGACATCTCTCCCCGCCCGCTCGAGCCGGACAAGCTGCACAACAGCCGGCTGGTCCAGCAGGTGATCAACAAGGTGATGGCCGACGGCAAGAAGTCGACCGCCGAGAAGATCACCTACGAGGCGCTCGACATCATCTCGCGCAAGAGCGGCAAGGAGCCGATGGAGGCGCTCGAGCAGTCGATCAAGGTGCTGACGCCCGTGCTCGAGGTGCGCTCGCGCCGCGTCGGCGGTGCCACCTACCAGGTGCCCGTCGAGGTTCCGGCCCGCCGCGCCCGCACGCTGGCGGTGCGCTGGCTGGTCGAGTTCGCGCGGCGCCGCCGCGAGAAGTCGATGTCGGAGCGGCTCGCCAACGAGCTGCTGGACGCCGCCGAGCAGCAGGGCGACGCCTACAAGCGCAAGGACGACATCTACCGCATGGCGCAGGCCAACAAGGCCTTCGCCCACTACCGCTGGTAGCAGACGGCTGTCACTAGCCGACGCTGCCGAGCAGCTCCTCGACGGCCCCCGCGGCCTCTCGGCTGGGAGATCGCCCGTTCGGTCAGATTCGGAGGCTCGCTGGTGTCCGGTTATGACACCGCCATTCATTGACGTGGGATTGACGCCGAGCACCCCAGCGAGGGCTTCCTCTACTCCCTCGAACGCGTCTTTGAAGAGGTGGGTGTAGATAACCGTCGTGCTGCCTCTGGGTACATGGCCCATGAGCCGTTCCACAACTTTGCGCCGGATACCGCTGTTGGCCAGGATCGACGCATAGGTGTGCCTCAGCAGGTGCCACATTTGCCCCGGACGCCGGAACCCCGCGTGCTCGTATGCCGCCGCCAAGAACTCCCGGGCTGGATCTCTTGCTGCCCAAGGTTGGCCGCTGCCAACCGTGAAGACATAGCCTTCGGCTCGGCGCCGTTTCCCAAGCTCTCGGGCTAAACCCGAGTAAAGAACGACTTCACGCTCACTCCCGTTCTTGCAGCGCACGTACTCGCCTCGCTGCAGCTGGCCGCGGAGCTGAATCAGCTGATCTCCCCAGAGAATGTCCTCCCATCTAAGCCCCAGCAGTTCGCCGCGCCTGAAGCCCGTCGTAAGAGCCGCCAGAACCATCTCTCGCGGCTGGCCTTCCGGCGTAGCGATCCCGAGCACGTTCTCGACCTTGGCGACCGGTTTCTTGTCAGGTGCAAGCTGAACGGGCATGGAGCGGGAAGCGGCGTGTTCGTCAGCGACCCGCACTTTCAGGTCTTCACCCTGCGCCGAGGCTTGGTGGTCCGGCAGCATGATTTTCTGGATCGCGCACAGGCCCTCGCAGCCGTGGGCCTGTCGGAGCAGGACGCTCACGCCGACTCCTGAGCCTGCGGGATACTGCGCGGGCGATGTCGGAGGGGAACGTGGAGATGGCTGGTCTCGTCTGTGGACGCGCTCGCTCAACGCGATGTTGAGCGTCTGGTCGACCTCAGCGATCCGGACGTGAGGTGGCATTCGTTCTTCGCGGAGGTGGCGTTTGGTGCCGGAGGCGGTTACCGCGGACATGACGGCATCCGGCAGTACGTGACCGACCTCAACGATGCATGGGAGATCGTGCGTGCAGACGTGGACGACGGGCTCGACGGTGGGCGACATCGCGTTGCTGGTCGGGCGTATTCACTACCGCGGTAAGGCCAGTGGCGTTGAGACCGCATCTCCAGCAGGCTGGATGTTCAAGTTCCGAGATGGAAAGGTGCTTCGTTTCCGGGCTTTCCGAGAACCAGCACGAAGTGCTCGAAGACGCAGGCCTGTCGGAGTAGGCGATGTCGCAGGAGAACGTGGAAATCGTGCGGAAGGGGATTGAAGCGTGGAATCAGCACGACGCTGACCTATGGCTGAGCCACGCAGCGCCTGACGTCGAATGGGCGCCCGCCGGTCCTGCGGCCCTGGAGCGCGCCGTCTACCGAGGCCATGACGAAGTGGCCGGGGGTTTCGCTGCGATATGGGAGACCTGGGACGTGTTTCGCTTGGAGGAGGGCCAAATCCGTGATCTTGGCGATTCGGTTCTCTGGCTTGGTCGCGTCAAGATGCGAGGAGGCGCCAGCCACATCGACCTTGACCAAGAGTTCGCGGTCCACACCCGGCTGCAAGACGGTCAGGGTCATCAGCGTTCGCAGTTTCCTCGCGTGGCAGGAAGCGGTCGAAGCCGCGGGCCTCGCGGAGTAGGCGATGTCGCAGGAGAACGTGGAACTCATACGAGCCTGGATTGGACGCGTGGAACGCGACCGGCGACCTTGATCTGTCCGAGCGTTCGACCCGGGCCTGATCTACCACCCCCGCGCGAGGACGAGCCGGACCGAGCCCGCACGTTGGCCGTGATGCCTACGAGCAGCTTGCGCGCGGCTTCATAGAGTGCGTTTGCCGAGATCAAGTACGACCTGCTCGAAGTACGAGTGAAAAACGCGGGCGACTACGTATTCGTGCTCGACGGTAGTTGCGGATAGTCGTGTACGCGACAGCGGAGATATACAGCTCAACGACGCTTACGATGTTACGTGAGCGACGAGAAGATGGTCTCGTCGTCGAAGGCGGGAATTCCGGCACGATGGAAGAAGCCCTCGAAGCCGTGGGGCTGTCGCAGGAAGACGCTCACGCCGACTCCTGAGCCTGCGGGATACTGCGCGGGCGATGTCGCAAGAGAACGTGGAGGTGGTGCGCAGCTGCGTATTGACTCGATCTCGACGAGGCGATGACACTCGCGATCCAGCCATCGTCTGCGAACGCCGACCCTCAGCCGCGGAGCAGGGGCGGGATGCGACTCGATGGCGAGAGAGCGAGCGCTGGGAGGACGGAATTAGACGAGGATTACGACGAGGTACGCGAGGATTTCGTCGCGCACGGATGACCGCGTGGTAGTCACGAGTCGAGCTTTAGAGCGCGGGGACGCGAAGCGGGAGTCGAGGTCAACACCCGCCTGTATGAGGTCTGTCACGCTTCGCGAAGGCAAGATCGTGCGCATGCGATGAGTTCTACGGACCGGAGCCGAGGCCCTCGAAGCCGTGGGGCTGTCGGAGCAAGACGCTCACGCCGACTCCTGAGCCTGAGGGATACTGCGCGGGCGATGTCGCAGGAGAACGTAGATGTCGTGCTCAAATCGCCTCTCGCCAACCGTGGCGTTATCGACGCGGAGACCGGCAGTCGCCTCCCGCCGCCCCGAGACCGCGCGTGCGCGAAGGCCAACAGCCGGGCCAGCACGAGCCCCGCGACGATCGTCATCAGCGCCCCCGCCAGCTCGACCCAGAACCCGGGCCCGGGTTCGGCCTCGCCGATCTGCCTTGCTCGACGTGAGCCCCGACGACGTCACGTCCGGGAGGTCGCCGATCAGCACGATCGCGAGCGCGATCGCCCCCAGCGCGGCGCATGCCAGCGCGGGCAGGGAGTGCTCGGCCCACCGTGCGAAAAGCGCGGCCACGCCGGCCGCGATCCCGATCACGGCCATCGCCGCCGTCCCTTCGCGGGTCGCCTCCGCGCCCGGGATCAGCTGGCCGCGCAGATCGACGAACCGCACGACGTCGAGGAAGCTGGACAGCACGAGCAACGCCGCGCCGACGAGGGCCGCCACCGTGGCGAGCGTCAGGCCGTGCGACGCGAGCTGATTCCAGCCGGCTCTCCGGGCCCGTCCGAACCCGGCAGAGCGTCCGTTCCAGAACGGCCCCGGATTTCCCGCCAGGCGGGCCGTTCCGGGCCATTTTGGGCGCTCAACGCTCTGCTAACATCGCCAAAGTCCTCGCGCAGTTATATCTGCGCAGCCGTATCCGCTGAGCCGCCTGTTTCTGGCGGTTCGGGGAGGCGTTGGGAGGGCATCCTCGAAATGGAGACCGAAACGCGATAGCCGGAACCCACGGGTCAGCATTGTCATGGGCCCGTGTGGGCCCTTTTTCATGTCCGGCTCCGACCCGCCGCCGCCCGCCGATAGGAAAACACAGACCCTATGCCACGTAAAACCGAACTTTCCAAGCTCCGCAACATCGGCATCATGGCCCACATCGATGCCGGCAAGACGACCACGACCGAGCGGATCCTCTACTACACGGGCCGCACCCACAAGATGGGCGAGGTCCACGAGGGCGCTGCCGTCATGGACTGGATGGAGCAGGAGCAGGAGCGGGGCATCACGATCACGTCGGCCGCCACCGCATGCGAGTGGGAAGGCCACCGCATCAACATCATCGACACGCCCGGCCACGTCGACTTCACCGTCGAGGTCGAGCGGTCGCTGCGCGTGCTCGACGGCGCGATCGCGCTGTTCGACTCCGTCGCGGGCGTCGAGCCGCAGTCGGAGACCGTCTGGCGCCAGGCGGACAAGTACCGCGTCCCGCGCATCGCCTACATCAACAAGATGGACCGCACCGGGGCCGACTTCACGGCCGCGGTCGAGACCATGCGCAACCGCCTGGGCGCGCACCCGCTGCCGATCCAGCTTCCGATCGGCGAGGAGGCCGCCTTCACGGGCGTGGTCGACCTCGTCACCAACCGCGCGCTGGTCTGGCACGACGAGCTCGGCACGGAGTGGGAGGAGCAGGAGATCCCGGCGGAGCTCGCGGAGCTCGCCCACGAGGAGCGGACCCACCTGATCGAGGCCTGCGCCGACTACGACGACGAGCTGCTGGAGGCCTACCTGGCCGAGGAGGACATCTCGCCCGAGCGCATCAAGAAGGCGCTCCGCCAGGCGACGCTCGACATCAAGGTCACGCCGGTGCTGTGCGGTTCGAGCTTCAAGAACAAGGGCGTCCAGCCGCTGCTCGACGCCGTGATCGACTATCTGCCCGTCCCCGCTCGACGTGCCGCCGGTGGTGGGCGTCGAGCCCACCGAAGGACGGCGAGGGCGCCCAGGCCGAGCGGCCCGCGGACGACAAGGCGCCGTTCGCGGCGCTCGCATTCAAGGTGATGGCGGACCCGTACGTCGGCAAGCTCACCTACTTCCGCGTCTACTCGGGCACCCTGGAGGCCGGGCGCGAAGATCCTGAACGTCTCCACCGGTCGCACCGAGCGGGTCGGGCGCATCCTCGAGATGCACGCGAACCACCGCGAGGAGCGCGAGGAGATCCAGGCGGGCGACATCGTCGCCGGCGTGGGGCTCAAGCAGACCTCCACCGGCGACACGCTGTGCGATCCGTCAGCGCCGATCAAGCTCGAGACGATCGAGTTCCCCGAGCCGGTGATCTCGGTCTCGATCGAGCCGAAGACGAAGGCCGACCAGGAGAAGCTCGGCACCTCGCTCGGCGCGCCTCGCCGAGGAGGACCCGACCTTCCAGGTGCGCTCGCGACGAGGAGACCGGCGAGACGCTGATCTCGGGCATGGGCGAGCTGCACCTCGAGATCATCGTGGACCGCATGCTGCGGGAGTTCAAGGTGGACGCGAACGTCGGCCGGCCTCAGGTCGCCTACCGCGAGACCGTGCGGCAGCCGGTCAACAAGATCGAGGGACGGTTCGTCCGCCAGACCGGCGGCCGGGGCCAGTACGGCCACGCCGTGATCGACCTCGAGCCGGCCCCGGGCGAGGGCTTCGACTTCGTCAACAAGATCAAGGGCGGCTCGATCCCGTCGGAGTTCATCCCGGCGGTCGAGCAGGGCATCGAGGAGGCGCTCGAGACCGGCGTCAAGGCCGGATACCCGATGGTCGACGTCCGCGTGACGCTGACCGACGGCTCCTACCACGACGTCGACTCCTCCGAGATGGCCTTCAAGATCGCCGGCTCGATGGCGCTTCCGCGAGGCCGCGCGCCGCGCGAAGCCCGTGCTGCTCGAGCCGGTGATGGCGGTCGAGGTCGTGACGCCCGAGGAGTTCATGGGCGACGTGATCGGCGACCTGAACCGTCGCCGCGGGCGGATCGAGGGCATGGAGCCCCGTGGAAACACGCAGGTAATCCGGGCTTTCGTCCCGCTCGCCCAGATGTTCGGCTACGCGACCGACCTGCGCTCGCAGACGCAGGGCCGGGCGACGTACACGATGCAGTTCGACCACTACGCGGAGATGCCCTCGGCCCTGGCCGAGGAGATCACCGAGCACCGCAGCGGCACCCCCGTGCGGCGCCACGGCGTAAGCAGACCGCGCGTTCCGCGGGTGACCGGGTGCCGGCATCCGTGCGGGATCCAGCTATATTTCTCCGTTGGCCCGCGTCCCGCCGCGAGGGCCAGGCGAGCACGCCCCTGAGCGTCTGGCCTTTTTTCCAACCTAGAGATGCAAGTGAGGAGCTAAGACATTGGCGAAGCAAAAGTTTGAGCGCGACAAGCCACACGTGAACGTGGGCACCATCGGTCACATCGACCACGGTAAGACGACGCTCACGGCTGCCCTGACGAAGGTGCTCGCCGAGAAGGGAATGGCGGAGGAGACCAAGTTCGACGAGATCGACAAGGCTCCTGAGGAGAAGGAGCGCGGGATCACGATCGCGACGGCGCACGTCGAGTACTCGACCGACAAGCGCCACTACGCGCACGTCGACTGCCCCGGCCACCACGACTACATCAAGAACATGATCACCGGCGCCGCGCAGATGGACGGGGCGATCCTCGTCGTCAGTCGCCGCCGACGGCCCGATGCCGCAGACGCGTGAGCACGTGCTGCTGGCGCGGCAGGTGAACGTGCCTTACATCGTCGTCTTCCTGAACAAGGTGGACATGGTCGACGACGAGGAGCTCCTGGAGCTCGTCGAGGTCGAGGTCCGCGAGCTGCTTTCGAACTACGACTTCCCGGGCGACGACGTGCCGGTCATCAAGGGCTCGGCGCTGAAGGCGCTGGAGGGCGACGAGGACGCCAAGCAGGCGATCTTCGAGCTCGACGGACGCGCTCGACAACTACATCCCCGAGCCCCAGCGCGACCTGGACAAGCCGTTCCAGATGCCGGTCGAGGACGTGTTCACGATCACGGGCCGCGGCACCGTCGCGACCGGCCGGATCGAGCAGGGCAAGGTCAACGTCGGCGACGAGGTCGAGCTCGTCGGGATCCACCCCGACGACCACGAAGACGGTCGTGACCGGCGTCGAGATGTTCCGCAAGCTGCTCGACGAGGGCCAGGCCGGCGACAACGTCGGCTGCCTCCTGCGTGGAGTGAAGCGCGAGGAGATCGAGCGCGGGCAGGTGCTCGCGAAGCCCGGGTCGATCACGCCGCACACGAAGTTCAAGGCGGAGGTCTACTGCCTGACCAAGGAGGAGGGCGGCCGGCATACGCCGTTCTTCAACGGCTACCGCCCGCAGTTCTACTTCCGGACCACGGACGTGACCGGCGTGGTCCAGCTCCCGGAGAACACCGAGATGGTGATGCCGGGAGACAACACCCAGATGGAGATCGAGCTGATCCAGCCCATCGCGATGGACGAGGCGCTTCGCTTCGCGATCCGCGAGGGGGGCCGAACGGTCGGCTCCGGGGTGGTAACCGAAATCATTCAGTAGCACCGGAGGGCGGGCTCGGTTCCCGCCCTTCGTTCAACGAAGGCGATGGATACGAATTGGGGGCGAAGCCGTTGCTTCGCCCTCTGAGATGTAAAGAGAACGTGGCTGCTCTACCTCAAAACAAGATCAGGATCAGGCTCAAGGCCTACGACCACGAGGCGATCGACCGCGCCGCGGCCGAGATCGTGGAGACGGCCGAGCGCACCGGTGCGACCGTCTCCGGCCCCGTTCCGCTGCCCACGGAGAAGAACGTCTACGTGGTGATCCGCAGCCCCTTCAAGGACAAGGACTCGCGCGAGCACTTCGAGATCCGCACGCACAAGCGCCTGATCGACATCCATCAGCCCTCGCCCAAGACGGTCGACTCGCTCCAGCGCCTCGACCACCTGCCCGCCGGCGTCGACATCGAGATCCGCCTGCTGACTCAGTGGCCGGGATCCTCGGACGCAAAGTCGGCATGACGCAGCTCTTCACCGAGGAGGGCGAGCGCATCTCCGCGACCGTGATCGAGGCCGGGCCCGTGCTGGGTGACCGCCGTGCGCGAGTCCGAGCGCGACGGGTACCGGGCGGTCCAGCTCGCGTTCGGCGAGGCCAAGGAGCGGCGCCTTCAGAAGGCCCGCCGCGGTCATCTGAAGAAGGCGGGTGCGCCGGCGCTCAAGCACCTGGCCGAGTTCCACCTGGGCGCGGACGAGGACGGCGATCCGAAGATCGGCGACCAGGTGACCGTCGCCGCGTTCGAGCCGGGTCAGCGCGTCAAGGTCAGCGGGCGCTCGAAGGGCAAGGGCTTCCAGGGCACGATCCGCCGCCACAACTTTCACCGCGGGCCCGGTGAGCCACGGCTCCCACAACGTCCGGGCGCCGGGCTCGATCGGCGCCAGCGCGACGCCGTCGCGCGTCCTCAAGGGCATCCGGATGCCCGGGCCACATGGGCGACCGTCGCGTCACACAGCTCGGGCTCGAGGTGCTCGAGGTCGACCCGGCGCGCAACCTCTTGATCGTCCGCGGCGCCGTTCCCGGCCCGCGCGGGCGGTCTCGTGGAGGTGCGCAGTGCCTGATCCAACGGCGCCGAACCTGACCGGCCAGGGCACCGTCAAGCTGCCCGAGGCGTGTTCTCGGAGCCCTTTCACAACGACCTCGTGTACGAGGCCGTGCGGGCCGAGCAGCTCGCCCGGCGCCGCGGCACCGCCTCGACGCGCGACCGCAGCGAGGTCCGCGGGGGCGGCGCGAAGCCGTGGCGCCAGAAGGGCACGGGACGGGCCCGGGCAGGCTCGATCCGCGCGCCTCACTGGACCGGCGGCGGCGTCGCATTCGGTCCCACCCCGCGCGGCTACACCGTCAAGGTCAATCGCAAGGCCCGCCGGCGCGCACTGCGCGCTGCGCTCAGCGTGCACGCGAGCCGCAGCAGCGTCTGGGGGATCGACGCTCCCTCGTTCGAGGTGCCCTCGACGAAGGCCGCCGCCGCCGCGCTCGACGGCATCGACGGACGCGCGGCCGCGTGCTGGTGCTGGTGGGAGGACGAGGAGTCCGCGTGCGCGCTGTCGTTCAGGAACATCGACCGCGTGTCCGTGCTCACGGCGCGCCAGGCGGGCGTCGCGGACGTGATCGGGGCGGCTCAGCTGGTCGTGTCCGAGGCCGCGCCTCGAGGAGCTCGCCTCCGTGGCGGGCGACCCGCGAGCGCAGCGCTGAGAGGACCACTGCAAGTGAATGCCCACCAGATCATCAGGCAGCCGATCATCTCCGAGAAGAGCTACGCGCTGATCGCGGAGAACAAGTACACCTTTCGCGTCCACCCGCGCGCGCACAAGACGCAGATCCGGACGCGCGGTCGAGGAGATCTTCAAGGTGCAGGTCGTGGACGTGCGCACGATGCGCCAGAAGCCCAAGCCGAAGCGGCGCGGATGGACCACCGGCCGACGCGCAGCTGGAAGAAGGCGGTCGTCGAGCTCGCCCCCGGCGACCGGATCGAGCTGTTCGAGGGCGCGGCCGCCGCGAGTGAGCAGAGTAGACGATGCCGGTCAAAAAGCACAAGCCAACCTCTCCCGCGCCGCCGCTTCGCGACGTGGCTCACGAACGAGGACATCACCCGCTCGGAGCCGGAGAAGTCGCTCGTCAAGGGCAAGACGAAGTCCGGCGGGCGCAACACGCACGGGCGGATCACGAGCCGGCACCGCGGCGGCGGCGCCAAGCGCCGCTATCGCACGATCGACTTCAAGCGCCGCAAGGACGGCGTGCCGGCGAAGGTCGCCTCGATCGAGTACGACCCGAACCGCAGCGCGCACATCGCGCTGCTCCATTACGCCGACGGCGAGAAGCGCTACATCCTGGCGCCCCAGCGGCTGACGGTCGGCATGCAGGTCGTCTCGGGCGAGCGGCGCCGAGATCCAGGTCGGAAACTGCCTTCCGCTGCAGCGGATCCCGACCGGCACCGTGGTCCACAACGTGGAGATGACGCCCGGTCGCGGCGGTCAGCTCGGCCGCTCGGCCGGGGCTGCGATCCAGCTCGTCGCCAAGGAAGGCCGCTACGCGACGCTCAGGCTTCCCTCCGGCGAGATGCGGATGGTGCTCGCCGATTGCCGCGCGACGATCGGCACGATCGGCAACGCCGACCACGAGAACGTGACGATCGGCAAGGCGGGCCGCAACCGGCACAAGGGCGTCCGGCCGCAGACGCGCGGCACCGCCATGAATCCGGTCGACCACCCGCACGGCGGCGGCGAGGGGAAGACCACGGCCGGCCGCCATCCGGTCACGCCATGGGGCGTGCCCACGCTCGGCTACCGGACCCGCAAGAAGCGCAAGCCGTCGGATCGCTACATCGTGCGCGGCCGGCGCCGCGGAAAGGGCCGTAGGTAGCTGATGGGTCGGTCGACGAAGAAGGGGCCGTGGGTCGAGGAGCGGCTCATGAAGCGCATCGGGCAGATGAACGAGAGCGGCGAGAAGCGCATGATCAAGACCTGGTCGCGCGCTTCCACGATCTTCCCCGAGATGGTCGGGCCACACGATTGCGCGTGCACGACGGGCGCAAGCACGTGCCCGTGTTCGTGACCGAGTCGATGGTCGGCCACAAGCTCGGCGAGTTCGCGCCCACGCGGATGTTCCGCGGCCACGCCGGATCGGACCGCACCGCGCGGATGAGGTAGACGATGGCCGACGAGAAAGACCCGAAGCAGCAGAACGGCGAAGAGCAAGCCGCGAAGGCCGAGGAGAAGCCCAAGCGCACTTCGCGCAAGGCCGCACAAGTCCGTCGGAGAAGAAGCCGGCGCGGAGCCGCACCGCGGCGAAAGCGAAGGCCGAGGACAAGGCCGACGGCGCCGAGAAGACTGCCGCGAAGCCACGCCGCCGTGCCGCGGCCAAGCCGAAGGCCAGGCGGAGCCAAAGGCCAAGGCGGAGGAGCCGAAGGCCGAGGAGAAGGCCGCAGAGACGAAGACCGCAGAGCCCAAGGCAGAGCCCGAAGCCCAAGGCGCCCGCCCGCCGCCGAGCCCGGCCGGCCGCCGAGCCCGCCGGCCGGCGCCCTGCCCCGGCGCCCCCGGTCGTGATGGCGCGCGCGAAGTACGTGCGCTCGTCGGCGCGGAAGGCGCGGCTCGTGATCGACCATGTTCGCGGCAAGCCGATCGGCGAGGCGCGGGCACTGCTTCGCCACAGCCCGCGCGGCATCGCGCGTGATCTCGAGCGCCTGCTCGAATCGGCGATCGCCAATGCTGAGAACAACCACGACCTGGTCGGCGACGACCTCTACGTGAAGGAGATCTACGCCGACGAGGGTCCGACGCTGAAGCGCTTCCGGGCGCGCGCGCAGGGACGGGCCTACCGCATCCGGAAGCGAACCAGCCACCTGACGGTGGCGCTCACACCGAAGGAGTAACGAGTGACAGTGACCAAGAGCTTTATGAGGAGTGCCGCGTAGTGGGCCAGAAGGTGCACCCGGAGGGCTTCCGCGTCGGCTATATCCACGACTGGAAGTCGAACTGGTTCAACGAGCGCGAGTTCGCGGACTACCTGCTCGAGGACATCAAGATCCGCGAGCACATCGAGGGAAAGCTCGGCCATGCCGGGCTGTCGGACATCCGCATCCGCAAGAACAAGAACGAGGTGACCGTCGACATCCACACGGCCCGGCCGGGGATCGTGATCGGCAAGTCCGGCACCGAGGTGGATGCGCTCCGCCGCGACCTCCACAAGATGACGAGCAAGCAGGTTCGCGTGAACATCCTCGAGGTGAAGCGCCCCGAGCTCGACGCGAAGCTGGTCGCACAATCGATCGCCGAGCAGCTCCAGAACCGCGTCGCGTTCCGGCGTGCGATGAAGCGCGCGCTGACCTCGGCGATCCGCTCGGGCGCGACCGGCGTGCGCGTGCAGGTCTCGGGCCGGCTCGGAGGATCGGAGATGGCCCGCACCGAGGGCTACTCCGAGGGCCGCGTGCCGCTGCACACGCTGCGGGCCGACATCGACTACGGCCTGTACGAAGCCAAGACCACGTTTGGGCGGATCGGCGTGAAGTGCTGGATCAACAAGGGCGAGGTGATGCCCGAGGGCTACCGCTCGGCGGAGAGCCTCGAGGCCGAGCAGCGCCAGCCGGATCGGCCGCCGCCGCGCCGTCGCCGGGAGAACCGCCCGCCGGGCGAGCGCCAGCAGCCGGGTGGGCGCCAGGGCGGGGGCGGAAGGAACAGGAGCTGATCGCACCATGTTGATGCCGAAGCGCGTCAAGCACCGCAAGCAGCATCGCGGCCGCAGGGCGGGACTCGCAAAGGGCGGCACGACCGTTCAGTTCGGCGAGTACGGCCTGAAGGCGCTCGACGCCGGCTGGGTGTCCAACCGCCAGATCGAGGCTGCCCGTATCGCGATGACGCGCAAGATCAAGCGCGGCGGCAAGGTCTGGATCAACATCTTTCCGGACAAGCCCGTGACGAAGAAGCCGGCCGAGACCCGGATGGGATCCGGCAAGGGCTCCCCCGAGGGCTGGGTCGCGGTCGTCAAGCCCGGCCGCGTGATGTTCGAGCTCGCCGGCGTGCCCGAGCCCCTTGCGCGCGAGGCGATCCGCCTCGCCGGCCACAAGCTTCCCGTGCGGACGAAGTTCGTGCTTCGCGAGGATCAGTAGCGAGATGAAGACCAAGGAAGTCAGGAACATGGACGACGAGCAGCTGGTCGAGCAGGTGCGCGAGTTTCGCGAGGAGCTGTTCAACCTCCGTTTTCGCAACGCGACCGGTGAGCTCGAGAACACCGCGCGCCTCGGTGAGGCCCGCAGAGCGCTGGCGCGCACGCTGACGATCGCGAAGCAGCGCGGAATCGACGTCGAGCGCGAGCTCAGAAGGTGACGAGGTAATGCAGGAAGAGAACGACAACCAGAAGCACCAAGAGACCGAACGACTGATCCGCAGGCGGATCAGTCGGCTGCCGAGAGTGCGGCGGATCAGTCGGCGCGGAGACTCCGGCGGATCAGCGGCCGCCGAGGAGCAGGCTCCGCCGAGGAGACGGCTCCGGAGGAGCCCTGCCGCGGAAGAGCAAGCCGCGGAGGAGCCGGCCGCGCCCGAGCCGGCCGCCGAAGCCGAGCCCGCGGCGGAGCCGGCGGAGCAGCTTTCGCCCAAGCAGCGCCGCAAGCAGGCGCGCTCGCGCGCGTCCGGCCCCGCGGGGCCGGAGCGCTCGCCCGAGGACCGCTCTCGCGAGCGGGCTGAGGAGCGCGCGCGCAAGGCCGCGGCACGGTCGCGCTGGCGAGCCAAGCGACGCGAGAAGCGAGCGCGCGAGCCCAAGCGAGCCGGTCGCCGCGACTGCGCCGAAGGATGGTGCTGCCGAGTCCCGCAAGCGCAAGACGCGCCAGGGCGTGGTGGTGTCCAGCAAGGGCGACAAGACGATCACGGTGCGCACCGATGCGGTGAGGCGCCATCGCGTCTACGGGAAGGTCATACGCGAGACCAACACGCTGCACGCCCACGACGAGACGAACCAGGCAGGCGAGGGCGACACCGTGCGCGTGATGGAGTGCCGCCCGCTGTCGCGCACGAAGCGCTGGCGGCTGGTCGAGGTCCTGGAGAAGGCCCGATAACACATGATCCAGGCCGAGACACGCCTTCGGGTCGCCGACAACACCGGTGCGCGGGAGCTGCTTTGCATTCGCGTGCGCGGCGGATCGAAGCGCCGCTATGCCGGCGTCGGCGACGTGATCGTCGGCACGGTCAAGAGCGCCGCTCCACAGGGATCGGTGCGCAAGGGCGAAGTGGTGCAGGCGGTCGTGGTCCGCACCCGCCGCCAGTTCGGCCGCAAGGACGGCACATACATCGCCTTCGACGAGAACGCCGCCGTGCTGATCGACAACGCGAACAACCCGCGAGGAACTCGCATCTTCGGCCCGGTCGCCCGTGAGCTTCGCGAGCGCAACTTCATGAAGATCGTTCGCTCGCCCGGAGGTCCTCTGCGGCCGGCAGGCGCTACCCGGCTGCAAGCCTTCGCCGGCCGGCGTCCTCAGTCGGCCACGTACCTTTCAGGTACGCGGCCTCCCGCGTCCTTGTCCAGCTCGCCTTTCGCCGGCTATCGCCCACCGTGCACACAGGAGGGACCACCTGATGGCACTGAAGATTCGTGGGGACACCGTCGCGGTGATCTCGGGCAAGGACTCCGGCAAGCAGGGCCGGGTGCTCCGGGTCGAGCCGAAGCGGAACCGGCTCTACGTCGAGGGCCTCAACATCGTGAAGCGCCACCAGCGCCCGCGCTCGCTGAAGGAGACCCAGCGTGGCGGCAAGGTCGGCGGCGTGATCGAGAAGGAGGGGCCGATCCACGTCTCCAACGTGATGATCGTCGACCCCAAGGAGAACAAGCCCACCCGGATTTCGATCGAGCGGACGGCCGAGGGCGGCCGCGAGCGAGTCACGAAGCGCTCGAGCGCGAAGTTGGCGAACTGATGGCCGACGCCCGCCTCAAGGAACGCTACGAGCAGGAGATCAAGCCCGCTCTGATCGATCGGTTCGGCTACAAGAGCCCGATGCAGGCGCCCCGCCTGGAGAAGATCACGCTCAACATGGGGATCGGCGAGGCGAAGCTGAACACGTCGCTGCTCGACGCCGCCGCGGAGCAGCTCGGGGTGATCTCCGGCCAGAAGCCCTCGGTGCGGCGGGCGCGCAAGTCGATCGCCAACTTCAAGCTTCGCGAGGGCATGCCGGTAGGGCTCAAGGTGACCCTCCGCAGGGCGCGGATGTGGGAGATGCTGGACCGGCTCCAGTCGGTCGCGATCCCGCGGATCCGGGACTTCCGGGGGCTCAACCCGAGGTCGTTCGACGGGCGCGGCAACTACTCGATGGGAATCAGGGAGCAGATCATCTTCCCCGAGATCGACTACGACGCGATCGACCAGGTGCGGGGCCTCGACGTCACGATCACGACCACCGCCGAGACCGACGAGGAGGCGTTCGAGCTGCTGCGCATGCTCGGCATGCCTTTCCGCAGCGAAGGCGCCGGGCCGTCCGCCGCCGAGGTGCGGCAGGCCCAGCTGGAGGCCCAGGAGAAGCGAGCCGCCGAGGAGCAGGCGGCCCAGGAGCTCAAGGCCGAGCAGCAGACCGAGGACGCCGAGGAACAACCAGAGGACGACGGAAAGGCCGGAGAGCGCGTCGCTCGAACGGCGGCGAGCCCCGGGCCGAAGCGATCATCCGACGAGCAATCCATCGCCGACGGCTCGGCCGCCGAGAACGAGTAAGGAGGCCATGGCAAAGACATCCCAGATCGTCCGCCAGCAGCGCGGAAGCAAATACCAGACGCGAAACTACAATCGGTGTCGCCGTTGCGGCCGGGCACGCGCCTACTACCGCAAGTTCGGCCTGTGCCGGATATGCCTGCGCGAGATCGCGCACGAGGGCATGATCCCCGGCATGACGAAGTCCTCCTGGTGACCACTCCGGCCCCTTTATCAGACATGAACGACTCCGTAGCCGATCTCCTGACCCGCATCCGCAACGCGCTCAAGGCCGACCACGAGGAGGTCCTGATCCCCTCGTCCGGCCTCAACCGCGATATCGCGCGGCTGCTCAAGCAGGAGGGGTACATCGAGGACTTCTCGGTCGAGCGCATGCGGCGCCAGGCCGGCTCCCGCCCGAGCCGCGCGGAGTTCGAGACGCTGCGTGTGAAGCTCAAGTACACCCAGGACCGCGACTCCGTGATCAGCGGCTTGAAGCGCGTCTCGAAGCCGGGTCGCCGCCAGTACGCGACCGCCGATCAGCTTCCCAAGGTGCTCGGTGGCATGGGCACCGCGATCATCACGACCTCGCGCGGCGTCATGACCGCCAATGACGCTCGGCGCGAAGGCGTGGGCGGCGAGGTCGTCGCCTACATCTGGTGAGCGAGAGCGGCGCGATGAGCAGAATCGGCAAGCTTCCGATCGAGATTCCCTCCGGCGTGGACGTTCAGGTCGACAGCGGCCTCGTGCGGGTCAAAGGCCCGAAGGGCGAGCTGTCGCAGGTCGTCTCCCGAGACCTCTCGTTCGAGCGCGACGATTCGCGGCTGCTCGTGAAGCGGCCGACGGACCGCGGCGAGCACAAGGCGCTGCACGGCCTCACGCGATCGCTCGTCTTCAACATGGTGCACGGCGTCACGGAGGGGTTCGAGAAGCGGCTCGAGATCCAGGGCGTCGGCTACCGCGCCCAGCTCAGGGGCAACTCGCTCGAGCTGGCGCTGGGCTATTCCCACCCGGTGCGGGTGGAGGCGCCGGAGGGCATCGACTTCGAGGTCCCCGTGCCGACGCAGATCATCGTGCGCGGCATCGACAAGCAGGCGGTGGGCGAGATCGCGGCGCAGATCCGCAAGCTGCGCCCGCCCGAGCCCTACAAGGGCAAGGGTGTTCGCTACGCCGGCGAATACGTGGCCCGCAAGGTCGGCAAGCGCGCATGACGAAAGGTTTTGGAGCAGAAGCACGCGCGCCGTTTCCGGCGCCGGCGCAAGATTCGCGGCAAGGTGGAGGGCACCGCCGAGCGGCCGCGGCTGTCGGTGTACCGCTCCAACCGCGGCGTCGTCGCGCAGCTGATCGACGACGAGCGCGGCCATACGGTCGCGTCCGTGACCTGGATCGAGTCGGACCTGCGCGACCTGAAGGCGATGGAGCAGGCGAAGCGCGCCGGCGAGGTGCTCGCCGGCCCGCGCCAAGGAAGCCGGCGTCGAGTCGTGCGTCTTCGACCGGGGCGGCTACAAGTACCACGGCCGCGTCAAGGCCCTCGCGGACGGCGCCCGTGAAGGCGGATTGACCTTCTAGATGGCTCGACGTCTAGTACCCTCAACCGAATGGCCAGGCAACAGGTGATAAACGCGCAGGGCCTCGACCTCCAGGAACGCGTGGTCGCGATCAACCGCGTCGCGAAGGTGGTCAAGGGCGGCCGGCGCTTCTCGTTCACGGCCCTGGTCGTGGTCGGCGACGAGGACCGGATCGTGGGCGTCGGGTACGGGAAGGCGAACGAGGTCCCACTCGCGATCCAGAAGGCGGTCGAGCGCGCCAAGAAGAGCCTCTTCGAAGTGGCGAAGCACAACACCACGATCACGCACAGGTGATCGGCCGGTACGGCGCGGGCCAGGTGCTGCTGAAGCCGGCCAGCGAGGGAACCGGGGTGATCGCGGGCGGCCCCGTGCGCGCGGTGCTGGAGCTCGCGGGGATTCGCGACGTTCTGTCGAAGAGCCTCGGCACCCAGAACCCCATCAACCTCATCAAGGCCACGGTCAACGGCCTCCAGTCGCTGCGGCGCCCACGTGAGGTGGCCGACCTGCGCGGCAAGACCGTCGCACGACATCCTCGGACTCGACAATCGCCGCGAGGAGCAGGACACCGCAGGGCAGTCCGGCACCGCAGCGGCGGCGCGTCCGAGCCGAGCCGGCCGCAGCGGAGCCGCCCGTCGCCGAGCCGGTCGCGGTCGAGGGCGGTCAGTCGCAGGAGCAGTAAGTGGCGGAGAACACGAACAGGCTGCGCATCACTCAGGTCAAAAGCTCGAACGGCGCGAACCCGAGCCAGCGCGAGACGCTGCGCACGCTCGGCCTTCGCCGGATCGGCTCGACCACCGAGCGTCCGGACCATCCGACGGTGCTGGGCATGATCCGCACCGTGGAGCATCTCGTGGTGGTCGATAACCAGGCCGAGAAGGCGAGCGATGGCTGAGGAGCGGATCGGCCTCCATTCCCTGAAGCCCCCCGGGGCTCGAGGCGCCCGCGCAAGCGCATCGGCCGCGGGCAGGGCTCGGGTTTCGGCAAGACCTCCGGGCGCGGCCAGAAGGGCGCCGGCGCGCGCTCCGGCAACAAGCGCAAGGCCGGCTACGAGGGCGGTCAGATCCCGCTGCACATGCGGTTGCGCAAGCTGCGTGGCCCGCACATGAAGAAGTCGATGCCGTTCGAGCCATTTCGGACGCGCACGCAGCCGGTCAACCTCTCCGACCTCAACCGCTTCGAGGACGGCGCCGAGGTGACTCCGGACAGCCTCCGCGACCGCGGCCTCGCGACGCGCAAGCGGATCCCGGTCAAGGTCCTGGGCCGCGGTGAGCTGGAGCGGAAGTCCCTGAACGTGACCGCCCACGGCTTCAGCGCGAGCGCGCGCGAGAAGATCGAGGCCGCCGGCGGGACCTGCACCGTGGCGGAGTTCAGCCTGCGCGCGACCGGAACGAGAAGAACGGACGGCCGCCGAATGATCGCCACGATCGCCAACTCTTTCAGCATCCCC
>CAVWYB010000006.1:0-13188 GCA_963759145.1 uncultured Solirubrobacterales bacterium
GTACCGGCGCTGACTCTCCCTACGCTCCAGATCGTGGACACGCTGCGTCCCAGGTTCGACCTGCTTGCCTTCGTGCTCGCGCTGGGCCTCATGGGGTGGGCCGCAATCGGCTTCGTCGCCGAGCGAAACGGTGCAGCGGCGATCATGTGCGCGATGTGCCTCGCCGGGCTCGTCGCCGGACGGATCGCCGGCGTGCCCGGCCGCGTGCTGCTGCCCGTGGCCTTCGGGCTCACGCTGATCCTTGCGCTGGTCTGGATCGGTTCTCCGGTCGGCTGGCGGAAGACGAGCGCGCTTGCGCACGCGGTCGGCGGCACGCTCGCCGGATGGGCCATCGTCGAGGCACTACGCCGCCGAGTTCACGACCCGGTCGCGGTTGCGCTCCTGGCCGTCTCGGCGGTCATCGCCCTTACGCTCGTCTGGGAGCTGGGCGAGTACATCGGCGACCGGCTGTTCGACACCTCCCTACAACCGCGCACTCGCGACTCAGTGGAGGACGTGTTCTTCGGCGCTGCCGGGGGGCTGATCGGCATCGCTTTCGGCGCAGTCATCTCGCGCGGGCGCGGCGGAGGTTCACCGTCCGCGCGTCACGACCCTCTCGAAGAGCGCGGTCATACAGAGCGTCGTGCATCGCGATGACCCGGTGCACGTCGTAGTCATTGATCCGGCGCCGGCCGCGCTCCCCCGCCGCCCGGGCCTCCTCGGGGTCATCGAGCAGCCGGCGAAGCGCCCTGGTGGCCCCGGCGACGTCGCCGACTTCGACGAGGAACCCGCCGCCCTCGGCCAGCAGGTCGGTGACCCCGCGGATACGCGTGCCGACGACCGGGGTAGCCATGGACAGGGACTCGAGCACGCTGCGGGGAAGACCCTCGCGCGCGGAGGGCAGAAGCGTCGCGGTCGCCGCGCGGAGAAGCACCGGGACGTCGCGCCGGAAGCCAAGGAAATGGACGCGGGCGGCGAGGCCGAGCCGTGAGACCAATCGGCGCGTGGCTGCCAGGGTTGGCCCATCGCGCCCGGCGATCGCCAGATGCACGTCACTGCTACCGACGCCGGCGAAGGCGCGAACGGCGTCCGCGTGACGCTTGTTCGCCGTGAACTCGGCGATCATCAGCAGAAGTTGGTCGTCAGGGTCGAGCCGTAGCTCACTGCGGACACGGGCGACCTCTCGGCGCTGATACGCGGTCGGGGCTGAAGTGGTCTGTGTCGATCCCGATCCCTGGCATCTGTATCAGCCGGTCGACCGGCACAAGGGCGTGGCGTCGGGCGGCGGCCTCGTCCGCCGCGTTGATAACGACGAGGTAGTCCGTCCAGCGACCGGCGAGCTTCTCGGCAGCGAGGTATGCCGTGTTTCTCAGTCGCGACCCCGTGGACTGGAAATGAAGGCCGTGGGCGGTGTAGAGGACCCTGGGCGTGCCCTCGGCCCGGAGATCGCGCAGGGCAACGCGGGTCATCAGGCCCGCGATGGGCGTGTGCACGTGCACGAGGTCGTAGCGTTCCCGAGCTGACGATCGCCCTCAGGAGCCGCAGCTGCCCGGCGACGTCGCGCATCTCCAACGGGCGGCGCGACCAGCCAATCTCCCACGCCCGATCGAAGGCGGGTGCGCACTCCGCGAAGGTGTCGTCGGGCCGGGCGAGGGCGTCAACGCGCCATCCGCGGCCACGGTAGTGCGCTGCGAACGGCAACAGGAAGTCAGAGATCATGTTGTAGACCGTCGTCACCACGAGCAAGCGGGGCGGGACGGTCGGATAGGGCGAGCCGACGATGCCGCGGCTCACGATGCAGGCTGCGCGGCATGTGCCAGGAAGAAGCGAGCAGTCCTGTCGGCCTCGCCCGCGGACACCCGCGGGTGCAGCGGCAGGTTGACGATCTGCTGCGCGATGCGCTCAGCGTTCGGGCACTGGCCCACGATGTAGTCGAAGCGCGCGTGCTTGTCGAGGGCTACTGGGTGCAGAGGCGTGTCGAACCACGACCCAAGCTCTACGCGCGCGTGCCGAGCCGCCTGCAGCAGCTGCGCCTTGTTGGCCACGCGTACCGGGTAGCGCAGGAGGGTGCTGCCCGGCGGCCGTGGAACGGACGTCCAGCCGGCATGCTCGAGCTGCGCGTCGTAACGCCCCGCTAGGGCATCCGCGTGCGCGTTTCGCGCGCTCACCCTGCCAAGGAGCTGCTCGCCACGCGCCTCCTGAAACGGCGCCATCCGCCAATGGTGGTCGACTGGCATCGCGCCCTCCAGCTCGGCCTCGCTCGATGAGCCGACGAACAGGCCGAGCCGCGAGACGACATGCAGCACGTCTTGTGCGCGCCACGCGAGTCGCGGCGAGAACAGGCGGGCATATGCGTGGTACTGGACTAACAGCCGCAGCTGCGCGGAGACCGGCGGCCGGACGGTTTCCCGCTGAACCGACCGCAGCCGGTCGGCCACCGTCGGGTTGCTCGTCACCGCCATCCCGCCCAGGCCGGTTGTCAGGGGCTTCGACCACTGAAAGCTGAAGAACGCGGCGTCCCCCAGGGTGCCCAGGCGCCGGCCGGCGTGCTCGCCGCCCAGCGAGTGGGCGCAGTCCTCGATGACGAGCAGATCATGCTGCCCGCCAGATCGAGTAGAGCGTCGATCTGCGCGGGGATCCCGAAGCTATGCTGGATAACGACCGCGCGCGTCCTCGGACTGACGATCTCGGCGGCCCGCCGCGGATCGAGGTTGTACCCGCCGGGCTCGACATCCGCGTAGATCGGTGCGGCGCCGGCTAAACGGACCGCATTTGGCACCACGACACATGTGAACCCAGGCACAATGACCTCGTGGCCGGGACCGACACCGAGCGCGCGCAGTATCGCGAAGAAGGCGACGCGCCCTTTCCAGAACGCGCTGGCGTTAACACCGTTGCCGAGCTGCTGGGCGAATCGCCGCTCAAAGGCGGAAGCAGTCAAGTCGGTCGACGGCGGAAGCACTGGTGCGTTGACCACGATGAGCCCCGATCATTTTCGTCCGGTGGGGCCATTGCTGCCGGACTGCGGAGCGTCAAACCAGGTGTAGGCTAGCCTGAGGCGCGAGCCAACCGAGCGCAGCATAGGGGACGCATGCAGGAGCAGGGACTAGGGATGATTCTCTGGCGAGGCAGGTACCTCGTGTTGCTTGCCGTCGCGGCGACGGTCGTGGTCGCTGTGATCGCCACGCAGCTCAGCGATCGAGTATACGAGGCGACAACGCTGCTACGGATCGATCAGTCGACAAGCGGCGCCACCGGAAGCGACACGTACAACGCTCAGCAAGCCAGCCAGGCCCTCGCCGGGACGTACGCAACGATGCTCGAGTCGCGAAGCTTCCTAGGCCGAATCAGTCCACGCATAGCCAATGGCCGCTACGACGCTCAGGAGCTTCAGGATCGCGTGGACGCCCAGGCAGTCAAGGACACATCGCTCGTCTCTCTGGGCGCTACGGCGGATTCTCCTGTCAAGGCGAAACTGCTCGCGAGCCAGGTCGCTACCCAGTCGATCGAGACGCTCAACGAGGACTCGCGGACACAACTCGACGAACAGCAGCGCGAGATCCAGGCCCGGATCGCATCGGTCACCAGGCAGATGGAGCAGCTGGGCCCACCTCTGAGCGCTGCCGACCAAGAACGGCTGGAGTCGCTGCGCTTGGCGCGAAACGCGCTGATCGAGCAGCTCGGCGGAGTATTGGGGGAGGGCGTCGCACGCGCACCGCACATCTCGCTCTCCGGCCCGCCGAACGCGCCCGCGGACCTGTCGAGCCCCGACCGTCTCCTCAACCTCATTGCTGCGCTGGTCCTCGGCGCGTTGATCGGGGTCGGCCTCGCCTGGATCCGTGACAGGACGAACACCAAGATCGTCTCCTCGCAGGAGGCGACTGCGCTCGTCCAGGCTCCGGTGCTCGGCTCGATACTGCTGGGGCCTTCGTTCACGCTCGACGACCCGCTGGTCCGCAACGCGTTCCGGATCCTCCATGCCAACGTCGCCGCAGCCATGCCCGACGCCGACGGAAGCCAGATCGTGGTGGTAGCAAGCGACGATCCCGGCCCGGGCAAGTCATCGGTCGCCAGGGGACTCGCGGAGGCGGCCGCTCACGCGCGTAGTGACGTGCTGCTCATAGACGGTGATCTCCGCGGACGTAGACTCTCACGCGATCTCGGGCACGGAAGCTCGCTGGGCTTCAGTGATGCGGCCATCTCCCACGAGCTGCGACCTGTATCCCGTCCCCGGGGAGTCAGCCTTCACGCTC
Organism: uncultured Solirubrobacterales bacterium; assembly: GCA_963759145.1. Classification (GTDB taxonomy): domain Bacteria; phylum Actinomycetota; class Thermoleophilia; order Solirubrobacterales; family JBBDJG01; genus JBBQKG01. Next base: position 4,233 of record CAVWYB010000006.1, read on the forward strand.
CTTCCTGCTGGCACGCCGGTGGCCAAACCGGCGAGCTTCCTGCAGAGTCCCGGCGCGCGCCAACTGATGGACGATCTTCGGCGCGGCGACCGGCTGGTCATCATTGACACGCCCGCAGCGAGGGCCCTGCCGGATGCGTCAAGCCTCGCGGAGTTCGCCGACTGCGTCCTCGTCGTAGCGCGCATAGGCGGCACGAAGCGAAGTCACCTGACCCGCATGGTCGAAGCAAGCCGCGCGCAGGGACGCCTCGTCGGCCTTGTGGTCATCGAGCCTTCCCGGCAAGTGCCCTCCTTCCGCGCGCCGTCGCAGGAGCCGTCGCACCCGGCAGTTCGCGCGTGAGTCTTGAGCACCCGCAGCCCGCTCGTTAGCAGACGCGCGCCGCTCGCACTGGCCGCCGTCGCACTGGTCGCGCCGCTCATGATGCTGCCGTTGTTGGTGCGGCCGGAGCTTGGCATCGCAGCAGCGACCGCTGCCATCGCCCTGCTGGCGGCTTGGGTGTCGCCCGCCTACCCGCTGGGACTGTCTCACTCGCGCGACCTGGTCCCGCTAGCCGGCGTCGAGCTGCCGCCCGGAGCCGTGACCAAGGTGCTCTTCGCCTGGCTGCTTGCGGGGATCGTGCTCGCCGTGTTTCGCCGAGCGGACCGCGTGCCGGGGCAGCTGCTGTTCATCGTCGCCCGTGCTGCTGTCGCTCGCCCTGTTCGCGGTCATGCTCCTGCGCCTCCCCGACTCGGCGGCGGGCGTGTACGCAAGCGACAAAGTGCAGCTGTTCCTCACGTTAAATGTCGCGGTGCTCGTCGGCGGCGTCATCGTCGGTCGCAACCCGCGTGACGTCGAACTGTGCCTGGCGCTGATGCTTGGCGTCGCGGTCGTCGCCTCTGTCGCCCTGCTCCTCCAGATTCTCAGCGGAGTCGAGCCGACGTACGAGGGCCGCTACGCGGTGTCCAACCAGGACTACGACCCGATTTCATTGGGGCGGGTCACCGCGGGTGGCATTCTCATTGCGCTCTACGCGCTGTTGGCCGGTCGAACCGGGTTGCGCATCGTGGCCCTCGCCGCCGCTCCACTACTCACCGTGGCCTTCCTCGCCTCCGGCGGGCGCGGTCCGGTGGTAGGCCTGGTCGCGGGCCTCGTAGTACTGCTGTCCCTCCCGGCGGCGGGGGCGCGCCGCAGACGGCTCATGGTCCTGGGCGCGATCGTCATCAGCGTGGCGATCGCCTCGCAAATCGTCCCCGGCGAAGCCATGGAGCGCGCCGCCTCTGTGATCGTCGGCGGAACCGGCGGCCTCGACCCCAACGGCCGCACCGAGCTGTGGGCGCAGGCTTGGAGCGTCTTTACGGAGAACCCGTGGTTGGGCATCGGCACCGGGGGCTTTGCGGATGTCGCGCCGCTCGAGGTCTATCCCCACAACCTGGTCCTTGAGGTCGCGGCGGAGTTCGGCCTGCTCGGCCTTGCTCCGCTGGTGATTGCGCTGATCGCCGGCGTCGCCGCGATCGCCCGCTCCGTAAGGGCGCCGCTCGAGAGCGACCGAGGGCTATCTGTCCTTGTTGCCGCACTGTTCACCGCAGCTCTCGTCAACGCGATGTTCTCGGCCGACATCACAGCCAACTCGGACGTCTGGTTGCTGTTGGGCCTCGCTGTGGGGCTTGCCTCCCGAACGCCGTCACCGGCGCGCTGGAGGGGCGCGTGAGGATCGCATACGCCTGCCGCGTGGCGGCCTATCAGACCGACGGCGTCAACGACAAGATCTCGATGCAGGTCGCGCACTGGAGACAGGCCGGACACGACGTCCATGTGCTCTGCCTGTCGCCCCGCGCCAGTACGGCCGGAGCCTTGCCGGCGGTGCCCGGCACGGTGTTTGCGTACGGCGGCGTCGTTGAGCGCGCCCGGGCGACGGTCGCACTCGCGGCCGCCACCCGGAGGCTCGGCCCGGACGTCGTCTATCTGCGCTACGACCTCTTCATCCCCCCCCTTTCGCCACTTCTTCGGCCACTGCCCGTGGTCGTCGAGATCAACACCGACAATCGCCGGGAGGCGCGTCTGGAGGGGCGCGTCGGTTGGGTATACAACGAGCTGAGCCGCGAGGCGACGCTCCGCACGACCGCGGGCTTCGTGTGCGTCACCAACGAGCTCGCCCGCTCGGTCGACCTGACCCGGTACGCGAAGCCCACGACGGTAATTGGAAACGGCGCTCGACCCGGCCGTCGCGGCTCTCACTTCCTCCGGCGAGCGGCCCGCGACCGGCGGCGGTCATGCTCCTCGGCTACCCGGCGGCCTGGGCCGGCGTCGACAAAGCCATCGCCCTGGCCGAAGCCATGCCGGAGCTCGATCTTCACCTTGTCGGCGCCGGTGTACCGGACGGTCCGCTGCCCGCCAACGTCCGCGTCTACGGCCGGCTCCCGCGCGACGGCTACCGTGACGTCCTTGCCTCGGCCGACTTCGGCATCGGCCCGCTGGCGCTGCATCGCAAGGGCATGTCTGAGGCCTCGCCGCTCAAGGTTCGCGAGTATCTACTCCACGGCCTTCCGGTCCTGACCGCGCACGAGGACACCGACTTCCTCGGGGAGGAACCGTGGTTCCTTCGACGGCTGCCGAACCGGGAGGACAACGTCGCGACCGGCGTGCCCGCGATTAGGGCGTGGGCTAAATCGGTGAGCCGCCGGCGGGTGCCGCGCGGCGACGTCGTCGGCCGAATCGGCATGGAAGGCAAGGAGGCCGCTCGCCTCGCGTTTCTGGGCGGCCTCGTCCGTAACTCATCCGGCATCACTGCGTCACCTCGGTTGTCGTGAACGGGTCCTTCATGGGCGGCGCGGTGAAGCGCGCCCGCCGGCTCGTCGAGCGCACCGCGGACCGGTTCGCGCCGGCAGGGGGCCTCCGGCGGCCCGTCGCGCTGCTGGCGGGAGGCAACGTCGTCGCCGCGGCGACCGTCGCCCTGAGCTATCCGATCGTCAGCCGCCTGTACGACCCCACCGAGTTCGGCGTCTTCGCTGCGGCCGTCGCCCTCCTCTCGATCGTGGTCACGGTGACCTGTCTGACCTACGACCGCGCGGTGCCGCTTCCCGAGGACGACCGCACTGCCAGCGACCTCGTCATCCTCTGCCTGCTGGCGACCCTCGTAACAGCACGCTCTCGGCGGCGATCGTGGTCTCGACCGGCGAGCAGCTGCTGGCGGCTGCTCAACGCGGAGGAACTCTCTCAGTACTGGTGGTTGCTGTTCATCGCACAGCTGGCCGGCGGCGTCACCGTGGCGCTGACCGGCTGGGCGATCCGCTTCCGCGGGTTCAGGCAGCTTGCCACCTCACGGATCTCCCAGAGCATCGTGACCGTGGCTGTCCAGGTCGTCGCCGGCGTCGCCGGTGCGGCGACCTCAGGCCTGCTGGCCGGCGACGTTGTGGGACGCACCGCGCAGAGCGCGCGTCTTTCACCGGTGCGGCGTCGCGGCTGTCGCGCGCGGTGGCAGGGGGACGTCGGTCGCGCGACTGCGGTGGGCTGCTCGCCGCTATCGGCGCTTCCCACTAATCGGCAGCTGGCCGAGCCTGATCAACTCGATCGGCTTCGAGGCTCCGCTGCTGCTCATCGTCGCGTTCTACGGCGCCCATACCGGCGGCCTATTCGCATTCGCCCAGCGCCTCATCGGCGCTCCCGTCGCCCTGTTCGTGCTGGCCGTGAGCCAGGTCTTCGTCTGCTGAGGCGGCCGACCGCGTCCGCACCGGCTCCGCTGACCTGGGCGCCCTCTTCCGGCGGACGCTGCGCCAGCTGGCGCTGGTTGTCGCGCCGCTCATGCTCGCGCTCGCAATTGCGGCCGAGCTCCTCGTCGGGACTGTGTTCGGCCAGCAGTGGCACGAGGCTGGCACGTATATTCTCATCCTCGCCCCGCTCTACACGATGCAGCTGCTCTCGAGCCCGCTCGGCGGCATACTGGACGTCCTCGAACGCCAGGACCTGCTGCTGGTCCGGGAGGTGGCGCGCATAGTGCTGCTCACTGCCGCCATCGGAGTGGCTGAGCTCCTGTCGCTCTCGGCCGTCTGGGCAATCATCCTCCTCAGCGGCGCCGGGACGCTCGCCTATCTGTTCTACGGGGCAATCTCATGGCATGCCCTGATGGTACCACCAACGGGGCGCGTCGGTGCCTGAGCTCCAGTACATCGCTCGGGTCGCCGAAGCCATCGCGTCCGCAGCACAGTCGCGAACGACCAGGACCACACGGACATGATCATGCCGGACAGACCGCTCGCGAGCGAGGCAGGATGACCGAGTCGACCGTGACTCCTTCCCTCAAGCCCTGGCCGTACTACCGCGCCGTTGAACTCCTTGAGCGCGCGCGATGGCGCGCCGGCGTAGCCGACGCAGCGAGACGCAAGCGGGCGTACGAATCCTGGCCTACCATCGGGTCGCCGCGGAGCGCGATCCGCTCGCGGTCAAGCCGGACGCGTTTCGCCGGCAGATGGAGGCCATCCTGTCGCACGATGTCCGAGTCGTCGGGCTGGACGCCGCGCTCACGCTCCTCGCCCGTCCGGTGACCGAAGCGTTCATCTGCGTCACGTTCGACGACGGCTATCTCGACACGCTGGAGACTGCGGCACCGATCCTGCGTGACCTCCGGATCCCCGCCACGGTCTTCCTGCCGACAGCCATGATCGACGGTCGTGAGCGCTACGGCTGGTATCGTCGCAGCCCGCCTCCGGCGCTGACGTGGGACGACGCGGCGGAGCTGGTTCGACGAAGACCTCATCGCCGTGGGATCGCATTCCAGGACCCATGCCCGGCTTCCGGCGCTCGACGACGACGATGCCCGCAACGAGCTGGCAGGATCCAAGGCCGACATCGAGTCACGCCTGGGCCGACCCGTGATCTGCTTTCTCCTACCCGGCCGGGCTCTACTGCCCGCGTGACGCCCGCCTCGTTCACGAGATTGGCTATCGCGGAGCGGTCACGTGTCGAAGCGGCGTGAACCACGGGGGTCAGCCGCTCGCCGAGCTACGCCGTACGCTGATCAGATGGGCGGACGATGAGCACCGCTTCGAGGCCAAGCTCGCGGGTCTGCTCGACGAGCCGAGCCGAGTGACCGAGGCCATGCAGCGCTGGCGCGCCGGACGCGGAGATGACGTCACCGTTCGTCCACTCCGCGGTTCCTGCCTCGTCGGGGCGACGGGCGTGGACGGTGGGGCCTCGTGAAGGTCGCTGTAGTCCTCGAGCATCGCTTCGACCGTACGCCCGACGGGGTGGTTTGGACGCATACGCAGTTCGCACGGCCGTTCTGGGAGCGCTACCTGGAGGTTTTCGACGAGGTCCGGGTCGTCGCGCGCGTGCGAGAGGTCCCCGCGGCAGCGGCGACCTGGGCCCGAGCCGACGGCGAGGGCGTCCGCTTCTCGCCCGTGGCGCACTACATCGGGCCGATGGAGTACCTCCGGCGCGCCGTTCAAGTCCGCCGGACGATCAGGGCCGCGGTTCCCGCGGACGTCGCTGTAGTCATGCGCGTCGGCTCCCATCTGGCGGGACACATCGAGCCGCTCCTGGGTCGGCGGGGGCAGCCGTACGGGCTCGAGGTCGTCTACGACCCGTTCGACATGTTCGCGCCCGGGTCCATCGACCATCCCTCGCGCGCCTTCTTCCGGTGGTGGTTCCCGCGCCAGCTACGCCGCCAGTGTCGCCGGGCAACGGGGGTCGCCTACGTCACCGAGGAGGCCCTGCAGCGGCGCTACCCGCCCGGCCCTCAAGCCTTCGCGACCCACGTCTCGGATGGTCGAGCTGCCCGACGCCGCCGTGGTGGCGCGGCCGCGCGATCTGCGCGCGCCCCGAGCCCGATGCGGCTCGTGACGGTCGGCGCCTACGACCACCTCTACAAGGCCCCAGACGTGCTGCTGGACGCGATGGCCGTGTGCATGCGCGCCGGAATGGACCTCAGGCTCACGGCGTCGGTCGACGGCAAGCGGCGCCCGGACCTCGAGCGCCGCGGACGCGACCTTGGTCTCGAGAATCGCGTTCGGTTCTGCGGCGCACTGCCGGGGCCGGCGGCGGTACGCGCCGAGCTGGATGCCGCTGACGTCTTCGTGCTTCCCTCGCGCCAGGAAGGACTCCCGCGCGCGCTTGTGGAGGCGATGGCGCGCGCGCTGCCGTGCGTGGGGTCATCGATCGGGGGCATCCCCGAGCTGCTGAGGCCGAGGACCTCGTGCCGCCCGGGGACGCTGACGCGCTGGCGGGCAAGCTTCAGGCGGTCCCGGCGACCCACAGCGCCTGGCGGCGATGTCGGCGCGCAACCTGACGCGTGCCGGGGGCTACCGCCAGAACGTCCTGATCCCGCGGCGGCGGGAGTTCTACCGCCATTTGCGCGATCGATTGTCGGGCTGAGATCGATGGGCTGGACGGAAGGCGCGGGCCGGCACTCGCCCAAGCAGCGGTCCAGTCCGCAGCTACGGGCGTGGCCTGGCCGCGGATAAGTTCATCGCGTGCATGACGAACGGTGCGACACGGCAGGATGGCTCGCCGGTGGCAGCGCGGGGCGCGGCGCACTGGCTGCATGCCGGACATGCGGCGCACACGGTTGTCCGCCGCCGTGATGTGAGCGCCATTCCCGGGTCGTAGATGCCGGGACCGCCTGTGGTGGCAATCGTGTTGCGCAGGATTTGGAAGCGCTCCTGCGTCTGCCCGGCCGCCCCGTCCGCCTGGATGCCGATGAGGACGCCGTAGCGGACGTCGGCGATGGTGTTGCCACAGATCGTCGTAGTGCCGGCGACGGGATCATCACCAAAGTAACCGATCCCATCGCCTCCCTGCTGAACGATGTTGTCCTCGATCACGGCGTCGTGGAAGCGCGTCGAGATGCCCTGCGCCTCGAAGCCGGTGATGCGGTTGCCGACGATCCGCGCCCGGGCGCTTTTCGAGTAGATGCCGTGCTTTGCGTACGGGATGGTGCGATCGAGGCCCGTCCGGGTGATTTTGTTCGCCACGACGGTGAACGCCGAGCCCTGGGCGACAATGCCGGAGTCGCCGGTGCGTCCGATGCGGTTGTCTTCGATGCGCCAGGCGTGGTCGGCGGGATTCGCGGAGTCGATGGCGATGCTGACGTCGGTGATCACATTCCGCGCGAGCGTGATGTGTCGGGCCCCTGAGCCGCTGCCCGACGCGATCGGCCGGTCCGTGTTGCGGAACCGCAGTCCCTCGACCTTGATCCATGAGACCGAGGCAAGCCACATGCCGCGGGCGAGGATGGCCGCGCTCGTGCCGTAGCTCCCATACCGGATCGGAGCGCCCCGAGCTCCGGAGCGCTGAGGGAGCAGCTGGTCGTCCGCGAAGGTGCGTCCGCCCCGGAACGCGACGAGGTCGCCCGGATGCAGGGAGGCCCGGTTGACCCGGTGCACGGTGCGCCAGGCGTGCGCCGGCGAACGTCCCGAGGCGCTGTCGCGTCCCGCGCTGTCGACGTAGAAGCGCTTCGCCGCGGCGGGAGCCGAACCGACGCCGAGGGCGAGCACCGCGGCGAGGAGCGCGCCCAACTGGGCGCCGCGGGGCGGCATGAGCATGACGGGACAGTAGCCCAAGGGCCGGCCGCGGAGCGCCCGGCAAGCCAACACGCGTCAGACCTGGATCGTCTTGTACTCGCGGAACAACTGATCCTTCAGCTGCTCGTACTCGAGGATCGCCCTCTCGTAGTCCTCGTGGCGCCCGATGTCCAGCCAGTAGCCCTCGTAAAGGAAGGCTCCCACCTGCTCGTGATTCGTCAGGAGCCGCAGCACGAGGTCCGGGACGTCGAGATACGTGCCGGCGTCCACGTAGTCGAGCACCGCGGGCTCCGCGATGTAGACGCCCATGCTCACGGTGTACGGGATCGCCGGCTTCTCCTCGAAGCCTGTCACGGAGCTCGTCTCGCCCACCGTGCCGTTCGTGTGGAGAACGCCATAGTCGGTCTGCACGACGCGGCGATGTGTGGCGATCGTGAGGATGTTGCCCGCATCCCGGTGCACATCGAAGAGATGGGCATAGTCGAGGGTGGTGAGCACGTCGCCGTTCATGACGAGGAAAGTGTCCTCGAGCCCCTCGACCGTTCCGAGCGCGCCGGCCGTGCCGAGCGGCTCCCTCTCCATGTGATATTTGATCGAGACGCCGTGCCGGGAGCCGTCACCGAAGACCGCCTTGACGAGGTGGGCGAGGTAACCGACCGCGAACGTCAAGTCCGTGAACCCGCAGCTCCGCAGCTGATGGACAACGACGTCGAGGATGGCGCGGTCGCCGATGGGCAGTAGCGGCTTGGGCAGCACCGTGGTGTAGGGACCGAGTCGCGAACCTTTACCGCCCGCAAGGATGATCGCCTTCTTGCTCACCGCCGGCGGATGCCCATCTTGCCGCTATCGCGATGCACCGCAACCTGGCATCGAAACAGCACCGCTGCGACGGTCCAGAAGAGGATGTGCAGGTTGAACAGCAGCGTGCGCTGGTTCACGTACATCATGTCCAGGGAGACCTTCTGCGGCAGGATGCGGCCTATGTAGTAGCCCCCCGGGTCATCCGGGTCGAGAATCCGGCGCTCATCGGCGAAGGCGATCTGGGACAGGCCTGTGATCCCCGGCCGCACCGACAGGATCTCCGCGTAGTCGCGGGGATGGAGGCCGACGAACTCGGCGGCCTCCGGTCGTGGGCCGACCAGGCTCATGTGTCCGCGTAGGACGTGGAACAGCTGCGGGATCTCGTCGATCTTGAGCTTCGAGAGCAGACCACCGATGCGCGTGAAGCGAGCGTCGCCGTCAGATGTCAGCGAAGGGCCCTGCGCGCCATGGCGCATCTTTCGTAGCTTCAACATCCGCAGACGCCGACCCCTGTAGCCCACACGGTCGCAGCGGAAGAACGCTGGGCCCGGCGATTCCACCAGCACGGCAATCACGGCCAGGACGATCAGCGGCAGCAGGACGAGCAGCAGGAAAACCGCGACGACCAGGTCGAAGATGCGAATCGCCGCGCTGGTCTCACT
>CAVWYB010000007.1:0-6903 GCA_963759145.1 uncultured Solirubrobacterales bacterium
CGCGCTCGGCGACCGCGCTGCCCACGTCCTCCATCGCCGCGCGGGTGAACTCGACGCCCTCCGGCGTGTGGCGGGCCGAGCCGTCCAGCAGCGTGCCGATCAGCTGCGTGGTGCTCAGGCCCATCTGCTCGAAGGCCTGGTTCACGAGCAGCTTCATCATGTGGAGCTGGTTCGCGGGCAGTCGCGCGACGCGCGTCGCGAGCGCCATCCGCGCCTCGTCGAGGTCGGCCTCCGGCACCGCCTCCGACGCGAGTCCCCACTCCACCGCCGTGCGCCCGTCGACCGGGTCGCCGGTGAGCAGCAGGCGCTTGGAGCGCTCGAGCCCGATCCGGTAGATCCACATCGCGGTCGTCGGCGAGCCCCAGACGCGCGCCGGCGGGTAGCCGATGCGGCAGTCCTCCGAGCACACGATCAGGTCCGAGCAGAGCGCGAAGTCGGTGCCGCCGCCGACGCAGAACCCGTGCACCTGGGCGATCACCGGCTTGGGCGAGCGCCACAGCGACATGTACGATGACACGTAGCGCGACATCGTCTGGTAGTCGAGGATCGGGTCCCACGGGCCGTCGGCTCGCGGCCTCCATCATCTCGGCGCCCCAGTCGATGTCGTAGCCGGCGCAGAACGTGCGGCCCGGCGCCCCGCAGGCGGATCGCGCGGATCTCGGGGTCGTCCTGCGCCCGCGCGAGCGCCTCGTCGAAGGCCTCGATCAGCGCCGGCACGATCGTGTTGAGCCGCTCGGGACGGTTGAGCGTCAGCGTCGCGACGCGCTCGTCGGTCTCGTAGAGGACTGGTCGGGTCGGCCACGCCCGCATCCTAGGCGGCCGGGGCAGGCTCCTCCAGCGGGCGCCCGAGGATCTTGCCCTGGTAGGCGAATGGCTGCTCGCGCAGCGCGCGCGTGAAGCGGGGGAGGATCTCGCCGGTCAGCGTGCCGCCGTGCATCGCGTGCACCCACTGCGCGTCGAGCTGCTCCAGCCGGTCGACGCAGCGCCGCACCGGATCCTCGTGGGCGAAGATCCCGACCTCGCGGTAGAAGCCGCACATCTCGGCGCCGAGGTCCTCGTTCACGACCGCCGGCTGGTCACCGGGCTGGATGTAGAGGTCGGATGGGAACAGACTGCGGGTCGACTCCTCGAAGACCATCATCGAGTCCCAGTGGTGGACGTGGGGCGTTTCGAGGAATCGCAGCGTGTGGCGCCCGGTCTCGATCGTGTCGCCGTCGCGCACGCCCTTCACGCGGTCGACGAAGTCGACCCCGAAGGAGGTCAGGCTGAGGATCGCCGACATGTCGCTGCCGACCAGCTGGGCGTTCGGAGCCTCGTCCATGAAGCGCTCCATGCCGCCGCACTCGTCGCCCTCGAAATGGAGCAGCACGACGTACGCGAGGCGGGCCGGGTCGAGCACCTCGCCGATCGCCTTGCGGATGTCGTCGTAGGCCTGGTGGACGCCGGTGTGCACGAGCACCGGGGCCTCGTCGTCGATCAGGAACTGGTTGAAGGTGATCGGTACGTCGGGGTCCGGCGGGGTGGAGATCCGGTAGATGCCGTCGACGATCTCGTCTATCTGCGCCATCGAGTGCTCCTCTCATTGCACGGCGATGGGCAAGACATTACGCCCAAATCGTGGGCGCGTTCCGGTCGGCTAACGGTGCGACGCGAACACAACGCCGTCGCCGATCGGCAACACGACCCCGAGCCAGCGCTCGGAGCGCACCGCCTGGTGGTTGAACCCGCGCGCCATCGCGAGGTTCTCCGCGGTCCAGCGCGCCCCTGAGTCGTCCTCCAGCGCCACGTCCCCGGACATCAGCATGTTGTCGACCACCAGCACCGCGCGCTCGGCGGCCTTCGGCTCCACCAGCTCCAGATAGCGCGGATACTCGATCTTGGTCCCGTCGAGGAAGATCATGTCGAACGGGCCCTCGAGCCGGTCGATCACCTCGAGTGCGTCCCCCTCGACGATCTCGATCTTGTCCGCGACGCCCGCGCGGCCGTGGAACTCGGTCGCCTCGCGGATCCGCTGCGGGTCGCGGTCGATCGTGATGATCTTCCCGTCGCCGAGCGCCTCGGCCATGTGCAGCGACGAGTAGCCGATCGCCGTACCGACCTCGAGCACCAGCTTCGGGTCCAGCGCGTGCACCAGGGTGGCGAGGAACCGGCCGGTCTCCCAGTGCACGATCGGCACCGCCTCGCGCTCGGCGAACTGCTCCATCTCCTGCATCACGGGCGAGCGCTGCGGGCGCAGGTCGTGCAGGTAACGCTGGACGTGCTCGGACTGGACAGGCATGACCGTGAGGTTAGTCTCGCTCGGGCGCAGATGGCCCCTGCTCGGGCCAGAACGGCCATTCCTCGAACGACGTGCAGAGCCCGTGCTCGTCGAGCCGCACGATCCACAGGTCGCGGTAGTGGAGCTTGACCGGGTCGCCGTACCAGACCTCGACCCGCACGACGCACATGGATCCCTCGACGGCGACGATCTCGTGCTCCATCCGGAACACCTCGTCGTGGCCGTCGCGCTCGCGCTCCCACAGCTCCGAGATCGCCTCGATCCCCTGCACGGTCTCCTCGAACGGGCCCATGCTGTAGGTCGCGTCCGGTGTGAACAAGTACTCGAGCCAGTCGGTGCCGGGCGTGCGCCAGGCATTTTCGTAGGCGTCGATCCATGTGCTGATGCGGGCATGCGACGACATGAAAATGAACCTATATCCCCGCGGGCGTTTTGTGCCCGGTTTCGAGAACGGGCGCAGTGGGGAGGTTCTCGTGGATGCGTCGGGTGCTCGAGAATGTACGGCTGCTGGTGCTCGGCGTTCTTGCCTGCGTGCTGCTCGCCGGCTTTCCCGCGCAGGCGGTCGCAGCGTTCGGCGTCAGCTCCTACGACGTCCCGGTGACAACGCCGGACACGCTGGGCGCGCCCGTCAGTCTCGACACCGACGTGTACGTTCCCGAAGGGACTCCGCCGGCCACCGGCTTCCCGCTGCTCGAGATGTTCCACGGCGGCGGCTCGACGAAGGACAACGCCTACGACGCGGCCCACGCACGTCGTTTCGCCGACGACGGCTACGTGGTGCTGATCTACTCGGCCCGCGGTCACGGAGACTCGGGCGGGCAGACGAGCGTCGCGGGGCCGGCGGAGATCCGCGACCTCTTCGACGTGACCGCCTGGGCGCTGGGCCATCCGGATTTCCACATCGACCGCGCGCGGATCGCGCTGCGCGGATACTCGCAGGGAGGCCTGCACACGAACCTCGGCCAGGTCTGGAGCAGCGACCCGTCGATCAACCCTTACGGGATCTCGTTCCGCGCCCTCGAGCCCGGAAACACTCCTGACCTGGTCTTCCAGGCGCTCGTGCCGAACTCGGTGCTGAAACTCTCGTTCGGCGCGGGCCTGGTCGCGACCTACCTCGGCGGCTCGACGACGGGAAGGATCGCGCCCGTGGTGGACAAGTGGATCGCCGCCGCGGTCGCCGACGAGCCCGTCGTCCAGGGGTCCGGTGATATCTGCGACCGATCGACGCACGACACCGCGACGAGCACGATGAAGCAGGACCTTGCCTGGCGCTCGGTGGGATGCCGGCCGGAGCGCCTCGGGCTGCCCTGGCTCTGGGCGCAGGCATTCGACGACGGCCTCTTCACGCCGGACATGGCGATCTCGATGTGGCGCCGCGCGCCGAACCCCGCCCAGCATCGCCTCTATCTGGCGATGGGCGGCCACGCCGCGCCCGCGGCGGACCAGTCGGTCGAGCAGGACAAGCTCGACACGCAGCGCCGCTTCCTCGATGCGGTCATGCAGGGAAAGGCACTTCCGCGGCCGAACGTCGTCTACTGGACACGGGATCCCACGGTCGAGGTCCCTGCCGACTCCTACGCGTACCCACCCGGCGCGTGGGGTCGCCAGACCGCTGACAGCTGGCCGCCGGCGAAGGTCGCGGACGCGACGTATCGCCTCGGCGCCGACGGCAGCGCTACGCAGGGCTCGGCGAGCAGCGGGCAGACATTCCTCTCGCCTCTGACCGAGGATGAGCGCAACGACCCTGTTGCAGCTGCCGCGCTGTCGGGAACGCCGCTCGGCACGTCGCCGCTGTCGTCCGTGCCGGCCACGAGCCTGCCCGGCTTCATCGCGAGCTTCCGCACGGCCCCGTTCTCCACGGACAAAGAGCTCAGCGGCGCGCCGTTCGCGAACCTGAGCTGGACTCCTGCGGCCACCGACTCACAGCTGGTGCTCGAGCTGTTCGACGAGGAGCCTTCCGGGAAGCTGACGCTGTTCAGCCGCGGCGTTCAGGGACTCCGCGGCGGTGTGCCAGGAGTCGAGCGGCGGGTACGCGTCGACGGCAACGCATTCAGCATCCGGATTCCGGCGGGCCATCGAGTGCGCGCCTGGGTGATGGCCGGGAACCAGGCCTCCTACAAGCCGTATCCGCTCTCGGTGGGCGGCATCCTGCGAATGGGCGACGCCTCGACGCTCACGCTGCCGCTGCGCTCCGCGCCGCGACGATAAGCTCAACGCATGGCCTTCCGGCGGCAGGGCCGCGACGCGAAGATCCGCATACTGAGCGGCGTCGCGCTCTTCTCTCCGTGCGCCAAGCATGAGCTGAGACGGATCGCGGCACTCGTAGACGAGATCGAGGCGCCGAAGGGAAAAACGCTCGCGCGAGAGGGCGATACCGGCGTCGAGTTCTTCGTGGTCGTCGACGGAACCGCGACCGCCACACGGCGCGGGCGCAAGGTCGCGACGATCGGGCCCGGGTCATTCTTCGGCGAGCTGGCGCTGCTCGATCAAGGCCCTCGCGCAGCGACGGTGACGGCCGACACGGACATGCAGCTGCTGGTACTGACCTCCCGTGCTTTCTCCACTGCTGGACGAGACACCCTCCGTGAGTCGCCGGATCCTTCGCGGGATGGCGGAGCGGCTGCGTGCGTCGGAGAACGCTCCCACGCACTAGGGGTCCTTGTGGCGCCACTCTGCAGCCCGATACTGACACGCGATCAGCCGGCCATGATCCGCCCGACGTTCTCGGGGGCGAAGAACTCCGGCGCCGGAAGCGTAGCTGCCTGCACGCTGACGAACCCGTCCATCGCCTCCTGATTGCCTTGCATCGCCCCGATCAGCTGCTGCATCTCCGGCGGTGGGGGCTGTAGCTGCGCGAACTCGTCGGTGAACTCATAGACCGGCAACGCCGCGTGGTCGCGCGCCTGCTGGTAGTCCCTCATCCCCTCGTCGAAAGAGCGCCGTCCCGAGAAGGCATCGTCCAGGGCGCCGGCCACCAGCTCAGCGTCGCGAAACGCATCGTTGATGCCCATCGCGGTGATCGGATTCTTGTGGTAGGCGGCGTCGCCAAGCAGCGCCCAGCCGGGGCCGAACGGCTTGCGGAAGTACCCGGGCAGCTCGGCTGAGCCGATGAACTTCGACTCCCGCTTTGCCGCGCGCACCCGCTCCGCGAACTCGGGAGCGAAATCCATGGTCGCAAAGAAGTTCCCCTCGATGTCCTTGCGGTTCTCGTGGAACTCCTCCACCGGCCAGCCGAACGGGAGCACGGTGAGATCGTCGTGAGTGGGGATGGCCGCCCAGCCCCGGCGATTGTCGGTCCGGATGAAGGTGTCGAAGCCGTTGGACGGCAGGTCGCTCCAATAGGCGTAGTACATCGCCAGGTGCGATCGCCGCTGGTTGTACTGCTCGGGCTGGACCGTCTTCGCGACCAGGGAATGCTTGCCGTCGGCGCCGACCACGACCTGCGCACGCTCGCTGACCGCCGCGCCCTCCTTGGCGTGACCACGGATGCCCGTCACCGTTCCGTCGTCAGCCAGGATCTCATCGACGGTGAAGCCCTCCCGCAGTTCCGCACCCGCCTCGACGGCCGCATCGACCAGCAGCTTGTCGAGCACGGTGCGGCGCGAGCAGTAGCCGCGCGCGATCCCGTCGATCGGCTGCGGGGACCCGGAGATCGTCAGCGGCCCGAAGTCGAAGGAGTAGGTCTCGACCGGTGGGCAGCCGGTCGCTTCCAGGCGTTCCAAGAGTCCCCAGCGCTCGAGCGCGGCCACTCCCGGCGGATGCACCATGTGGGTGGACATCGTGTCGCTCGGAAAGGTCGCCTTGTCCACCAGCAGCACGCGGTAGCCCTTTCGCGCGAGCAGCATCGCCGTGGGCGATCCGGCGCAGCGCGCGCCGACGATGATTGCGTCGTACCCGTTGCTCATTGCCCCCTCCTTTGTTCTGCGACGTGGCTCGCGAAGTATCCCGCTCCTGCGCTCGAGCAGTCAGGCGCCCCCGATCCTCTGCCCGCACGACGCCGAGCCCAGCCACGAGTGCGGGTTGCCGGCCCAGCACCAGCCGAGCTTCGGCCGGCCTTTGGAGATCCAGAGGGCGGTGACGCGACGGTCGCCGCGGCGCGAGCCCGGGAGCGAGAAGCCGCCGTTCTTGGCGACCGCCTCGGGAAACTGTGTGATCAATGCGATGCCCTCGTCGAGCGTCAGCGGTGAACGACGCTGCCGCTCGATCGTTTCGAGCGCGTCGTCGGGGGTGATGTTGAGCGTGTCCCTCCCCGTGCTCGCGTCCACGACCAGGTAGGCGGATGCATTCGGCAAGCTGATTCGCTCAATCGGGCAGAACCGCTCGAAGTCGTCGGCGTCGAGCATCGTCGTTGCCGCCGCCTTGCCACGGCGCTCCATGAGCCCGATCGCCGCCTCGGGTCCGACCAGCTCGCGGTTGATGACGATCACGAACGAGAAGCGCCCCTGCTCGAGGTCGGGATCGGAGTCCGGCAGGCCGGCCGCGACCTCCCGCAGTGGTTCGACCCGTCGCCGGAACGCCGCCGGCTCGAGGCCGGCGGCGTCCGGATAGCGCTTCGCGATCAGGTTCTCGAGCTGGCGCTCGAACTCGCTCACGGCGCCCATCGCTCCAGTTTGAAGGACTTGCGA
>CAVWYB010000008.1:0-21904 GCA_963759145.1 uncultured Solirubrobacterales bacterium
TGCCCCTGCCGGCGGCCCCGTATTGCTTGCCGGTGGTCTTGCCGAGCTCGACCAGCTCGCCGCTCGACACGGTGCGGACGACGTTGAGCAACCCGGCGGTGCGGTCGACGTCGCGGCGCTCGAGCGCCTGCCACTCCTCGGGCCGTAGCCCGGTCGCCGCGGCGAACACCGGGCAGCGGCCGATAGATCGGCGATAGCTCGGCGCGATCGCCTCGACCTCGGCCACGGTGAACGCGCGCACCGGCCGCGGTGGCGGCTGAGGGTTGCTCCCGGCGTCCGTCGCCGGGTTCGCGCCCATGTAGCGCCAGCGCATCGCCGCGCCGAGCGCCTGCCGCAGCGCCGCGGTGATCGCGTAGCGCGAGCGCTCGGGCAGCGTCGCCCGCCAGGTGGCGACCTCGCCGCTCATCCGCTCCAGGTCGCTGAGCGGCACGTCGCCAAACGCCTCGACGGCGATCGCGAGCCGCCAGCGCAGCGCGTCGATCGTCTTCGGCCTGACCCCGGCGGCGTGGCGCTCCAAGTAGATCGGCACGAACTCGGCGAGCGTCAGGTCGGGCTGCGCCGGGGCCTCGCCGCGCAGCTGCGGCTCGACTACATCGCGATAATGCCGAGCCGCCGCCGACTTGGACGCAAACGACTTCGACCGACGTCTGCCGTCGGTGTACCAGCGCAGCCGCCAGCGGCCGCTCGGGAGCCGGTCGATCTGCCCTCTCTGAGTCGCGGGCATTCAGTCCTCCTCGACTTTGGGGGTGGTTGACGCTGGATAGCCTATCGGCTGGGCGGCGCTCACCGGGGTGGTTGACTCTCCTCGACTGGGCGTCGCCCTTTCTTCCAGCCAGAGCTCGAGCGCATCCTCGCGGACCCTGACCGCACCGCCGGGCAACTTGATCGCCGACAGCTCGCCGCGGCGGATCCAGCGCAGCACGGTTTCGGCGCTGACATCGAGCATGTCGGCGACCGCGCGCGCGGTGAGCAGGGGAGAGGTCCCCCAGTCGGCTCCACCCAACTCAGCACGCGTCGCGGGCTGATTACCCCTTCGCCGAAGCAGGCCGGGCAACGTGTCGTCGGGTCGTTAGGGAGGTGCCGGCGCCCGTTGCATCGCCGACAGGTCCGCCAGCCCTCAGTGTTCACCTCGAGCGCCTCGGACTCGGTCTCGCTTGCCTTGGTTGGTCGGGTCAACTCGCTACCTCCTGGTCTTATCTGGCTCCGGGTAAAAGCCACTTACGGGCTGGCAGGTAGGGGGTGCGTGTGGACTGGCTAAGTGGTTCCGGCTCCCTTCGGGAGAAGCCGGAAGCCACGAGTTACGCCACTCCGCTCGTCGCCGGGGCCGTGGTCCTCTGCATCTACTCGGGCCCCTGCAAGGGGCTCACCCCTCGACAGGTGATCGAGCGGATCGTCGCCGACGCCGCCGCTTACAACCAGGCCAACCCCGGCTACGGCTTCCTCGGTGACCCGCTGCGACCGATCACCGGCAAGTACTACGGCTACCTCATCAGGGCCGGGCTGTACTGACAGAGCAGCTCCTGCTTCGGACGAAAAGCGAACATCCCGTTCGTCTACTAGAAACCGTTAAGCCCCAGCGCCGATCAATGCGCCCACCGCGGGGAGTACCGCTTTGCATGGAAAGCAAGTTCCGACGGTAGACAGCGGCGGTTCGCTCAGCCAGACCCGGCACCTGGATTGCCCGCCGGGCGGGTGCGGAGCAGGCGGCTAACAGCACGAAGCCGGCCCGAATGGCCGGGCTTCGTTGTTTCCGCGATATTCCTCTACCGCAAGCGCACGACGAGATCGCGCTGGTCCTGGGTCGCCTGCGGCCGCTGCGCCGGCGCCTGAGCCGGCGGGTTTGGGACGCCGGGGAACAGCGCGTCGCCGATCGTCGGGATGAACTGCGGCGGGACACGAACCTGCGTCGCCCGCTCGAAGTCGTAGGCAAAGCCGATCAGTTCATCCTCCGACCAGCGGCCGCCGATGAAGGTGACGCCGACCGGTAGACGGGCCCCATGGCGATCTCGATCCCGATGCCGTTTTCGCTTATCGTCCTCATCCCGGGGGTGTTTCCGTCCGGAGATGAATCCGGCCGGAACCGTGATGTCGGCGTAGCCCGAGACGGCCGCGGCACTCGACGAACGGACGAAGTACTCGAAGTGGCCGTCGAGGTCGCCCTCTTCCGGGTTCGTCGGCCAGGCCGGGCCGTTGGTGAGCGCGATGATCGCGTCGAGGTCGTTCGTCTCCATCAGCGTGTCGATCGCGGCCTTGACCGGCGGCGTCACGCCCGCCCGGATGCTGGCGCAGGCCTGGTCGCGGCCGTTGGTCGCCTCGGCGAGCTCGAAGAGGAGGCTATTCCAGGGGCCTTCCAGCTCGGGATGGGCCTCGTTGAACGCGATCAGCTCGGCGAGCGTTTGCGGATACGGCTGGCCGGTCACCGGGTTCGTCCCGCTGACATAGGTCTCGAGGTACTTCGCGATGTCGGTCTTGAACTCGCAGAGCAGTGCGTCGAACTCCCCTTCCGTTGCTGAGAGATCGACATCCATCCCCTCGACGACGGTTGCGCCTTCCTCCTCGAGAGCGTCGATCGCATCGTCGAGGATCGGCTCGATGGCCGGGCCGGTCAGGTCAGGGTCGAATGTTCCGGCGCGCCAGACGCCGATGCGGGCGCTCTTGAGCGCCCTTTTGTCGAGGAACTGCGTGTAATCGGTGAAGGCGTGCCCGGCCTGATCGGCGGTCGCGGCATCGTTCGGATCGACCCCGGTCGCTGCGCCAAGGAGTACCGCAGCGTCGGTCACGTTGCGGGCGATCGGGCCGGCCGTGTCCTGGTCGGCGCTGATCGGGACGACGCCTGCGCGGCTCCACAACCCGAGTGTCGGCTTGATCCCGACGACGTCGTTGGCGCCGGACGGGCAGACGATCGAGCCGTCCGTCTCCGTGCCGACCGCTGCGACCGCGAGATCGGCAGCCGCGGCGACGGCGGAGCCGGAGCTCGAGCCGCACGGGTTGCGATCGAGGACGTAGGGCATGTTCCCCTGTCCACCGATGCCGCTCCAGCCGCTCGACGCCGGGTCTGACCGGAAGTTGGCCCACTCGGACAGGTTGGCCTTGCCGATGATGATCGCGCCGGCGGCCTTCAGCTTCTGCGCGATGAACGCGTCGGCGGGCATGCTCCCGGCGAGTGCCCAGGAGCCGGCTGTCGTCGGCATGCCGGTGGTGTTGATGTTGTCCTTGACGATGATCGGAATCCCGAGCAGCGGACGGTCGTCCCCCTTGCGTCGCGCCCGATCGGCCGCGCGGGCGTCGGCGCGGGCGGTCGGGCTGACCGTGATCACCGCGTTGAGCTTCGGGTTGAGCTTGCGGATGCGCCGGCGGTAGAACTTCGTCAGCTTGCGGGAGTTCAGCCGGTGCGAGTTCATCAACTTCTGGAGCTTCGGGATCGTCGTCGCGTCGACGTCGATACCGGAGAGCTTGGTCCCGTTGTGCCCGTTGTGCCCGTTGTGCCCTTTGTGGTTCGGCGGGTTGGCCGCGAGGCTGGTCAGCGCCGCGGCGCCGGATACCCCGAGCAAGAGGGCCAGCAGGGCCGTGAGAACAAGGGAACGCCGAAGTCGGCTGCTCACCGCGTGACCTCCACGGGATTGGGTCGTGGACGCTGGGACCGCATAGCCCAGAGCCGACCGTAATCCACTAGCGGATCGCTTGTCAAGGACGCTGCTACCTGCTTTCAGGCGGGCTCTGCGGGACCGGGCCCGGCTTCTTCGTAAGCCCCCGCGGCGACCGAGCGAGGCGCGCTTTCCATGCGGAGGAGCACCGGGATCGTCGTCAACCGGGGCGACTCGTTTCGCGTGGAAGCAGAAGTAGCGCTCTGGACGAAAAGCGCAACTCAGTTGTTCTTCGCCTGCTCGGCCGCCGCCGTCGCGAGCGGGTCGTCGGCTCGGCCCGCTGGTCTAGGCGGGTCGCTGATCATCCGCTTTCGCCCTCGTCTTTGGCGATCAGGTCCTCAAGTTCGGCGTACAACTCGTCCCAGCCGCGGTCCTGTTCGATCGACCTCAGCCTCCTGATCGCGGCGCAGCGAGCGGTCGGGTTCACTGACTCGTCGCGGGCGATCTCCTCAAGGATCTCGCGCTATTCACGCTCGTCCATTTTATTTCAATCCTTTTTTTCGCAGCTTGCCAACCGGCGGTCCTCTCAGCGGGCGGCTCTCCCTCGGCACCCTCCCCTAGGCCGCGAGATACTGCGTGGGCGATGTCGCAAGCGGACGTGGAGACCTTCAAGCGCTCGGTTGACGCGTACAACCGCCGAGACGTCGAAGCGATGCTGGAGACCCTCGACCCCGAGGTCGAGTGGCACTCGGCGCTCATGGTGCCGCTCGGCGGGGAGGCCGCGGTGTATCGGGGACACGTGGGCATTCGCAAGCTCTTTCGCGATCTGGATGAGGTTCTCGACGAGTGGCACGCCGATTTCCCGCAGATTCGGGACCTGGGCGATCAGATCGTCGCGATCGGTCACGTCCGTACGCGTGGCAGGGGCAGCGGGGCCGAGACCGAGTCGTCGCTTGCCTCGGTGTCCGAGACTAAGGACGGCAAGGCGATTCGGGTTCGGACCTACCTCGACCCCGAGGAGGCCCTCGAAGCCGCCGGGCTTCAGGAGTAGGCGATGTCGCAGGAGAACGTCGAGGCCGTCAAGACATTCTTCGCGGCGTTCGCGGAGCGAGACTTCGCGGCGGGAGCCAGGTTTCTTGATCCCGCGGTGGAGATCGCCCTGCAACAGGTCGAGAGAGCTCGGCGACTTCACTTCGGAGTGCGGGAGACGTGTTCGGGTTCGCCTCCTCGGGCACCCTTCGGTTGACACGTCCGTCCGGCGCGGATAGGTTCGCCCAGAACCGCAGACTGGGAGGGAGTGATGCTCGATCTGAGCAGGGGAGCGGTTGGCTTGCTGATCGCGGCGTCTGCGTTCGCGCTCTTCGTCGCTTCCCCGGCCCTTGCGCCGCAGGCCGACGCCGAGATAGGTCGCGCACACCTCGACGGTACCGGCGTCGAACAGGGATTTATCACGACTCCGGCCGGGGCCCTCACGCTCGACGTGGCGGTCAATGCCGACCGCGTCTATTGGACGTGGTCGATCGACA
Source organism: uncultured Solirubrobacterales bacterium (assembly GCA_963759145.1). Lineage (GTDB taxonomy): Bacteria > Actinomycetota > Thermoleophilia > Solirubrobacterales > JBBDJG01 > JBBQKG01. The sequence continues at coordinate 5,111 of CAVWYB010000008.1, forward strand.
GCGGGGGAGGCGCGTACGAGGGGTGGATCGGCCGCGCCAACCTCGACGGCACCGGCGTGGAACCGAAGTTCATTGCGGGCCTCGGCTACGGCGGCCTGGCGGTCAGCGGCGAGCACATCTACTGGGTCGACTCCGACGCTCAAACCATCGGCCGCGCCAACCTCGACGGAACCGGCGTCGAGCCCAGTCGGATCACGGACATTGGCCGGCGCGCGTTCGACGTCGAGGTCGAGGGCGATCACGTGTACTGGGCGTGGGACAACGCGGACGCAATTCCGCTTTTGGGGTGGATCGGCCGCGCCAGCCTGGACGGCACCGGCGTGAACCGCGTGCTCATCGGGCCGATCAGCTTCGGGGGCAACGGTGCCCTCGCGACCGACCCCGGCCACATCTACTGGGGGGCGGGCATCGAGGTGTTCCGCGCCGGCCTCGACGGCAGCGGGGCGCCGATCTGCAGCACACCCATCGACCCGTGCACCCCGGCGTTCCTCCCGACCGCCGCCTTTGATCTCGCCGTCAACGACGGCCACATCTACTACTCGGGTGCCTGGCCCTCCGGCCGCGATCTCGTTCAAGGGATCGGCCGGGCCAACCTCGACGGCTCGGCTTTCGACCCGTTCGGCTTTCTCACCGGCCTCAACGCCCCGGTCGGCCTTGCCATCGACGCCAAGCACATCTACTGGACCGGCGGTCCGGCGGACGTCCGCCCACCTCAGACCGAGCTCACCAAGCGAGCCCCGAACAAGTTCCACAAGAGCAAACTCAAGTTCAAGTTCACTTCCTCCGAGCCCGACTCGACCTTCGAGTGCAAGCTCGACAAGAAGCCCTTCAAGGCATGCACGTCGCCGAAGACGGTCAAGCACCTCGATCAGGGCAAGCACAAGTTCCAGGTGCGAGCGATCGATCCGGCCGGCAACGTCGATGGCACCCCCGCCATCTACAAGTTCAAGGTCACCGCCTAGCTCGGACGTGTGGCATCGCGCCCGGTCAGGGCGTTTTTGCGCGGCGCGCTAGGCGGCGGTCTTAAACGAGTCGCTAGCTAAAGCCGGCCAGCCGGGACGGGTTCGGGCGAAACGTATCGGTGGAGGCGAGCCAGGCTTGGAGAACCGGAAAGGGCATTAGGTATGAACTAGGTATGAACTGCGGTTGCATGCCGAACGCTCCCGACTTAGGGTTGCCGCAATCGGCGTCTCGACCTGCGGCTCGCGGGGGGTCGCTCGGATCACGGGAGGATCGGATGAAACGCACATCGCTGGCCGGCGCCCTCGCGGCGCTCGTTCTGTTAGTGGCGGCGGCGCCCGCCGCGGCGAAGAGGGGCGCAAACCCTGCCGACTCCCACGCCCACGGGGCCTCGCTGGTCACCTGGCAGGAGCGTTGGTTCGAATGGGCGTTTGGCGGCGGCGCAAACCCGCTGCTTACCGGGATCTGCGGTGAGCAGGTCGGCAAGCTCTTCTTGCTCAGTCCGGCCACCGAGCTGGGAGTCGAGGTCGATTGCCAGCTACGACCCGGTACGCCCCTGCTCGCCTCGCCCGCCGGTGTGATCGCTTGGGCTTCGACCGACGGGCAGACTGATGCGGAGCTTCTGGCGGAGCGCGACGCCTCCCTGGTGGGCATCTCGGATCCCGCGGTGACGCTCGACGGGCGTGCACTCGAGGTCGAGGACACGTTCAGGTCCACCGACGTGTACACCATCGGGCTCGAGCCCGGGAACTTCATTCAGACGGTGGATCCTGGTGTGCTCGGTGACCAGACGCGGGTCGCCTCGGCCGGGTGGTTCCTGCGTCTCAACCCGCTCCCTCCGGGCGAGCACGAGCTTGTCCTCTCGGTCGCCTTCGACGGCAGCCCAGGGGCGCAGATCACGTTCCACATCTCCGTCGGAAAGGCGAGAGGCGCCTAGCACCCGCTTCCCCCTGGCCTGCTCCCGAGCCCGGCGCAGCGTGGCGTGAGCGCCCGGGTTGGCGGACCTCGGTGACCAGGTCGAGGGGAGTGGAAAGGAAAGCGGGGCTGGGGTCGAGTCGCCAATCGGTTAGTGGTCGCCTTCAGAGACGGCAAGGCGATTCGGCTTCAGACGTACCTCGATCCCAGGACGCCCTCGAAGCCGCCGGGCTGTCGGCGTAGGCGATGTCGCAGGAGAACGTGGAGATCCTCAACGACGCCTTCGCGGCGATCAGCCGCAGTGACCTCAATGGGTTGCTGTCTCTGACCGATCCGGAGGTCGAGTTTCACTCCTTAATTGCGGAGTCGGAGGGCCGGACCTACCGAGGCCACGATGGGGTCAGGGAGTGGTGGGAAGAGGTCAAGGGCTCGCTCGGAGGCCTTCGGTTCGAGGCGGAGGCGATTCGCAGCGAGGGCGACTGGGCAGTGGTAAAGGTCCTCGTCACCAGTCGAATGGGCGACGTAGCGGTGCCACAAAGGATGTGGCAGGCCAGCCGCGCACGGAACGGAAAGGCGATCGGGTGGGGCATCTATCGGACTGAGGCTGAGGCCCTCGAAGCCGCCGGGCTGTCTGAGTAGGCGATTCCATCGATACCACCGGGGCCTCGACCGATGAGTCTCGCTGCTGCCGCGGGTCTGTATGACGAGGCATCGATCACGAGGCGTCGAGAAAGGACCGCCTATGAGCCAGCCGAACACGCAGACCGCGGACGTAAACCCCCAGACCCTGGGCGTGCCGGGCGCCACTCTGGCCTACGACATTCGAGAGCCCGAGGGCGAGAGCAGCGAGCCAACGCTGCTGTTGATCGGACAGCCGATGGACGCCAGCGGCTTCAACTCGCTCGCCGGGCATTTCGGGGACCGGACGGTCGTGACCTACGACCCGCGCGGCGTCAGCCGCAGCGAGCTTGGCGGATGACTCGGCGAAGCCCACCGTGGAGGACCGCGCGGACGACCTGCACCGGTTGATCTCCGCGCTGGGCGAGGGATCCGTGGACATCTTCGGCAGCAGCGGTGGCGCGATCGATGGACTGGCGCTGGCGGCACAGTATCCGGAGCAGGTGCACACGCTCGTCGCGCACGAGCCACCCTTGGCCGGCACGCTCCCGGACCGCGAGGCGGTGCTCGCCGCCGCCGCGAGCATCCAGGCGACCTATCAACGAGAGGGCATGGGCCCGGCGATGGCGAAGTTCTTCGTGCTCACCAGCCTGAAGGGCCCGATCCCGGCCGACTTCGCCGACCAGCCCGCTCCGAATCCCGCCGACTTCGGGCTGCCCACCGAGGATGACGGCAGTCGCGACGATCGGCTGCTCGGAAACATGATCTCGGGCACGCACTACGCGCCGGACCTCGACGCCATGCGGGCGGCTTCGACTCGCATTATCGTCGCCGCCGGAGCCGAATCCGAGGGCGAGTTCACCCACCGGGCCGCGCTAGCAGTCGCGGAACGATTGGGAACCGAGGCCACGATCTTCCCGAGTCACCACGGCGGCTTCCTCGGCGGCGAATTCGGCCAGCAGGGCGAGCCGGAGGCGTTCGCCGCGAAGCTGCGCGAGGTCCTAGCGGAGGACGACTGAAGCCGAGGAAATCCAGCTGCTGATCGGCCGGCATGTAGAGCCGGCCGGCGTTACACGCGAGGTAATGGACGAGCGGCCGTTCTTCCGGGACCGTTCACGGCGAAGCAACCCAATGGAGGTTCGAATGAACGTCAATGATCCGAACGAGCTCGCCCAGCGCTACACGGCGGTCTGGATGGAGCCGGATGGCGATCGCCGCCGCAAGGCGATCGCCGATGTCTGGAGCGACGATGCGATCCACATCCTCCAGCCCACGCAGGAGGCCTACGAGGCCGCCGCTGAGCGGGCCGTCAACCCGACCTGGCAGGTGCGCGGCCACGCCGAGCTCGAAGCCAGGGTGACCTCGGCCTACGAGGATTTCGTGGCGACCGGCCAGATGGCCTTTCGGACGCGGGACGGCGCGAAACGCCTCGGGGATGTGGTGACCTGGCGATGGGAAGGGGTCTCACCGGATGGCGAGGTGCTCGGCGCCGGCCTCGAGTTCGTGGTCCTCGGCGCCGACGGCCGGATCGCGACCGACTACCAGTTCGTCGAGTGAGCGTGATGACGACGGCTGATGCAAACGGCGTCACGCTCGGGGTCGAGCACTTCGGCGACGCGCGGGCGCCGCTCGTGTTGCTCGCGGGCGCCCCGACCATGCTCTCCTGGCCCGACGCGCTCTGCGAGGCGCTCGCACGCGGCGGGCGCCACGTCGTGCGGTACGACCTGCGCGATTCCGGCGCGTCGATCACCGTTGATCCGAAGGCTCCGGCGTACACGCTGCGCGATCTCGCAGCCGACGCCGCGGCGCTCGCCCGCGAACTCGACGACCGGCCGGCGCACGTGGCGGGCATCGGCGTGGGCGGGATGGTCGCCCAGGTCGCCGCGCTCGACCACCCGGACGTGTTCTCGGCGCTCACTCTCGCCGGAACGCGTCCCGTCGCTCCAGGCCGGGTCGACAACGATCTGCCTGACCATGACGCGGTGACGATGGACCGGCTGTTCTCGCGCTCGATGCCCGACTGGTCCGACCGCGCCGCCGTGGCGGAGTTTGCCGCCGGCGGGGCGGAGATCCTCGGCGACGACCCCGCCGCCGCGCGCGCAACCGCGGAGCGCAAGTGGGACCGCACGCCGGGCACGGAGCCCGCGGTGCAGATGGCCAACCAGCTGGGCATGGTGTTCGCCAAGCTCGACTGCAAGCCGCGTTGGCGCGAGCGCCTGTCCGGGCTCGCGATCCCGGCGCTGGTGGTGCACGGTCGCCGCGATCCGTTCTTCCCCGTCGGCAACGGCGAAGCGCTCGCGCGCGAGATCCCTGATGCGCGGCTGCTGGTGCTCGAACGCGCCGCGACGGCGATCCCCGATGCGGCCGCCGGTGAGGTCGCGGCGGCGATGCTCGCGCTCTAGGCGCTCACAGATCCTGCGGGCACGGCAACCGTCGATGGAGTTCCACCGCGCGCCGCCAGCCAGCCGCCGTGACCGGCGAGGCGATGCGGACTGGCTTCCGCTTCCGCACGAAATGAGTCCCAACGCCGCAGCCCAGCGGTGCGGTGCGCTGCGGGAACACCTCCACGAGAGAGCGGTAGGCCTCGACGATGACGCTGGTTTCGGACGGCCGAGTTAGAGCACGCTCTAGGCGCGCGGGACGCGGAAGCGGAGCATGGTCACGGCGCCCGACTGGGTGTTGCTCAATGGTTCGAGGTCAATCCTGTGGAGGGTCGGGGTCGAAAAGCGGACCCCGTCGCCCAAGAGCACCGGTAGGACATAGACCAGGATCTCGTCGACGAGCCCTCGCTGCAGGCACTGGCTGGCCAGGTCGGCGCCGAGGATCTCCAGGTTCTTACCGCCCGCGGCCCTTAGCGCCGTGGCGACGGCTTCCGCGATGTCACAGGTGAGGAATGTGACGTTCGGGTCCGGCTTGTCGGGAGGCTCGTGGGTGAGGACAAACTCGGCTCCGCCCTCGTAGGTGCGCTCCTCGTCGGGCATCTGCTTGGCAACCTCGTAGGTACCCCGGCCGATAAGCATCGCACCAGTGGCCGCCATGACTTCAGGGAATGCGTCCGCTGTCAGGAAATCGAAGATCCAGTCCATCGTGTGGCCGGGACCGGCGATGAAGCCGTCAAGCGACATCGCCCTGTTCACGACCACCTTGCCAGTGTCGGTGCTCATAACACGCGCTCCTTTCCAGAAGCATGGGGCTGAACGATAAGTCCAGGGCGATGGCTGGGCGAGGGCGAGACTGAGTGCGGCGAGGGCGATGCCGGTGGGGCCCCTGGTGACCGGTCCGTCGGCGCGCTCTCGCTTCGCGCGATATGCAGCAGTTCGCCCTTCAATGCAACTGGAAATCCCCCGCGCCTAACATCGTCCGTCGTAGCGAGATCCAATACGTGGCCCGATTCGTTTCTCGCTACGACGCACGAATTGTCGAGCGGACATGCCTGACCGCGTGATCCGAGACGCCGCCTTCACGGGAATGCGAAAGCCCCAACCTGGTCAAGCCCACCCATCCGGTCGGTTGGGTTGTCTCAGATTGGTGCTGTGCCGCCATTTCCATTGCGATCAAGGGACTGGTTCGCCGATCCCGAGCATGTTCCCCTCGCTGTCGCGGAACCAGGCGCCACGCTCGCCGCTGCCCTTGCTCGGGTACTGGCCCTCGATCTCAGCGATGCCATCGATCGTCTTCAGCCCGGGCAGGTCGTGCTCCTCGAACACGCCGCCGCGGCTTCGCAGCTCGCTGACGGTCGCCTCGATGTCATCGACCTCCCAGCCCATCTGCGTGTGGTCCCCGGCGGCTGAACCGGTTGACTCGAACAGGGCGAACTCGCCGTTGGCGCAGACGTAAGCGCAGGCCGCCCCTCCCTCTCTTCGGCCGGCTCGAGTCCGAGCTTCTCGGCGTAGAGCGCGCGCGCCCGTTCGAGGTCCTGCGCCGGAAGTCGCGCGGCGACCCTTCCGTTCTTCAGCATCGTCATCCCTCTCTTCGCGCCCTCAGCTCACCGCCTTCTTCACGAGCGCGCTGACCTTCTTCTCCTCGGCGGGGGTCAGCTTCTTCAGCGCGAACTCGGTCGGCCACATATTGCCCGCGTCGAGGTTCGCCGCGTCGTTGAAGCCGAGGGTCGCATACCTGGACTTGAACTTCCCCGCGCTCTTGAAGAAGCAGACGACCTTGTCGTCCTCGTTGCGATACGCGGGCATCCCATACCAAGTTCTCGGCACGAGGTCAGGAGCAGTGGCCTTGACGATCTCGTGGACCCGCTTGGCCATCGTGCGATCGGACCCCTCCATCTCGGCAATCTTCGCGAGCAGATCCTCTTCGCCCTCGGCCCTGCTCTTCTCGGCCTTCAGCTCCTTGGCGCGCTCCTTCATCGCGGCCTTTTCCTCGGCCGTGAATCCCTTCGACTGCCGGGTCTTTGTTGCGCTCATCTGTACCTCCTCTGGGACATTTGGTTGTACGGGGTGGCGCGGCGGGTTGTTGCACCGTACGCGGAGCCCGCCAGCGGGGCGGGCTGAGGGTGAGGGTGAGGGTTCCGTCGTGTGCTTGGGCGACGCCTCTTGACGATCGCCACTCGACGCTACGACAACTAGGGGCACTCAGAAGCCCCCCTCAGAGACCGTTTCGCGCTTGCTAGAGCGATTCGGCAGGTCGTTTTTGTGCGCGCGCTAGGCGCCGGTCCAGACGGCCGCGGTTCCAAAAAACCGGACCATCGTCCACCCGCGAACCGGACCATCATCCACCCGCGGTTTCGTCCTTGTCGGCGATCAGGCGCTCCAGTTCGTCATGCAGATCCGCTGCGCCACGGTCCTGCTCGATCTGGCGCAGCGCCCGGATCGCGGTAACGCGGGCGGTCGGGTTGGTCTCCTCGTCGCGGATGATCCCCTCGAGGATCTCGATCATCTCGGCAGTCTTCATGAGCTCCTCTCGGTGGGACGACGGTTTTTTCGCAGGTCACCAAACGGCGGTCGTCTGAGCGGGCAGTTCTCCCTCGGCACCCTCCCCCTAGGTCGCGAGATAGGCAGCGCGCGACACGGCGGTCTCTCGATGCTGCTGTCCCAAACGCCCTTGCAGAACCGGGTGAAGGGTCTAGTGTCTTGGGCATGAGGAGGGTCGGCGTAGTCCTCGTGATCAGCGCACTGACCCTCGCCCTTATCCCAAGCACTGCGACGGCTCAAACCGGGCAGCCAAGCCTCGGGTGCATTCCGACCTCCGACACCCCGTTTGAGACCGGTCTCACGGGCGAATTTGCGCCGGGGGTTGTGCTGCTCCTTTTCGATCCTTCCGTTCCGACCGTCGCCGGGGTTACGAACCCGGGCCCGATCGCGACGTTCCCGGCGGGTATCGGCCCGGGTACCTATGCCGTTCTCTTGTTCAGGATCCCCGATCTCAATGTCGTCATCGGGAGCATCCAGATCGGTAACTGCACTCCTCCGCCTCCTACGAGCAAGGACCAGTGCATGAACGGCGGCTGGCGCAACTATCCGCAGTTCAAGAACCAGGGGCAGTGTGTGGCGTTCGTGAACCACAGGCCTGATCCGTAGGCACTTTGCTCGCCACGCCCAGAGCGAGATACTGCGCGGGCGATGGCGGAGTGGTAGAACGGGGGCGGTCCGATTCCCGTCCAGCGGGGGAGCGGCCCCGTTCCGGTCGCCGGCCGCCGCAAGGGAGGTACCGTTATGCGCCCTGCTCGTCTCGGTCTTGCGGCGACGGCCGTCGCTGTGGGCCTCATCGTCCCGTCGCCGGCATCCGCTCAGGTCGACTCGGTCTCGGTCACCGATGCAACTCTCGAAACCCCCAACCTGCTCACGCTCCGGATCGAGGTCACCTGCGACCCCGGCTGGGGTTTTGTCGCCTCGGGCACCGTTACCCAGGAACGCGGCAAGCGGCAGGCATCCGGTGTAAGCATTCCGCCGCATCCGGAGGGCGTCAGCCAGTGCACGGGTTCTCCGCAGACCGTCGGCTTGATCATCGGCACGTTCGTATCCGGGCAGTGGAAGCTCGGCAAGGCGACGCTCAGCGGGACAGTGACGGCGCTCAGGTGCTGCACGGAAGCCGTGCCGTTCTCCTTCGGTCCAGAGGTCTTCCAGGTAAAGAAGTTCCGGTAGCGCGCCGCGCGGCGGGAGTAGGCGATGTCGCAGGAGAACGTTGAGATCGTGCGCCGGTCTACCGCTGCGTACAACCGCCGTGACCTCGACGGGATGTTGGAGGACTGGGCACCCGACGCCGTGGTGGACTGGTCCAACGCCCGCAGATTCGATGCAGGCGTCTATCGGGGGCACGGCGAGATCCGGGCGTTCACAGAGCAGTTCCTCGCGCTGTGGGACGAGGTCCGGTTCGAGATCGTCGATGGCCCGGTAGAGGTCCGAGACGGCCTCTTGGTCGCGGAGAACGTCGCCTACCTTCGAGGACGAGACGGCATCGAAGTTCAGGCTCGAAGCGCGTGGCTGATCACGATCCGGAACGGCGAGCAGACCTCGCTCACGCTCTACCAGACGAAGCGGGAAGCCCTCGAAGCCGCCGGGCTGCAGGAGTAGGCGCTTCAGTTCATCGCCTCCCGAGCCTCGCCGAGCGGGATGCCGAGCTCGAGCGCGATCACGCCCGGGGCGCTGAGGCTGAAGACAACCCGGTCGTCGGTCAGGCCGATGTCGAACCAGCCACGCTCGTAGAGCTTGTGGCACTGCGGGAGGTATTCCGGCTTCGGCGGGAACGGTCCGTGCCTGATCGTGGTCGCGACCAAGCCCTTCTGATCCTCGGTCAGTTCGTCCATTGGATTCCTTTCGTGTCGGCGACCGGCGCCGCCGAGGGGAACCAGTAAAAACCCCGGCGGCACGATCGCTTGTCTCCTCTACCGGAGCACGTCTTGGATCAGTTCAACCCGGTCACGGCCACAAACGCGGACGGCCTGAACACCCCGAGGGCGAGACGAAGCTCGGCTCGAAGGGTCGTGATGTCGCTCGCGAAGTAGCTGCCGTGGGAGTTGGTCGCCTCCACGGTCACGCCTCCCTTGCGGAAGATCGCGGCTCCTTCGTTGAACGCGCCGACCAGGGCGGTGCCTTGGGTGATCGCCGAGGTGACCAGCACCTGCATAGCCCAGAGCGCGCCGGCGCTGAACTGAGACGCAGACGACGGTCCCTGCGGGCCTCCGTAGCTGCCGAAGAACGGCCCGTCGCCCATGTACTGGCCCTGGTTGTCCTTGGCGGTCCTGATCGTCTGCCAGTTGGTCGGATGGATGACGCACACAGTGGGGCTCAAGAACGAGCTCCCACGCACGCCGTTCGCGGCCTTGAAGATCGCGAGAGCGGAATCGTCGGTGCCCCGAGCGTAGGTGCCGATCGGCCGGCCGCTTGCCACGAAGCCTTGGAGGTTCGGCGCCGCGCCGTTGCCGAGCAGCAACTGTTGCTCCTCGATCTGCTTGACGAACAGGGTTAGCCGACTGTTCAGGTACGCGCTGATCTGGGGCGCGTCCTCGAGCATCTCGTCGGAGATCGGCAGGATCGTCGCGATCTTGCGCACCGGCTCGGAGACCTCGCCGAAGACGATCGAGCTTTCCGGCTTCACGGCGGCCTCTGCCGTCGGCGCGGCCGCGTTCGTCAGGGTCGTCTCGCTGACGTACCTGACCGGGTTGCCCGGTGCGACCTGGTTCGGGATTACGTCGGCCAGGTAGGGCTTCTGGAACAGCGTCTGGACGACGCCCGGCGTGTAGCCCGCCGGCGTCAGCGCCGTGCCAGGACTCGTCGTCAGCGTACCCTTGCTCTCGAGTTCGATCGGTCCGGTGCTAAACGAGCCCGAGCCGAGCCCGCGGGCGATCAGGTTCTTGTAGCCCTGCGACTCGACGAACTGGTCACCGAGACCGCCGACGAACGGGGCTCCGTCGTCGTAGCTCAGGGTCTTGCGGGCGGGGCCGAGCTCGCGCGAGAAGCGGTCGACCTCGCGTTGCGTGTCCGCGGCTGACTTGCGGTCCGCCGCGCGGTCGAGCAGCCGATCGAACTCGCTCTGCTCGGTTGCGGTTAGCTCGCGCCCTGCGGCCTCGGCCGCGCGGATAATCCGCCGCGCATCGAGTACGTCTTGTCCAACTGATCTCGGCATTAGGCACCAACACCTTTCCGGTGGTTGTCGATGCCGACCACACAGTGCTGGTGTGCCTTTGCCGAGCCCACTTGCCGATGCCGACGCGCGTCGGGGCGGTCATCGTGTCCGGTCATCGGCCACGAACGGGTCTGACGTATGGGACTTGCCGATGCCGACTTTCGTCGGGGCGGTCATCGTCGGGGACGTCATCGACCGCAAGCGGCCAGCGTATTCATTCCCTACCGATTCGGTGGGGTCCATCGGATTGTTGCACGCCACGCGGGCGGGATCGGTGCCCATCTTGGTACCCGCTCCGCTGGCCGCCTCCGCGGCGCCGTGGGCAAAGTCTCTGTCCGTGACCTGGTAGTGACCCAAACGCCCTCGCAGCCACTCCGCAGCGACAAGCCATCCGGGGCTCCGAAGGGATCGAAACCCGTATCTACAAGCGGGATCCGTCGTCCTTCGTCGTCAGCCGTCGTTTCCACCGGCGCTGCTTGCCATGCAGACGGGTCGTGGGTTCGAATCCCATCAGCCGCTCTGAAAGGGTTTTCTTGCGGCGGGATCCAGGGACGCCGTCAGAGACCGCGCGTCCCGATCGGCAGTCATCACGCCCCGGGCACCAGCGACGCCTGCATTGCCCACGGCGAAGCAGGCGCGATTTCACGCGAAACTTCGTTCCGGTCAACCGCCACTGGTAGCTACCCCTGCAGGGGGACGATGTAGGACTCGACGCGGGAGATCAGCTCCCCGTCGAATCCGAACACGGTCACCCCGGCGAACCTGAAAGCGTCCCCGCCTCGGAGCCGGCCCTCGCCCAGGTGCGGGGCGACGACGGTGTCTCCTTCTTCGATCACGCGCTCCACGGTCAGCTTCGGCCTCCCCTCGAAGGCGTCGTTCTCGATCTCACGGTCGAACGCCTCCTTGCCCTCCGTGCGCCCGTGCCCGTGGATCACCCAGACGACCTCGTCGCTGAGCAGGGCCAGGATCGCCTCGTGGTCGCTTGCGCGGAATCCGTCGAAATAGGCGGCGACCGTCAGCTTGCGTGATGACACCCGTCCCTCCTGCTGGTCGACGTTCTCGGGCCACCCTAGCGGGTCAGGATTCGGTATCGCGAAGGAGGCGCTCCCGCATCCGGCAGGAAGACCATTCGCTGCTAGTCGAGGATCTTTTGCGTGAAGCAGGAGCCGTTAGGCAGAACCTGTTCACGCCCGGGTGCGAGGTCTCCGGCGGCAATTGACCCAGGAATCTGGGAGGGTCTGCCGGCGGTCACCGCATACTGTGTTGCAATGACCGTCGCACGACCCCCCGTCGTCCCCCAGGCCGAATGGGATACGGCGCTGGCTTCTTTGGCCGAGCGCGAGGCGGCGGTCGCCGCCGCGATGCACGAGCTCGGCGCCGCCCGAAAGCGAATGCCGATGGTGCGAGTGGACCACGACTACCGCTTCGACGGGCCGGAGGGAAGTCTGTCGCTGCTCGAGCTGTTCGACGGGCGCAGTCAGCTCATCCTGTACCGGTTCTACTTCGAGGAAGGGGTCCAGGGCTGGCCGGACGCCGGCTGCGTCGGCTGTTCGTCCATTGCCGACGGCATCCCCCAGCTCGGCCTCCTGCACTCCCGCGACATCACCTTCGCGATGGTCTCGCCGGCGCCACAGGAAAATTTGCGCGGCTACGCCGAGCGGATGGGGTGGACCGACATCCCCTGGTACACGATCTGCACCGAGCGCTTCTCCGCCGACTTCGGTGTCGACGAGTGGTTCGGCTTCAACGTCTTCCTTCGCGACGGTGATGACGCCTATCGCACCTACTTTCTTCAGAACGGACGGATGGTTCAGCAGATCGGCAGCATCTGGACGATGTTCAACCTCACGCCCTACGGTGGGCAGTCCGACGACGAGGACGCGCCCGAGGGCTGGCCGCAGGCGCCGGATTCATTCTGGTTTCGTCGTCACGACGAGTTCGACGAACCGCCGCCGTCGGCCGACGCTGGCGAGTCGTCCCCGAGACGCGGGACGTAGCCAGCCCAAACGGCAGCCGGCCGCTCCGTTCACAGGGCACTAGCGCGCTGAGCAAGAACGCCCTGCTCCCGCAGGCGAGATACTTGCGCGGGCGATGTCGCAGGAGAACGTCGAGGCCATGAGACGCGGATACGAGCGATTCGCGGCCACAGGTGAGATTCGCGCCCAGCCCGATTTCGTCTGGGATGTGTCCAGACTCGGCTGGCCTGACAAGCAGATCTACTCCGGGGCCGAGGGTGCGAACCAGTTCCTCGCCGAGTGGGCGGATGCGTGGGATGACTGGGCGCTCGCGGCCGAGGACTTCTTCGACGCCGGGGAGTGCGTCGTCGTCATCGTCAACCAGCAGGGGCGTTCGAAGGCCACGGGAATCCCCGTCGACATGCGCTTCGCTCAGGTGTGGTCGTTCCGGGACGGACAGGCGTTCAGGATGCAGATGTATTCGAGCGTGGACGAAGCCCTCGAAGCCGCCGGGCTGTCGGAGTAGGCGATGTCGCAGGAGAACGTGGAACTGGTCAAGCGCTCGTTTGAGCTGTTTCTGCGGGGTGATCTGGAGGCCTGGATCGAGACGCTCCACGCCGATGTCGGCTGGGACATCTCCGCGCATCCACTGCCGGACGTTCCGAACCACGGTCGAGGACGCGACGCGTTCACGGACATGATGGCCACCTACCTGAGCGGCTGGATCGACTACTCGGCGGAACTGAAGGAGCTCGTTGACGCGGGCGACGAGGTCATCTCGGTGCTCCACGAAACGGCCAGCATGGGCGAGACCGGCGTGACTCTTGACCGCGACCTCGTCCAGCTCTGGGGGGTCCGCAACGGACGGGTGGTCTTTCTGAGGGTCTTTCAGAGCAAGGCCGAAGCCCTCGAAGCCGCCGGGCTTGACGAGTAGGCGATGTCGCAGAACGTCGAAGTCAGGCTCCGGGGAACGTCGACTCCGGGGGAACGTCGCCGCATGGTGGCAATCGCGGCTTGACGCATCAGATCGACGACCCCAGCCAGGGCACGCATAGGATTGCGGCCATGCCGTTCACGCTCAGGAACCTCAAGGACGACCTGGAGGACCTCGGGTCCAGGTTCGACGGCGCGCCGGACTTGGAGTTCCGCTTGGCGACCGAGGCGCTCGAGCTCGAGCAATCCGGCCTGGGCTACCAGCGCGTCCCGCCCGGCTATCGCTTTCCCTACGGCCACACGCACAAGACGCAGGAGGAGGTGTACCTGGTCCTGCGCGGAAGCGGGCGGATGAAGCTCGACGACGAGATCGTCGAGCTCAAGGAGTGGGACGCGGTGCGCGTCCCGCCCGGTACCTGGCGAGGCTACGAGGCCGGGCCCGAGGGCCTCGAGATCATCGTCATTGGCGCTCCCAATCTCGGCGAGGCTCCGCGCGAAGACGTCGAGGGCCAACGCGACTGGTGGGCTGACTAGCGCCAAGTAGCTGAACATGAAGCGGGGAGAGGCAACTCACTCAGCCGAGCTCCGCTCGTGATCCCGGCAGCTCGCGGGATACTGCGCGGGCGATGTCGCCCGCGCACGTGGCGATGGTGCAGCGGAACTACCGGTTCTTTGAGACCGCTTGGCGACAAGTGAAGGCGGGCGGAGAACCCTTCGAGGGCCTCGACCTCGCGGCGCTCTACCGAGACGTCGTCCAGTTCTCTAGATTTCGCGAAGGGCGGATCGCCTACGCCACCGGCTACCGCGACATGGCAAGCCCTCAAAGCCGCCGGACTTCGGGAAGAAGCGATGTCGCAGGAGAACATTGAGTCCGTGCTCGGGGTGCGAACGCCGGTCGCAGCCTTTGTTGAGCCAACTCGGCGAACACTGGATGAACGCCTGCTTGCCCGGGTTCCGGTGCTTGCCCGTGGGTTTGCTTTCGCGTATTCGCGCCTGCGGCCCAGTTCTCGGCTGCGCCGAGCGTTCACCGCGCGGAGCACGCGCCGGTTCAATGCGGCCTTCAATCGCCGGGATTTCGAAGTCCTGCTGCCGTTTCTTGACCCGGAGGTCGAGTTCGAGGGGGCCGAAAGCCTGATCGGTGGCTTCTCGGTCCCGGACATGCCCGCGGTCCAGCGCGGCCGCGAGGGCTACCGCCGTATGTTCGAAGGCCTGATCGAGGTTTGGGACGATCTCGAGCTCCATCCCGAGGAGGTCATCGACCTGGGTGACCGGCTGCTCGGCGTCGGCCGCGCCACCGGCCACGGCCGGCTCAGCGGGGTCGCTCTCGATATGCCCCTGTTTCAGGTCCTGACGCTGCGCAATGGGCTGATCGTGCGCCAGAGCGATTTCGGAGAGCGCGAGAAGGCGCTCCAGGCCGCCGGGTTGCGCGAGTAGGCGATGTCGCAGGAGAACGTGGAAGTGATTCGCCGACGGTTCGATGCTTGGAACCGCGCAGACCTCGACACCTTCGCCAGCATTTTCGATGCGGATGCGGAGGTAATTACGGACCCGTCCTGGATGGAGACCGGACCGTTCAAAGGGCGGGCCGCCATCAGGGAGTGGTATGAGGGCCTTCGGGAGGCTTGGAACCAGCGAAACACCGTTGTCGTCACGGAGATTTTCGAAGTCGAAGCCACGGTGGTCGGCCGAATCGATTGGCAGGTCCGTGGTCGTTCCAGCAGGATCGAAACCAATCTGGACGCCACGACCGTCAACACGGTCGAGCACCTCAAGATCGTCCGGCAGCGGTGGTATTTCGACTACGGCGAAGCCCTCGAAGCCGCCGGGCTGTCGGAGTAGGCGATGTCGCAGGAGAACGCCGACCGAATCCGTCAGGCCTATGAGCTCTGGAACGAGGAGGGTCCGAGAGCGGTCACGGATCAGTTCTGGGCCGAGGATGCTGTCTACCGCGAGGGACCTGGCTGGCCCAACGCCGGGGTCTTCAGAGGGCGTGCCGCTGCTCTCGCCCGCATGCAGAACCTGATTGATCTCGTCGGACCGATCGAGGTTCAGCTCGACGACTTGATCGACCTGCCCGATGGCCGTTTCGTCGCCTGCACCACGATGGTCGGACAAGGTGCCGACGCGCCATACACCCAGTCTTTCGCCGTCGTGCACCGCCTGCGAAACGGCCTGATCGTTGAGGCCGACTACTACCTCGACCGCGCCCAGGCGTTGCAAGCCGTCGGGCTTCAGGAGTAGCGATGTCGCAGGAGAACGTCGAGATCGTGCGCCGGGCCTTCGAGGCCTACGTTCGGGGCGATCTCGACACCGCCTACTCGTACCTTCACCCAGAGATCGAGTTCCACACCTACGCGGACTCGCCCCAGGCAGGTGTTTATCGCGGCAGGGACGCGGTCCGGGAGTACAACGCGGACCTTTTCGGGCAGTTCGAGAGCCTCCGCGTTGAGGTTGAGGAGTTCGTCGACGCGGGCGATCACGTAATCGTCGTGAGCACGCAGCATGCGGTGCCGAAGGGCGGTCGGCAGGAGATCGACGTCCAGATGGCTGAGCGCTGGACGGTCCGCGACAAGCTGATCGCCGAGCGCCACTCCTATTCGACCAGAGAACAGGCGCTCGAAGCCGCCGACCTGTCGGAGTAGATGTCCCAGGAGACCGAGACGCTGCGCGGCTTCATCGAGGCATTCAGCCGACACGATTTCGACGATGCCGATCAGCGAAGGCGTCGCGAACGACGGCGCGGTGAAGGCTGCGGCCGCTCTCGCCCCCAGCCCCGCGGCAGCGTCAGCTCAGACGAAAGTGCCCGGTGTTGTCCTCGTCGTCGCGAACCTTGACGAGACGACCGGCTTTCCGGGCGTGGACGAACGCCTGCTTCAAGTCGGGCTTGTCGACGCCGAGCTGCGCGGCTGCGTCCGCCCTGGTGAACTCATCCTGGTCCAGCTGCTGCGCAGCCTCGATCAGCTGGTCTTCGGTGACGGTCAATCGCATGGTTCTCCTTGGTTCATCGCGTTCAATGTCTCGGGCACGCGTGCGCGGCGCGGCGTCTAGCTCGCCGCTTTCGCCTCACGTGCCCGCGCAAGCGTTCCCGCGCCCGTTCCGATCCACGCTGTAGTTCACGCAGGCGACCCGTACTGGTGGGACGAGGCCCGGTTACCTTCGCCGATAGAGCCTGTAACGCTCGCTGGCATGCCTCGCATCCGCCTCGAGCTCCTCAAGGCGCCGGTCGTCGCTCACGAGTCGGAGTCGCGACTTGCGAGGCGCCGGCGCGCCCGGGCTGCGCCACCTGTTTCCTGCCTCGGATTGCGCGGTGGAACAGGTCGGCGCGGCGCAAACCGGACGC
>CAVWYB010000009.1:0-54038 GCA_963759145.1 uncultured Solirubrobacterales bacterium
GCAGCCGCTCGATCCGAAGCCGTGGCTCGATGTTCTCGGCGGACTCGTTCATATCTCCCCCACAGTCTGTCCCTTCTTCTCCATCTCCTGCTCCAGCTGCTTGATCGCACGGTGGATCAGGACCTTGGTGGCGCCGTCGGTGCGCCCGAGCGCGCGGGCGATCTCGCGGTTGTCCATGCCGAGTGCGAAGCGCATGATCAATGCCTCACGTCTGTCCTCGGGCAAGTTGCGCACACCCTCCAGTACTGCAACGGCGTCTTCCCTGCCGACGACGAGATCCTCCGTGTCGTGCGGCTCCCCGACATCCGCGTCGAGTGCCGAGGTCGGCTTGCGCGAGCGGTCCCGGTAGTAGTTCGCGGCCAGGTTGTGCGCGATCCGGATCAACCAGGGCCGCAAGGGGCGCCCGTCGGATTCCCGCTGGGCACGCTCGAAGTGCCGGTAGGCCTGCAGGAACGTCTGCGTGGTCAGATCTTCCGCGTCGTGGTGATTGCCCGTGCGGTAGTAGGTGTAGTTGTAGACGTCGCGCAGGTGCTCCCGGTAGAAGTCCGAGAAATCCTTGTCGAGCGCGGCCTTGTCGCGCGGCCGCTGAGAGTTGCCCTCCACGTTCAAGAGCGTACTCCGCGCGTGAGGCCCTCATGGTGAGGATCGCTCAGGCCGCTCGCGAGCGAGCGGCCGGGCGGCGGGTGGCGGCGAGCCACTGCTTTGCCCCGATCCGGCCTTCGGCCAGCGCGGCCAGCTCGTGGGTCGCCGGTGCGCGGATGCCGGCGTCGTCCATCGCGCGTGCGAGCACCGGGAAGCACGTCGGAGCGCCTCCGGCACCTGGCCGAGCACGCCAGGGATGTCCTCCGGGATCATGCCCTGGGCGAGCAGCTCTCCGGCTCGGCGGTTGCGGCTGTGAGCCGCCAGCACGGTCGCGACGAGGTCTCCCGCACCGGCCGGGCCGACGAAGCTGTCCGCTTCGGCGCCGCGCATCTTCGCGAGCGCGAAGCACTCGGCATAGACACGGCCGGCCGCGGCGCCGGCCGCATTCGGCCCCTCGGCGAGCGCGGCGCCCGCCGCAAGCACGGCGGCGTTCTTGGCGACACCGGCGAGCTCGACGCCGACGAGGTCGGAGCTGGTCTCGCACGTGACCCCACCTTTTCGGAAGGAGCTGGCCAGCAGGGCCGCAAAGTTGCGGTCAGGTGTGGCGACGGTCAGGCACGCCCCGCGCTGGACCGACTCGACGGCATGCGCGGGACCGCCGAGGCATGCGACCGGGCGGCTCCCGAGAACGTCTTTGACGAGTGCGCTCGGGGCAGTGCCGGCGGGTCGCGACCAGACCCTTGCTCAGGACGAGCACGCCGAGGTCGTCGGGTATGCGGGAGGCGATCGACTCGAGCGCGTTCGGCAGGAGCTGCGAGGGGACCGCCAGGCAGACGAGGTCGGCCTCGGCCCAGTCGATCGTCGGCGCGGTGCCGACGGTGACGCTGTCGGGCAGCGTGACACCGGGCAGGTAGCCCACGTTGGTGCGAAGCGCGGCGAGCTCACGCGCCTGCTCGGCGGACCGGCAGACCAGCTGCACGGATACGCCTCCACGCGCGAGCAGGGTGGCGACCGCCGTCCCCCAGCTGCCGGCGCCGATCACGACGACCCGCCGGATCGGCGGAAGCCCGCCGAGGTACTCCCACTGCAGCGCCACGCACGACCAGACGCGATTGGAGATCTCCTGGGCAAGTCCGTGCCGTGGCTCGCGGTCGAGCGGCCGTGGGAACGTGAGGGCGCGCCCGCAGCGGACGATCACCCGGCGCGGGCGGATGCGCCAGCCCTTGCGGATGTCCTCGGTACCGATGATCGCGACGGGCACGATCGGGGCGCCGGTCTCGAGCGCCAACCGCCCGACCCCGCGCCTGGGCTCGCCGAGCGGGCCGGGGCGCGTGCGGGTGCCCTCGGGGAAGATGCCGACCGCGCCACCGCGCTCGAGGATCACGCGCGCGGTCTCCATCGCCTCCTCGTCGGACTCGCCGCGACGGATCGGGAAGGCCCCGAGTGCGAGCAGCATCCAGGCCTTCCAGCGCTTGTCGAACAGCTCCACCTTGGCCACGAAGTGGAGCGGCCGGCGCAGGCAGAGGCCGATCATGAAGGGGTCGGAGAAGCTGCGATGGTTCGCCGCGAGGAGCACCGGGCCGTCTGCGGGGATGTGCTCCCTGCCGACCCGGCTCAGGCGGAAGTAGATGCGGAAGAACGGCTGCAGGATCGCGCGCACGATCCAGTAGACGATCGGTATCGGGCCGCGTTCGCGCGCGATCTGGTGAGCTCGGTCGAGGTCCATCCCTGTGAAAGAGGTACCCCTGTTCGCCGCGCCCAGTTACAGCCCTGCGCCGGGGTGGACGATTTGCTGAAGGCGGCGGTGCGGGCGCCTAGACTTGGCGAACGCGCCGGAGTAGCTCAGCTGGTAGAGCACCGCTCTTGTAAAGCGGATGTCAGGGGTTCGAGTCCCCTCTCCGGCTTCGTTACACGCGGTCCGAATGCGCCCTCGCGCCGCAGCAGCACGCGCGGCAGTCGCTTGACCCGCATTTGCGCGACCATACGGCGTGCGCCCGCACCAATCAATCGTGCCGCCGCAGCCGGAGTTGAAGGGAAGGAAGTGCCGGCGCTGCGGCGATCAGGCCCAGCGGTTCCTGCGTCGCTGCCCGCAATGCGGCCGGCGCTACATGTCCCTGCGTGGCCTGACTCGGATGCCGGGCCGCTGGTAGGCGAGTACCCTTCTCTATATGACGCGCGAGGAAGCCGAGCAGCTGCGCGAGCGCCTTTCCACCGAGCATCCCGACCGCGCGACGCACACCTGGATCGCACGCCAGGACTCGACGGGCGATTGGTCGCTCGCAAAGATCCGTCTGCCCGACGGCGTGAAGCTCGATCCGCTGAAGGCGACCGTCGAGGCCAAGCCCAAGCCGCGCGAGGCGGACGACCCGCGCCAGGCGATCTTTCGCAACATCCCGCCCTACGGCGCTATCTGAGCGTCACATCCGAATAGATTTCCGGGAGTGGCCAGGCTCCCCTACGTCGACCCCGCCGGTGCGCCGGAGCCGGTGCGCGACGCGCTCGGGCGTGTGCCGCCCCTCAACATCTTTCGCATGATGGCGAACGCCGAGACGGCGTTCCGGCCCTGGCTGCGCTGGGGCGCGACGCTGCTCGGCGAACTCGAGCTCGATCCGCTCCTACGCGAGCTGGCGATCCTGCGGGTCGCACGGCTGACGCCGCACGCCGAGTACGAGTGGGTTCAGCACGTGCCGCTCGCGAAGGCGGTGGGCGCGTCTGACGACCAGGTCACGGCGCTCGAGCGCGACGACCCGGAGGCCGAGTGCTTCTCCGACGACCAGCGCGTGGTGCTCCGGTTCACGACCGAGGTCCTCAGGGACGCGCAGGCCTCGGAGGACACGCTCGAGCAGCTCTCCGCGATGCTCTCTCCGCGCGAGATCGTCGAACTGCTGATGGTGATCGGCCAGTACATGATGGTCGCCCGCGTGATGGCTACGACTCGCATGGAGATCGACGAGCCCGCCGGGCCCGACGCGCTCTCTGCGGCCGGATGAGTCTCGTACCTAGGGGACCGCACGCGGCGGCGCAGGCTCCCACCCCACCGTGAGGTGGTAGATCACTAGCACGTCGAGGGCGATGATCAGGATCGAGAACAGCGGGAACGCGGTGATCAGGCCGATCTGGGCGATCGCGTTCAGGGTCGCGAACAGCACAGCCACGCCGCGCGCCCACGTCTGACCCGAGAAGAGTCCCCCCGCCGCCAGGACCATGATCACGCCAAGGATCAGGTGGATCCAACCCCAGGCTGTGAAGTCCCAGATCATCACGCCTCTGCCCTGAACCGTCACGACCTCGTCGTTCAGGATTCCGGCGAGGCCGTAGAAGAAGTTGAGCCAGCCCACGATGAAGAGGACTACTCCCGCGAAGGCCGCCCACCCGCTGGGCTGCGCCGGTGCTCGCATTGTCATTGCAACCTCCCAATCCGCTTGCACCAACGGAAGCTAGACATGGATGTCACGAAGTCAAGATCGACGGACCGATAGGCAAACGCGCTTGCCTGCTCACATATCTTGAGAGGCCATGGTGCGTCTCGAAGGTGGCTCTTTCTTGATGGGATCGGAGGACCGCTTCGCGTACCCGGGAGACGGTGAGGGGCCCGTCCGGCGGGTCACGGTGTCACCGTTCTCGATCGATGCCGGGGCAGTCACGAACGCGCAGTTCGGCGAGTTCGTGGAGGACACCGCCTTCATCACCGACGCCGAGCGCTTCGGCTGGTCATTCGTATTCGCGGGCCTGCTCCCCGAGGACTTCCCGCCCACGCGGGGAGTGGCGTCGGCGCAATGGTGGCGACAGGTGGAGGGAGCGAGCTGGTCCCGACCCGAGGGCCCGCAGTCGGATCTCGAAGGCCGGGCGGATCACCCGGTGGTGCATGTCAGCTGGAACGACGCCGGGGCCTACTGCGTTTGGGCGCAGAAGCGCTTGCCGACGGAGGCCGAGTGGGAGTACGCGGCCCGGGGAGGCCTCGAGGAGAAGGTCTTTCCGTGGGGCGACGAGCTGGAGCCGGGCGGAGCGCACGTCATGAACGTCTGGCAGGGCGTCTTCCCAAGCGAGAACACCGTCGCAGACGGCTACTACGGCACGTGCCCGTCCGGCGCCTATCCGCCGAACGGCTACGGCCTGCACAACATGACCGGCAACGTATGGGAGTGGTGCTCCGACTGGTACAGCCCGGACTTCCACACTCGTGAGAAGCGCACCGACCCTCACGGACCCGGTCGCGGCAGCAACCGATCGACACGCGGCGGGTCCTACCTCTGCCACCACTCCTATTGCCTTCGCTACCGCGTCGCGGCGCGCAACTCGATGGAGCCGGACTCCTCGACCGGAAACACCGGCTTCCGCTGCGCGCAGGACATGTAGCCCTCGGCATGGTGGACGCACCTTCGTGCGAGCACCATTGTGGCGCGCGCACTTGGATGAAAAGCTGAAGGCTCGTCCCAGCGGAGAGGAGCCAGATGGCGAACGATGTACAGGCGGGCCGCGACGTGCTGCCGATTCCGGACCGTCCCCACACGGGTGTGATCACCTATGACGCGAAGGACCCGGATACTTCCTTCCCCCCGATCGAGCCGTTGCGGCCGCCGGAGGGTGCCCCGAATGTGCTGATCGTGCTGATCGACGACACCGGCTTCGGCGCCGCGAGCGCCTTCGGCGGGCCGGTGAACACACCCACGGCCGAGCGCCTGGCGGCGAACGGCCTCAAGTACAACCGCTTTCACACCACCGCGCTCTGCTCTCCGACTCGTCAGGCGCTGCTCACCGGGCGCAACCATCACTCGGTCGGGATGGGCGGCATCACCGAGATGGCGACCTCGGCGCCCGGCTACAACTCGATCCGTCCCAACACCGCAGCGCCGCTGGCCGAGACGCTGAAGCTAAACGGTTATTCGACCGCCCAGTTCGGCAAGTGCCACGAGGTGCCGGTCTGGGAGACGAGCCCGATCGGGCCGTTCGGCGCGTGGCCGACCGGCTCCGGCTTCGAGCACTTCTACGGGTTCATCGGCGGCGAGACCAACCAGTATGCGCCCGCGATCTACCAGGACACGGTGCCGGTGGAGCCCGACCGCACGCCGGAGGAGGGCTACCACTTCACGGAGGACATGACCGACCGTGCAATCGAGTGGGTGCGCCAGCAGAAGGCGCTCGCGCCGGACAAGCCGTTCTTCGGGTACTTCGCGCCGGGCGCGACGCATGCGCCGCACCACGTGCCCAAGGAGTGGTCCGACAAGTACAAGGGCAGGTTCGACGAGGGCTGGGACGCCCTCCGGGAGCAGACGCTCGTTCGGCAGAAGGAGCTCGGAGTGGTCCCCTCGGACGCCGAGCTCACCGCGCGTCCTGAGGAGATTCCGGCGTGGAGTGACATGCCGGACGACCTAAAGCCCGTCCTCGCCCGCCAGATGGAGGTGTACGCAGGGTTCCTCGAACACACCGACCACCACGTCGGCCGGCTGATCGACGCCCTCGAGGAGATGGAGATCCTCGGGGACACGCTCGTCTACTACATCATCGGCGACAACGGTGCGTCCGCGGAAGGCACGCCGCAGGGGTGCTTCAACGAGATCACCGTCCTCAACGGCGCCGCGGGTCTGGAGACCACTGAGTTCATGGCCTCGCGGATAGACGACTTCGGCACGCCGCGGGCCTACAACCACTACGCCGTCGGGTGGGCGCACGCCATGGACACGCCGTATCAATGGACGAAGCAGGTTGCCTCCCACTGGGGCGGGACCCGCAACGGCACGATCGTCCATTGGCCGAACGGCTTTCGTGCCCGTGGGGAGGTGCGTTCCCAGTTCAGCCACGTGATCGATGTCGCCGCGACTGCGCTCGATGCGGCAGGCCTGCCCGAGCCTGTGAGCGTTCACGGTGTTCAGCAGATGCCGCTGCACGGCCGGAGCATGGTGCCGACCTTCGACGACCCCGGCGCGCCCGAGCACCGGGAGACGCAGTACTTCGAGATGTTCGTGAACCGCGGCATCTACCACAAGGGCTGGACCGCGGTGACGCGGCACAGCACTCCGTGGATCGTGAGCGAGGTCCCGCCGCTGGATGCCGATGTTTGGGAGCTATACGGTCCCGACGACTGGACACAAGCACATGACCTCGCCCGGGAGATGCCCGAAAAGCTGGCCGACCTGCAGCGCCTGTTCCTGATAGAGGCGGCCCGCTACAACGTCCTGCCGCTGGACGATCGCCGCTTCGAGCGCTTCAATCCCGACCTCGCCGGGCGCCCACAGCTCGTCCGCGGCAGCTCCCAGCTTCTGTTCGGGGGCATGGGGCGTTTGACCGAGAACTCCGTCGTTGTCATGAAGAACAAGTCGCATTCGGTCACGGCGGAGCTGATCGTGCCGGAGAATGGGGCGCGCGGGGTGATCGTCGCGCAAGGTGGCGCATTCGGTGGCTGGAGCCTCTACGTTCACGAGGGCCGACCGGCGTACTGCTACAACCTCTTCGGGCTGCAGCGCTTCAAGGTGCACGGAGAGCAGGCGATCCCCTCCGGTGAGCACCAGCTGCGGGTGGAGTTCGCCTACGACGGTGGCAGCCTCGGCAAGGGCGGCGACGTGACGCTCTACGTCGACGGTGAACAGGTCGGCGCCGGCCGCGTCGATGCGACCGTGCCCATGCTGTTCTCCGCCGACGAGACCTGTGACGTCGGTAGCGACAGCGCCACGCCCGTGAGCGACGACTACGGGGCCCGCGACAGCGAGTTCACGGGAGAAGTCCGGTGGGTCCAGATCGACCTCGATGAGGCTGCCGAGGACATGGACCATCTGATCGGTCCCGAGGAGCGCCTGCGCATCGCGATGGCGCGTCAGTGATCTATGCGATCGGCAGAGTGAGCACGAACACGGCTCCGCCCAGCAGCATCGCGCCGCCGAGGCACAGCACGGCGATTCGCAGCGGTTGCCAGTCGACCCGGAGCGAGATGCCTGCGAAGAAAAGCACCGCGGCGAAGAAAACGGTCGACAGGATGTACTTGTCGTCGTTCGTCTTCGCCTGCGTGCCCTCCTCGTACTGGTCATCGGCCAAGGCGTCGAATGCCCGCGCGCGTTTCAGTGCCGCCGGCCGGTAGGCGGCCGTGTACAGCGGACTCGGCACGGCCCGTGGATTGGTGAAGGGCCGTTGCGCGAGCCAGGCGCGGAAAGCAGGTACGAACTCCGGCCGGAAACGCCGGCGGTATGACGCGGCGAGCTCGGTCTTGCCCGCGTCGTGGGCGTCCAGCCACTCGTCGAACAGCAGCAGGTCATCGATGCGAAGCTGACCCGCACGGTTCGCCTCGCTCTGTGCCTTGATCCGGGTCGCCGAGGCCTTTGCGAAGTGCTGCGATTGCTCACCCGACCAGCGCGCCGCCTGGTAGCCGCTCCACGCAGTGGCGACGGTCGTGACCGAGAGCAGCAGCACCGCGCCGAGCTCCAGGATTCGCTCTCCGCGCGATGATCGCTCCGCGGGTGGATTGCCGCTTTCGCTCAATTCATGCGGTACGTGGCCGTGGACATGCGGCATCGTCGAGCAGACTATGCAGAAGCGCGCACTCTCCTGTGCGGCACCGCCGGCAGCTCCCGTTCCACGTAGACGACCACTGTGCGTGCGATCAGGTCGTGCAGGCCGCGTCGCCGGTCATTGACGAGGATCAAGAGGTAGCCGGCGAAGAACGGAATTGCCGCCAACAACATTCCGATCACTCGCAAAAGCCCGCGCCGAGGCCGGATGCGGTCGCCCCCCGTGTCCGTCACTTTGACTCCCAGAGCCATCATGCCCGGGGTCTGCCCGGTGAGCGACCACCATGCGGTGAAGTAGGTCGCGTACGAAACGCTCCAGGTGGCCCCGGCGAGCAGTGCACCTCCCAGGTCGAAGCTCACCGTGAAGGTGCCGAAGGCCTCGATGACCAGCCCGACGGCCAGGGCCCCGCCGAACAGGAGTCCGTTCAGGATCAACAGGTCGAGCACGAACGCGACGGCGCGGGTCACGATTCCGGCGTACGGCCCGACCGCCGCCACCTGTGGTTGGGCGTCGCTCACGGCTCTTCACCCGGTGGACCGGTCAATGGAGGAGGGGGCCTCCGCGAGCGGCGGAGGAGCCTGCGCGCGATCCGCTCAGCCACGTCATCGGCCACGATCGTGCGACTGCGCACCTCGTCGGCGACGTCACCCGCGAGACTAGCGCTCCCCGCGCTGATCGCGCCCATCACCTCGGGGCTGTGGGCGATCTGCTCGACGAGACGCCACACTTCCTCGCTCTCCAGGATCCGGTCGATGAGCCTGTCGTAGAACTCGCTGTCGAGCACGCGCACGACGAGGCGGTCGAGGCCGGGGCTTCCGAGCACGGCCTGAACGAGCCGCTCGGTGGACGGGCTGTCGAGCGCATCGGTGACCAGCTCGGTGAGCTCCGGGCGGGCGAGCGCAGTCTGCAGGAGACGGTCCATCGCGTCGCCTTCGAGCAGCTGCTCCATGACCGCCTGGGCCACCTGGGCGTCGGTCAGCTGCTGGACCACGTGCGCCGGGATCTCCGCCACGATCAGCTCTGCCGTCACCCGCTCGATCAGCTGCGACTCGACGAGGATCGAAGCCACGCGGTCGGGAAACGGACCCTCCAGGACCTTTTGCAGCAGCGCGTCGGTCCGCGGGTTTGCGAGCACCCGGTCGATGAGGGCCTCCACGCGGGGGGACTCCAGCGCGCGGTCGAGCGCTGCGTTCGTGCCGCGCTCCAGCGCCCGCACCGCCCGTCGCTCCTCACGGTGGCCGGCTTCTTCGAGGGCCGCGACGACAGCCTCGAATCGCACGCGCACCGGCCCGGCAAGCCGCGATCGCCACCCGGTCCTGATGACCACACCGGCCGGCCAGAGCGCAAGGCGGGCGACATCGGCGGCTCGGCCGGTGGCCCCGCCGGCGCTCCGGACGCTGACGGCGAGCGCGCCGGCGGCGATGTTTCGCGCCGAACGGTGCGACTGAGGGCGAACGACGAGGTCGCTCGATCGCTCCGGGGTCATGAAGGAATCCTCGCGCTAATCCAGGACGGCCACAGCCAAGCCGGCACGACGCAAACAAGGGGTGCAGGCACCATTGCGCCTCGATAGCATGAGCGGGATCCTGTCACGCAGTGCCCGCCGCGACCAAGAAAGCCCAGCGAACCGACCCGAACGCGCCCCAGCTCTCCGCCGAGGAGTTTCAGCGGCTCTTCGCCCTGATCAAGGGCGCCGACAGCGTCGAGCTGAAGCTCACCGTGCCCGAGTCGGATCAGCGCTCGGCCGTCCAGGCGCTCGACATGGATCCCCTGAACGGGCAGCTGCGCCAGGTGTACTTCTTCGACACGCCGGACCTGGCGCTCTACAACAAGGGCGTGGTCGCGCGTGCGCGGAGGGTTCAGAAGAAGGGCGACGACTCGGTCGTGAAGCTCCGGCCCGTCGTGCCGACCGAGCTTCCGGATTCCCTGAGAAAGTCGAAGAATCTTGGGGTCGAGGTGGATGCGATGCCCGGCGGGTTCGTTTGCTCGGCCTCGCTGAAGCACGCGCCGACGACGGGGCCCGTGCGCGAGACGTGCTCGGGACAGCATCCGCTGAGCGGGCTCTTCTCGAAGGAGCAGCGCGCCTTCTTCAAGGCTCACGCACCCGACGGGATCGAATTGGACGACCTCAACGTGCTCGGTCCCATCAACGTGCTGAAGCTGAAGTTCTCCCCCGCGGGATACGACCGCCGGCTTGTCGCAGAGTTGTGGCTGTATCCCGACAACTCACGCATCCTCGAGCTTTCGACCAAGTGCGAGCCGAACGAGGCCTTCCAGGTTGCTGCTGAGACGAGGGCGTTCCTACTCGGCCGCGGGGTCAACCTCTCCGGCGAGCAGCAGACCAAGACCCGAACCGCGCTGGAGTTCTACTCGAAGCAACCCTGATGACGCGCTGAGCGGCATTAGGATTCAGCTGTGAGTACGCCGTCGTACGGGGCGGAGGTCACCTGGGAGCCGGAGCGCCCGCGGCTGCGACCCTTGCGACTGCTGGTCTCCTGGGCGATCGCCGCCGCTTCGCTGTACGTCGCCGCCGCACTGCTGCCGGGAGTTGATCTCGACCGCCCGGGCGCAGCGTTCGTCATCGCCGCCGTGATCGCGGTCGTGAACGCGGTCCTCCCTCCCGCCGTCGCCGCACTGCGCCTGCCGTACATGCTCGCGCTCGGCTTCGTGCTCGTGCTCCTGCTCGACGCAACCGCCCTCGTGATCGCCGACGACGCGCTGCCGAGCTTCATCACGGTCGACTCGTTTGGTGACGCGCTGCTGGCGGCACTATTGATGGCCGCCGTTTCGATCGTGCTGCAGATCGTGACCGGCACGAACGACGACGACGAGTACTCCCTGCGCGTCATCAAGCGGATCGCGCGCCGCCAGGGCGCGCGGGAGCGCACCGACGTCCCGGGGATCCTCTTTCTCGAGATCGACGGGCTGGCATTGCCGGTGCTGCGCCGTGCCATGCGCGACGGGAGCGCGCCCACGATGGCGCGATGGATCGCAGAGGACGGCTACCACCTCGCGGAATGGGAGCCGGACCTCTCCTCGCAGACCGGCGCCAGCCAGGCCGGCATCCTGCTCGGGTCAAACGAGGGCATCCCCGCATTCCGGTGGGTGGAGAAGGAGACAGGCACGCTGATGAGCTGTTCCGCGCCGGGCGACTGCGCGGAGATCGAACGGCGCCACGCGAGCGGCGCCGGGCTACTGGTCAACGGCGGCGCGAGCCGCGGCAACCTGCTCTCGGGCGAAGCCGAGGAGGTGATCCTCACCGTCAGTCGCATGGAGGCTGAGAAGCGGGCGAATCCGGGCTACCGCGCGTTCTTCGCAAACGGCTTCAACGTCACGCGGGCGTTCGTGCTGTTCGGGTGGGAGGTGCTGCTCGAGGTGACGGCCGCAATGCGGGCGGCGCGTCGGGACGTGCGGCCCCGCGGCCACCGCGGCGGGATCTATCCGCTCATGCGGGGAGCGATGTGCGTGATCGTCCGCGACCTGGTCGTGTTCGGCGTGCTCACGGACATGATGCGCGGGCGCCCCGCCGTGTACGCGACGTTCGCCAGCTACGACGAGGTCGCGCACCACTCGGGCCTGGAGCGCGCCGACACCCTGGAGGCGCTGCGCAAGCTCGATCAGCAGTTCAACCGCATCGAGCGGGCGCGCCGGTACGCGCCGCGCCCGTACGAGATCGTCGTGCTCTCCGACCACGGCCAGACTCAGGGCGCCACGTTCAAGCAGCGCAACGGCTACGGCCTGGAAGACCTCGTGGAGCGGTCGTTGGCCGGCGGCGCGGTTGCCGACTTCTCCGGGGGCGACGAGCAGAGCGCGATGGTCGGGCACGCGGTCAGCGAGGCGACCGGCCGCACAGACGAGAAGCACCCGAAGAACGACGTTTCGGATCGCACCGCCGTCGTGCTCGGCTCGGGCAATCTCGGGCTCGTCTATTTGATGGAGGAGAAGCGCAGGCTCACGCTCGAGGAGCTCGAAGCGCGGCACCCCGCGCTGATCGAGGCGCTGGCTGATCACCCGCACATCGGGTGGCTGCTCGTCCGCTCGGCCGAGCACGGGCCCCTGGCACTCGGCGCGCGCGGCGCCAACTATCTCGCGGAAGGGCGCATCGTGGGCGAGGATCCCCTGGCGGCCTTCTCACCGACTGCGGCGCAGCACCTGCTGCGGACCGACGGCTTCGAGCATGTCGCCGACATCATGGTGGGCAGCTTCTACGACCCCGAGCTGGACGAGGGGTGCGCGTTCGAGGAGCTGATCTCCTTCCACGGCGGCCTCGGTGGCCTGCAGACGCGGCCGTTCATCCTTCATCCGGAGAGCCTGCCCTTGAGAGAGGGTCCCATCATCGGCGCGGCCGCCGTGCATCGAGTGCTCTCGGAGTGGCGGCGAATGCTGCACGGCGAAGCGGAGATGACTCCGCCCGCGGCCCCGGCCCAGACCGTGCCTTACGTCGAGTCCTGAGGATCCGCTGAGCGGCGCAGCTCGCCCTCGATCTCGTCGAGCCGCGACGAGATCTCTTCCAGCTTCTGCATCATTGGATCGTGCCCGGCGTCCCTCAGCTCCGCCTGCCGGCGCGCGACGAACGAGCTCGTGATCAAGGCTGTGAAAATCGACAGGAACGAAAGTCCTCCGATCATCAGGATCGACGCCAGGACCTTGCCGCTGGTCTGTGTGGGCACGATGTCTCCGTAGCCGACGGTTGTCACGGTCTGGATCGCCCACCAAAAGGCGAGCCAAACGCTCGGGAACGTACCGGGGTCGGCGATCCGCTCGATCACGCCGAAGACGAGCACCGCGAACAGCCAGAACCCGGCGACCAGATAAGCCGCGTTGCGCGGGCGCATGGCCTTGTTGGCGAATCTCCGATCGGCCCAATGCTGTGCCCGGCTGCCTCCGCTCATGCCGGTACGGGCGGCGCCGCAGTTGTCTCAGTGGCGGCGCCTCGGGCGGGCGGTGCGGCGGGCGGCGGGCCCGTGAGCATACGCATCATGAGATAGGCGACGATCACCCCGACGATAATGACGGGCGAGGCGCCGGCACCGCTGCCCGCCGTCAGCAGCGCCGCAAGGACCACGGCCGAGAGCGGCAGTCCCAGAACGGCCGCGATCGCGGCGCCCATGCCCACTCCCACGGCGGGCGTGAGCTCGAGCCGCGGGAGGTGGGACGCCAACATCCCAGCTGCGGCTCCCAGGAACAACGCGGGAAACACGGGCCCGCCCCGGAAGCCCCCCAAAGCGATCGACCACGCGACACCCTTGAAGGCGATCAGCAGGGCGAGCGCCGAGACCGACCATGCACCGGGGTTCGACACGAGCGACGGGAGCGCGACCTCGCCTGAGAACAGCACCTCGCTTACGCTGTGGTCGGCGGCTTCGGAGAAAGCGATCTCGAGACCTGCGATCGCCAGTCCGGCGAGGGGCAAAAGCACCAACATGACGCCCGGCAGCTCGATGGGCTGAGTGGGGCTGACGTGCAGGCCTTCGGCCCGTATGTGGCCACCACGACCGGGCAGCCGCACGATCGCGAAGGCGGTAATCAGGCCGGCAAGCCCACAGCAAGGGAGCGACCACCAGCGAGGCGCCCCATTGTCAAATCCGAGAGCGCGCGGGAGATCGTCGTAGACCCCCTGCTGCAGCTCGTGGATGCCCTGCAGGAAGCACCACGAGGCGAATGAAACCACGAGACCCACGACGGCCGCGAGGGCCAACAGCAGGGCGAGCTGTTTCCGCTGAACCGGTTGAGACTGGTCCGTCGGCGGGGCGGCGACCTCGGCCATGCGCCGACCCTACCGCTCAGGCGGCTTCGGCCAGCGTGAGCCCCGCGGCGTCTATCAGCCCCGCGACGCGCGCATGGTCGACAGCCTCCCCGCGGGAGCCGGAATCTAGCTTGCGGTAGACCGCGCGGGTGTGCGTCTTGACAGTATTCGCGGACACGTTCAGCTGGTCCGCGATCTCGGGGATGGAGAGATGAGTCGGAAGGAACTGCAGAACCCTCAGCTCGGCCGTCGTCAGTGACCAGCGGTCGCCGTCCGAGTGACTGGATGCGGCGTCGGCGCGCATACAAAGGTCGTCGAGCCACTCATGGAGCACCGTTCCCTCCGGAAAACGACGGAGCAGCCGCGACACCTGTTCCAGCTGGCTACGGGCGACCGGCACGTCGCTGAGCCGGAGTGCCGTCCGCGCGAGCACGATCCGGATCTCGATCTCGTACCACGGCGCGAAGTCGACGAGCCGCGAGGCGAGGTCGGTGGCGCGTCGCGCATCGACCTTCGCCTCGTCCACGCGGCCGGCCTGCGCGTGCGCCGCCGCGGCGACTGCCAGCACGAGCGCGGAGGTTGGGTAGTCCAGCGCGCCGAAGCGCTCGATCTGTCCACGCGCCCGCATCGCGTAGGCGTCGGCGTTCGCCCAATCGCCTTCGTCCACGACGAGCATGGCGAGCTGAGCGAGGCAGAGCGCCTGGATGCTGGGCGCCTGCACGGCGCCGCGACGGGCTCCCTCCTCGAGCCACCCAAACGCCCGGTCGGGAGCGCCTTCCAGGTGTCGTGCCGCGCCGATGAAGAAGCAGCAGAGCGATCGCCAGGGGTCGTCCTCCGGGAAGAGCTGATACGCGCTGTCGGCGTCTTCGAGCATGCGAGCGATCCCCTCGGTGCCGGCCGCCGCCCGCAGGACCCGAACACCACCTTCCAACGGCTGCGCGGCATCCGAGGCCGCCTCCCGGAGCCGCCGGGCCGCGACCGCGGTCCAGTGCTCAGTGCGGTTTCGATCGCCGCGGGCCAGCTGGCTCCCGGCAGCCACGAGCGCCAGCGACGGCTGCGCGCCGATCTCCTCGTCGCTGAACCGACTCAGCCAGCGCTGGACCGGAGCATCATGACCGCGGCTGACGTACCGGAGGAGGTTGGCCCAGAGCAGCTCCCCCGCGAGACCCGCATCGCGGGCGGCGACCGCGTGACCGACTGCACGGTCGACGTCGCCGCGCCGCACGTGCCAGGCAGCCGCCCGGCGGTGGAGCTCCGGCTCCAGCTCCGGCTCCGCGCGGCGAAGCTCCCCGCGCAGCATCTGGCCGAGCAGGAGGTGATGGCGCTTGTAACCGGCGTCCTCGCAGGCAAACAGGAGGACGTTCGCGCGCTCCAGCTCGGCGAGCACCCGCCCGGAGTCGGCTCGTTGAAGGACGGCGTCGCACAGCGGACCGGAAAGCCGGTCGAGCACCGCTGTCCGGGTTAGGAACCCGATCTGGTCGGGCGCCAGGTCCGACAGGACCTCGTCCCTCAGGTAGTCGGCGATCAGGCGGTCCTGACCACCAAACCACATGGCGGCCGTGGCGGGATCGGCGCTTTCCCCGAGCGATAGGGCGGCCAGATACAGAGCCGCAGCCCATCCCTCCGCGAGCCGGACGATCGTTTCGACCTGGTCATCGGCGAGGCCCACTCCCGCGAGCCTCAGCGTTGCGGCCGCCTCCGACGACGTCATCGCCAGTTCCCGGACCCGAAGCTCTGCCACATTGCGGTTCGCGCGCCGGCGTCCGACTGCCATTCGGGGCTCGTCGCGCGAGGCGAGCGCGAGCTGTGAGCCCGGCGGCAGGCGGTCGACGATTTCAGCGAGCGCCTTGAGCGACTGCTTCGCATCGATCACGTGTACGTCGTCGAGCACCAGCACGAATGGGCGGGTACGGCTCTCGAGCGAGCTGAGGCCGACCGGCTCCACTTCGGCGAGCACGGATGAAATCGAGGCGAGCAGTCGTCGTGGGTCGTTGTCGCCTGCGTCCAACGTGACCCACGCAAAGGGCCTTCGGTCCTGCTCCGCCCATTGTGAGAGGAGCGTCGTCTTTCCGTATCCGGCCGGCGCGACCAGGAGGGCGAGCGGGAGATCGGATGATCCGATCAGGCGCCGGACGAGCCTCGGGCGATCGACGAGCCCATCCCTGAGCGGCGGTCGACGGTGCCTCGACCCGGGCAGCGGCATCGGCAGGACTGAGGGCGGGTGCCTCATGGGACGCCAATGTGTCAATCGCGGGCATCCGGGACAAGGGCGCCTGCTTGCGACGTGACGTTCTGGCACACCCCCACGTCGGTGGGGTGCTGGCATCACCCGATTCGGGCGATGCAAGGGTCCACCACCGCGATAAGCATGCCAGCGCTATTGTGGGTCGCGCGTGCGACGCCACGCTTGAATGCCGCGGTTTAGTGAAGGGAGAAATTCTTGACGGTTGGAGATGCGACAGGACACGACCTGGACCAGATGGGTCCGGTCGATTACGTTGTGATCGAGTTCCCAGATGGGCAGCACAAGGGCGAGGCCGCTCCGCTGCTCGTCGACCTGGTGGATCGCGGCATCATCCGCATTCTCGATCTGATGCTGATCACCAAGGGCGAGGACGGAACGATCAGCGGGTTGGAGATCACGGACGTGGACGGGGACGGAATCAACGATTTGCGGGTATTCGAAGGCGCGTCGTCGGGGCTGCTGACCGAGGAGGACAGAGAGCACGCCGGCAACACGCTGGAGCCCGGAAGTGCCGCCATGGTGATCCTGTACGAGAACAGGTGGGCGGCGCCGTTCGCGCGCGCCATGCGGGAGGCCGGCGGACAGCTCGTGGCGTTCGGTCGGATCCCGGTACAGGGTCTGCTGGCCGCCCTCGACGAGGCCGACGCAAAGTCTTAACGACGGAAGGAGAGCAACATGCCAGGACTACTACGAGGTGTCGCCCGCACGGCCGTCATCGCCGGCACGGCGACCTCCGTATCCAATCGCGTGTCGCGCCGCCAGGCTGCACGCTGGTCGCAAGAGGAGCAGGGGAATCCGCAACAGGGGTATCCGCAGGAGACATATGCCCAGCCCCCGCCCCCGGCAGGCGATGACCGGGACCGGCAGATCGCACAGCTCAAGGAGCTCGCCGACCTGAAGGCGCAAGGCATCCTCACCGAAGAGGAGTTCGCGGCTCAGAAGGCCCAGATCCTCGGCACATAGCGGATCACCGGCGTCAAGCCGGCTTTCCGTTCGCGTCACACGGCAAAGGGGCGCTGGCTCCGAAGGTGCTTCGCTCCTCGTCCAGGATGCGCAGCGTCCGCTCCATCGCATCCGGGCGGAGACCGCCGTAACCGGATCGGAACGGGTCATTGAGAAACGCGATCAGGAGCAGCGTCGCCGTGATCACTGCGATCACCGAGCCAATCATCATGGCTTGCGTGATCCGCCGCTCACCGCTGTCGGCGAAAAACAGCATGTACACGAAGATCACGGCGCTGATGAAGAAGAGGACGACCCACAGCGGTCCGGGTACGAGGCCCAAAGCGCCGTGGATCCTGTTCCTGCGGGCCTCCTCGCGATCGGCGGTGTGGTCGAGCCACTTGTCGTAGGCAGACTGCTCGGCCGCCGTCCGCGGGTTGGCGGTCTTCAGGGTCCTGAACTGCGCCAGCGTCCAGGGGTTCGCCAGGTCTGCCTGGCCTCCCCGACTCCAAATCCGGCCATTCCTCGTGAACGACCGATCGTCCGTAGCAGACCAGCTCGTCGCCGAGCTGTCCGCGGACGGCGGGCAGGCAGGAACTGCGCGGTTTCGAACTGCTGGCGCACGAGCAGAGCCTCTGCCTCCGCTCCGGCCCTGGACTCGTCGAAGCTCGAAAAGGCAAGGAAGACGATCAGGCCGAGCAACACGGAGAAGCCGGTGGCCAGCACGCCGAAGAAGCCCGCCGCGCGATCGCCGTCCGCGAAGTAGCTGCCCTCGGGGGCGCGGCGGCGAACCATCAGGAGTGCCGCGATCGCAATGCCCGCGGCGGCTGCGGTGATGACTGCGGCCCAGACGGGGTTCACGCGTCAGGTGGTGCCGGCGTGCTCGGCCCAGAGACGGCGAAGCAGCGACGGGCCGAAATCTTGCTTGCGGACCAGCGTCGCGGCGCCGGAGCCGCGCACGGCGTGCTCGACCTCGTTTGGCTCCTCGATCGAGATCAAGACGACGACGGTGTCGGGGTGAGCGGATGTGATTCGGCGGGCCGCCTCGATCCCCCCGATGCCTGGCATGCGCACGTCGAGCAACACCAGATCAGGTCGTAGCCGCTCGACGGCCGTCACAGCCTCCTCCCCCGATCCCGCCTCCCCGATCGGCTCGAACCCGAGAGTGGCCACGATCACGTCGTTCGCGACGCGGCGGAAGACAGCTTGATCGTCAACCGTGAGGACGCGCACGCCCTCGCGGTTGGGCTCGGTCGCGGCCCGGTTGCCGGCCTTGCCGCCGGCCCTTCCGTTCTTGTCGCGGACGTATTCCCCCATTGGCGCCGCCGAGCGTCGCCTCGAGGGCCCGGCCGGTTCCTGTTGCGGGAGGGTTTCACCAGATCGCAACCGGCGCAATGGGGCTTGCCGGTGTCAGGTGGGGAGGCGTGCACGCGGCGTTGCAGCGTGCCCACCACCCGGCTCTACTCGGACCGCGCGGGCTCCGTGTCGGACAGGAACATCAGCGCGGCTTTGACGCGCTTGCTGACGTCGTCGGCCTGGGCGAGGCCCAATTTCATGAAGATCGCGTTGATGTGCTTCTCGACCGCCCGTTTGGTCAGGACCAGTGAGTCCGCGATCGCGGCGTTGCTCTTTCCCTTGGCGATCTCGGCGAGCACCTCGCGCTCCCGCGTCGTCAGCTCGGCCAGTGGCGAGTGGTCCAAGCGGGACCTTGCCCCAACGAGCGAGTCCACGATCTTCGAATCGATCACGGACCCCCCGCCGGCCACCT
This sequence comes from uncultured Solirubrobacterales bacterium, assembly GCA_963759145.1. Classification (GTDB taxonomy): domain Bacteria; phylum Actinomycetota; class Thermoleophilia; order Solirubrobacterales; family JBBDJG01; genus JBBQKG01. The sequence goes on from CAVWYB010000009.1 coordinate 18,781, forward strand.
CCTCCACAGCGGTGACCAGCTGCGCGCGTTCGTGGATTCGCTCCTTCAAGAGGTAGGCGCGTCCCTCGGACCCTGCTTCGAGCAATGCGAGCGCGTACGCAGGGTCGTCGTGCTGGCTGAGCACCACGACCCCGATCTCCGGGTGCGTCTCGCGGAGTTGCGCTGCTGCTCGAATGCCCTCGTCGGTGTTGGTCGGCGGCATCCGGATGTCGGTCACCACCACGTCAGGGCGGTCACTCTCGACCGCGGCGAGAAGGGCGTCGAGGTCCTCGCACGTCGCCACCACCTCGATGGCGGGTGCCATCTCGAGCACCTGCTCGATGCCCTCGCGCGCGAGGTAGCTGTCCTCGGCGAGTATCACGCGGATCGCCACAGGGAAACGATAACCCTCGCCCCAGGGTGCCCACCTGTTCCGAACGCGTGGTGCAGGCGCCCTTGAGGCTCACGGGGCCCGTGCGCAAGGATTACCTCGACCCTTCCCGACATTCGAAATGCAGATTGAAAGGAGCCACAAATGAGAGGTGCTGGACGTGCGATGTTCGCAGGCATCTTGCTGTTGCTTGTAGGCGTCATCAACATCATCTATGGCATTGGCGCCCTGGACGACGCCAACATCTTCGTCAACGACACGAGGTTCGTACTCGACGACCTCAACAGGTCGGGCTGGGTCCTGATCATCCTCGGGGTGATCCAGCTGACCGGGGGATTTTCGCTGCTCGCGGGCAATACCTACGGCCGGGTGATCGGGATCATCGCCGGCAGCCTCGGCGCGCTCGGGGCCCTGTTCTCGATCGGCGGGACTCGCCCGTGGTGGTCGCTCTGCGTCTTCGCCTTGTGCGTGTACGTCGTGTACGGCATCGTCGTCTTCGGCGAAGACGACACGGCGGTCCGCGGAGACGTAGGGCGCCCGGAGGAGTCTGAGCTGACGGCCGGGAGCCCGCCGCGGCGGGCTCCGCGCCACCATCCGGCACACTTCAACGAGAGGAAATCGCTCCGGTCGTGCCCTGGCGCTGCCCCACCCTGCGCTGGACGAGGAGCGTCACCGTCCCGCCGACCAGCAACAGGACCACGTTGACGGCAAGCACCCCGAGCGCGCCCCAGGCCTTGTCCAACTCGCCCACTCCCGCGGCCACACCGAGGTAGGCGGCCGCCGGAATCGTGGTCACGGAAATCGCCACCCCCACCGCCGCGCCGGCCCGCGTCTCGAATGCCAGCATGCCCGCGATGCCGGCGGCGAGTGCAACTCCGATCGTGGCCGAGTTGACGGTGGTCAGGCCCGAGAGTGCCGAGTCAGTCACGGCGAAGCCTGACGGAAGGCCATCGAAGAGGTCGAGGCCGACCGTGAGCACGCCCGCCGCAATACAGGTTCCGGCGAGTCCGATCAGGAGCGTCATGAACGCACGCCCCGCGAGATGCCGGTGCCGTGTCACGAGGGCCACGCACGTCGCGGCAACGGGAAGCGTGTCCGGGCTCACCGCCATCGCCCCGACGATCAGGATCTCGTTTTCATTGATCACGCCGAACGCCGCGATCACTCCCGCCACGATCATGAAGACCAGGTACCGCGCGACGGGCCGAGCGTTCCGGGTGGCCTGCCCGAGCACGTCTGCCCAGATCAGGCTCGTGTCTGCGCGCCCGCGTGCGCTCGTGCCGACCTCGTCGAATCGCGCGAATGCGATGTCCTCGTGATCCACACCGTGGCTCAGCAGATAGTCGAGCACCTCGTCCGTCGACTCCGGCGTGATCTCGGCGGTTAGAAGAGTGCGGTCTGCGCGTACTCCGGGCGCAAGTGCCACATGCCTCGCGGCGCCGCCGTCCTCGAGCCTCTCACCGACCGCCGCGATCGCGCCCGAGGCACCGTAGACCCTTAGATGGAGCACGGCGCAACCTCAGAAGATCGCGATCGGGTTGAGCGGGGACCCGGTTCCGCCCACGATCCGCAGCGGCCCGGCCACGAACAGGAACTCCCAGCGCCGCTCGGCCTCGCACTGCGGGACCAGATCCTCGAACTGGAGGTAGTCGAACAGGTGCACGCCCATCGCGTTGAGCGCGAGTACGTGAATCGGGAAGTCGATGCCCTCGGTCGTGCTGGGAGCGGTGTCGTTGTTGCCGTCCGAGCCGAGCGCCGCGACCGATCGCTCCGCCAGGAAGGAGGCGATCGTAGGATGCATGCCCGACTTTGCGTTGGCCGTGTCCCAGGGAGGCAACTCGGCTTGACGGCGCGCGTGACCGGTTCGGACCAGGAGGATGTCGCCCGGACCGACCGTGACGCCCTGCTCTCGCTCGGCAGCTTCGAGGTCCGCGGGAAATACGTGCTCGCCCGGCTCCAGCCACCGTACGCCGAGCAGGCGAGGGATGTCGAGCAGCACTCCACGGCCCACGAGGCCGTCCTCGAGGATGTCGATCGCTCCGTACTCGGCACCCGCGGCGGTCAGCGAGGCTTCCGGATGACCGCCGTAGAGCAAGCCGTCGAAGACGACGTGGGAGAAGGCGTCGATGTGGCTGTGCCCTTCGTTGTGGTAGTCGGCGCCGATGTAGTCCTTCGCAAAACGCACGCTTCCGGAGCCGATGTCGACGTCCGGCATCATCGTCATGCGGTGGTCGGCAGGGCTGGGGTTGTCGATGCTCCGCTCCGTGTCGAGGGGCTGGCTCAGCGTGACCGTGACGCCGCTGCGAACCAGCCTGGTGGCCGTCGCGACTCGCTCCGGCGTGAGGTGGTTGAGTGCGCCTCGCTCTGCTCGCGCGCCCCAGCGATCCCAGTTGCAGACTGCCTGGAAGAGCGCGCGGAACTCGCTCGCTGTCATGCTGGCTGCGGCCGGCGCCTTCACCGTCCGGGACCTTCGGCCTCGCCCTCCAGCAGGATGCTTCGCTGGCTGAGCATGTACAGCAACGCCGAGTGCCGGCAGCACGAGCACGACCGCCGCCCCGAACACCACCAGCACCGCGGTGAGGGTCGCGTCCGGAGCGGCGCCTTCGGCGATCGTGAGATCTTGGGAAGCAGATAGGGGAACTGGGCGACGCCCCAGCCCCATACCACGCCGACCACCGCTCCGACGGCGAGCACGCGGGCGCCACGTGGCGCGCCGCGGCGGAGGAGCACGATGACCCCCAGGCCGCAGACCGCTGAAAGGATCATCAACGGCAGGGCCTGGTCGGTGAGGCGGTCGTAGACGTAGCGAGCGTCGTCTCGCAGGACGAACACCCCCGCCAGCGCGACCACCCCCGCCACCAGCGCCGCGGCCAGCGCGCGCACCGCGAAGTACCGCTCGAGCGCGAAGTCGCCGAAGCGGCGGGCATCGCTGATCAGGAAAACAGCGGAGAGGTAGGCGCCGGTCGCGACGAAAAGGACCCCGACCAGCAGCGAGACCGGGTTCAACCAGCTCGTCACCGGGTCTCCGGTCGCGTTGCCGACCGGCACTCGTCCGGACGCGATCCCCCCGACGACGGTCCCCATGAAGAACGGCGTGAGCACGGACGAGACGGCGAAGAGGTATCCGAGACACGCCGGCCTCCGACCCTCGGCGCCAGCTTCTGGAAGGCGAAGCCCGAGCCCGCGCAGGACGATGCCGAGGGCGGCAAGGCTGAGCGGGATGAACAGCGTCGACATGATCGATCCGAAGGCTTCCGAGAACGCCGTCCAGAGCACCACCAGGACGAAGATCAGCCAGACGTGATTCGACTCCCAGACCGGGCCGATCGCCCAGGTGATCAGGGCTCGGGGCCGCTCGCCGCGCTCGCCGCCGCCCGCGAGCAGTGCCCAGAAACCGGCCCCGAAGTCGGCGCCGCCGAACACGGCGTACAGGGTTGCTCCGATCCAGAGCACGCGGCGACTGCGTCCGCCTTGCTCAACTCGACTCCACGGCCTCGGGTGACAGGCGGCCGCGGCCCGTAGGGGACTTCGTCGTCAGGGACGTCCGCTTCCCGCCAGCGGCGCGACATCGCACGCAATATCACCACGGTGGCGACGCCGAGTAACGCATAGAGAAGCACCACGGCCGCGAGCGTGATCGAGACGCCGCTCGCGTCCGTGACCGCGTCCTCGGTCCGCATCACCTTGTAAACGATCCAGGGCTGGCGGCCGACCTCGGTCACGATCCAGCCGCACTCGAGCGCCACGATCGCCGCGATGCCCGAGACCGCTGTGGCGCGAAGGAACCATGGGGTCTTCGGGATGTCGCGTCTTCGCCACCAGACGAACCCGAACCAGAGCCCGAGCGCGATCAGGACGGTGCAGATTCCCACCATCGTGTCGAAGGCCCAGTGGAGCAGCGTGTTCGCGGGCGGGCGGTCGTCGGGCGGCACCGTGTCGAGTCCCGTGACCTCCGTGCTGGTGCTCCAGCCGACCAAGAACGAATCGAATCCGGGGATCCCGATCCCGCCCTTGACGCCGTCCGAGGTGCAGCGGCCGTATATGTACTCGGTGACGTCCGTCGAGGTCTTCTGCACGCATTCCATCGCCGCGAACTTGATCGGCTGGTCGTCGGCGATCGCCCGCGCGGCAGTGTCGCCCACGGCGAACTGGATCGGGGTCGCGATCGAAGCGACCGTCAGCGGGATCAGCAGCCCGAGGCGGTGGTGCCGGTCGCGCCGGCCCCTCAGCATCCCGACCGCGTATACCGACGCGACCAGGAACCCCGTGACGAGGTAGGCCGCCAGGATCATGTGCGGCACCTCGTAGGGAACCGCGGGGTTGAAGATCACCTTCCACACGTCGACGTCGGTGACGTTCCCGTTGGAGTCGAGGGTGAACCCCTGCGGCTGGTTCATCCACGAGTTCACCGCGACCACCGAGAAGGCGCCGCCGAGCCCGGAGATCACGACGGGCACGCCCGTCCAGAAGTGGGCCCACCCGGAGAGCCGCTTCCAGCCGAAGATGTAGATCGCGATGAAGATCGCCTCGAGGAAGAAGAAGATGCCCTCGACCGCGAACAGCACGCCGAACACCTCGCCGAAGCGACTCGTGAACTCCGGCCACAGCAGGCCGAACTCGAACGACAGCACGGTCCCCGTGACCGCCCCCACCGCGAAGGTCACCGCCGCCACCTTCGACCAGCGCTCCGCCAGCCGGAGCGCGTCGGGATCGTTCTTGCGCAGGCCGCGGTAGTTGGCGATCAGCATCATCGCCGGGAAGGCGACACCGAGAGACGCTAGGATGATGTGGAAGCCCAGCGTCAGCGCCATCTGCGTGCGCGCCTGCGTGAGCTCCGCGGCCAGAGGGAAGCTCAGCAGGTCCATGCGTCAGGTCGAGCTTGGGACGGCGGGGTGGCCCGCATCGACCTCCGCGGGCTCGGAACTACCGTTCTCGCTCCAATCGATCTGCATGGCGGTTTCGCGGTCGAGCACCTGGGGGCCGCGCGTGCTCGAGAGATATGCCCAACCCCAGTCGATCAAGGCAGACACACGGGTGCGGATGCCGGTCATCAGCATCGCGTGCACCCCCAGCCAGGCGACGAAGGCGATCGGTCCGTGCACCTCCCTGCGCTTTTTCCCCATCGCCGCGATCGCGGCGCCCCCGCCGAGCCCGCTCCGGCCGATCATCGCCATGATCCCCTTGTCCCGGTACCGAAAGGATTCTCTGGGGCGACCGGAAAAGTCCGCGAGCAGGTTCTCGGCAGCCCAAACGCCACTCTGGAGAGCCACGGAGCCGAGCTGCGGCAAGGGCTCTCCGTCAGCGTCCTTGATGTTGGCGACGTCTCCCACCGCGTAGAAGCGCGGGAAGCCCTCGACCGTCAAGTCTGGCTGGACGTCGATGCGCCCGCCTGCCCCCTGTGCAAGCCCGGTCGTGGAGGCAACCGAGGGCGCCTTGATGCCTCCGCCCCAGATGACACACCGGGTCGCGATCGTGGTGCCGTCGCCCAGCGTTACGTGCCCGGGAGCGATCTCCGTGACCTTGGTGTCCAAGTGAAGCTTCACACCCTTGCGTCCGAGTACCTTCGTGGCGTAGCCGTGCGCGCGCTCCGAGAACGCTGCGAGCAACGTGTGGCCGAGGTCGACGACGTGCACCTCGGCTTTCGTGATCGCGATGTCGCGGTACTCCACGGCCATCGTCTGGTTGATCATGTCGGCGAGCGCACCGGCCGTCTCAACGCCGGTCGGACCCCCGCCGACCACGACGAAGTTGAGCGCGCCCCGTTCGATCAGCCTGGGGTCGCGATCGGCGTGCTCGAACACCGCGATGATTCGCGAGCGCAGTTGCTGGGCGTCTCGCAGCGAGTAGAGCGGGTAGGAGTTGAGGTCGGCGCCCGGGGTCCCGAAGAAGTTTGGTTGAGAGCCCGCCGCCAGAACGACCGCGTCGCCGTTCCAGGTCTCGCCGCCGGTCCCGGTGACGGTACACGTCTGCGGGTCGATCGACGCGACCTCGACCAGCTTCACGTCGACATTTGGGTGATTGCGGAAGAGCGCGCGTATCGAGAAGGCGATATTCGTCCCTGAGAGCTGGGAAGTCGCCACCTGGTACAGCAGGGGCTGAAACTGGTGGTAGTTGTTGCGGTCGAGCAGCGTCACGCGCACGCCCTGCTGCCGCGCCAGCTTCCGTGCGCAGCCCAGCCCGGCGAAGCCGCCGCCCACGACGATCACATGTGGACGTTGATCCTCGGCGCTCACACGTGGCTCGCTTCGCTCCGTTTCGCGGCCATGCGTTCCAGCAGGTGGTCGCCGACGCGCACTGCGTTGGCCATCGCGGTCAGCGCCGGGTTCACCGCTCCGATGCTCGGAAAGAAGCTGGTGTCGACCACGTACAGGTTGTCGAGCTCGTGCGCGCGGCAGTCGGTGTTCAGCACGGACGTGTGCGGATCCGACCCGAACCGGCATGTGCCGGCCTGGTGGGCGCAGCCGGCCACCGGAATCTCGGTCTTCGCATAGGCGAAGCGGTGGATCAAGTGATCGGAGTTCATGTCCAGCTGCCCCAGGATCGACTTGAGCTTCCCGTAGAGCTGCTTCTTGGGCACCTCGTTGCTCGGCGTGTAGCTCAGCTTGATGTTGCCGTTGCGGTCAACGGTCACGCGGTTGTCGGGTCGCGGCAGATCCTCGGTCGAGAGCCAGAAGTCGATCGCGTGTCGCGCCATCCGCTCCAGCGTCCATTGCGGAGCGAGCTTCGTCTCCCGCGGCTTCTCACCGCGGAACATCGGGGCCTGAGACTTCCCGACCATCTGGATGTTGCCGAGCGGATACTCGGCGTCGTCGCTCCCGAAATAGAAGTCGTTCAGCCCGAGGGTCTTCTGGAACACGGTCGGGTTCTCTTCCCTGGAGAGCGCTAGCACGGCCTGGCTGTTGTGGAACGTGTAATTGCGCCCGACCTGGTCGGACCCGTTCGCGAGGCCCTTCGGGTGTTTGTCGTTGGCGGACATGAGCAGCAGCTTCGCCGAGTTGGCCGCCCCGCACGCGACCACCACGAGGTCGGCCGAGAACGTCTGGCGACCATTCCCGTTCCCATCTTCGACCACGACCTCCGTGACAGCCGTCCCGGCGGGATTCGTGTTCAGCGCATGGACCCACGCGTTCGTCAGCAACGTGACGTTGTCGTGCTCGAGCGCCGGTCGCACGCCCAGCACCTCCGCGTCGGACTTCGCGTGCACCAGACATGGGAAGCCGTCGCAGTCGGGACAGCGCACGCACGTGCTGAAGGGCATGTTGCCTTCGTCGAGCATGATCCCGCAGGGCGCGTGGAACGGGTGGTGCCCCGCGGCGGCGAGATCGTCCGAGAGCTGCTGGATCCGCGGCTCGTGCGAGACCGCCGGGAACGGATAGGGAGCGCTCGCGGGCGGCTCCGTCGGGTCCTCCCCGCGGGCGCCGTGCACCTGGTAGAGCTCCTCGGCGAGCGTGTAGAAGGGCTCCATCTCGTCGTAGCCGATCGGCCAGGCGGGCGAGATGCCGTCGTGATGGTGCAGCTCGCCGAAGTCCTCCTCGCGCAGGCGGTAGAGCGCGGCGCCGTACAGCTTCGTGGAGCCTCCGACGAAGTAGTGCACCTGGGGCTGGAAGGGCTTCCCGCGCGAGTCGTACCACGTGTCAGGCGAGATGTAGCGGTTGTCGACGAACACGTCCTGCGCGAGCCAGTTCTGCGGCTCGCGCGTCAGCCAGTCGCCCCGCTCGAGCAGCAGGATTCGCTTTCCGGAGGGAGCCAGATGCCGGACGAGCGTGCCGCCCCCGGCGCCGCTCCCGATCACGATCACGTCGTACTCGCTCATGAGCTGAGCGCCGCGACCTCTTCGGCGACGATGATCCCGGCTGCCGCCTCGATCAGGGCCAGGTGCGAGAACGCCTGCGGGAAGTTGCCGAGGTGACGGCCGGTGGTTGTGTCGAACTCCTCGGCATAGAGGCCGAGCGGGGACGCGACGCTTAGGAGGCGCTCCATCAGATCGCGCGCCCGCTGCTGCTCGCCGACGATCGCGAGCGCCGAGACGAGCCAGAACGAGCAGATGAGGAAGCTGCCCTCCTTGCCCGACAGGCCGTCGTCGGTCTCGCCCGTGCGGTAGCGAAGCACGAAGCCGTCCTCGGTCAGATCGTCCGCGATCGCGAGGACGCTTTGCCGCAGGCGTTCGTCGTCGCGCGGGAGGAAGCCGAAGAACGCCGGCCAGAAGGGTCGATGCGTCGAGCGCGTCGGTGTCGTAGTGCTGGCGCAGCACGCCGTCTCTCACGCCGCGGCTGAGGATGTCGTCCTTGATCTCGTCGTGCGGTCTGAGCCCAGGCCTCGCTTCCGCTCCGCGTCGCCGCGCCGGTGTGCGAGCTTCGCGGCGCGGTCGAGGGCGACCCAGCACATGAGCTTGGACGAGGTGTAGTGCTGCGGCTTGCCGCGCGCCTCCCAGATTCCCTGGTCGGGCTCGCGCCAGACCTTCGTCGCGCACGCCGCCTGCGACTGCACGATCGGCCAGAGGCGGCGCGGCAGGCGCTGGCTGCGACGGGTATGGAGCAGGATGGAGTCCAGTACCGCACCGAACACGTCGTTCTGGCGCTGGTCGAAAGCGCCGTTCCCGATTCGCACCGGGCGCGCTCCCGCATAGCCGGAGAGGTCGTCCCGCGTCGACTCGGTGAGGTCGCGGCGGCCGTCGATCCCGTACATGATCTGGAGCGCCCCGTCCTCGTTTGCCTCGAGGTCGGCGACGAACTGCATGAACTCGTCCGCCTCCCAGTCGAGGTTGAGGAAATGCAGCGCCTGGAGCGTGAAGGTCGAGTCGCGCATCCACGTGAAGCGGTAGTCCCAGTTGCGCTCGCCGCCGGGGGTCTCGGGGAGAGACGTCGTGAGCGCGGCAACGGTCGCTCCGGTCGGCATGTACGTGAGCCCCTTGATCGCCAGCGCGGAGCGCTGGATCGGCGTCCCGCCAGCGGTGATCGGGCAGGCGCGCACGTCCGAGCCAGGAGCGCCAGAAGCGCGTCGTCGCCGCGATGCGTGCATGGGCCTCGTCGACGTCGGCCGGCACGGCCAGCTCCTCGGCCCAGGAGAGAGCGCAATAGATCTGGTCGCCCTGCTCGACGACGTGCCGGGCGCGCACGCGGTCCCCCTCGATCCCCAGTGCCATGTCGGTCTGCAGCCTGATCGTCTGGCCTGCGCCGGTCGCGTCCGCGGTGTGGCGATCTCCGGCCGACCAGCGACCATTCGGCCGGCACGCGGCCATAGTCGAACACGGGCTCGCAGATCAACTCGACCTCGACTTTGCCGTCGAGGCACAGGACCGTGCGCACCAGCATGTGATCGGCGTCGTCGTCGGCGGGGGGCCGTGTATGAGGCGTGATCTCGTCCTCGCCGTGCCGCGGGCCCATCGTGAGGGCGTCGCGAACCATGATCCAGCCGGTCGGCGTCTTCCAGGTCGTCAGCAGGATGTTGGTGCCCGGCTCGTAGAACACGCCGGACGGGTGGTTGATGCCGAACGGCCCGAGCCGGAAGGAGCCCGCCTCTCGGTCGAGCAGCGTGCCGAACACGCTCGGCGAGTCGAAGCGCGGCACGCACAGCCAGTCGACTGCCCCGTCGGGCGCCACCAGCGCGCCCGTGTGGCAGTTCGAGAGGAAGGCGTAGTCGGCGATCGGCGGGAATGGAGAGGGGGCGGCCGCGCTCTGCTCGCGAGGCTCGTGCGCGCCGGGGCGGCGCTTTGCCGTCGCTCTTGCCGTTCGCGGCCGCCGTTCCCTTCCCCTTTGCCTTGGACCCGCTCATGACGGGATCCAAGGTCCGCGCCAGCCACCGTGGCCGGACACGAGCTCGTCGGCGGCCTCGGGCCCCCATGAGCCCTTCGCGTACTCGTGGACGGGTGGCGGCGCGTCGAGCAGCGGCTGAAGCACGCGCCAGGTCTGCTCGACGCCGTCCTGCCTCGTGAAGCGCCGGCTGTCGCCCTTCATCGCCGCGAGCAGGAGCACCTCGTACGGGGTGGGCCCCTCGCCGCCCTCGGCTCGCGAACTCCATGTCGAGGTTGATCTGCTCGGCAGCCATGTCGTCGCCGCGCTGGGCCTGCACGAGCAGCCTGATGCCGGTGGAGGGGTCGAGCTTGACGATGAGCTGGTCGGGCTCCGGGCGGCCCGGTCGTCCCTCGGCGAAAGCCAGCCGCGGAGGCTCGTGGAAGACGATCCGAAGCTCGGTCTGGGTGGCCGGCAGTCGCTTGCCCGTGCGGATGAAGAAGGGCACGCCCGCCCAGCGCCAGTTGTCGATCTCCAGTCGGAGAGCCGCGTACGTCTCCGTGGTCGAGTCGTCGGCACAGCCGTCGATGTCGCGATAGCCGTCGTACTGCCCGCGCACGTAGTGCGCCGGGTCGGCCGTCCGCATGGACCTGAAGACGGCGACCATCGAGTCCTTCAGCGTGTCCGGGTCGCCGCGGCGGGCGGCTCCATGGCGGCGGCCGCCACCACCTGCATCAGGTGGTTGACGACCACGTCCCGCAGCGCGCCGACGGGATCGTAGAAATGCCCGCGGTCATCGACTCCGAAGTCCTCCGCCATCGTGATCTGCACGCAGGCGATCGTGTTCCGGTTCCAGATCGGCTCGAACATCGTGTTCGCGAACCGCAGGTAGAGGATCTCGGCCAGCCCCATCTTCCCGAGGAAGTGGTCGATCCGGTAGAGCTGCGGTTCCTCGATGTAGCTGGTGGATCTCGTCGGCGAGTGGCCGTGCGGACTCGAGATCGTGGCCGAAGGGCTTCTCCACGACGACGCGTGCGTTCTCGGTCAGTCCTGCATCCGAAAGCCCCTTGATCACCTTTCCGAAGAGGAACGGCGGGATCTCGAGATAGAAGACGGGGTTGCGCGCTCCCTTGATCGCGCTCGCCACCCGCTTGGAACGTGCCCGCGTCCGCGAAGTCGCCGGAAACGTAGGAAAGCCGCGCCGGCGAACCGCTCGAACACCTCATCGTCGATGGACTCACCGCAGGCCTCGATCGAATCCCGCGCCCGCTTCCGCAGATCCTCGGCCGACCAGTCGTCGACCGCCACGCCCACGATCGGGCAGTTCAGGAGGCCCACGCGCCTCGAGCCGGTAGAGCGAGTGGAACGTCATCACCTTCGCGAGGTCGCCGGTGATGCCGAATACGACCAGCACGTCGGCGGGCTGTTGCTGGTCGGTCTGCTCGTGCTTGCCCGCCGTCCGTGGTCCGGGCTCGACTACCGTGGCCATCTTGTACGCCCCCTGCGCAGTTGTCCGGGCACGGTAGATGAAACACGGACGATAAGGCACCGCGCATCACCCAAACGGGGTGAGTTTCGAAGTACGGTGTCGCACCCGCCGATCCGTACGACTCTTGAGCGAGAGCAAGACAGACTCCAAGCTTGCCGCAGCTCGCGCCGCCGGCGCGGGGCGGCTGAGCGAGGCTCGAGGACGCTGCGGACTCGTCCGATCGGCTGCGCCCGCTGCTCGTGATCGCTCACCGCGCCGGGCGACACGAGCTGATCGACCGGGGTGCGGCGCTCACCTACTACTCGGTCCTGTCACTCGTCCCAGCGCTCTTGGTGCTGTTCTCGGTGATCGGGCTGTTCGGCGACCAGGGCACCGTGGACGAGGTGATCTCGATCATCGACGACGTGGGGCCCAATGCGAGTGACGAGGCAGCGCGCCAGCCACTCGAGTCGCTGATCCGCGAGGACGCCGAGTCAGGCACCCTGCTCGGTGTGGGATTGCTCGCGATCCTGTGGACCGCTTCGGCCTACATTGGTTGCTTTTTCAGGGCGTCGGCGACAATCTGGGGAACCGAACGGCGTCCCGCCTGGCGCGCGTGGCCGCTTCGCCTGGCACTGACCGTGGCGTTCCTGCTGCTGCTGGCGACCGCGTTGCTTCTGATCGTGCTGACCGGGACGCTTGCGCAATCGGTCGGCGATGCGCTGGGGATCGGCCAGGAAGTGCTCGACTTCTACTCCTTCCTGAAGTGGCCCGCCCTGCTCGTGGTGGTGACTCTGCTCGTTGCGATTCTCTATCGAGCTTCTCCGAGCAAGGAGCGTTCCGCGACGAGATGGCGCGTGCTGACGCCCGGAGGAGCAGTGGCAGTGGTCGCGTGGATCGTGGTCTCGGTCGCCTTCGAGATCTACGTGAACGCCTTCGCCACTTACGACAGCACGTACGGCAGCCTCGGCACCACGATCGCAGGGCTGGTTTGGCTTTGGCTCACCAACCTCACGCTCCTGATGGGAGTCGAGCTCGATGCCGCGCTCGAGTTCCCGAGCGCGAAGGACGCGCGGGCGCCCACCGGATCGCCTCCGGCGCCTCCGCCCTGAGCGCCTCCATCCGCGCCATCCGGACGCCAGGGTGCGGCGCCGGCTGCGGCCGCCAGCTCAGCTCAGCTGAGCGCCTTCCGCTTGATCGCCTCGAACTCGTCCTGGTTGATCGCGCCGCTGTCGAGGAGCTTCTTCGCCTGCTCGATCTCTGCGGCCGCGCCGCCGCCGCTGCCCGCCACGCTTCGCACATAGCCGTCGAATTGCGCCTGGGCGTCGGTTGCATCCTTGGCACGACGCTCCGCTATGCCCTGGCTGTTGGCGATCAGGTAGATGAACACGCCGAAGTACGGCAGCACTATCACGAGCACTATCCACCCCGCCTTCGCCCAGCCGGAGAGGTCGTGCCGGCGGAAGATGTCCGCGAACACCGTGATCAGGAGCCAAATCCAGATCACGAACGCAAAGAAGACGACTATCGACCACAGAACGTCCAGGAACGGATAATCAGCTGCCAGTACCACCTATTCACCTCCGGATGACGTGTCTGCGCCCACCGTACGGCGGGGCAGCGCATTCCGCCACATCCTATTCGGATTGGAAACCGCGCGGCCGCGTCAGGTCAGGGACCCGGGCCGAAGCCGCCGAACAGCGAGAACGGGTTGCCGCCTGTGAGCTCCCACGCGATCGTCGCGCTCGGCTCGGCTGTGACCTTCGCACCCGGGGGCGCCTCGCCACGGAGCCGCTCGGCCAGCTCCTCGGCATCGTCCTCCGTCGCGGTGCCGATCAAGACGTACTTCCAGCGCCTCGTGATCGGCGTGATGCCCTCGGCCTCGAGCCGCTCGGCGAAGTCGACCGCCTCCTGGTGAGACGGAAGGTCGATACGGACCTCCCATTCGGCATAGCCGGACTCCTCGGCCTCTTCCTCCTGCTGCTCCTCCAGACGCTCGTGCTCGACTTCGGTCTCCTCCGTGCTCCGGGGCAAGGGTTTCGACGCGTCCTCCCAGCGCTCCTCGGCGGGATGCCATCGAGACACCGGTGACACGGTCGCGCGCATCTGATCCTCGTCCAGCACCTCTCGCACCGTCTTGGCCGCCGCCTCCGCCTGCTCGCGCGTGCCCGTATATAGGAAGACGTGCGGTCCGTCGCGCGTGACCAGCACTCCGTCCCCGAGCTGCTCGCGCACCTCCCTCTCGAACTGGCGCTCGCCCAATCGCCGGCCGAGCTGGAGCCCGTGGCCCTCCTCTTCGAACTCGATCACGATCCGGAAGTCGTCTCCCATGCGCGGGCATTCTCCCAGACGCCTAGCTGTAGCTCCTAACCACGTTGTTTCATCCGGGCCCCCTGTGGAGGCTGAGGGTGTCAAAGCACTCAGTCCCAAGGAGGACACCGGATGAAGCTCCACGGTAACGCCCGCACCTGCCCGAACAGCCGCGCCCTGATCGCGCACAGGGTGCTCGTCGAGGAGTCGGTCGCTCGCGGCGGCGGCCGCGGCCGCCGGCGTGAGCGAGCCGACCGCGCGCAAGTGGGTCAAGCGCGCTCGCGCGGGGGAGTCGCTCGAGGACCGCTCATCGCGCCCCCGCCGCAGCCCCGCGCCGGCTGGCCAAGCGCCTGGTGGAGGCGATCGCGGCCCTGCGGCGGCTGTGGATGACGGCTGCCGAGATCGCGGAGATCCTCGGGCTGGCGCTGTCGACCGTGTCTTTGTGGCTCAGGCGGCTCGGGCTCGGCAAGCGCTCGCGGCTGGAGCCGCCCGAGCCGCCCAACCGCTACGAGCGCGCCACCCGGGCGCTCGTGCACGTCGACATCAAGCAGCTCGGGCGGATCTCCGAGCGGGGTGCCGGCCACCGGATGCTCGGGCACAAGAAAAGCCAGTTCAAGCGCCGCGACGGTGGGAAAAGGCGCGAGCCCTACCGGCCATGAGTACGTGCACGTGATGTCGACGACCACTCGCGGCTCGCCTACGCGGAGGGTGCTCGGAGGTCTCACCGCCCGGGTGCGCGGTCGCGTCCTGCGCCGGGTCGCGTGACCTGGTTCGCCGCGGCGCGGGGTCAAGACTCCGGGCGGTGATGACGGATAACGGCTCCTGCTACGTCGCTTACACCCACCGGGCCGCCCTGCGCACACTGGGGCTGCGCCACCTGCGGATCAAGCCCTACCGCCCGCGCACCAACGGCAAGCGGCCGAGCGCTTTATCCAGACCATGCTGAACGAGTGGGCCTTTGTCCGCATCTACGGCAGCTCAGCCGAGCAGGCGCAGCGGCGTTGCCGCTGTTCCTCGGGAGCGCTACCTTCAGACGGTCCACACGGCTCCCTCGGCAAAGAGCTCCAGGGGGCCACGAGAGTGAAACAACCTCGTTGGGAACTACACCTAGCCGGCCAGGTTCACCGCGCCTCTGACCGTCAGGTAGGCGCCGACCGCGCCGAACAGAACCGCCAGGATCAGCCGCTCGTGACTCCGGGTCCAGCGGTCGATCGCCGCCAAGCCGTCGCGCGTGGCGGCCGGTCGCATCAGGAAGAACACGAGCGACGCGATCGGAAGGCTCCACCAAATCGCGTTGAAGACGGTCACGTCGAAGATCGCCGCTTCCCACGCCGGTCCCTCCGCGGAGATCTGGTTCAGGCTCACGAGATAGAGGAGCCCGGGGAGGTGCGTCGCGACTCCGGCCCCCGCCGCGACCCCGAGGGAAGGGTTGCGAAGCCGTCGCGAGAGCGCAGATTGCGCGGGCTCCGCCTGCTCGCGCGGCCTGCGTTGTACCCCACGGCCGTAGGCCACGCCGACGGAGAACCCGATCGCCGCGACGCCGGCCACGAGATTCACGACGGCATCGAACGTCGAGGTCCCGTGCCTGATGTTCGCGCCGTGGATCAGGTCACGACGAGGATCCCGGTTCCCACGCTGAACGCAAAGCCGGCGAGGATGAACGCGGTTAGCAGTCTCCGTGGCTCCTTCGTCGCAAGCAGCGCGTACACGGCCGCAAGGCTCGTGGGACGGAGCGCATTCGCCACCGCCAGGATCACGACCTCGATGCTCACGTCGTAGGGGAACCCGCGCCGGTAGACCCGGCCTGCATGGTCAGTCGCTCGCAGGATCGCCCGACTGCACTCGGTCGGCGCCGACGTCCACGAGTCCTTCGCGAACGGCCCACAGCGCAGCCTGCGTGCGGGAGCTGAGGCCGAGCTTCCGCAGGATGTTCGACACGTGGGTCCGGGCGGTTCGCTCACTGATGTCGAGGTCGGCGGCGATCCGCTTGTTCGCTTCGCCCGCGCCCACGAGACGGAGAACATCGCGCTCGCGTGGCGTGAGCTCCGCCGAATCCCCACCCGGTCCGGCATGGAGCGTGGACATCAGGCGCCGCGCGACCGCGGGGTCGAGCTGCAGCTCGCCACGGTGAGCAGCGCGCACGGCCGCGGCCACCTCGCCCGCGTCCGCGTCTTTGAGCAGGTATCCGGAAGCACCGGCTTCGAGCGCCGCATGCACGCGCTCCTGCTCGCCGAAAGAGGTCAACGCCACGACCTCCACGTCGTCGTAGCGCGCGCGGATGCGGCGGGTCGTCTCGATGCCGTCGAGCGGCTGCATCTGTAGATCCATCACCACCACGTCGGGCCGCCGCTGCTCGGCGTCCAGGCGCGCGAGCAGTTCGAGGGCTTCGGTTCCTCCCGCGGCGTCGCCGACGACCTCGAGGTCCCGCTCGCTGTCGAGGAAGGCAAGCAGCCCGCGACGCACGACCGCATGGTCATCGACCACGAGCACGGTGATCTGGTCTTCAGGGTCTGGCGGCGTCATCCGAGGTTCCTTGGGTCTCGACCTCCACGCGGACAACGGTCCCGGCTCCGGGCGCGCTCGTGATCGTCAGGGAACCGCCGATCTCGTCTGCACGGCTGCGCATCGACTCGAGGCCGAAGTGACCGGCGTGGCGAGCGGCCGGGTCGAAGCCCCGGCCGTCGTCGGTGATCTCGAGGATCACGCGTCCCGGGGGAGCCGCGACCCGCACACGGGCCCTGCTCGCACCGGCATGCTTCACGATGTTGGAGAGCGCTTCGCGCCCGATGCCGAACAGCTGCGTCTCGGCATGCGTCGAGAGCCGCACGTGGCCGTCGGGCACATCCACCTCGACGATGAAGCCATCGTCGGCGGCAAGCTGCGAGGCATGTTGGGCGAGGGCGGCGCCCAGCCCGTCCTCGACGGGGTCGCGACCAAGCTCGAAGATGAGGGCCCGCATCTCGCTCTGGGCGCTCCTGGTGAGGTCTCCGATGGCGCTCAGGGCTCGCCCCAGCGAGCCGCCCGAGCTCATGCCCTCCTGCTCGAGCGCCTTCTGTGCGGTGCGAGTGTGGAGAACCGTCGAGAACAAGGCCTGGGAGACGGAATCGTGCAGATCGCGGGCGATCCGGTGCCGCTCCTCTACCGTGCGCTCCCCCTCGTGCCGCTTCGCCTCTGCGAGCTGCATGGATGACCGCTCCCGCTCGCTGACGATCGCGCTGAGGAACAGCGTCGTGAGCGCCGCCACGGCGATGTAGGCCTGCGTGCTCAGCGTTCGGTGGTCGATCGGCTGCTTGAAGAACGGCCCCAGGTCGTTGGCGGTCACGCCGATCGCCACTCCGGCCGCAATCGCCGTCGCCAGCGTGGCCCCTTGAGGCCCGAACCGGAAGGCCGACCAGATCAACGCCGGAAAGATCAGGTAGGTCACCGGCTCGTCGGTCGAGACCGCGAACACGCCCAGCACAACCACCGTGGTGATCAGAAGCGCGCCCTCCCACGTCCGCATGCGCCGCCATGCGGCGAGGGGATCGGGAGCCCACACCAGGAGCAGCGGCAGCACGACAAGCCCTCCCGAGGTGTCGCCGAGCCACCACGTGCGCCAGAACGTCGTGATCTCCGAGCTCTCTATGACCCCACCCGCCAGCATCGATACGGTCCCCACGGTGGCGCTGATCAAGGTGGCGATCGCAATCGCCAGGATCATGCCGGCCACCTGCTCGACTCGGTCGAGGGCCGCGCGGGCGCCGATCAGCCGGCGGAGCAGCAGTGCGCCGACGATGATCTCGGCCATGTTCCCGGCCTGCTGCCCGACCAGGCTGCCGAACGGCAGCGCGTGGTTTTCGAGCAGCAACTCTCCATTGACGATCACCTCGCCGATGAAGATCCCGGGCCACCAGCGCAAACCCCAGAGGTAAAGCGCGGCGATGCCGAGCCCGGCCGGAGGCCAGATCGCCGAGACCGAGGCCGTGTACCGCAGCGTCTGGCCGAGCTTCGCGGCGCCGTAGTAGGCGGCGGCGAGGGCAACCACTCCGGCGACGTAGCGGGCCGCGCGCGAGCGCAGCATGACACCCGCTCGGTCGAGCGCCGGCTGGAGGAAGAAGGGCTGGGCTGGGATCCTCATTTGCATCCCCGACGCAGGAGATTCGTGGCCTGCGGCCACGTCACGTTACCGCTGCGACGAGCCTCGGCCAAATGACGTAGTGCTCGATGCATGAATGTCGCGTTCCGAACTCGTCGTGTGCCCGATGCGCACGCGCGCGGGTTCCGGGATGCTGCGCGACAGGTCAATTGCGATGCGGGGACCTCCTCCTGCAACGGTCGTGGTCCTCGTTTGTTGCCGAGCACGGGGTGTCTTTGGAAGTCAGGACGGGCAGGGGCTCTCCCAACCGGCGTTTTGCTGTTCTTGCGGGGTTCTTCGCCGCCGCCGCCGCGGCATGCACCGCGGCGGTGGCGGTGACGCTCTCCGGAAGCCAATCGAGCAATCCGGCCCTCGACGCGGAGATCCGGGCCGTGATCATCGCGGTCCCGATCGGCGTCGGCCTGTTCGTGTGGTACCGGGACCCGTGGAGGAGGTTCGGCAAGCTGCTCGTCGCAGCAGGCTTCGCCTTCTCGCTCACGACGCTCGCCCAATCCAGCAACGAGGTTCTCTACAGCGCGGGCCGCGTGAGCGGCTGGCTCGTCGAGCCGCTGCTGATCTACCTGGTGCTCGCCGTTTCCGTCTGGGCGCCTGACGACGCGATCGGCGAAGTATCTGGTGGCCGCGAGCGTGTTGCTCGTCGCGCTCTTCTACCTGCCCACGATGTTCCTTGTCGACTCGTACCCGACCCCGTCTCCGTGGAGCAGTTGCAACGGAGATTGCCCCGGGAAACGCTTTCATGCTGGTCGGCTCGGAGCCGGGTTTCGTGAGCGACGTGATCCAGCCCTTCCGCGAGGCCGCGACCACGATCCTGTTCGCCGGCGTGATCGTCGTGCTGGCGGGGCGCATCCGAGCGGGGCACGCACCTCAAGCGCATCACGCTCGTGCCTGTCCTGACCGTTGCGATCGTCCATGCGCTTGCCTTGATAGCGGGTATCGTGGCCCGGCGCATCTCGCCGGACGGCTCCGCGACCGAGGCTCTCGCTCTGGATTGCGGCGCTCGCGTCCGGAGGGGTCGCGTTCGGCTTTCTTGCCGCGCTCTCAGCGTGGCGCTGTTCGAGAACAAGGCTCTTCGGCGGCTGTCGGCCGGTCTCGCATCCCATCCGCCCGCCCTCAGCCTCCGGCGAGACCTCAGAACTCCTGTCCGAGGCGATCGACCCGTCTCTGGAGGTCCTATATCGCCGTCGGGACGAGCCGGACGGCTGGCGCGACACCGAGCACAGCCCCAGGACGCTGATCCCGGATGACGAGGTGCGGTGCGTCACCGAAATCGCCTCGGACGACGGGCGTGTCGTGGCGGTGGTCCACGACGCGGCGTTGAAGGACGCCCCGACCTTCCTCTACGTCGCCCGCTCATCTGTCCTGAAGGCGCTGGAGAGCGAACGGCTCGGCACCGAGTTGCGAACCAGCCTCCGCGAGCTGAAGGATTCCCGCGCCCGCATCATGTCGAGCGCCGACAAGGAACGCAGGCGGATCGAACGCGACCTCCACGACGGTGCACAACAGTCCCTGGTGGCGCTGCGGATCAGGCTCCAGCTGGCCGGCGAGCTCCTGAAGGAGAGCCCTGCGCGGGCGGAGCAGTTGCTGGGCGAGCTCGGCACCGAGGTCGACGAGGCGCTCGAACAGGTGCGGTCATTGGCGCGCGGCGTCTATCCCTCGCTGCTCGCCGACCGGGGGCTGCATGACGCGCTCCGCGGTGCTGCGTTGCACAACCCGGTTCGGACCACCGTCCGACACCGACGGCATCGGACGGTATGCCCCCGAGATCGAGACCGCGATCTACTTCTGCTGTCTCGAGGCGATGCAGAACGCGATGAAGCACGCCGCCGGCGTCAAGACGATCACCGTCTCCCTGGCGGTGAGAGAGCAGCTCGGCTTCGAGGTTCGCGACGACGGGGCTGGATTCGCAGAGGGCGAGGTGCTGTCGGGTGCCGGGCTTACGAGCATGCGCGACCGGCTTGCGGCCGTCGGGGGAATTCTCACGATCCGAACGGCGCCCGGCAAGGGCGTGAGCATCTCCGGAACGGTTCCGCTGAGCCTGAACGGCAAGCGGGGAGCCACCGAAGCGCGCAATGTAGCGGCAGCAGGAATCGCTGGTATAGATACCGCCTGATGGCATCGGCATCCTCCCGGCCCCGTCGCGGAATCGTTACGGCTCTGGTCGTGCTCGCGTCGGTGATCCTGTTATTCGGGATCTTCGCCGTGTGGGCGAAACGCCAGGCGCTGGACACCAACGAGTGGACCAACACCAGCAGCGAGCTGCTTCAGCAGGAGACGATCCGCTTGTCCAGCAACTGTCGGGCCGAGCGGGACTCGGCGAGAAGATCGCTCAGAAGCTTCCGCCGGACACCGGTCAACTCGTGATCATGCGTTCCGACCAGCTTGACGCCGCCCAGAAGGTCACGAAGGCGATCCAAGGGCTTGCGATCGTGCTGCCGCTCCTGTGGTTCGCGCTCGCGGCGCTCGCGATCTACCTCGCTCGAGGCCGCCGGCGCCTGACGTTCCGCGCCGTGGCGCTCGGCGCGATTTCCGCGGGGATCGTCGTGCTTCTCGCCCGCGGCGCCGCGGGCGACGCCGTCACGAGCGCCCTCGCCAAGACGGCGGCTGTCAGGCCGGCGGTCGAAGACACCTGGACGGTCAGCACGTCGCTGCTCCAGGACATCGGGCAGTCCGTCATCACGGTCGGCCTGCTGTTGCTGGTGGTGGCGTGGCTCGCCGGCGACACGCGACCCGCGACCGCGCTCCGACGTGCTGCCGCCCCGTACATGCGGGAGCGGCCCGACCTGACCTACGGCTTCGTCGCATTGATCTACCTGCTGCTGGTCGTCTGGGCCCCGGCGCGCATCTTCACCCAGCCGCTCCCGCTCCTGCTGATCGCCGGGCTGATGATCTTCGGAACGGAAGTGCTCCGCCGGGAGACCGCGCGGGAGTTCCCTGACGCGACCCTCGGAGGTGCCGGTATCCGCGAGTCGATTGCATCCTGGTGGGCCGGGAGACGCTCGCCGTCCGGTGGCACACCGCCGTCTGAGGAGGACCGGGTCGACGCGCTCGAGCGCCTCGCCGGCCTGCGCGACCGCGGGGTCCTGAGTCAGGAAGAGTTCGAGGCCCAGAAGGCCGCGCTGCTCCGCTCACGAGCTGAAAGCACCGTTGCAATCACCTTCGCGGGGCACTCGACCGTCCTGATCGAGCTCGACGGCGTTCGGATCCTGACCGACCCTCTTCTGCGGGGAAGGTTCGTCCACGTCAAGCGCCGCGTGCCTCCGGTGGACCCTGGCCTGATCGGGGAGGTCGACCTCGTGCTCGTATCGCATATCCACCACGACCACCTCGACCCGCGCTCGCTCAAGAAGCTCCGGGGAGACCCGACCGTCGTGGTGCCACGCGGTGCGCGGCGACTCGTGCGGCGGCCGGGCGCCCGGGTGGAGGAGCTCGTGGAAGGCGAGCGGCTCTCGCTCGGCGGCCTCGAGATCCAGGCCACGCATGCCGCCCACCGCCCGGCCGCATCCGCCATCGCGGGCCGGCCGCGATCGGCTTCTCGATCGCCGGGACGAAGCGGCTGTACTTCGCCGGCGACACGGATCTGTTTTCCGGGATGCGAGACCTGGCCGGCGGGCTCGACGTGGCGTTCCTGCCGATCTGGGGCTGGGGCGCCAGGCTCGGCCCGGGCCATCTCGACCCGGTCCGCGCAGCCCAGGCGCTCGAGTTGCTCGCGCCCCGGATCGCGATCCCGATCCACTGGGGGACCTTCTACGTGATGGGGCTCCGCCGCCCGCGGCTCGAGGCGCTGACCGCCCCGCCCGGGCGTTCGCGCGGGAGGCCGCGCGGCGCGCGCCGGCGGTCGACGTGCGTGTGCTTGCACCCGGTGAGTCGACCATCGTGGCCGGCTAGATCACGTGCAACCGGGCCTGGCCCGGTGCCGCGGGTCCCAATGGCATAATGCCGACCCGCTGTGCCCTGCGCGCCCGCTGACAAGCTGAAGCTGCTGCCCGTGATCGTGCTCGCCGCTGGAGCGGCGGTGCTCGGCGCCTGTGGGAACGAGACCAAGCCGGACCAGGCCACCGGCAAGGAGCTCTTCACGCAGAAGTGCGGCGCCTGCCACGTGCTGGCCAACGCCGGCACGAAGGGGGTTCACGGGGCCGAACCTCGACTTCGCCTTCAAGAAGTCGATCGAAGACGGGCTCGGGACGCAGCACGATCAGGGGGGTCGTGAGGGAGCAGATCGCGTTTCCGCAGGGCGGGCAGATGCCGGCGAATCTCGTGACGGGCAAGGACGCCGAGGACGTTTCGGCCTACGTCGCCGACGCGATCGGCAAGAAGGGCGGCGCCACCGCCGGAGGGTCCGTCCGGAACGGCGAAGGCAAACGCCCAGAACGTGGTCGACATCCCGACCGATCCCAGCGGGCAGCTCGCCTACAAGTTCAAGGACGCAACCGCGAAGGCGGGCAAGGTGACGCTGGAGTCGAAGAACGACGCGTCCGTGCCGCACAACATCGCCCTGAAGGGCGGGCCGGCGGGAGCCGTCGTGCAGGGCGGCGGGGTCTCGAAGGTCTCCACCAGCCTGAAGGCCGGCAGCTACGAGTTCTACTGCTCCGTCCCGGGCCACGAGCAGGCCGGGATGAAGGGCACGCTGAACGTCAAGTAGTCGGCGGCGGCGAGAGGTCTCGCTCCCGCTCGAGATCGACGATGACGTGCGTGATCGGCACGTCGAAGCGCTCGCGCGCCCGCTCCACGACGTCGCGCTCCAGCCAGTTCGACCGTCCCGGCGGATGCGTCGAGACGATCACCTCGTCGGCGCCGAAGACGCGCAGGCCGTCCTCCAGCGCCTGCACCGGATCGCCGTCGCCGATGTCGCCGGTCGCCTTGAAACCGTCCCGGTCGAGCGCGTCGAGCATTCCCTGGAGGCGCGCGTGCGCCCGCGCACGGGCCCCGTCGTCGTCCGACGTCCAGGTCTTCAGCTTCGTGTTGAGGGCGGGGCACACGACGAACACCTCCGTGTCCTCGCCGCCGGCACGGTGCTCGATCTCGTCGCGCAGCGCCGCGCCGCTCAGCGTCTCGTTCGCGACCACCAGGATCCGATGCTGCTCCCCGCGCTCGGGCTGCCGCAGCGTGGCCCGCTTGGGCGCCTCGTCCCGCCTCAGCACGAACAGCGTGAACGCGATCCCGAACAGCAGGCCGCCCGCCACCGCCAGACCGGCCTCCGAGCTGAACACGATCGCGGTGAGCGCGATGGGAGCGACCAGGATCGCCACCACGACGGTGAAGCGAAACGCGTCTTCTTCAGAACGGAGAGGATTGATCAAGCCTCCGCGTCCTTCCGGGGGGACTAGAGGATGTAGACGGTGAGGAACACGATTATCCACATGACGTCGACGAAGTGCCAGTAGATCCCGGCCATCTCGACTCCCATGTGGGCCTTTGGCGAGAAATGCCCGCGGAACGTGCGGAGATTCACCATCGCGAGCAGCGTCAGGCCCACGAACACGTGGAGCCCGTGGAGTCCCGGTCAACCCGTAGAAGACCGATGCGAAGGCGCCGTCCGAGATCGAGAAGCCGGCCTTGACGTACTCGTTTATCTGAGTCGCGAGGAAGATCGCGCCCATCATGAAGGTGATCGCGAGGCCGGCCTGCAGGCCGGTGCGGTTGCCGCGCTTGATCGAGACCAGCGCCCAGTGCATGACCACGCTCGAGAACACGAGGATGAACGTGTTCATGAGCGCGATGTTGACCGGGAAGTGGAACGGGGGCGGCGGCCACTCCTCGTTCGCGACCACCCGCACGAAGAAGTAGGCCGTGAAGAACGACCCGAACAGCATCGCCTCGCTGATGATGAAGAGGTAGACCCCCAGCGGCTGGGGCTCGATGCGCGAGCTGCGGTGCGCTTCGGGCGGCCCGTGCGCGTGAGCGCCGTGCGCGATCGCGGCGGATTCCATTACGTACCTCCGCCTCCCGCCGTGCCCGCCGGGGCGGCCACCGGCGGCTCGTCGCCGGCCGGGTCGCTGACCACGTGCTCGACCGGCACCCCGGTGGCGTGCCGCACGCGTCCGATCAGGTCTCCTCGAAGCCAGCGCGACTTGTAGCTCGGCAGCGTGGAGATGATGATCTCGTTGGGCGGGTCGTGGTCGACCGCGTTCATGATGCTCGTGAACGCGTCCGGGTGGGCGACGTACCCGGTCACGTCGAGGCCGGCCTTCCCGAGCAGGCGGAGCGTGTGATGCAAGCGCGCCTCCGCCGCCTCCACGGCGCCGTCGCCGGCGCCGTCCTGCGGCGCGATCACGGTGAACCGGTGTGGCGACTCGCTCGCACGCCGCTCCAGCGTCTCGATCAGCTTCCGGCCTTCGACCGTCTGGTTCGCGACCACGAGCGCGTGGCGGGTCGGCTCCTCGTTGAGGTCGACGATCACGTGCTCCACCGGAATGTCAGCGTAGGCACGGATGCGCTCGACGAGATCGCGGCGCAGCCAGCCCGACCGTGCATACGGCAGGGTCGAGATGATGATCTCGTCGGCGCCGTACTCACGGAGCGCGTCCTTGACGGCCATGTACGGGTCCGGGTCCATCAGCTCGCCCTCCGCCTCGATGCCGAGCTTGCGCAGGCGCTCGAGCGTCAGGTCGAGGCGGATCCGGGCCGCCGAGCGGGCGCTGTCGTCGTAGATCACGAACCCACGTTTCGGCCGGTTCTGCGGGCAGATCACCGTGCAGCGGATCGGCCCCTGGGCGGCCCGCCGCTCCAGGGCCTCGAAGAGCTTCTCGCCGCCCACGGTCTCGTTCGCCACCACCAGCACGTGTGACGGCGCCGCACCGCGCGGGCTCGCAGACGCATCCATCATTCTCGCGGGGCCCCGTGCCCGTTTCCGTTGCCGTGCCCGTTCGCGCGGCCGTTGCCGTCTCCCCCACCGCCGGCGCCTTCGGCGTGGGCGTCACCGCCGCCGGCGGGAACCGCCACCTTGGCCCGGTCGCCGTTCAGGACCGCGTGCACGGCGCCGGGGGTCCCGTACTCGTAGGGGCCGCCCACGACCTGCGGGATCTCGTCGAAGTTGAAGATCGGCGGCGGCGAGGACACCTGCCACTCGAGCGTGCGGGCACGCCACGGATTGCCCGGCGCACGCGGACCCGCCGCCCAGCTCACGATGAAGTTGTAGATGAACACGAGCGTCGCGGCGCCCAGCGCGAAGGCGCCGATCGATTCCACGAGATTCCAGGCTGCGAACTTGTCGGCGTAGTCGGCCACGCGGCGTGGCATGCCCTCGAGGCCGACCCAGTGCATCGGGCCGAAGGTGACGTTGAACGAGATGAACGTGAGCCAGAAATGGAGCTTGCCGAGCTTCTCGTCGAACATCCGCCCCGTCATCTTCGGGAACCAGTAGTAGATGCCCGCGAAGATCGTGAACATGCTCCCGCCGAAGAGCACGTAGTGGATGTGCGCGACCACGAAGTACGCTGTCCGACGTGTGGATGTCGACTGGGATCGCGGCCAGCATGATGCCGCTGATGCCGCCGAGCGTGAACATCGTGATGAAGCCGAGCGCGAACAGCATCGGGGTCGACAGCTCGAGCACGCCTTTCCACAGCGTCGCGAGCCAGGAGAAGATCTTGATGCCGGTCGGTACCGCGATCAGCATCGTGGTGATCATCATCGGCACGCGCAGCCAGCTGAACATGCCGGACACGAACATGTGGTGCGCCCACACGGTGAACCCGAGCACCAGGATCGCGAGCAGCGAGAGCGCCATCAGGCGGTAACCGAAGATCGGCTTCCGCGCCTTGGTCGAGATCACCTCCGAGATGATCCCGAAGCCGGGCAACATCATGATGTAGACGGCCGGGTGTGAGTAGAACCAGAAGATGTGCTGGTAGGAGATGACGTCGCCCCCCGCCGCCGCGTCGAAGAAGTTCGCGTGCAGCGAGCGGTCGAGCAGCACCAGGAACTGCGATCCGGCGATGAACGGCGTCGCGATCACGACCAGCAGCGAGGTCGTGAAGTTCGCCCAGACCAGCAGCGGCATGCGCCAGAAGGTCATGCCGGGCGCGCGCATCGTGATGATCGTGACCAGGAAGTTGAGCGCGGTCATGATCGAAGAGGTGCCGGCAAACTGCACCCCGATCGTGAAGAACTGCTGACCGAGTGGCGCGTCGGTGGAGAGCGGCGCATAGGCCGTCCAGCCGGTGTTGAAGGCACCGCCGTCCGGGACCAGGAAGCTCGCCACCATCATGATCCCGGCCACCGGCAGCAGCCAGTAGCTGAGCGCGTTCAGGCGCGGGAACGCCATGTCGGGCGCCCCGATCATCAGCGGGAGCACGAAGTTCGCGAGGCCCGCGAAGATCGGGATGATGACCAGGAAGATCATCAGCGACGCGTGCACCGAGAACAGCCCGTTGAAGGTGTTCGAGTCGACGATCTGCTGGCCGGGCTGCGCGAGCTCGGCGCGCATCACCTCCGCGAGCGCGCCGCCCACCAGCAGGAAGAAGAGCGCCGTGACCGTGTACTGGATCCCGATCACCTTGTGGTCGGTGTTGATCCGGAAGTAGTCCTTCCAGTTCGTGGCGCCGTGCATGGAGTGGTCCTCCGGCTCCGTGGGGGCGCCGATCATGTACTTGCCCCAGTAGTCGAAGCCGCCGATCCCGACCAGGAAGAACAGCGGCGCCGCGATCAGGATCACGGTCACGATCGGCGAGCCCTCGAAGAGCGGGAGGCCCTGGATCGCACGGAGGCCCACGACCAGGCCGAACGCGAACGCGGCGCCGACGGCCGCCATCCAGGTGGCGCGCAGGAGGTTCGGTCCCAGCAGCAGCTGCCGCGCGCGGCTGCGCGGAGGCTTCTGCTTGAGCGGGTGCTCGGGGGCTGCGACGCTCGTCGTCATCGGCGGGATTCTACGAAGGCCGGGTCGGGGTTCTGAGACGACGTCCTGGTCAAGAGACTCCTCCGATTTCGTTCTGGATCTTCTTCGCCTGCGCGGCCCACTTGTCGAAAGCGGCCTGGTCCTCGACCACGACCCGGGCGCGCATCGTCGCGTGACCGAGTCCGCAGAGCTCGGTGCAGGCGAGCGTGTACGTCCCGTTGCGGGTCGGTGTGACGCGCACGTCGGTGGTGATACCCGGCACGGCGTCCTTCTTCATCCGGAACTGCGGGACCCAGAACGAGTGGAGCACGTCCTTGGCCTTCAGCTCGAAGTGGTACGGGGTGTCCTTCACGAGGTGCAGCTCGCCCGCCTTGAGCTTCTGGCTCTGGTACTCGAAGACCCAGGCGAACTGCTGGCCCGTGATCCGCACCTCTTGCGTGTTCGCCTTGGTCTCCTCGATGTCGGCCAGCACGAGGCCGCTGTAGACCGCGGCCCCGACCATCAGCAGGGCGGGAATCGCGGTCCAGACCGCCTCCACCGTCGTGTTCCCGTGGATCGGCTCGCCGTCGCTCAGATCGTTGTGGCGGCGGCGGAAGTGGATCACGCTCACGAGCATGATGCTCACGACCAGCGCGAAGACGTACGACGAGATCACCGCGAGCACGTCGTAGAGCGTGTCGATCGGGTTGGCGGCCGTGGAGGACTCGGACGGCAGCCACGGCACCGTCAGCACGATCGCAGCAAAGGCGTGCCGATGCCCAGCGTCCAGATCACGACCTGCACGTACGGGTTCCGCAGGTTGCGCACTACCGCCTCTCCTGTACTTCCCCCGGGGACATCGGGCTGACCATACTACGCACGCTCCTCGTTCCCTTCGGCTAATTCGCCACGGTCACGTTGACCTTCATGCCCGCCTGCTCGTGCCCCGGGACCGTGCAGTAGAAGACATACTTGCCGGGGTTCAGGTTGGCCTTGAGGTCCTTGCTCTGGCCGGCGTCGAGGAGCGGGGTCTTGACGTTCTGACCAGCCCCCTGGATCGCCAGGTCATGCTGGATCTTGCCGGCGTTTTGAACGGCGAACGTGTACCTGCCCGGTTGCAGCGCGTTCCCCCCTGCAAGCGCGATCGAGAACTCCTTCTCGGTCACGTCGACGGTACTCGCCTCGACGCTGGGAGCACTTGCCGGCGGCGGCGCCCCTCCGGGAGCCTCCCCTGCCGGTTTTTCGCTCCTCGGCTTTCTTCTCGGCCGCCTCCGCCGCCGCCTCCTCGCGCGGATGCTCGCGCTCGGTCGTGGCGAGCAGGGCCACCAGCGTGGCCAGCCACGATCAGCGCCGTGGTCCCGACGAGCATGCGGCCGGCCCGGCCGCTCGGCGGGAAGTCCTCCCGCAGGAGCCCCAGGACGGCAAGTCCCAGACCCCAGGCCACGAGAATCGATCCCAGAACGAAGTAAACGGCCATGCGCGGCCGCGCAGTCTATCTACCGGGTCCGCTCGACACCTTTCCTTCGGGCAGCCGGGGCAGGACCTCGGCAGCCACCCACTCGAGCGCCTCCGGCACGAGCGGCGGCGCCAGGCTGACCTGGATCAGGACCAGCTCGACCCCCTGGTCGGCGTAGCTACCGAGCTCATCCACGACCGCATCCGCGGAGCCGCCCAGCATCCGGCGGTCGCGAACGAAGGACTCCCCCTCCCGCCCGGGCGGCATCAGCCCCCGCGCCACGCTCAGCACCAGCTCTGCCGGATCCCGGTCCACCTCGGCGCCGATCCGCTCGAGCTGCTCGTGGAGATCGGTCAGCTCCTCCGGATAGACCTCGAATCCGTGCCAGCCGTCGCCGTGGCGGAGCGCCCGCCGCAGGCCTGCCTCGGTGTTGCCGCCGACCCAGATCGGCGGTCCTCCCTCGGTCTGCGGCCGCGCCGCGAGCACGGTGCCCTCGCAGGTGACGAATCGACCGTCGAAGCTCGCCGGATCCTGGGTCCAAAGCGCGCGCAGGACCTCGATGTACTCGTCCGTGCGCGCCCCCCGCTCGGACGGGGTCGAGGCCCAGAGTCTCGAATTCCTCCCGCATCCATCCGCAGCCGACGCCCAGGATCACCCGACCGTCGCTCAGGACGTCCAGGGACGCGACCTCCGCCGCGAGGTTGACCGGGTTCCGGTATGGGAGCACGAGCACGCTCGTGCCGAGTCCGATCCGGTCCGTGACACCGGCGATCATCGAAAGCGTCACCAGGGGGTCGAGCCACTGGATGCCGGGCGTCATCGCGATCTCGGTGCCGGACCGCTGGTAGGGGTACTCGCTCTCGCGTTCGTAGGGCAACGCGACGTGGTGCGCGGCGAATACCGAGTCGAAGCCGAGCCGCTCGGCTGCCTCCGCCACCGGCAGGATCGTCTCCTTGCCGTGGCTCAGCCCGACGTTCGGCAGCGAGACGGCGATCCGCATGTCCTCAGCCTATAAGGCCGCCCGCCAGCACAGAAAGCGTGACGGTGAGAGCCGCAGGAGCGGGCCGGGCGGCGGCTCCCGCCGGTACGGCTCGTACCTGGCGACGAGCGCCGCAAGCGCATCGGGAGCTTCGGCGGGCGCGAGCACCTCGACGCGGCCGAGCGCCTGCACCCATGCCAGCTCCTCCCAGTCGTCCGAATAGTGATCCACCGTGAGCGCCGCGTCGGGCCGGCGGCGCAGGTAACGGATGCGTGCCGGTTCCACCGCCCGCTTTGGCTTCTGGTCGATCGCGCTCCACAGCACTCCGTCATGCAGCGCGTACGTGACGGGCAGGACGCGTGGGCGATCGTCCGCATCGAGCATCCCCAGCCGCCCCACCCGACTGTGCTCGAGCAGCTCCAAGGCCCAGCCGGGCAGCTCGTTTAGGCTTTTCGACCGCACTGCGTCGAGCATAAGGAGACGCGATGGAGATCGGAGTCGGCCTTCCCAACGCTATACCTGACGTCGACCGCGAATCGCTGCTCGAGTTCGCGAAGACGTGCCGACGCCAGGGGCTTCGCGAGCCTCGGCAACATGGACCGGCTCGTCTACCCCGGCTTCGAGCCGCTCGTCTCCCTGGCTGCGGTGGCGGCGGTGACGGAGCGGATCAGGCTCGCGACGACCGTGCTGCTGGGCCCGCTGCGGCCGAATGCGCGCCTGCTCGCCAAGGAGTGCGCGACGCTCGACCACGTCTCCGACGGCCGATTCTGGCTCGGAATCGGGCTCGGCGCCCGGGACGACGACTACGAGGCCAGCGGCATCCCATGGGGAACTCGCGGCGCGGCCCTCACGCGGCAGCTGGAGCAGATCCGGAGCACCTGGGAGGGGGACGACGTCGGGCCGAAGCCGCTCACCCCGGGCGGCCCCAAGCTGATCGTCGGTGGCCACGCGCCTGCCGCGATCGAGCGAGCTGCGAGATTCGGCGACGGCTGGATCATGGGCGCGGCGGGACCGGACCAGTTCGCCGCGCTCGCTCCACAGGTGGACGAGGCCTGGCAGCGGGCCGGGCGCGACAAGCCCTGGAAGGCCTCATTGGCCTACTTCTCGCTCGGTCCCGATGCCGAGGCTCATGCCGAGCGGAACATCGGCCACTACTACGAGTTCCTCGGCGACTACACGAGCCGGATCGTGGAAAGCGTCGCGACCACGCCCGAGGCGGTCCAGAGCTACGTCCAGGCCTTCGAGCAGGCCGGCTGCGACGAGCTGATCTTCTTCCCCGGCAGCAAGCACACGCACCAGGTCGAGCTGCTGGCTGACAGCGTGGGCAAGTAGCCGCATGGGGCTCGGTCTCCTGCTCGAGCTGCCGACGCAGCGCGAGAACGTCGAGCTCGCGCGCCGCGCCGAGGCAGCCGGGTTCGATTCGGTCTGGGCGCCGGAGTTCCACAACCACTCCGGCCCGATCGCGCTCGCGGGGGCGGCGCTCGAGACCGATTCGGTCGAGCTGGGCACCGCGATCGCATGGGCGTTCGGGCGCTCGCCCCTGCTCACGGCCGTGACCGCGCTCGACCTCGACGAGCTCTCGGGCGGGCGGTTCGTGCTCGGGCTCGGAACCGGGACGCGTCGCATGCGGACCGATTGGCTGGGCGCTGACGGCGATCGGCCCGCGCAGCGACTGCGTGAGACGGTCGAGGCGATTCGCGCGGTGTGGGCAGCCGTCGGAGGCCGGCGCGGTGGAGTACGAGGGAGAGCTGATCCGGCTGCGCGTCCGCCCGTACGGCCGCGCCGGGCAGGTCCGCCCCAGCGTGCCGGTCTACCTCGCCGCCGTGAACGAGGGCATGGCCCGGATGGCCGGCGCGGTCGCCGACGGAGTCGTGTCCCATCCGATGGCGACGGTCCGTTACATCGACGAGGTCATGAGGCCGGCGATCGCGCAGGGCGCGGAAGCCGAAGGACGCGTCGGGCGCGGACGTGGCGATCGCCGACTGGCTGCTGGTGGCGGCCTCCGACGACGAGCAGCAGGCGCGCGAGGACGCCAAGCGGCAGATCGCCTTCCACGCGACCGTGCGGACGTACGACCGGATCCTCGACCTCCACGGGTTCACGGACACCGCGGCGCAGATCCGGGAGCTCTGGCGGAGCTTCGATCTCGCCGGGATGACGGCGCTCGTGACCGACGAGATGCTCGATGAGATGGCGGTCGCGGGCACACCGGCCGAGTGCCGGGAGCGGGTCGCCGACACGGGCCGCGAGCGCCGACCGGCTGCTGCTCGGCGCGCCGGTCGTGGCGACCGATGCGGGGCGCATCGCCGAATACCACGATGCGCTCATCGAGACGTTCGCCGACCAGTGGTCGATGACCGGATTTTGATGTTCTAGACTGGGCCGATCAGGAGCCGCCGCAGCGGGGAGAGAGCACTCATGGGCTGGACCCTTTTCTTCATGATCGTGATCCTCAAGATCCCGATGATCGCTGCGCTGTGGCTCGTCTGGTACGCGGTCAAGGCCGTCCCGGAGCCCGAGGAGGACACCGCCGAAGACGACCGCGGGCCGCAGCGCGCGCAAGACTCCGCCGATGCCCCGGCTGGCCGACGCACGCGGGCCCGTGCTCGGCGGCGGCGACTGCAAGCCTGCGCCCTGCCCGCAGGCGCCGCCTCCACAACCGGGCAGTAAGGTGTGGTTTTGGGCGTCGCATGGCTCGAGGCTGGCGTCATCCCGCGCCGGTGCCACGGATGGCTCAAGCTCCCCCGTGCCGTCTGCCGTATCGCACCATGCACGATTGACCACATATATTGGGGTCGATCGTACGCGCGTGGATTTTGGGATCTGGGCCTCCGACCTACGCAGATGCGGCACGAACGGCTCCGAATCGACGGCTTCCCGTAGCCTGGCACGCTCCCACTCCTCCTTACGCCCGGTTTGTTCGGGCACACGCCGCTCTAGTCCGGCACGGCCCGCGAGTCCAGGTGCGTCCCGACCTTGCGCTTGACGCGCTGGAGCGCGTTGTCGACCGTCTTGGTGTCGCAGCTCAGCAGCTCCGCGACCTCCTCGTAGGAGCGCCCGTCGAGATAGAGCGAGAGCACACGGCTCTCGAGCTCGCTCAGGACGCTCGTGATGCACGAGACCAGGCTCTGGATCTCCTCGGTCGAGATCACCTGGTTGACGGGATCGTGCACGGTCGAGCCCGGCAGGATGTCGGCCATCGTGGGCTCGCCCTCCTCGCCGCCCGCGGCCGGGGTCTGGCTGAACGAGACGTACGAGTTGAGCGGCGTGTGCTTGTTCCGCGTGGCCGTCTTCACCGCGGTGATGATCTGCCGCGTGATGCACAGCTCGGCGAAGTTGCGGAAACTCGACTCGCGGTCGGAGCGGTAGTCGCGAATCGCCTTGTAGAGCCCGACCAGGCCTTCCTGGATCAGGTCGTCCGAGTCGCCTCCGATCAGGAAGTACGACGAGGCCTTCAGCCGCACGAAGCCGTAGTAGCGGCGCACCATGCGGTCGGTGGCCTCGGCCACGCCCTGCTTGGCCAGCGCCACGAGGTACTCGTCGTCGGGCTGGCCGGCGGTGCGGTGGGCCGGCCGCGGCCGCGCCTCCGCCTCTGACGGGGCCGGACACGCGGCGCATGAGGCGGCGCGAGCCTGCAGGGTAGGTGCCTGGGGCGGCGGGCTGGCGGGTCTGCCTGCTCGGGGTGGGTACGGGCATTGCAACCTCCTCCCTCCTGCGGCCAAACGGCCACAGAGACGGGCGGCGGCGCACTTACCTCCCCTGG
The DNA here is from genome assembly GCA_963759145.1 of uncultured Solirubrobacterales bacterium. Taxonomy (GTDB): domain Bacteria; phylum Actinomycetota; class Thermoleophilia; order Solirubrobacterales; family JBBDJG01; genus JBBQKG01. The sequence goes on from CAVWYB010000009.1 coordinate 51,802, forward strand.
CGCCCCCTTAGACGGGAACGAGGCAAACCCTCGATCAGGGTCAACCTCAAGTGCAACTTTAGGTAGCGCGGCATTCTAGGGGCGCTGCTCCGTTTGTCAAGACGTGGTTCGCTGCCGAACGATCTCGTACAGCAGCACGGCGGCCGTCGCGCCGACGTTCAGGGACCCGATCATGCCCTCCAGCGGCAGGCCCACGAGCGCGTCGCAGCTGTCCCGGACGCGCGGGCGGAGGCCCCTGCCCTCGGAGCCCAGCACGATCACGACGCGGCCGCCGTAGTCCGGCTCCCAGTAGGGCTTGTCCGCGCCGGCCTCGGCGCCGTACACCCAGGCCCCCTCGCGCTTGGCCATCGAAAGGAAGTCCGCGAGGTTGCGCACCCGGGCGACCGCAAGGTGCTCGACGGCGCCCGCGGACGCGCGGCACACGGCCGGGGTCACGAGCGCGCCGCCGTGCTCGGGGATCACCACGCCGCTCGCCCCCGCCCCCTCGGCGCTCCGGCAGATCGCGCCCACGTTCTGCGGGTCCTGGACCTGGTCGAGCGCCACCACGAGCGCGTTCTCGGGGGCGAGCACCTCCGCCGGGTCGACATAGGGGTAGGGCTCCACCTCGGCCACGAAGCCCTGATGGTCCCCAGAGCCGCAGAGCCGCTCGAGCTCCTCGCCCGACGCGTCGTCCGCGGTCCAGACCCGCAGCACGCCGCGCCGGCCGCGCTGGGCCTCCTGCACGGCGTTCCGCCCGTAGAGGATCACTCCCGGTCGGGGAGCGGCACCAGCTCCGGGCCCTCGGGGGTGTCGCGGACCTCGTACCCGCGGCCGCGCAGCTCGTCGCGAGCGCGGTCGGCCCGGTCGAAGTCGCGGGCCTGGCGGGCTTCCTCCCGCTCGGCGGCAAGCCGGAGCAGCTCCTCGTCGACCGGCTCATCGCCCTCCAGGAGGTGCTCGAAGCCGATCACCTCGAGCATCTCGGCGAGCGCCGGCTGGACGTCCGCCGACACGCCCTCGCGGTTGACGTCGCTGATCAGCTCGAAGAGCGCCGCCAGCGCCCGCGGCGTGTTGAAGTCATCCCGCAGGGCCGCGAAGAAGGCCTCCCTGCGCTCCGGCACCGAGCTTTCGACCGCCGTGGCCTCGCCCTTGCGAACCAGGCGGCAGAAGTTCGCGATCCGCTCGACCGCGCGGCCCGCATCCTCCACGAGCTCGTCGGAGTACGCCAGCGGCTGCCGGTAGTGGCCCCTGAGGAAGTACATGACGAGCGCATCGCGCCCGTGCCGGTCGAGCGCATCCGCGAGCAGCGTGATGTTGCCGACCGACTTGGCCATCTTCTCCTCCTCGAAGCGGACCATGCCGTTGTGCATCCACATCCGCGCCAGCGGCCGGCCGCGGCCGGCCTCGGTCTGGGCGATCTCGTTCTCGTGGTGCGGGAACAGCAGGTCCAGGCCGCCGCCGTGGATGTCGAAGTCGAGCCCCAGAAGGGTCTCGGCCATCGCCGAGCACTCGATGTGCCAGCCGGGCCGCCCCCGCCCCCAGGGCGATTCCCACCAGGTGTCCTCGTCCGGCTTGTGGGCCTTCCACAGAGCGAAGTCGAGCGGGTCACGCTTGAGCGCGGCATCCTCGTCCGGCTCGCCCTGCTCGCCGGGCTGGAGGTCGTCGAGCCGCCTGTTGGAGAGCTTGCCGTACTCGTCGTCGCTGCGCACGCTGAAGTAGACATCGCCGTCGCTCGCATACGCATGCCCACGCTCGATCAGGCTTTCGATCAGCTCGATGATCGGGCCGATCGTCTCGCTCGCGAGCGGCTCGCTGTCCGGGCGCTCGAGCTCCAGCCGCTCGGTGTCCGCGCGGTAATTGGCGGTCATCTCGCGCGCGAGCTCCTCCGACGGCACCCCCCGATCGCGCGCGGCGATGTAGATCTTGTCGTTGATGTCGGTGACGTTCTCGACCAGCGTCACCTCGTAGCCCTCGTGCCGCAGAAAGCGCCGCAGGAGCGCGAACACCACATAAGGGCGCGCGTTGCCGACGTGGATCCGCGAGTACACCGTGGGGCCGCAGGCGTAGATCCCAACCTTCCCGGGGTCGCGGGGTTCCAGCTCGCGAAGCGAGTTGGTGAGCGAGTCGTGGATCTTGATCGGCGTGTGTCCCATCACCCTGTGAGCCTAAAGACAAGCAACGTCAGCCCGGCGTCGTCGGGACGCAGCTCGACCTCCAAGGGCGCCGCGATCGCGAGGCGCTCGAACGGCTCCTCGAACACT
>CAVWYB010000010.1:0-11879 GCA_963759145.1 uncultured Solirubrobacterales bacterium
CTCCGGTCGAATCTAGGGTCGAATCGACTCGACCGCGCCGCTGACGGTCAGGCCGGGCTGCGGGCCGCCCGCGACGGCGTAGACCCGGCCCGCGTGCGCGACGACGCCGAGTCCGTGGCGGGGTGACAGCAGGTCGGGGAGCCGCTGCCAGCGGCGCGTGCGGAGCTCGTAGGCGTAGACCGCGGCGATCGTGCCCTGCGGGCGCTCGCCCCCGATCGAGACGATCCGGCCGTTCGCGTAGGCGGCGCCGGTGCCGCCGCGCGCCTGCGGGATCGGGGCCAGCCGCGTCCAGCGGCGCGCCTTCGCGTCGTAGACCTCGAAGCGGCCCGTGTTCGTGTCGATCCCGGCGCTGCGGCCGCCGAGGGCGTAGACGCGCGTCCCGGCCGCGGCGGCCGCGAGGTGCTCGCGCGGCGAGGGTGCGGGGATTCGCGCCCAGCGCCGTGTCTTCAGGTCGAGGGCGAACGCCACCCGCGCGAGCCCGCGCCGGCCGTCGACGCCGCCGAGGACGTAGAGCCTGCCGCCGGCGATCGCGGCCGCCGCCGCGGCCCGCGCGTCGGGCAGCGCCGGCAGGCTCCGCCACCGCTCGTCCGGCCCGAGCACGAACACGGTCTTGAGCGGATTGCGGTCGCCGCCGTAGCCGCCGACGACGTAGACGTTCCCGTTCGCGCTCGCCGAGGCGGCATGGTCGACGGCGACCGGGAGGTCCGGCAGCCGCCGCCAGGCGTTCCGCGAAGTCGAGTAGACATCGGCGCGCGCGGAGTTGCCGCCGTCGGCGGTGAAACCTCCGACGGCGACGATCTCGCCGCGGGCGACGCCGGCGGCGACCTCGGTACGCGGCTCCGGCAGCGGCGCGTGCCGCTCCCAGGCGCCGCCCGCCGCGAGCGCCGTCGGCGCGCTCCGCAACGACCGAATCGCGGCGCTGATCCAGCTCCGCTCCACGGGAATCGAGGTGAAGCCCGCGTAGAGCTTGGTCGTGCTGTCCGAGCCGAGCGCCGTCACCCCGGCCTGGCGGAAGCCGCCTCGGCGGTCCGGGACGAGCAGCGGGCCGCCCGAGTCGCCGCGGTTGATGGTCGACCTGGCCTTCGTGCCCCTCGTGCAGACGTTCGTGCGGTCGCTGTACGTCGGTCGTGTCCAGAACACGTCCTTCCCGCAGGACGAGTCGGGGAGCACGGTCTGGCCGGAGACCCGGAGCTCGGACGCCTTCACCTTGCAGACGGGCGGCGCGTTCGTGCAGCCCCAACCTGCGGTCGCGAGCCGTGCCCCGACGCGCGGCTCGACCGCAGCCAGGCGGACTCGCGGCGTCCGTTGTGGGACCGCGAGGCGGACGACTGCGATGTCATCGCGGTTGTCCAGGCGAAAGTCGAAGGTCGCGGGCATGCGGTGTCCGAGCGTCGAGATCCGGCGCGCCTTCCGCCAGGCAGGCATGTCGGCTCCGACGACCGCGACGAGCCCGTCCGCCGCGACCCGGGCGACACAGTGCGCGGCGGTGAGGACGATGTCGGGCTCGATGAGCGTGCCGGCGCAACGGTGGCTGTCCGGCTCGTCGGCGAGGCGCAACGAGACCATGAAGCGGTACGAGCCGAAGGAGGCGTCCTGGCCCCTGTGAATCGCACCGGCCGGCGCAGCGATCGTCATCGCGGCCGGCACGAGGAGCGTGAGCGCAAGGGGCACCGTCAGCAGGAGCCGGGTGGGGAGCGATCGTCGCAGAATCGTTGGAAAGGACATCTTTCGGCTCCGAAACCACATTGCTAGCGTCGCAAGCATGACAGCCGCGCTGCTCCTCGCCGAGCCGGAGCCCGCGATCCGCGGCTACCTCGAACGTCAGCTGCAGAGCGACGGCTTTCACGTCCTCCATGCCGCGTTCGGAGGCGAGGCGCTCGCGCTCGCGGAGCGCACCCGTCCCGACCTCGTCCTCTGCGCCGAGCTGGAGCTCTGCACGCGCCTCCGCGAAGGCGAGCCCGGCCGAACGTGGAACCGCAACGTGCCGGTGATCGTGCTCGGTCCGGCCGAGGGCGACGCCGTCGACCGCGTGCGCGCTTTCCAGCGCGGCGCCGACGACTACCTCAACCGCCCGGTCGTCTACGACGAGCTCGTCGCGCGCATCCGCGCGGTGCTCCGGCGCGTCGCCCCGCCGGCACAGCAGCGGCTCGAGGTCGGCGGGCTTGTGATCGACCTGCCCGCCCGCGTCGTCACCGTCCGCGGCGAGGCCGTGCACCTCGCCGGCAAGGAGTTCGAGCTGCTGACGGCGCTCGCCGCCGAGCCGAAGCGCGTCTTCACGAAGGACGAGCTGCTCCGCGACGTGTGGGGCTATCGCTCCTTCACACGGACGCGAACGCTCGACTCACACGTCAGCCGCCTGCGCCAGAAGCTCGAGCGCGGCGCGGGCGACCGCTTCGTCGTCAACGTCTGGGGCGTGGGCTACAAGCTGGTCGACTGACGCTGCGGTGCCGGCCGCTAGCCGCTGCGGGCCACGCGGGTCGCACCGGGAGCCGGACGATGGCAGGTTTGGGCACTGATCGGGCACCGGGTGGCTGTCTGGCTGTCATGTCAGCTCATGACAACGTTGACTCGGACTCGTGATCGTGGTTGCATCGTTTTCAGCGAGTCGAGCGCGCGAAATCGCCCCATAGGGCAGCCCGGTTACGTGGCCTTCTGCGACGCCAAGCCCTCTCTCCTTGCGGATCATCAGCGCACTGCGGCAGGGGATGAACATGGGCTTCATGGACTCGCAGAACGTGCGTAGGCACTTGGCGACCCGGCTACGGCGGGTTGCCTTCATCGCGGTTCTCGCGTTCGCATTCACTGTGCCGGGGGCTGCCGCCACCTCGCCGAGCTCGGCTACTTCGGGTCAGTGCACGAAGGCAGAAGCGACTGCGGCTGTCAAGCGGCTGGCGCTGCGGGACGTTTCTGCGACGTACCCGGTTTGGAAGGTGCTGTGTGGCGCGTTCACCGGTGTGGGAAGCCGTGCCATGGTGGCTTCGATCTCCGGCTCCGGCAACGTGGGGATGATCTACTGGGCGGTCTTCCGTTGGTCCGGAGGCGGATGGCGGCTGCTCCTGATGCAGCGCCAAGCTGCAATTCTCACGGCCGCCGGATCAAACATCCGTGAGACGGTGTCGATCTATCGTGCGGGCGACCCGCGCTGCTGTGCAAGCGGCGGCACGAAGGCGCGTTCGTGGCACTGGGGTGGCAGCCGTTTCACGGCGGGCGCTTGGAAGCGAGTCGGAGCGGCGAGAGGCGACGACCAGGTCTTCCCGCAGACGTACTTCCAGACTCCCTCCGGCAACATCGTCTGTCACGCCTACTCCGGGTTCGATGCGCTGGAAGGAGGGGGCGAGGTCTTCTATGCCGGCATCCAGTGCGTGATCAAGAGTGGCCTCGAGCCCCAACCGCGCCACACGTGCGAGGTCGCTGGGGGCTTTATCCTCCATCAGCTGAGGTTGGGCGGAACCGGCCGCGTCGCGGTGCCCGGGTGTTTCGATGACGCCAGTGGAGCGCGTCTGCTCACCCGCAACGAGTTGCCACTCGGCTACGGCAAGACCTGGAGTGGCGGCGGACTGACCTGCACATCCGCGCGCGAAGGGCTGACGTGCCGGAACAAAAGCGGTCACGGGTTCTTCCTCAGCCGCGCACGGTGGCGGCAGTTCTAACTCAACGCTCGAGAAGGGATGCTGATCGTGCGATCTGAAACCGTCCGGAAAAAGGCTTGGGTTGTCGTGAGCGTCGCGGTGATTGCAGCCGTCGCCGCAACGGGCGTGTTCGGCGGCTCGATCGCCCAGGGTGCGGCGGCGCGCGGCGCGGCTGCCCCAAAGCCGACGCTGAGCGTCGCCGTCCTCGGCGGCGGCAGCGTTACGAGCAAGCCTGCGGGAATCTTCTGTCCCCGGAAGTGTGCAGCGACGTTCGCGGCCGGCTCGCGGGTGCTGCTCACGCCCAAGGCGAAGACCGGATCTCGGTTTCTCCGCTGGGGCGGAGCCTGTACGGGCGCCGGCGCCTGCAGGGTGAAAGTGTCAGCCTTGGCGGCCGTGGCCGCACAGTTCGTCGGCTCGAAGACACAGCCACCGCCACCGCCTGTCCAGAGTGCGTTGGCCGAGCCGGGCAGCTACAGGGGCAGGCACGTGGGCGGCTACCCGGTTTCGCTTCTTCGTCTCAGCCGGCGGCTCGGACGTGTTGAACGTCTCGATCCCGACCGTCTTCATCGCCTGCACGCCGTCGGGCGCATACCCGACGACCGATCACCTCGAGATCCTGAAGACGGCGATCAAGCGTGACGGCTCGTTCACGGCCAACGGCGTCGCAGACCGGCGTGTTCGCCGGCGTCAAGGCGACGTTCACGTATTCCGTCACCGGCCAGTTCCAGAAGGCGACCGCGGGCGGTGCGGCGACTGCGGCCGGGTCGTACCGCCAGGATGTCGTGTTCACCGACTCGGCCACCCACAGGTGCACCTCGAACAATCAATCCTGGACGGCGGGCCGGACGAGCGATCCGCAACCGCCCCCGACGGCCGTCATCCAGCCGGGCACGTACCGGGGCACGCACGTGGGGGGTTACCCGCTGACCTTCTCGGTCTCTGCCGGCGGTACCGAGCATGGCGAACATCTCGATCCCGACGGTCTTCATCGCCTGCACGCCGCGCGGCCCATACCCGTCAACCGATCACCTCGAGATTCTGAAGACGACGATCAGGCCGGACGGCTCGTTCACTGCGACGACCTCGCAGGACGGCGTCTTCGCCGGCAAGAACGCGAAGTTCACCTACTTCTTCACCGGGCACTTCCAGGGGGTGACGGCGGCCGGAGTGGCGACCGCATCCGGGGTGTACCGCCAGGACATCGTCGTTCACCGACACCACCACCCGGACGTGCACGTCGAACAATCAAACGTGGACCGTGACCCGCCGCTAGGCGAGCCCGAAGTCCCTTGCCGAAAGGAAGCTGATGGAGCCGAGAGGATTCATGACCGCGCTGTTCGACTACTCCTTCACCTCGTTCGTCACGCCGAAGATCATCAAGGTCCTGTACCTGCTGGCCACGATCGTCGTCGCGCTGTCGACGCTCGTGCTCGTCCTTGCGGCCTTCAGCAACTCGGGCGGCGCCGGGATCTTGACGCTCGTGATCGTCGCCCCGCTGTTCTTCCTGATCTCGATGATCTATGCACGCGTTCTCCTCGAGCTGGTGATCGTCTTCTTCCGGATCAACGGGAACGTTCAGGAGCTGCGGGACGGACGCAGCGGCGGCCCCGTCCAGCCGGTGCCGACCCCCGCACCGCCCACGGTCGACGCCGCAGTCGTCGCACCCGCTGAAACCGCCGTCACCATCGAGCAGGGTGCGGAGGCACCACCCGCAGCCGTGAGCGCTCCCGAGCCTGAGGTCTCGGCCAGCTTCTGCGAGAACTGCGGCGCCGAACGCCGCCCCGAAGCGCGCTTCTGCACGAGCTGCGGGTACGCGTGACGCAGGTGGCACCGTTGACGTGCGCCACGTGCGGCAGCGAGGAGCCCGAGGGCTCGCGGTTCTGCGGCAGCTGCGGCACGCCGTTCGTCGCGGCAGATCCGCAACCCGCCGCCGCGGCCGTCGAGCCGGGGAGGACCCGCCGTCGGCGTTGGGTCGCGGCCGGAGCGGTCGCGCTGCTCGTGGCGGGCGCGGCGGCCGCCGCCGTTCTCTCTCTCACCGGCGACGGCGACCCGACCGAGGCGAGCGCGGCCGATTCTGTCGCGACCGAGCAGCAGCCGCCGTCGACCACCGGCTCCGAGGCGTTGCCTTCCAGCTCGAGCGCCGACGCTCGTCGACAGCGTGACTCCGCAGTTCGTGGAGCTCGTCGGCTACCAGGGTGCGCTCAGCGCCCGGGTCAAGGGACTGGACGCGGGCGTCGAGTCGTTCGCTGCGCTGCGGCAGGCGGCCGCTGCGTTGGCCGCGAGCGTTGTCGGAACGGAGGATTCCCTCGAGGGCTTCGCTCCGGCGACCAGTCAGGAGGCGGCCACGCTCGTGGTCCTGCGCCGGGCCCTCGTCGCCCACGTCGCCTACACGGATGCGCTCTCCAGCTTCCCTGCTCTGCCCCGGTCTCTCACCCGCGAGGACGCGCAGGCGGCGTTCGACCGAGCGCAGGAGGTGCAGGGTGCGTACGCGGCGCTGGCGTCCGCCGAGCCGACGCTGTCGGGGATCTCGCTGAACAGCGCCGACCACCTTCGCTTGCTCGAGCTCGTACCCGCTCCGGCGGCAACGCCCCCGGCCGAGACGACGGAGCTGACAGCGTTCGTCGCTCAGGTCGAGAGCGTCCTCATGGAGTCGGCGGCCGGGAGGCGCGAGCTCGGGAGCGCGATCGCCGCCGGGTTCAACTGCTCGATCTCCACCAGCGCAGCAGCGAACCGGGTCGAGCGGGTCGTCGAAAATCGCCAGCGGCTGCTCGGCCTGCTCGGCAGCCTCCAGACCCCGACCCAGGAGGCAGGCGCGGCCGCAAGCCTCCTGCAGATGGCGTTACAGCACTCGATCGAGGCCGACGTCCACTACCGCGACGGCTTCTTCGCCGCCCGTTCGAGAGGTGCCCGCTGCCGCCGAACGAGAGCTTCACGCTCGCCGGCCGGTCGGACGTGCTCGCGAGCGCGGCCAAGCAGCGCTTCGTCGCCGTCTACAACCCGCTCGCAAGAAGCATCGGACGCAAGACCTGGTCCGCCAGCGAGATTTGAGCCGGCGAGCCCTCCCGACGCTCGTCGCAGCGCTCTGCGCCGTGTTCGCCTGCACGACGGCGCAGAGCTCGGAGGCGCTCGGTCCGGCGGCGATCGCTCCCGCCGGCGCGGCGCCGAAGCCGCCGATTGCCATGAAGCTGATCCCGTTCGGGCCGAAGCGACGCGCCGAGACGGCGGCCTACGCGCAACGCCACTACGGAACGGCGACCTGGCGGCTCGAGCGGCCCAAGGTGATCGTCGAGCACTACACGGGCTCGAACAGCCTCAGCTCCGCCTACTGGACCTTCGCCGCCGACACGCCCGACGGCGAACTGGGCGAGCTCCCCGGCGTCTGCGCGCACTTCGTGATCGACCGCGACGGCACGATCTACCAGCTCGTCCGCCTGGACACCATCTGCCGCCACACGGTGGGGCTGAACTGGACCGCATTCGGGATCGAGCACGTCGGCACGAGCGACCGCCAGATCCTCGCCAACCGGGCGCAGCTCTCCGCGTCGCTCTCGCTCACGCTCTGGCTGATGAGCACCTACGGGATTCAGCTCCGGAACGTGATCGGGCACAACGAGAGCCTGACGAGCCCCTACCATCGCGAGACGCTACCGCGCCTGGCGCTGCCAGACCCACGGCGACTGGCGCCGGTCGAGCATGCAGATCTACCGGACCGCGCTCACCCGGCTCGCCCGGCGCTACGGCGTTCCGCACGGAGCCGCGGCAACGCCCCATCATCCTCAATGTCCCTGAGCGCCAGAAGCTCGAGCGCGGCGCGGGCGACCTTCGCGGCGAGCGTCCCGTACGTCGTCTGGCCGTGCAGTCTCGTTGCGATTGGCACTTGGTCGGCTCAGATGAGCTAGGGTGTGTAACTGGCCCTGCGGCCAGGACCCCGGCCGAAAGCCCGCAATCACCCGACGCGCTTCGGCGCGCGAGACGTAGGAGCCCAGGCGAACAGGATTCGACTTGCAGGGCCAGCTTTCGTTAGTGCAGCTCCCGCGTCGGTGATGGCGAGGTGGCGGGCATCCGGACTCATCGGCGCACCGCACGTGCCGGCCGGACACGAGGGCAGGCTCTCCTGCGGGCAGCGGTGCCGATCCTCGACCACGATCGCCAGAGCAACCGCCGCGCCGGCCGCGCGACCCAGCATTGGTTTCCCCGTCCAACGTCTGGGGCGTGGGCTACAAACTCGTGGACTGACTAGAGCATCGCGCCCTCGAGCCGCAGCAGCCGCTCCTTCACGTCGAGGCCGCCTGCGTAGCCGGTCAGACTGCCGTTCGAGCCGACGACGCGATGGCACGGGAGCACGATCGGGATCGGGTTCCGGTTCATCACCATCCCGACCGCCCGCGCGCCGCGGGGCGAGCCCACCTTCGCGGCGAGCGTGCCGTAGGTCGTCGTCTGGCCGTAGGGGACGCGAGCGAGCTCGCCCAGGACGTGCTGTGCGAACGGCGCGGCACCGCGCAGGTCGACGTCGAGCTCGAACGAGCTGCGGTCGCCGGCGAAGTACTCGTCCAGCTGGCGGTGGGCCGAGTCGACGCTCGCGGCAGAACGGAGTACGCGAGGGCCGTAGGCGTTCGCGAGCCGCTCCAGGTGCAGCTCGGGCTCGGCGTCGAAGAAGATGCGGGCGAGGCCGCGGTCGGTGGCGGCGACGAGCAGCGGGCCGATCGGCGACTCGATCACGTCGAAGCCGACGTCGAGCAGGCCCTCTGCTGCGGCTGCCTCGCGGAAGCGGCGATCGAGATCAGGCGTAACGGTCATGGATCCTCCTGGATCGCAAGCGGCGGACTCCGGACGAAGCGGCCTGGCGGGCGGCCTCCGGCGTGGAGTCGAGCGCGAGCGCGATGTCGTCGTAGGCGAGGTCGTAGGCGTAGCGGAGCACGACGGCGGCGCGCTCGGTGGGCGGCAGACCGCCGGCGAGGTGCTCGATCTGGGCGTAGGCGGGCCGGCCGTCCTCGACGGGCAGCTCCGGCAGCTCGTGCGACTCCGGCTTCGAACGGCGGCTCGTGTCGATCACGAGCCGGGCCGCGATCGTCAGCACCCACGCACGCAGGTGCTCGCCGTGCTCGAGCCGGTCGTAGGCGCGCAGCGCGCGCAGGAACGTCTCCTGGAACGCATCCTCGGCCGCCTGCCCGCCGAGCCGGCGGCGCAGGAAGCCGAGCACGACGTCGCGGTGCTCGACGTAGAAATTCTCGAACGGGGGGACGGCCACGATTGCTTCCATCATCCCTACTAACGCGGCTGCGGCCTCATCTGTGAGAGTGCGCGCCATGAATATGGCCGTCGTCGGGCACGTTGAGTGGATCGAGTTCCTCCGCGTCGAGGCCGTCCCCAAGCCGGGAGAGATCGTCGGCTCGACCGAGGTCTGGGCCGAGCCGGCCGGTGGCGGCGGCGTCGCGGCGGTGGAGCTGGCGCGGCTCGCCGGCCGCTCCGCGCTCTACTGCCTCCTGGGCGGCGACGGTCTCGGCGAGCAGAGCCGGGTGAGGCTCGAGGCGGCCGGCGTCCGGGTCCACTCACCTCGCAACGACGATCCGCAGCGGCGCGGCTTCTGTTACGTGGACGACGTGGGAGAGCGAACGATCACGGTGATCGGGGACAAGCCGCGCCCGCCAGGCGGTGAGGGGTCGCTGCCGTGGGAGGAGCTCGACGGCGTCGACGGCGTCTATTTCACCGCCGGCGACGCCGAGGCGGTGCGTCAGGCGCGGCGTGCGCGCGTGCTCGTCGCCACCGCGCGGGAGCTGCCGACGCTGCATGCCGCCGGCGTCGAGCTCGACGCGCTCGTCGCGAGCGGCGAGGACGACGCCGAGCGCTATCAGGCCGGCGACCTGGATCCGCCGCCGCGCCTCGTCGTCTCCACCGCCGGTGCGCTCGGAGGCTGGGCTCAGCCCGGCGGCCCCTACAAGCCGGCCGCTCCGCCGGGGCCTTTCGAGGACGCCTACGGCGCCGGCGACTGCTTCGCAGCCGGGCTCACGTTCGCGCTCGCACAGGACATGGAGATCCAGGACGCGCTCGCGTTCGCCTCCGAGCGGGGCGCGCTCGCGCTCACCCGCCGCGGCGCCGGCCTCACGGGCTGACGGGCTCGAGCCGCACCTCGACCCCGAGCTCGAGGAACCGGGCGAGCCTCCGTCCCTCCGCCGCGATCGCGGCCGCGCTCCGCTTCGCGAGCGGGACGTGGCGGACGACGAGCCCGCCGGGCTTCGCACGCCAAACCGCGCGGGCGCGGCCGTCGTGGAGCACCGCTCCCCAGCCGGTCGACCACACCGGCGCGAGCAGGGCGCGTTCGGAGGTTGCGACGAACCGGCTGCGGTCGTCGTGCGAGAGGAGGAGGTTGTCGTACTCCGGCAGGAAGCGCACCGGCGCCGGCGTCTCCGGATCCGGGCGCGGTGCGTCGGGGAGGTCGAAGAGCTCGCGGCCACGCTCGTCCCGGAATGTGACGAGCTGCGGCCGCAGCCGTTCGACCACCCGGCGCAGGCCGGTCAGTCGGCACCACGTCGTCGCGTCAGCCACCGAGGCGGGCCCGAACGCGGCGAGGTAGCGCAACACCATATCGTCGAGCGACGGGTTGGTCTCGAGCGGCTGTCCGAGCCACGCCTCCGCCGTCGTCCACCGAACCTGTGCGCTCTTCCTCCAGAGGCCGCGCGGCGGCACCTGCACCAGCGCAAGCCGCATCTGGCAGGCGTAGGCGAGAGCAGCCGCGTCGAGCTCCGGAAAGCGTGCCGCGAGGAACGCTCGCAGCTCGGTACCCGTCCGCGGCTCCTCGAGCGCGATCCGACCAGCCGCGACGACGTGATCCAGGTCGACGCCGCGCAACTGCGGCGAGAAGTCGCGGTGGCGCCAGAGCTGCCCCTCGAAGACAGGCTGGGTCAGCGGGCGTAGCAGAAGGCAGTCCTCCCCGGTGAGCAGGTGAATCGTCCCGCGCATGACGCCGATCCGCACGACCTCGCGGCGCTCGAGCAGCCCCGACAGCGCCTTCGGCCGGAAGTCTGCGAGCCGCGACCAGAGTCCGGTGTAGGGGTTGTGCGGCACCTGCGACTGCAGGCCGACGAGGCGACCCACCGCGTCCAGAGGAGCCAGGTCGGAACGGTCGAGGAGCAGTTGCCGCGCCAGGGTCGCGCGGTTCAGCTCCCGGCTCGTCAGAACTTCGGTCACGCGCAGATTCTCCAGCGACGGGAGCGGAGACGGAAGTTACGATGCGCACATGTCATCCCGTCGCCTGGCCGCCGCAGCCGCGGCGCTGGCGGCGGCGTCGTCCCCGTCGGTTCGCCCGCGGAGCCGCCGGCCGGACCGGACACTGTGGTCTCGGTCGATGCAGCGACCGGAGCAATCGCACAAGTGGTTCCCGTTGGCCGGGACCCGTTGACCCTGACGGTGGCCGCCGGGCGAGTCTGGGTCCTGAACGTCGCCGACGGGACGCTGTCGATGATCGATCCGGGTTCCGGGACGGAGAAGAGGCTGACGCTCCGCGAGGCGGTCGGAGTCACTTCGGGCAGAGGGGCCGTCTGGGTGGCCTATGACGGCAACCGGATGGCTCAGCTCGACGGCCGCACGGGAAGTGTCTTGAAGACGTTCCGGCTTGCCGGCAAACGCCTGTTCAGGCTGCGCGACTCCGGTTTCCTCGCCTTCGGCGGCGACTCGCTCTGGCTGACGATCCCAGTGCTCGGTCAGCCGAACCGGCGGCAGCAGCTCGCACGGATCGATCCCGCCTCGGGCCGCATACTCGCCAAGGTCGGCCATTCCCGGCGACCCGTCGGTACCGCTCGTCGTTGGGCGTAACGTCTGGATCGTCGGGCGAATCGACAACACGTTGACGCGCGTCGCGCAGAGGTCGCTCCGAACGCGCTCGATCCCTATCGACGTGCTGCCGTTCGGAGTCGCCTCCGGTGCAGGCTCGCTCTGGGTGGCGCCCGATTTCGGACGATCGATCTGGCGGATCGATTCGCGGTCGCTCCACGTCCTCGCACGCATCGAGCTGGGACAGCGGACCAGAGGCGTCGCCTTCGGTTGGGGGAGGATCTGGGCGACGACTGAGACCGACCTCATCGCAATCGACCCTGGAACGAACCGGGTCGTCCGCCGAACCCGTCTCAGCGCGCCGCGTCAGGACGACGGCCCGATCGGCGTCGTCGTCCTGGGCGGCACCGTCTGGGTCTCGGTCGAGTAGCCGCGCACTACGAGAACGCTTCCTCGCCCAAACGGGTGATTTCCGACGTCCGA
>CAVWYB010000011.1:0-61889 GCA_963759145.1 uncultured Solirubrobacterales bacterium
TGTAGCGCCGTCGAATCACGTTCGCGCCAGTAGGTCCTCGATCGAGCGATCCAGGCCGCTGACGAGCGTGTCGAGGTCCTCGACCGCGTCGCGGTCGGCGCACAGCGAGAAGAACATTGTCCCGGCGGCGGAGATCGCCGCCACCCGCAGGGCATGGTGCTGAGCCACCTCCGCGAGTGAGTACAGCTCTCGCACCCGGGCTCCTCGCACGAAGACCGGCTCATGCGGCCCCGGCACATTGGAGACGTTGAACGTGAACACGCGCGGGCTCATCGCCCAGCGGGCCACGGTCTGGGTGCAGGCCAAGGTGGTACAGGGTCTCCGCGTCGTGGTGGCGCTTGCGATCGGCGGTCTCGCGGTTGATCGCCAGCAGGCGACGCACCGGGTCCGGCTCGGCCACCGGAAGGTCGACGAAGAAGTAGGAGTCGCGATTGCCGTGCGCGTCGGCCTGCGCATCGTGATGATGAAGGCTCACCGGCACCTTCACGCTGATACCCCGCTCGGATGCCTGGCGCCGATCCAGCCAGACCCGCATGCCACCCGCGACCACGGCGAGCACGACGTCGTTGATCGTGATGCCCTCGCCGTGGGCCTTGCCGATGCGCTTCAGATCGTCGAGCGGAGCGGAGGCGAAAGCGACTCTGCGGCCGGGGCCGATACGCCGGTCGAGCGGTGAAGGGGTGGCCTTGCGTCCAAGTCGCGGCGAGATCACGGTCGGGTCCGACGCAGCGCGGCTGCTCGCTCTCGCCAGCGCCGTGGCGACGCGGCGGTCCTGGCCGCGCGTGCAGCGGCTCCGCTCCGTGCCGCGAGGCGGTGAGCCGGCGCCGAGAAGCAGGAGCTCGCGGCCAGCCGTAGCCGGGTTCCGGCTGCCAAGCGGCTCGGCGTCGAGCGCTCCGGAACTGTGGCTCGTGGTCCCAGAGCAGCTCTGATCCGAGCTTCACCGCGCGTGGCTCCATCGGCCATGCAGTGGTGGATGCGCCAGATGAGCGCCGTCGAGCCGTCCTCCAGCTGCTCGAGCACGTCGAGCGCCCACAGCGGCCGGCTGCGGTCGAGGCGCTCCGACATCAGCGCCGCCGACGATCTCACGCAAGCCGCTCGCGGTCCGCCGATCGGCCGCGGGGACGGGCCGCACGTGGTTCGCGATGTCGAATGCTGCGTCGTCGACCCAGACGGGGTTCGCGATTCCGAGCGGGCTGGGGACGAGCCGGCGCCGAAGGCGTGGCGCCCGGTCCAGACGAGCACGCGATGTGCTCGCGCAGCTCTTCGACGCCGAGCGAAGCCTGGCCTGTCCGCGGTGCTCGAGGATGACGACCTTGCAGGTGTGCCCGCGGACGTTCCCGGACTCGAGCTTCAGGATCTGGGCGTCTTGGTCGTTGAGGCGATCGACGTGCACGAGTGCCTCCTACAAGGAAAGCCCACCGTGGCGGGCTTCGCGCCCCATTTCGTGGCTCAGCTTTTGGCTTTGGACTTGTTCAGGGTCACGGCGGCGCGAACGAGAGTCTTCAACGCCCCCTCGTTTACCTTCTCGCCCTCGTGGAAGTCGATGGCACGCCTCGTGTTCCCGTCAAGACTGGAGTTGAAGAGGCCCGAAGGATCCTTCAGAGCCGCCCCTTTGGCGAAGGTCATCTTCACGACGTTCTTGTAAGTCTCGCCCGTGCAGATCAATCCGTCGTGCGACCACACCGGAACCCCTCTCCACTTCCACTCCTCGACGACTTCGGGGTCGGCTTCCTTGACCAAGGTACGGAGCCGGCTGAGCATCTCGCCCCGCCAGTCGCCCAGCTCCTCGATTCTCGCGTCTATCAGCTGAGAGGGAGACTTGCTTTTCTGCGACCCGCTGTTCTTCATGCCCGTTTTCGACAGGGTATCGCCGACTGGGCGGCTCGTACCTTGAACCCCTGCGCTTGTCTGGGGAAGACGCTCACGCTGACTCCTACGTCTGGGGGATACTGCGCGGGCGATGTCGGAGGAGAACGTCGATGCCGTGCGCCAGATGATCGAGGGGTTTCTCGCCTTTCAAAACGGTGACCCCAGCGCGATGGCAGGCGCGCTCGCCGTCCTTGATCCGGACATCGAGTGGCACGGCACGGTCGGAGGACTTGACGAAGGTCGGGTGGCTCGTGGCTACCAGGAACTGGCCCAAGCGTTTGCAGAGAACTTCGAAGCTTGGGAGAAGCTGGTGCTCGAAACCGAGCGGTACATCGATGTCGGCGACCGCGTAGTCGTCTTCTGGCACGAAATCGCTCGCAGTAGACACAGCGAGCAGGAGATGGAGACGAACACGGCCGTCATCTACACGGTCCGCGATGGCAAAGTCGTGGAGGCCCGAGGCTACATGGATCGCGCTGCGGCTCTCGAAGCCGCCGGCCTGTCCGAGTAGGCGATGTCGCCGGAGAACGTGGAGATCGTGCGCGGGGCCTGGAAGGCCTAACCGTAGAATCGCGGCCATGCCGTTCACGCTCAGGAACCTCAGAGAGGATGTGGCGGACGTCGGGTCCAACTTCGATGGCGCGCCGGACCTGGAGTTCCGCGATGTCTGAGGAGTCCACGACCCCCGACCTGGTTGAGCTTACGCGTCTTGCCTTCGAGGCTGTGAATCAGCGTGACATCGACGCGGTAATGAGCTTCTTCGCTCCCGATGCGGTCCTTGACGGGCGGGCGGCCGGGGGCCTTTACGAAGGCCGAGTGGCAATTCGTGGCTTCTTGGACGACTGGTTCGGCTCCTTCGCCGAGCTTCGCATGGAAGTCGAAGAGTTCGTCGTCCTCGACGACGGGGTCGTGCTTGCGGTGGTCAACCAAGAGGGTCGTCCGGTCGGCGTCGATGGTCAAGTCCATCAGCGGGAGGGATGGGCCATCTGCTGGTCGGCCGATGGCCTCCTCGTGCGATTGACGACCCACACCGACATCGACGAGGCTCGTGCTGCCGCCGAACGGCTCGCCGAGTCGAGGGGCTAGGCGTGGCGAGTTTCGCTACCTCAAGGCGGACCTGGAGGACATCGGGTCCAACTTCGACGGCGCGCCAACCGGGAGTTCCGCATGGCGACAAGGCGCTCGCGCTTGAGCAATCCGGCCTGAGCTACCAGAGCGTGCCGCCTACTAACCGATGGAGCGCGAGTGTAGCCAGGTGAGGGAGTCCGGGCTGCCGCAAGTCGCGCGGAGCGACAGCGGTCGCCTTACTCGCGCATCCCCAAGGTCTCAAGGGCCTCCTGCCGGTCCGAGAAGATCCGGACGCGCTTGATGCGGTCGTCTGCGAAGTCGTAGACGACCGCATTTTCGGAATCCAGCGGAACTCCGCTGATCCGGCCGCTCGCGTGAATCTTAAAGAACGCCAGCGCCTGGTCTCCCACCAGCTCCAAGCGTTCCAACTCCAAACGGAAGTCGGGGCTCGCGTCCTCGATGTCCTGGAAGAACCGCCGAATTCCCGCCGCTCCCTCATGGGGGCCTGTGAAGAGCGCGACCGGAGAGTAGAGCTGGATGTCGTCGGTGCAGCAGGCGAGGTACGCCTCGACGTCCCGCTCATTGACGGCCGAAATCACCCTCTTGACCAGGTCCTTGTGTGACATCGCCACACCCCAGTATCCCAACCGGTCGCCGCGCGTTTCGTCTCTCTGGGCGTTGCTCCTCTCGCGGGAAGGCGGCAGTCTCGGCTGCGGTTAGCTGGCGTCTGCCAACCTGGCGCCGCGGCGCCTGACGCATCAGATCGGCGGCCGCAGCCAGGGGTGCCGTAGGATCGACGCCGTGCCGTTCACGCTCAGGAACCTCAAGGAGGACCTGGAGGACGTCGGGTCCAACTTCGACGGCGCGCCGAACCTGGAGTTCCGCTTGGCGACCAAGGCGCTCGAGCTTGAGCAATCCGGCCTGAGTTACCAGAGCGTCCCGCCCGGGAACCGCTCCTGCGCGGGTGTGCGGCGGACGGCTCTGGCGATCCTTGCCTGGTAGCCTCTCCGCCGGCTTGGGCAAGGCGATCGGAGGGGAGAGTCGTGGGAGAGCAGAGCGTCGACGTAGTCAAGGGCACATACGAGGCCTTCGGGCGAGGTGACGTACCGGCCGTGCTCGGAGGGATGGCGGATGACGTCGAGTGGTACGAGGCCGACGGGATGCCATACGGCGGGCTCCATCAGGGGCCCGAGGCGGTGGCTAGAAAGTCTTCGGCCGAATCAGCGAGGACGTAGCGGATTTCGCGGTTACGCCGGAGGAGTTCATAGCTTCGGGAGACACGGTTGCGGCGGTCGTTCGTTACACGGGCACTGGAAAGGCCACCGGCGGGGCGTTGAATCTCCAAGTCGTGCATGTCTGGGACGTGCGTGATGGCAAGATCGCGCGGTTCCGGCAGTTCATCGACACGGCGAAGTACCTCGAGGTCGTGCCGGCCGATGTCTCCGTAGCCGCGTAGCGCAACGCCGCGCGGCCTCAATGAGAACAGCCACGGGTGGCCATAGGATTGCGCCGTGCCGTTCACGCTCAGGAACCTCAGGGAGGACCTGGAGGACGTGGGGTCCAACTTCGACGGCCCTCCGGACCTGGAGTTCCGCCTGGCGACCGATGCGCTCGAACTAGAGAAGTCCGGCCTGAGCTTCCAGAGCGTCCCGCCTACGAACCGCTGGAGCGCGGGTGTGGCCCGGTCTCGTCCGTCACCAGACGTAGCTTTAGCAATCGATGCCCAAGAAGTCCCGTGAGGTCCGCTCCACGCGAAAGATGCCGGCTGGGAAGTCTTGAGTTTCGCCGCTCCTTCTCGCGCCTTGCGGCAGGCTTGGAGAGGACGCTTTAGCGGATCAGCGCCGCGGCTACTTCGCGGAAGCGAGACGCAACGAGGTGCCCTACTCCTTCGAACACCGTGAGCGTCGCGTTCGGGATCTTCTCGGCTGCGTGTTTACTGTGGTGGAGGGGGACGATCTCGTCGCTGTCTCCATGCCAGAGGTGCACCGGGGCCTGGATCTCCTCGAGCTCGAAGCCCCAGTTCCGAGCCTGGATAGCCGAGTCCTGGACCATTCCCATCGCGCCGCCGCGGAGCGCCTCGCGTGAGATGGCGAGCAAGAACTTTCGGACCTCCGGCTCGGCGAAGACGGCCTTGTCGGGCTCCGACAGCTCCTTCTCGAACTCTCCGAGGAAGCTCTCGGGCCGGCGCTCGGCCATGCTGCGGGCGATGCGCCAGTAGATGTGCGCCAGCGGGCGCACGCGACGAGCGAGGGTCATCGATAGGCGATCCGTCCTCCCGAGGCCCTCTCTGAAGTTCGGGGTCGTAGGCGGACCAACACCGCTCACGATCGCCGTGCCGGTCAGGCGATCGGGCAATGCATACGCACAGGCGGCGGCGTACTTGCCGCCGCTCGAGTAGCCGATGACGGCGAAGCGCTCGAGCTCGAGGCGATCGGCGGCCGCCACGACGTCGGCTGGCCAATCGAGCAGGCCCCACGATCGGCGCTTGGTCGACCGACCATAGCCAGGCCGTTCGAGGGCCACGACACGAGCGCCGAGCTGCCGGTACTCCTCATCGAGCGCGGCGGGGTCGAGCCGCGACCCTGGCATCCCATGGAGGTACACGATCGGTGCACCGTCTGGCTGGCCGTACTCGGCATACCCAAGCGCGCGCCCGTCGTCGAGCTCGAGAGTGCCTTCGCGAACAGGTTCTCCGGAGGCCGCCATCGGCGCCAACCTATCCGACCTGCGGCGCTTCCGCTTTGCGTGAAAGGGGAGCCCAGCCAGGGCACCATAGGATTGCGGTAGTGCCGTTCACGCTCAGGAACCTCAAGGAGGACCTGGAGGACGTCGGATCCAACTTCGACGGCGCACCGGACCTGGAGTTCCGCTTGGCGACCGATGCGCTCGAACTAGAGAAGTCCGGCTTGAGCTACCAGAGTGTTCCGCCCGACTACCGGTTCCCGTACGGCCACACGCACCAGAAGCAGGAGGAGGTGTACTTGGTCCTGCGCGGGAGCGGGCGGATGAATCTCGACGGCGAGATCGTCGAACTCAAGCAGTGGGACGCAGTGCGCGTTCCGCCCGGTACATGGCGAGGGTACGAGGCCGGGCCGGAGGGCCTCGAGATCCTCGTCTTCGGCGCGCCCAACCTCGGCGAGAACCCGCGGGAAGACGTGGAGGGTCAGCGAGACTGGTGGGCTGACTGAGCGTCGCTCGGTGGATGCGAAGCGGTTCCTTTCGCGGTGCTTGGCCCAGTTGGCACCGCCGGTCGTTCCGGGAGTAGCCTCGATGCCCAGGTTGCCGTTGGACCAGGAGTGATTCCCGAAGATCGCGGTGAGCGGACGCGGCCCAGCAAGTTACGGCTTGCAAACGACACCCACGCACTGGCGCGGGTCGCCGTTCTTGTGGGCGTGGTTCTTACCGCCGTCCGTATTGTTCGTGTTGATCCCGAGCTGGCCGTTCGAGATGGCTCGGTTCTTGACGAACGTAGCGTCAACCGAGGTGCCGGGACTGGTACGGGCGTAGAAGCCGTCCGCCAAGTTGCCAATCGCGAGGTTCTGCTCGAACAGCACGACGCCTCGGATCGCTCTGAAGCCATACCGGTTGCCGGTAGCCGTTATGCGCGTCACGGAGCCGTCGGTGCTCTTCCCGACAACCAAAACACCCGTATCAAAGCCAGTGACCGTTCCGTCGCGGATCGTGAATGTGCCTGAGGCTGCGATGCCGTACGTGGCATCGCCCGAGATGGTGTGGTTGTTTAGGTCGAGGGTCACATCGTCACCAAAGACCGTCAGGGCTGCGCCGTCCGAGCAGCCGCTCAGATCGTTGCTGACGACCGTGTCCTGCGTGATCTCGTCGCCGCAGTGGACGGTCGCTGCGAGTGCCTGACCGCCTCCGAGGGCGAGCAACAGTGCGGACGCCAACGACGCGGCGCCGAGCGCGATCTTCAGCTCCCGCTCACGCACGCGCCGAAGTTTCGGTAGCGCAATCAGGCGTGTTGCCATGCGGCCCAATGGTCCTTTCCAGGGACGAATCCAGCAGACCAAGTCATCTTACGGCGGACCCCCGGCCGTGCAAGAAATAGGGCCCGTTTAGGCCCCTCGCACTCCGGCGGGTTCCTGTCCGCAGATAAGGAGAAACCCGCCGTTTCCAGCGGGTTCTCCGAGTAGCGGGGGCGGGATTCGAACCCGCGACCTTCGGGTTATGAGCCCGACGAGCTACCTGACTGCTCCACCCCGCGGCGTGCCGGAGATTATAGAGACACCCGCATTTTGCTCCGGCTCTCCTGGCTACCAACTCCTCCCGAGTTCTGAACCCAGAGAGAGGAGCAGATGACACACCAGGTAGGCATGTGGGAGGGCCCGATCGCGACGCGCGGGCGTCGCGATCGGGGCGCGCGCTACCGTCTACCGGCTGCGAGGAGCCTTGATCGTGAGCGTTTGCGTCGAGGTGGTGGTCTGACCTGCCTGCTTCACCTGGAGCTTGGCCGTCACCTTGAGCCGCTTGCGGCGCTTCACCATGCCGCGGCCCTTGCCGGTCATCGAGACCTTCACCTTGCGCTTCTTACCCCTGTCGACCGTGATCTTCTCGCGCCCGACGATGTTGGGCGCACCGCGGCGCGAAGCGCCGACCTGACTCTTGGTCGCCTTGGACCGCAGGATGAACACGACCGTGCCGGTGCAGGGGCCTTCCGCAGCCGCCGAGCAGCTCAGCGTGAGCGGAACGGAGCCGCGGGGCGTCATCGTGGCCACTGGCTGCAGGATCGACAGCGGTGGAGGCACCGGTGTGACGGTCGGCGGGGTCACCGGCGCCGTCGGGGGCGGGGGGTTGACGTACTCGCAGCCCGTCGGCTTCGCCTTGGGACTCGGCGTCCGGAACGTGTCGGTTCCGACGCCGCAGTCGACCGTGGCGGCCGTGAGCGCCTGAAGTGAGACCGTGTCATCGAGATCGCCGGCCTTGACATACAGCCAGTTGACGACGTTGCCTGAGCAGATTGCGTTGTGGCTGTCGACGAGCGCGCAGCCGTTGTCCGGGACGAGCGTCACGTTGGGGTCGGAGATCACGAACGAGTTGGCCGAAGGCGCGATCGTGACGTTGTTCACCTCGCCCGGCGCGGCGACGTAGTACACCGTGCGGAAGTAGGAGCTGTACCCGACCGTGGCCGCGTTCGCCTGGGGCGCGAGCCCCAGCAGCACGACCGTGCTCAGGGCGAACAGGATGAAGGTGCGGATCAGGTTGCGTTGCGTCGTGGATGCGTTTCCGGCCACTTCAGCTCCTTTCGAGGGCCGGCAGACGAGCGTCGTCAGCGACCGGGGGCGAGGTCTCGATGTCGTTGGAGGACAGCGTCTGGTCGACGCTGGAGATGCGGTCCTGAAGCTCTTCGCAGAAGGCCTCGACCACCGTCGGGTCAAACTGGGTGCCGGCGCAGCGGCGAAGCTCGGCAAGCGCCTCGGAAACCGGGAGCGGCGCTCGGTAGCAGCGGTCGGCGATCATCGCCTCGAAGGCGTCGCAGACCGTGATGATGCGGGCTCCGAGCGGAATCTCGTCGCCGGCGAGCCGGTCCGGATAACCCTGCTCCGTCATAGCGCTCGTGGCTGGCGCGCACGAGGCGGGCCACGCCCCGCATCGGCGGCGCCACGCTGAGGATCCGCTCTGCGACGATCGTGTGCTGGCGCACCAGCTCGAGATCCTTCGGCGCCCAGCGCGCCGGGCTGGTTCCAGACCGCGTCCGGAATCGCCATCTTGCCGACGTCGTGCAGCTCGGCCGCACGAGTCAGCTCGTCGAGCGCCTCGTTGGAGAGCCCGAGGCGGCGGCCGACCGCGTGCGACAGCGCCGCCACCTCGCGCATGTGGTGCGACAGATCTGGCTCGCTCTCATGGAGAGCCTGGAGCAGGACGCCGCCGATCTGCTGGCCGGCCGATGCGCCCTGGCGCGAACCCTTCTGCGCGTAGAGACGCTCGTCCGCGAGCTGCAGGGCGACGGTGGGGTCGTCGGTCTCGTGCGGAAGCACGACCGACCCGTATGAGGCGTTGACCGTGAAGCCGGGACCGCGCTCGGAGAGCGCCGCGGCGGCGGTCGCGATCGTGGCCCCCAGCCCCTGCGCGCCGAGCCTGCTGAGGACGCAGAACTCGTCCCCACCGAGACGGTAGGCCGTTCCGTTCGGGGCCACGGCGTCCGTGAGCGAGGCGCCCAGCCGAGCGAGTAGCGCGTCGCCGGCGAGGTGGCCGTAGGTGTCGTTGTAGCGCTTGAAGCCGTTCAGGTCGAAGAGCACCAGCAGCCGAGGCGAATCGGGATCCGAAAGTGCGATCGTCTCCTTCAGGTCGCCAAGGAACCGGCGCCGGTTCGGGAGGCCCGTGAGCGGGTCAGTCAGGGCATGCTCACGGCTCTGCGCGAGCATGCGCGCGTTCTCGGAGAAGGACATCCCGAGTCGCGCCACCGCGGCCACCAACGTGGCCGCGGCCAGGCCGACGGCGGCCGTCTCGATCGTCGTGAAGTGGTCCGAGGTCAGCAGCGCGATCGCGCTGAGCGCGGCGGCCGACGGTACGACCAGCATGCTCCAGCGGCCGAGGGTCATCGCGACGTCGCCGGTCGAAGGCTGCCAGGCCGCATAGCCGAGCAGCAGGGCGGCCATCGGCCACAGCGCGTCGAGCAAAGTTCCCTCGGTGTAGGTGCCGCTCGCAGACTGATAGAGGAAGATGCTGTCGGCGACCGCGGCGAGGCCAAGCCCGAGGCCGATGAAGGTCCAGGCCCGGCCAGGCTTCCAGCCGGTGAGCGTGAACAGGAAGACGCAGAGCGCGAGCAGCAGCGCGTCCGCGAGCGGGTAGGCGAGCGTGGTGGCGGCGGCCGCGCCGGAGGCGCCTGTGCTCTGCATGACCGGCGGCAGCACGATCGCAGCCGCGAGCGCCGCGACGGCGAGCGCCGCGATCAGCCCGTCGAGCCCGAGGCTGAGCGGCATCTGGCGCATGCGACCTCGCACGAGCATCCAGAGGCCGAGATAGCTGGCCGGGTAGAAGGCCAGGTAGAGCCCGTCGCCGAGCGAGGGGTAGGGAGGGGCGGCGTCGTGGGCCAGCACGGCCGAGTAGTAGATCTCGCCGCCGGACCAGAGCGCCAGCGCGACGGCCAGGGCGAGCCAGGCCCAGCGCTCGAACTCGATCGTCGCGGCCCGCGCCAGGCAGAACAGGGCGGCGCCCACGACCAGGCCGTTGTAGAGCCAGTTGTCGAAGAAGCCGTTGAGCGCCGGCTCGCCGAGCCCGAAGGCGGTGTGGGCGACCAAGAGGGCGATGCCCGCGAGCGCCACCACCTGGGCCAGCCGTCAGTACTGCGCGGGCCTTGCGCGACAACTGCCGCGCCGGGCTCACCCGGGGGTGCGAGTGGGCCTGCGAGTCTGCAGGCGCATGCCTATGCGCGGCGGCTGAGGGCGACATCCGTGTAAAGGGGGGTGGGAGTACTTCGCAGGGGCTTTCCCGGGTTCCGACGTCGCCCTCTGTGGGCGAAACCCGGTAATGCGATTATCGCTGCGATTCGCGGTCGTGTGAATCGAACCTACGTCCAGGCCGCCCCGATATCGAAAGCGCGAAAAAGTAGGGAAGATTTCTCCCTCGCTCCCCGTCTGGTGGGTCAGAGAGCTTGAGAACGACCACCTGACACGACTTACGAGGAGCGAAAAATGGGTTACCGGAACTAGTCAGATCGAGAAGAACGTCACGGGGGACTCGCCTCCGGCCGCGGCCGGAGGCGTTTCTCGTCTCGTGGGCCCTGCTCAGGCGAAGAGCTGGCGGACCGCCGCCACGCCTTCGCCCGAGGACGTGACGTCGAGCGTCACCCGCTCGCCGCCCACGTCCACCTCGAACGCCGCGAACGCGCAGCAGGCGTGCTCGAGCTCGGCGAGGGCGCGAAGCTCCTCCTCGACGCCCGGGGCGGCACGGAAGGTCAGTCGCAGGCCGCCGTCGATCGGGGCTCGGCCGGCGAGGGCGCGATCGCTCAGCGCGAGCCAGCGCCGGCGCCGGTCAGGCAGCTCATCGGCGCTCAGCGAGCAGGCGATCACGGGTAGCTCGGTCATCGCCAAAGAATTTTTGCAGGTGCCGGGAAGATCCCTGGCCGCTCGTCCGTCTGGTGGGTCAGAGATCTGAACTTCAACTTCTGACCAGGCGCTGACAAGGGGGATCGAAATGGGTTACCGGAACTAACGACTTAGAGAGATCATGGGGGACGCGCCCCTCGGGACTACCCGGGGGGCGTTTCTAGTTGTGCCACCCGCCGCAGTGCCGCCCGCGGCGACCGCCGTCGTCATCGCCGCAGCCGTGCCGGGGCCGCCGCGGCTCGAAGTAGATCGGGCTCGAGATCGTCTGCAGGAAGGGCCCCTGCTGGACCTGCAGGCGGTAGCGGCCGTGCTCGGTGACCGTGAACGGCAGCGTGAAGTCGTCGCTCGTCACGGTCGCGCTCTGGATCGCCACCCCGTCCTTCACGATCTGCAGCTCGACGGGGCCGTTCGCCGGCATGGTCCGGGAGATTCCACCGATCACGCGCGCGACGAAGTCGGCCGAGGTGCCGCGCAGCGTGTCGCCGAAGATCGCGGGCGCCCGCCGCTTTTTGGCGGTCGCGGTGAGGCGCACGTCCGGGCCGGCGTTGCCGGTGAGCTTCACGTACGTGTGGCCCGCCATGATCGCGCGCTTGATGCCCTGCTCGGAGAGCCGGTCGGCGTACACGACCGTGGTCGCGGTGCCGATCGGCGCCTGCGGGCTCAGCCCGCCCGCCGCCTGCCCGGCCCGGTGGGAGTCGCTGACGCCGACCGCCGCGATCTTGTGGCCGAGGTCGAGCGCGTGCTCCCAGAAGGCGATCGCGTTCGCGGTGAACGTGTTGAGCGGCGGCGGCGGGCCGGTCGAGACCTCGATCGCGTCGACCTCCGAGTAGTCGGTCTCGGACTCGCTGTAGTCCCATGGGCAGCCTCGGCAGAGCTGCGCGAAGAACGGCAGGGACGACGGAAAGATCGTGGGGTGGTTGATCTGGGTGAACCCGCCCGCGTCGTGGACGTCCTCGAAGATCTCGCGCGGCGGCCGCGGCCCGCGCACCTGCACCAGCGAGCCGTCGCTCCCGCGCTCGTAGATCGGGCCCGTGCGGTAGTCGACGTATCTCGCGCTGACCTGGTTGTTCGTGTGCCCGCGATAGGTGATGACCTCGTCGCCCCGCCCGATCAGCTTGCCGGGGTAGGCGGGCTGGTAGCGGCCGATCTCTCCCCAGGAGCTGCCGGTCACGTAGTCGTCGAGCGTGATGAAGTCGAGTCCCGCGCCACCGGCGTCAAGGGGGCGGAAAGCGAAGTCGAATGCGGCGGTCATGGTGGCGTCGCCGAGGGCCGAGTGCTCGGCATGCACGTGGAAGTCGCCTGCGTACCAGGCGCGCTCGCGTTTCGCCGGCCGGCTGTCGTATGGAGCAGGCTGATACGGCTCGTCGGCGTTCGCGGGATCGTCGCTCAGCTCGACCTCGACGCGCCATCCGACCTTGCCGTCCGCATCGCCGAGGTCGGGAGTGATGACCGCCGCGACCCCCAGCTCCACGGCCCACTGGCCGGGCGGGATCGGTCCCGGCAGGAAGCCGCGAGTCGTCTTGCCGGGCACGTTGCCCGATGGATTCAGCCGGTACTCGGCCTCGGTCGAGAAGCCCTCGGGCGACACGATCACGTCGGGATGGCTCGAGCCACCCCACCCGCGGAACTCGCGCGGGCCCCCAGGGTCTCGTGGCGGTGCGGCGCGGCTCGTAGATGCCCAGGTCGAGCGTGTGCCTGGTGAAGGGTCCGATCGCCGGGTCGTAGCAGTACTTGACGCGCACGGCGGTGGTGCCGGCGGGTACGTCGAACGGGACATCGACGAAGCTGCCCTGCAGGCTCGCGTCGAACTGGCCCGTGATCACGTGCGTGGGGCTGATCGCCGCGCCCGGGCAGGAAGCCGGCCCGAACGAGGTCGAAGGCGCCGGAGACGGAACCTGAACAAGGCTTCCGGTGTGGGCACCGGCTTGACCGGGTAGTAAGTTGGAGCGCCGCGACGAGCACGGCAATGAGGTAGCGCCCGCGATTAGCCATCCCCTGCGCGGGCGACCCTACCTACCGGAGCGACGCGGGTCAAACTGAACGGCAACGGCCTCTCTGGTGCAGGAAGAGGCCTGTCGCCACAGCGGTATGTCCGCAATCGAGTTGAGCAACCAGCCGACAGACGCACCTCCTGCACTGCGAGCCGACGCGGCCCGCAACGTCAAGCGCATCCTCGAGACGGCGGCACGCGTGCTGGCCGACGACCAGGGCGCCGGCATGGCCGAGGTCGCGGCGGCCGCCGGCCTGGCCCGCGCCACGCTATACCGCCATTTCCCGACGCGCGCCGACCTGGTGGCCGCGATTCGCGCCCAGGCCTACGACGACGCGGGTGCCGCAATCGCCGCCTGCCGTCTGGAGGAGGGCCCCGTCGGCGATGCGCTCGGGCGGCTGATCGAAGGACTCGTGGCGGTCGGGGACCGGTACCGGTTCCTCCAGAACGAGTCCCAGACCGAGGCCGGCGGAACGGCGGACCAGAAGCGCGAGGCAGAGCTGAGTCGACCTGTCCTGGCGATGATCAGGCGCGGTCAGGAAAGCGGCGAGCTCGCGCGCCGATGTCTCTCCGGTGTGGTTCACGCGCACGCTCGACGTTCTGATCCGGTCGGCATTGCGCGCGGTCTCCGAAGGCGGGATCACCGCCGACGACGCTGCCGCGATGGTCTATCGCACGACGCTCCGCGGGCTCTCGGGCCCCAAGCTGACGGGCTGAGCTTCGGTACCCCCCTCCCAGGGCCGGGAGTTCTTGAAAACCGGCTGGGTATGGGGTGAGGGTCAGGGCGCGCTGGGGGCATGTGGAGCCGGGTCGATTCATACGCCAGGCGAACAGGAAGGTCAATTAAAGGCCGTCGTGGTCGAACACGTGATGGGCCGATCGGAGCAAACCGATTTTGTGCGGCCTATAGCCCGTACAAATCGACTTTGCTCCGGAGCACCCTCACGACTTTTCCAACCGGTACCAGAATACCCGCACAACTTGCCACCTTGGTAACACTCAGCCGGCCCCGACCCTCACTCTTTACCCAGCCGGTTTTTTTGTTCGAGCCCCTAAGCGCCCCGCCGCCCGAAGCTGTGCGGGCTCGGCAGCACGGCGCGGAGGTCGCCGGCGGTGGCGGCGAGCTGCTCCTGCGGGCGCCCCGTCTCGCGGTCCGCGGGAGGCTCGATCTGCTTCACCTCGGCGCGCGGCAGATCGGGTTGCTCGAGCGCGTGTAGCGCATCGACGACCACGTTGATCACGCCCGACCGGCGCTCCAGGCGGCCCTCGATCAGCACGAACGGCTCGGTTCTCACGATCAACCTGTGGCGCTCGTAGACGGGCGGTGTGACGACCAGGTTGATCGTTCCCCATTCGTCCTCGAGCAGCATGAAGGTGACTCCCTTCGCGGTCGCCGGGCGCTGGCGCGCGACCACCAGCCCGGCGACCATGACGCGCCCGCCGTGCGGAAGCCGTTCGAGTGCCCGGCTCGATACCGCCTGCTCTGGGAGGTCGCCGCGCAGAAGCGCGAGCGGGTGCTCGGCGAGGCTGATCCGGATCGAGCCGTAGTCGGCCACGAGCCGCTCCCAGCTCGTGAGCTCGCGAAGCGCCGGCGCCACCGGCGCCTCGATCGGCAGCGCGAGCTGCACGCCGCCCTCGACGGCCCGGCCGGGGGTCACGACGCCCATCTGCCAGAGCGCCTCGCGCCGCGCCAGGCCCTCGCATGCTCCCGCCCACGCGAGCCGCTCGAGCGTGTCCCGGCCTGCGCCCGAGCGCGCGGCGAGCTCGCCCGCGTCGGCAAAGTCGCCGCCTCGCTCGCGTTCGGCGACGAGCGCCTGCACTTCCTGCTCGGAGACGCCGAGGATGTAGCCGAGGCCGATCCGCACCGCGCGCTGCTCGACCCGGCACTCGACCGTGCTCTTGTTGACGTGTGGAGGAAGGACCTCGATCCCGCGCCGCTGGGCGTCGTGGACGAGCGCGTCCGGCGGGTAGAAGCCCATCGGCTGCTCGTTCAACAGGGCGCACAGGAACTCGGGCGCGTAGTGGACGCGCAGCCACGTCGACTGGTAGGCGAGCAGGCCGAAGGCGGCGGCATGGGCCTTGGGGAACCCGAACCCGGAGAAGGCGCGCACCTGCTCGAAGACCCGCTCCGCGACGGGCCGGGTGACGCCGCGCGCGACCGCGCCGTCGACGAAGCGCTCCTGGTAGACCGCCATCGCGGCGTCCGAGCGCTTGCGGCTCATCGCCCGGCGAAGGCCCTCCGCCTCACCGGCGCCGAAGCCTGCGAGCTCCATCGCGACCTCGAGCACCTGGTCCTGGAAGACGATCACGCCGAGCGTCTCCTCCAGCACCGGCTCGAGCGCCGGGTGCACATAGGGGATGCGGTAGCTCGGGGTCGGCACGGAGCCGCTCGCGCCGCTCTATATATGGGTGCACGGCGCCACCCTGGATCGGCCCCGGCCGCACGAGGGCGACCTGGACCGTGAGGTCGTCGAGGTTCTCGGGCTTGGTGCGCCTGATGCTCTGCATCTGCGCACGGCTCTCGATCTGGAACACGCCGGTCGTGTCGGCGCCCTGGATCGCGCCGTAGACCTCCTGGTCGTCGTAATCGATCCGCGACAGGTCGATCCGCTCGCCGCGCACGCGCGCGATCTCGTCGACGCAGCGCTCGACCGCCGAGAGCATTCCCAGCCCGAGCAGGTCGATCTTGAGAAACCCGGCATCCGCACACGAGTCCTTGTCCCACTGGACCAGGTTGCGTCCCTCCATCGCCGACGGCTGGACGGGACAGAGATCGATCAGGGGAGCGGTCGAGATCACCATCCCGCCCGGGTGCTGCGAGGCATGCCGGGGAAGCCCATAGGCCTCCGGCGCAAGCTCGATCAGCGCCCGCCAGCGCGACGAGGCGGCGCGCCGTGCGCCGATCACCTCGGTGACCCCGCGCGTGAAGGCTTCCTGGTCTCCATATATGTCCGCCGATCGCGCGAGGCGCTCGATCTCGCCGGCCGGCAGCCCAAGCGCCTTGCCGAGATCGCGGATCGCGCCGCGCCAGCGGTAGGTGGCGAACGCTGCCACGAGCGCCGCACGCTCGGACCCGTAGCGTTCGTGCACGCGCGGGAGCAGCTTCTCGCGGATGTCGCGCGGGAAGTCGAGGTCGATGTCCGGCAGCGACGTGATCTCCTCGTTCAGGAAGCGCCCGAGGCAGAGCTTGTTCTCGATCGGGTCGATGTGGGAGAGGCCGGTGAGGTAGCAGACGATCGAGCTGACGCTCGAGCCGCGCCCACGGCCGGGCGGGAGCAGGGTCCGCGCGGAGTCGCGATCGCGCACCTCCACGGCCACCTCGCGGGCGAGCTCGAGCAGATCGTGGTGGAGCAGGAAGAAGCCGGAGAGGCCCAGTGCGCCGATCACGCGCAGCTCCTGGTCCAGGCGCGCGGTCGCCTCGTCGCCGTCGCCCGGGTAGCGCGTGCCGATCCGCGTGCTGCATAGCTCGGCGAGCTTGCGGTCGGCTTCGGGATCCTCCGAGCCGGGATAGCGATAGCCGAGGTCGCGCGTGAGATCGAACTCCAGCCGCTCCGCGAGGCGGGCCGTCTCGGCCACCGCGTCGGGGTGGTCGCGAAAGCGCGCGACCATCGTCTGGGGCGGCGCCATCACCGAGCTCGCCGTTCCCGCGCCGCTCGGGCTCGGTCTCGTCGAGCGAGGAGCGCAGCCGCACCGCCACGAGCGCGTCCTGAAGGCGGGCGCGATCGGAGTGGTGTGCATGGACGTTGCCCGTCGCCACGGCGGCCACGCCGAGCCGCGCGGCCAGCTGCGCGAGCGCGCGGTTCCGTGCGCCGTCACGGCGCCAGAACGGCCGCTGCAGCTCGATCCGGAAGCGCTCGGCGCCGAATGCGGCCACCAGCCGCCTGCCGAGGCGCTCGGCCTGGTGGAGCACGCCGGTCTCGACCCGCCGCGCGAGCAGGCCGTCGCGCGCGCAGCCCGAGAGGCAGACGAGCCCGTCGGCGTGCTGCTCGAGCTGGTCGAGCGAGATCCGCGGCGGCGTGGGCACGCGCGGGTCCACGCGTGTATCGGCGTGCGCGAGCGTCACGAGCCGGCACAGGTTGCGGTAGCCGTCCCTGTTCTCCACGAGCAGGGTGAGATGCGAGCCGTCCGTGAGCGTCAGCTCGGCGCCGGTGATCGCCTTGATCCCGAGCCCCTTCCCGGCCTGCGCGAACTCCATCGCGCCCCAGAGCCCGTCGTGGTCGGTGAGGGCCAATGCGGGATAGCCGTGCACCGCCGCCGCCGCGAGCAGCTCTTCGGGCGTCGAGGCGCCGTCGAGGAACGAGTAGGCCGAGTGCGCGTGGAGCTCTACATAGCCCACGGTTAGTGGCCCACTACGCGCCGCGCTGCGCGAACCAGCGCTCGCTCTCGAGGTCGCAGAACACGACCCGGTCTGCACCGTCGGCCGTGACCAGCTCGAGGTAACGGCGGCGAAGCGGGCGCCCCGTCCACCAGCGGTCCTCCACCAGCCACTCCTCGCGCACCGCCTCGACCGCCGCGCGCCCGACCGCCTCCGGAAGACCGCCCGCGCCGACGCGGACGTTCACCGGTCGTGGGCGGTAGACGCGCCCGCTCATTCGGGGAACGGGGTCAGCACGATGCGCCGCTCGGGAATACGCGATCCCGGATCGACCTCGAGCACGCGGAGCAGCGCATCCGGGCCGGCGGCGGCGCGCGTCTGGTGGAGCGCCTCGCGCAGGCGCTTGCGCCGCTCGTGCGAGTCGTCCGGAGGACCGAGGCTGAGCTGATCCGCCAGCGGCGGGCCGAACGCGGCGGCGGCGAGGCTGAGCTGGTCGATCGGCGCCGGCAGCTCGGCCAGCTTGGGCACGAGCACGAGGCGCAGGCGCTCGCGCGCCACGGTCGCCTCGCGCATCGCGACCTCTCGGCGCCAGGTCCCCTGCTCGACGAAACGCGCGCCCAGCCGGAGCTTTCGCAACGATCGCCCGCCTCGCTCGGGCCGCGCGAGCAGGCGGTCGATCAAGAGCTCGAGCGTGCGCTCGAGCTGCGGCCCCGAGACCGCCTCGGGCAGGTCCAGCCGCTCGACGAGCTCTTCGCGAAAGGGGCGGGGGCGAAGTGGAGTGTCACGGCCGAGCGCGAGCTCGCGCGCGAGGAGGCCGCGCCGCCCGAAGCGGTCCGAGACGGAGGCGGCGTCGAGCGCGGCGAATTCGCCGAGCGTCCGCACCCCGAGCCGTTCGAGCACCGTGCAGAGATCCTCGGAGCGCTCGCGCTCCACGACCTCGGGACGTGCTCGCAGGAGCGTGACCGCGAGCGGCGCGAGAAACGCGCGCTCGGCGCCGGCCGGCACGATCTTGGCGGCGCGGCCGGGGCGAGCGCGGGTCGCCGCGGCGAAGGCAGAGAAGCGACTCGGCCCGGCGCCGAGTCGCGCGGGCATCGTGACCGCCCGCCGCACCCGTGCCAGCACTCCCTCGATGTTGCCGCCATAGAGGCGGCAAAGCCCGGCGCCTTCGAAGCTCGCCTCTCCCGGACGAGGCGCCTCGACCGCCGCCCCGATCCCCTCGAGCGCGGTGAGCACCGACTCCCACGCCACGGCTGCGCTCTCCGGGTCCGGCGTGACGAGCCGCAACGCCGGGCAGCGCGCGAGCGCCTCGCCGAGGCGCATGCCGGAATGCACGCCGAGCGCCTCGGCGGAGCCCGACACCTCTCCCACGACCTGCTCGCGGTCCGGCTCCGGGGCCAGCGCGACCGGCGTGCGCAGGAGCTCTTTCCTGGTGCCCAGCGCCGTGGCCAGCCCGAAGCGGGGGATGAGGATGCATACCACCATGAGGCGAACGTATGTTCGCATAACGGAAAGGAAGCGTCAAAGGTAGACTCGCACCGGGGATGGAGAGGACGATGCTCACGAGACGCTTGCTTGCGGGCACTTGCGATGACGGTGCTCGTGCTCGCGTGTGCCGCATCCGCGCAGGCTTCCTCGATCACGCAGATCCCGTCGTACACGGATCCGCGCGGCGCGATGCCGAGCCATCCCGGCACGCTCTGGAAGGCGCTCTACGGCCCGTTCACGATCCCGGCCGCCACCAGCCCGAGCCAGCCCGGGCAGCTCCACAACGCTCCCACCACCGAGCCGGCGCCTCCGTGCGCCCCGGCCTGCCGCATCACGGACATGATGCCGGAGCTGATCTTCACGGACGGCACCACCGCCAACATGCAGCAGGGGATCCTGCTCCACCACTTCGTCTTCTTCAATCCGGCCAACCAGGCGCTCGCCTGTACGAATCCGATCGAGCGAGCCCTTCTGGGGATCCGGCAACGAGCGCACACCTCTCCATCTGCCGTCGCCATACGGCTACGAGAACACGAGCGCGAACTGGTCCATGCTCACGCACCTGGTGAACCTGAACACGCAGGCGAAGAACGTCTACATGCAGGTCGTGTACCGCACGCGCCCCCTCTCGGAGACGCAGCCGACGCGGCCGGTCTGGCTCGACATCGACAACTTCTGCAACGGGGGCAACTCCGAGTACACGATCCAGCCGGGTTACTCCGATACACACGTCGATTGGACCTCGACCGTCGACGCACGCGTGATCAACACGTGGGGCCACCTGCACGACGTCGACATCATGGACCCCACTCCGTGCCAGACGCACTGCGCGGCGGACGGCGGCGGCATCGCGCTGTCAGCTGAGGTGCGCGACGGGCCGGCCGGCGACTACTTCGGCCCGATTCCGCCGAACAACCCGCCGCCGTCCGACATCACCGGTGCCACCCTGTGCCGCTCGGAGGCCAACTACGGCACCGCCTACGGGCTTTCGCACGGAGGTGCCGGTCACCTCGACACGATGAGCCAGTGCGGGATCTTCAGCGAGGTCCCGGCCGGTGCGCAGGCGGAGATGTTCCCGCCCAGCGCCGGGTACAGCTTCGAGGGCTATCCGATTCGTCCCGGCCAGGTGATCCGCCTGCACAGCGAGTACCAGAACGGGACCTCCATCCCGAAGACGGACGTGATGGGAATCATGAACCTCTGGCTCGCGTTCCCGAACCCGTACCCGCGGCCGAAGGGCGCGACGCCGTTCCGCGCGTCGCTGGTGCCGGCCTACAAGGCGTGCACTGCGTCCAACCGCACCCACGGCGCGCCGCTCGCCTATGCCTCCTGCAGCGCCGCCCGTCCAGGAATCCGGGTACCTCACGGTCGGCTCTCCCGACGCCAACGGCACCGCGGTCAACATGGCGGGCTCGGTCACTGCCGATCGCGCTGGTCGGCAATGCAGCGACCACCGCGGACGAGGCCGACGTCCGCTTCGTGACGTCGATCACCGATGTGCGTCGCAAGAGCGACCTCGCCGACTACACCGGCCAGCTCCGGCTGAACCCGAGCCTGCGGATCACCGACCGCTACAACGGTCCGGGGGAGACGGGCACCGTGCAGGACGTCGTGAACTACTCGGTCACGGTCCCGTGCGTGGCGACCACCAGCGGCACGATCGGCAGCACGTGCTCGGTGACGACGACCGCGGACGCGATCGCCGCCGGCACCGTGCTCGAGAACCGGCGCGTCGGTATGGCAGCTCGGCCAGATCCGCGTGTACGACGGCGGCCCGGACGGCGTCGCGTCGACGCCGGACAACACGCTGTTCGCCGTGCAGGGCGTGTTCGCGCCGTGAGCGCGAGAGACAATTCAAACTCCTCTCGCGATTCACGGCTCCAAGGTTCTTGATTGCTCGCATAAGCACCGAGCTCGAGGCGCCGCCGGCGCGCGTCTGGGAGACGGTTCAGAAAGTGGACACGCTGCGGTACATCACGCGCGGCCTGCTCGGCTTCCGGCCGCTCGCGCCGGTGCCGGACCACCTCGGGGCCGGGGACGTGATCCGGGTACGGCTTCTCTTCTTCCACGTGTTGCCGGGCTGGGCCCACGAGATCCGGATCGTGTCGCTGGACCAGGACTCGCGGCGGATCGACACGACGGAGCACGGTGGCGCGGTCAAGAAGTGGAATCACGCGATCACGGTGGAGCCGTCTGACGGCGGCACTCGCTACACGGACGAGATCGACATCGACGCCGGCCCGGTGACGCCGCTCATCTGGGCTTACGCGCACCTGTTCTACCGGTACCGGCAGCTGCGATGGCGCCGGCTCGCGCGGACGCTGTAGGGGTTCGAGCTCTACACCACGTAGAAGGCCACCACGCTGTACTGCACCGCGGCCGCCGCGATCACGAGCGCGTGGAAGATCTCGTGATAGCCGAACACCGCGGGCGCCGGGTCGGGCTTGCGGGACGCGTAGACGATCGCGCCGGCCGTGTACAGCAGGCCGCCCACCGCGACCAGGATCGTGGGCGTCACGCCGAGGTCCTCGAACATCGAGGGGAACGCGATCACCGCCACCCAGCCGAGCGCCAGGTACACGATCGCCGTCACCCACTTGGGCGCGTCGATCCAGACGAGGTTCAGCACGATCCCCGCGAGCGCGCCGCCCCAGACCGCGATCAGGATCGCGGTCGCGAGCGGCCCGTCGAGGACCAGCAGCGCGAACGGCGTGTACGTGCCGGCGATCAGCAGGAAGATCATCGAGTGGTCGAGCCTGCGCATCCAGCGGCGGGCGGTCGCGGAGACCCAGTTCACGCGGTGGTAGACAGCGCTCACGCCGAACAGCCCGGCGATCGTGAAGGCATAGATCGCGGTCGCGAGGGTGGCCTCCCCGGCCGGGGCGATCAGAACGAGCACCGCACCCGCCACCAGCGAGACGAAGAATGCCCACTGGTGCAGCACGCCCCGGAGCTTCGGCTTCACAGGAGGAAAGGCCGCGGGAAGGGCTGTGGTCATACCGGGCATACGAGCACCATAGACACCATCGGTAAGACTTCGTAACGTGCGCGTGGCGGTCGTCGACATCGGCACGAACTCGACCCGGCTGCTGGTCGCCGAGGTCGCCGGCGGCCGGCTCGTCGATGAGCTCGAGCGCCAGACCGAGGTCACGCGGCTGGGGGAGGGCGTGGACCGCAACGGCCGCGCTGTCGGATGCTGCGATGCAGCGCGTGTTCGACACCTGCGCGCGGTATCGCGAGCGCATCGACGCGCTGGGCGCCGAGCGCGTGGTCGCGGTGCTGACGAGTGCCGTCCGGGATGCCGCGAACGGGGAGGGGTTCCGCGCCGAGCTTCGCCGGCGGTTCGGCTTCGACGCGCAGATCATCTCCGGCGAGGTCGAGGCGCGGCTCACCTACCGCGGCGCGACGAGCTGGCGCGCACCCGACGAGCCGCTGCTCGTGCTCGACATCGGCGGGGGCAGCACCGAGCTCGTGGTCGGGCAGGGCGACGAGGTCGAGTTCCACGTCTCGACCCAGATCGGCTCCGTGCGCTTCACCGAGCGCTACCTTCAGCAGGACCCGCCCCCTGAGGCAGCGGTCGCGGCATGCCGCGATGCGGTGCGCGCCGGGCTCGAGGAGGCCGTGCCCGTGGACATGCGCGACGGTCCTGCGGACGGCATCGCAGTGGCCGGTACGCCGACTTCGTTCGCGGCGATCGAGCTGCGCCTCGAGCCCTACGATCGCGAGCGCGTGCATGGTCACCGCCTCACCCGCGAGGCATGCGAACGGATCCTCCGCGAGCTGGCCGCGCTGCCGCTCTCGGAGCGGCGGCAGGTGCCGGGACTGCATCCGGATCGCGCGCCGACGATCGTCGCCGGCGGGTTGATCCTCGTCGAGACGATGGAGCTCTTCGGCCTCGACTCGATGGAGGTGTCCGAGCGCGACATCCTCGAAGGCGCCGCGTTGGAGGCGGCCGCCGAGCGCCCCGCGGACCCGAACTGAATCCGAAAACGCGCAAATTGCAGGAAAGATCGGTTAAACGTCCACTTTAGGCGTTCACCGGTTGCCATTCGTCCTGCGGCCCATAGATAATGCGCACGCGAAGTTCCGAGCCCATAAAAACGGTTCGGCCTTTCGCTCATAGGTTCGGGCGCAGCCGCGAGTTATCGGCGCCTCCCGCTGCTCGAACCGCGTTATGGCCCCCTCAAGGCACGTACCCCTGCCCGTCCTGATGGGGCTCTCCGAAGAGACGACCGGCTGGATCTACCGGTCGTCTCTTCACATGTAAGGCCGGAAGGACAGCGGGGTGCAGCGTGCGGTTACGTCATGCGACCGCGTACAGCTGCCACTCACCGGGGACGCCTTTCAACGCGTGGGATCCCCGGTCCGTGAACTCGATCCCCGAGCCGGCCACGAGGTCGGTGACGGTGCGCGAGACGAGCACCTCGCCGGGCGCCGCCGCGGCGCCGACGCGCGCGCCGATGTTGACCGCGATGCCGGCAATGTCGTCTCCGATCACCTCGCACTCGCCGGTGTGGAGGCCGGCTCGGATCTCTATCCCGAGCTGCCGTACTGCGTCGCGCGCGGAAGTCGCACAGCGGATCGCCCGGGCGGGTCCGTCGAAGGTCGCCAGGAAGCCGTCGCCCAAGGTCTTCACCGCGCGCCCGCGATGCCGTCCGATCTGGTGGCGGACCAGCTCGTCGTGCCGTTCGATCAGCGCACGCCAGTCGCGGTCGCCCATCTCCGAAGCACGCGACGTCGAATCCACGATGTCCGTGAACATCACGGTCGCGAGCATGCGGTCCGGCTCGCGCGCATGGCGGGTGCCGGTGAGGAATTCCTCGATCTCGTCCAGGATCGCGTCCGCGTCCCCGACCCACGGCATGTGGTCCACGCCGGGTAACTCGACGTACTTCGCGCCGGGAATGTGCTCGGCGATGTAGCGCCCGCTCAGGACCGGCACCAGCATCTCGTCTGCCCGGTGGACGATCAGGGTCGGAACGTGAATAGAGGAGAGCACGTGACGGGCATCGGTGTCCGCCACCATCCGCATGATCCCGATGGCCCCGGCGGGGCTGGCCGCGAACCGCTGTGCCTTCGCCCACCACTCCTCGAAGCGCTCGTCTCCCACCATGCTGGGGGCAAAGATGTTGAGCAGCGGTCCCTGGCCCCAATCCTCCTCCATGTAGTCGATCAGCTCATCGAGTTCATCGACGGGGCGGTAGCCAGTCGTGGTCGTCGCACGCTGTAAAGCGCATCTGCGTTCCGTACAGCACGAGGTGCGACGCGCGCTCCGGGTAGGTGGCGGCGAACAGAGCGCTCATCGGGCCGCCCTCCGAAACCCCGATCACGGCAGCGCGCTTCGAGCCCGCGGCGTCCATCACCGCCCGCACGTCGTCCATGCGCTCCTCGAGCGTGGGGAGCTCGGCCGGCGACACGCGGTCCGACATGCCGGTGCCGCGCTTGTCGAAGACGATGAGCCGCGCGAACGACGCGAGCCTTCCGAAGAACCGCGCCGCATGGGGTTCCTCGGCCGTCAACTCGATGTGCGACACAAACCCCGGCACGAACACGAGATCGAAGGGACCGTCACCGATCACCTGGTAGGCGATGTTGTAATCGCCGCTCTTCGTGTAGCGCGTCTCGGGCAGAGAGCTGACTCTAGGCCAGGTTCGCGCTGCGCGGATAGATCACGTCAGGATCCGTCAGCACGTTCACGCAGGCCGGCTTGCCGGAGGCGAACGCCCGCTCGAGGGCGGGCTTCAGCTCGTCCGGCCGCTCCACGAGCTCGCCGTGGCCGCCGAGCGCCGAGACCATCTCGTCGTAGCGCGTCGCGGGCCGCAGCTCGGCCGCCACGGAATATCCGTAGAGGAACTCCATCGGGTGCTTCTCGAGCGCCCAGATGCCGTTGTTGCCGACCACGGCCACGACCGGCAGGCCGTGACGGATCATGGTGTCGAACTCCATGCCCGAGAAGCCGAAGGCGCCGTCGCCGAGGAGCAGGCAGACCTGCTTGTCGGGTCGCGCGAGCTTCGCCGCGATCGCGTATCCCGGCCCCGCGCCGAGGCAGCCGTAGGGCCCCGGGTCGAGCCAGCAGCCGGGCTCGTAGCTGTCCATCACGCGGCCGGCGTAGGACACGAAGTCGCCGCCGTCGCCGATCACGACCGCGTCGCGGTCGAGCACCTCCTGGAGCTCCTTGTACACCCGCAGCGGATGAAGCGGCGCGCGGTCGTCGTTCAGGTCAGCCTCCTCGCCGGCGCGCTTCTCGGCTTCCTTCTCGCCGAGCGTCTGCCGCCACGCCTCGGTCCGGCCCGGGCCGCCGCCTGCCTCGAGCGCTCCGTCACGCAGCGCCGCGAGCGTCGCCGGCAGGCCGCCGAAGAGCTGCTCGGCGACCGCCCGGGGCGGCTCGCGGTCAGGGGCGGCCGGCTCGATCTGGACGATCTGCGTGTCCTCGCCGAAGGATCCGCCGAAGCCGAGGCGGAAGTCCATCGGTACGCCGATCACGAGCGCGACATCGGCGCCCTTCAGGGCCGTGCCGCGGGCGCGTGAGAAGAAGTTCGGGTGGTCGGCCGGCAGGCACCCGCGGGCGAGGCCGTTGAGGAACACGGGAATTCCGAGCGTTTCCGAGAGGGCGCGGAGCGCCACCTCGCCGTGACCCCAGTAGAGGTCGGTGCCGGCCATCACGACCGGGCGCTCGGCGGCCGCGAGCAGCGCGGCGACGCGCTCGATCGCCTGGCCGTCCGCAGGCGGCAGCGCGGCCGGGTCTGGCTCGGCGGCGGGAAGCTCGGGATCGTCCGCCTCCATGAACACGACATCGAGCGGCAGGTCGAGGAACGTAGGACCGCTGGGCGCTTCCAGCGCGGTGCCGATCGCCTCGTCCACCAGCAACGGGATGTCGCCCGTCGCGGTGGCGGTGCGCGCGCTCTTGGTGAGCGGCGCGACGAACGGCACGTGGTCGATCTCCTGCAGCGAGCCCTGCCCCCAGCGGAGCTGCGGGGCGCGGCCGCCGAGCACGACGATCGGTGAGTTGTTCTTGTGGGCGGAGGCGATCGCGCTCATCCCGTTCGTCACGCCGGGCCCCGCCGTCAGCGCGCAGATCCCCGGCTCGCGCGTGACCTTCGCCCAGCCCTCGGCCGCAAAGGCGGCAGCCGACTCGTGGCGTGTGTCGATGAGGTCGACACCCTCCGTGCGACATCCGTCGTAGACCGAGAACAGGTGCCCGCCGGACAGTGTGAAGAGCTTCGTGACGCCGTGGGCCTTCAGCCGGCGCGCGACCAGCAGCCCACCGTGGGGCTGCTTTGCCTCCGGGCCGCCCTCGGCCTTTGCCTGGTCCTGGGTCTGGTCCTGCGTGGCCATCGGCGACCCACTCTAACGAGGAGCGCTCGAGGTGGGCTGACGCTGCGAGGTGGCCGTCTTGAAAACCGGCTGGGTAGGAATGGGGTTCGCAGGAGGTCGACTGTTTGAGACGCGGGGCGTACGGAATGGTGTCGTCAGCTCCCTTGGCGCATAAGGCGTATGGGCACCTCGGCTTCGTGGCGCACTTTTCTGGCTATAGACCAGAAAAGTGCTCCATCGAATCTGGGCCCAGCCGGTTTTTGAGCTTGTCTTTACTCTCCGATCGTGGAAGACGTGCTCGGAGCGATCCTCGCCGGCGGGCGCGCCACCCGGCTCGAGCGTCCGAAGCCGACGGCCCTGCTCGGCGATCGCCCTCTGATCGAGTATCCGCTCCGTGCGCTCGAGGCCGCGGGCCTCGATGCGGTCATCGTGGCGAAGGACGCGACGCCGCTGCCGCCGGACGCCGCGCCCGTCTGGCACGAGCGCGACGAGCCGTTCCATCCGCTGCTCGGCATCGTCACCGCGCTCGAGCAGGCGGATGGTCGCCCGGTGCTTGCGTGCGCGTGTGACATGCCGTTCGCCTCGTCCGCGCTTGCCCGGTCGCTCGCGGGCACGAGTGCGGCGCTGGTGATCCCGCATGCCGGCGGCCGGCTGCACCCTCTCTTTGCGCTGTACACGCCGGCGCTGCTCCCAGCCCTCCGCGAGGCGCTCGATCAGCGGGCGCCGATGCAGGAGACCGTGGCGGGGCTCGCTCCGGTGATCGTCGACGAGGCGGAGTTACGTGCATTTGGCGATCCCGATCGCCTCCTCTTCAACGTGAACACCCCCGCCGATCTCGAGCGGGCCGAGGCGATGCTGGTGAGCTAGCGGCCCGCTAGGAGGCGCGGCGCCGAACGACCGGCGAGGTCCGGAAGACCCGGTCCCAAACCGGCGTGGTGACGCCGTATCCGCGGTCGGACTGCTGGAAGTGGTGCCGGTA
This sequence comes from uncultured Solirubrobacterales bacterium, assembly GCA_963759145.1. Lineage (GTDB taxonomy): Bacteria > Actinomycetota > Thermoleophilia > Solirubrobacterales > JBBDJG01 > JBBQKG01. Next base: position 27,084 of record CAVWYB010000011.1, read on the forward strand.
GTGGTAGCGGCGAAGCGCGAGGCTCAGGCGGTTCTTCGAGCGATGGTGGTGCATGTGGTAGTGCGCCATGTCGTAGACCAGGTAGCCGAGCAGGAAGCCGGCGAAGGCTGGCAGCGCCCACTCGGGGCCGAGCACGGCCCGGAACAGGAACCAGAACCCGATCGCGAGCGGGATGCTGACCGACGGGGGCATCACGAGTCGCATCGGATCGTGCGGAAAGTCGTGATGCACGCCATGGATGATGAAGTGCAGCCGCCGCCCCCACCGGCTGTCGGGCTCCAGGTGGAAGACGAAGCGATGCAGCAGGTACTCGCCGAGCGACCACGCCACCACGCCGAGCACGAAGACTCCGGCGACGGCGGCTCCGGAGAGGTTCTCGTGGCCCACCGCCCGCACGAGGAGGTAGCCGATCACAGGGAGATAGAGGAGCGGCGGCACGACCGGATGGACGCGCGACCCCCATTCCAGGATCGGGTTGTCGAACATCCGCGGCGAGACCTCCTGCGACGTCTGCCTCGGCCCTTCCGGCGCTCGCTGCGAAGCTGTCGCGGCCCGCGTGCTCACGGAGGAGAGTCTAGAGGACGCTCCGACTAGGATGGGCCCGTGAGCAAGGCCCCGAAACCGCCTGTGCGGCAGGATCGGCGGCTTCGCAGAGGCTCCGTGTCGCTGCTGCTTCACGGTATTGCCGAGTATGGAGTGGGCGCACTCTCGATCGCCGCGCCGTTCTTGTTGTCCTTCGACTCCGATGCCGCGACGGTGGTCTCGATTCTGCTCGGCGCGGCCATCATCGTGCTCGGATTCGTCACCGCTTCGCCCACCGGTGTCGCGCGCAACCTGCCGATCGCCTCGCACGTGGTGCTGGACTACGTCGCGAGCCTCTTCATGATCGTCTCGCCGTTCGTGTTCGGGTTCACCGACGACGCCGCGGCGACGGCCTACTTCGTCGTGCTCGGGGTGGGTTTTCTCCTGCTCACGATCGCGACGAAGTACAACCAGGCTTGAGCGAGTCCGAAGCCGCCCGGGTCGAGCGCGGGCCTCGAGGCGCAGTTCGAATCCCTGGCCGCCAAGCGCGAACAGGGCGACGAGCTGATCGGCTGGAAGATCGGGATCAACGCGGAACCGGTGCAGCGGCACTTCGGCTTGTCCCAGCCGGTGCTCGGCCATCTCACGCGCGCGTCGCTGATCGCACCGGGGACCACCCACGCGATGGCCGGTGGCGTGCGCGTCGGTGTCGAGCCCGAGGTCGCGATCCATGTCGGTCAGGGGGGCGCGATCGAGTCGCTCGGCCCCGCGATCGAGATCGTGGACCTGGATCCGGCCCTGACCGAGCTGGAGCCGATCCTGGCCGGCAACGTGTTCCACCGGGGCGTCGTGCTGGGGCCTCCGGCCGGTGGCGTCGACCCCGCCGATCTCGCCACGATCGCGGTCACGGTCGAGAAGAACGGCTCCGTCGTGGAGCGGGCGAGCTACGCCGATGCCGGCGAGGACCCGCTGGACGTGGTGCGCCTGATCGCCGAGCGGCTTGCGCTGGTCGGCGCGGAGCTGGACGCCGGTCAGGTGATCATTGCGGGCTCGCTCACCCCGATCGTGTTCGTGGAGCCGGGCGATCGGATCGAGATCGACCTCGGCCCGGTCGGCTCGCTCGGCCTCTCGCTGGATTGATCCAGGCGGCCCCATCCCAATATGCTCCCCGGGAGCGACAAGGAGGAGGAAGGGCATGACGGACGCCAGCGAGAGAACCGGGTCGATCACCGCCGACGAGGCCGCCGAGACCACCACGCGTGAGCGGGCGGCACGCGCGCCCCGGGCCGGCAAAGGTGGCGCGGAGCTATTTCGACGCCATTGCCGCGATGGACGTGGAGCGGATGGTCGCGTGCTGGGCACCGGGCGGCATCGAGAACATCGTTGCGATCGGTGAGATGTCGGTTCCCGAAGGACTGCGGGCCTTCTTCACCGAGCTCTTCGCAGCCGTCCCGGATCAGAAGTTCGAGGTCCTCGACGTGATCGCGGCGCGCAACCAGGCCGCCGTGCGGTGGCGCATGACCGGCACCTTCTGCGGCGGTCCGTTCCAGGGAGTCGATCCGACCGGCGCACGGATCGAGCTCGAGGGCTTCGACATGCTCACGATCAAGGACGGGCTGATCCAGCGCAACGACGCCTATTACGACGGCATGCAGTTCGCCCGGCAGATCGGGCTGCTGCCGCCGCAGGACAGCACGGCCGAGCGCGGCATGACCAACGCGTTCAACGTGCGCACACGGATCTCACGCTCGCTGTTCAAGCCCAACGTGGTGACCGTCGCGGACGGCGTGTGGCTCGTGCAGGGCGGCTTCCCGGCGAAGACCATGAACGTCTACCTGATCAAGGACGGCGACGGAGTGCTTGCCTTCGACGCGGGCATCCGGGCGATGAAGCGTCAGATCGGGCCGGTCGCGGCCGGGCTTGGAGGTCTTACGCGCGTGGTGCTCGGCCATGGGCACGCGGATCACCGAGGCGCCGCGCCGGGGCTCGGCGTGCCGGTCTTCTGCCATCCGGCGGAGGTGTCGGACGCCGAGGGCGACGGCGGCGCTCACTATTTCGACTTCTCGAGCCTCGAACGTGCCTTCGCCCGGTTCGCGATGCCGCTGCTGCTGAGAACATGGGACGGGGGTCCCGTGAAGATCGAGGGCACCTTCTCCGAAGGCGATGAAGTGGCGGGGTTCACGGTCATCCACTTCCCCGGGCACGCGCCCGGCATGATCGGCCTCTGGCGCGAGTCCGACCGGTTGGCGCTCGTGTCGGACACGCTCTACACCCTCGATCCGCAGACGGGGCTCAAGGGCGCGCCGCGAGTTCCGCATGGCGCCTTCAACAAGGACACCGAGCAGGCGCGTGCCAGTATCCGGAAGCTCGCCGCCCTCGACCCGCGCGCGGTCTGGCCGGGCCACGCCGACCCGCTGACCGGCTCGAACCTGCGCTCCGAACTGGAGCGCGTGGCTGATTCGTAGCGGGACCGGCCAGGCTCGCTGGAGCCGGCGGCGGTGCAGACGCGTGCGCGGGTGCGACGGGTCGCGCCCGCTGAGCACGCCGCTGGCCGCGTGCCGAAGCGCGTCCCGCAGTCGCTCCCCGAGCCCGCGCTGCGGCAGCTCGATCTCGATGTCGACCGTTGTGGAGGGCGCCCCCACGCGCCGCGTTTCGCCAAGCGCTTGCGAGAGCGAGAGCGCGTCCCGGTTGTCGGTGAGGATCGTCGCCGTGAAGACGCGCACGTCCTCCTGGCGGGCACGGTCCGCGAGCCGCGTGAGGAGCTCGGTCGCGACCCCGCGCCCGTGCCACTCGTCGACGACCACGACGGCCACCTCCGCCTTGTGAGGATCGGCGCCCCGCACGAATCGTGCGACGCCCACCGGGTCACCCGGCTCGCTGTGCGCGATCAGCGCCTCGTGGTCGTGATGGTCGACCTCTGTGAGATACGCGAGGTCGCGTGCGCCGAGCCGGTCGAGCGGCGAAAAGAAACGCCGGTATCGCGACTCGGGGCTGAGCTGCTCGAAGCCGCTTACGATCGCCGCCTTGTCGTCCGGACCGATCGGCCGGATCGTGATCGACGCGCCGTCGCGGAGCTCGACGAAGTCGTTTTTCAAGACGGTCAAGATGCCCGGGGTGGGATTCGAACCCACACGCCTCGAGGGCAGCGGGGTTTAAGCCCGCCCTGTCTAGCCAATTCCAGCACCCGGGCTGGTTGAAGGGAAAAATAACGCTGAGCAAGCCTAAACCCCGCGCAGGCGCGGAGCTCGTCGCGGCCTCGGCGGAGCCGGCAAATTGCTTCATACGATCGCAACAAACCCACTGCTACGGTGTTCCAGCGAGTACAAGGTGGAAGCCGGTTTCGCTACAGGCACGAGGGTCGGGGTCCTCGGCGGGCGGTCGCCGCTGCTTCGCCTGCAATCGGACGTACGCCTGATCGCGCTGCTGCGCGCGGGCAATGACGCCGCTTTCGACGTCCTCTTCAGCCGCTACCGCTCCCGTCTCCTCGCGTTCTGCCGGCACATGCTCGGCTCCAAGGAGGACGCCGAGGACATCCTCCAGGACGTGTTCGCGGCCGCCTACAACGCGATCCTCGCCGACAAGCGCGAGATCAACGCCCGGCCGTGGCTCTACCGCATCGCTCGGAACCGCTGCCTGAACCATCTGCGGCGCCCGGTCGCGGACGGCCGCGACACGATGGACGACCAGCTCGCGTACGGCGGCGCCTCGACCGCCGACGTGGTCCACAAGCGCGCGGACCTCAAGAACCTCCTGGCGGATGTCCAACGCCTTCCCGAGACGCAGCGCACCGCGCTGCTGCTGCGCGAGATCGACGCGCTCTCCTATGAGCAGATCGCGGAGGCGATGGAGACCACCGTACCGAGCGTCAAGTCGCTGCTGGTGCGAGCTCGGATGTCGCTCGCCGAGGCATCGGAGGCACGTCAGCTGACCTGCGACGAGGTGCGGATGCAGCTGGCCGAGGTCGCCGAGGGCCTTCGGCGCACGACGCCTCCACTGAAGCGCCACGTGCGCGACTGCGAGCACTGCCACAACTACCGCAAGCAGCTCCGCAAGACGAGCACCGCGATGGCCGCCCTGTTCCCGGTCGGGCCGTTGCTGATCCTGAAGAAGCTGCTGCTCGCCAAAGCCGGCGCCGCCGCCTTCGCGGGCGGGGCCGGAGGCGGCGGGGGTGGAGCTGCCGCGACCGGAGGCATCGCCGCTGCCGGCGCCACCGGCGCGACCGGTGCGACGGCGGGAAGCGTCGCGGGCGGCGCGGTGGTCGGCGCTGCCACCTCGAAGGCGATCGCCGGCATCGCCGTCACCGCGATCATCGCCGGCGGCGCAGTCGAGGCGAAGCGGGTGGCGGTGGATCCGCCGGCGAAGCGCACGGCTCCAGCTGCCGCGGGCCCGATCGTCCACTCGCCAAAGCAGACCACCGGTGGAGCCTCACTCGCCGGAGCCCAGCACTCGCTGGTCACCAAGTCTCAGGTCAAGGAGAAGGCGAAGGACGACAAGGCCAAGAGCTCAGCCGCGAACGGCACGACCGGCCCGGCCGGCGCGACCGGCAGCGGCGGCGCCGAGACGCCGACGACGGCCCCGCCGGTACCCACCATCCCCGAGAGCCACCCGGATCCGGGTCCACCGGCTGCGAGCGGCAGTGCGAGCGGTCCCACCGGAGCCGCGGAGACCGGCGGCGCTGCACTTCCTCCACCGAACGTGAAGCCCCCGCCTCCAGCGGCGGGCACCAGCGTCCAGCCCCCTTCGGGGCCGACCGGCACGACCGGGCCCTAAGCTCCTCCGCGCCCGCCTGGCGGCGCTCAGAGCTTGACGATCACGATCACGCCTGAGATCAACACGCAGACGATGATCGCGACCTGAACGGCGAGCCAAAAGGGCGGAATGGGCTGGCGCTGCATGGGCGCGACTGAATGTATCAGCGACTCTCTTCTATGATGCCCGGCCGAATGCAGCCGGGACACCGCTCTGCTGCGCACATGAAGGAGGGGGTAGATGTTCGCTCGCATCGTGGTCGGGACGGACGGCTCTGAGACCGCCAAGCAGGCGGTGCGCGAGGCGACCGAGCTCGCGAAGAACACCGGGGCGTCGCTGGACGTCGTGAGCGCGTTCGAGCCGGTGTCCTCCGCGCGGCTCCGCGAGGAGCGGCTCGAGGCTCCCAGCGACATCGAGCATGCGGTGAACCCGCAGCGAGGACGTGGACGCGATCCTGGCGGAGGCAGAACGCGAAGTGAGCGAGGCCGGGGTCAAGGTGCATACCTTCGCGCGGCAGGGCGAGCCCGCGGACGCGATCCTGGACGTGGCCGAGGAGCAGGGCGCCGACCTGATCGTGGTCGGCAACAAGGGCATGACCGGCGCGAAGCGCTTCCTGCTCGGGAGCGTGCCGAACAAGGTGTCCCATCACGCACCCTGCAGCGTGCTGATCGTCCGAACCACTTAAGAAGTGGTTCGGCGATAACTGCCGGCCGGCTGCAAGCAGCCGGACGGGTCGCGGACAGGCTGACCGCTGCGCCCTATGGCAGCGGCGTGGTTGCCGCAGCCGCGTTCAGCAGCCCGGCGCCGTAGAGCTCGTCGAAGCCCGGCTTCCCGAGGTCGCGGGCGGTGCTCTCGATCTGGGCCGTGATCGCCTCGGGGGCCGGATCGGGGCCCAGCAGCTTCTGGCCGACGATCAGCGCCGCGGTCGCCGATACGTGCGGAACCGCCATCGAGGTTCCCTCGTAGCCGCCCGGGAGCCCGAACGAGCGCGGGTTGGACCCGCGGAACGTGTACTGGTAGATGTCGCGGCCCGGATCCTCGAGTGGCCGGCAGGTGGGGTCGCCGTCGATCGCGGCGTCGGCGCCGCCGCCGGGGGCGACGATGTCGAGCCCCGAGCCGGTGTTCGAGTACTCGGCGAGGCAGCCGTGCTCGGTGGTCGCCCCGACGCCGATCGTGTGCTTGGCCCGCGCCGGGTACGCGACCTGGGTGTCCTCGGTGTTGCCCGCCGCGGCCACCAGCACCACGCCCGCCCGGTTGGCCTGGCGCAGGGCCGAGATCACGTCCGGGATCTGTGAGGCGGTGAGGCCGATGTCGAATTCGAAGCTCATGTTCACGATCTTCGCGTGGTGGCGGGTCGCGAAGCGAATTCCACGAGCGATCGTCGCGACGTCACCCTTGCCCTCGTAGTCGAGCACCCGCACGGGCATGATCCTCGCCTTGTAGGCGAGCCCGGTGACGCCGATCCCGTTGTTCGTCGACTGCGCGATGAGCCCCGCTACGAAGGTGCCGTGGCCGTTGCGGTCGTACGGGTAGGAGTTCCGCCGCACGAGGTCGTGCCCGCGCACGAACCGCTTGCGGTCGAGGTCGGGCGACTTCCAGAACTTCCCGTCGCGCGAGTTGCGGTAGGCGACGCCGGTGTCCAGCACCGCCACGATCACGCCCGCGCCGCCCGGCGCACCGGCGTTGATGGAGTTCTGCCAGGCATCCGGCGCTCCGACGCCGGCGGGCGACGAGAAGTTCCACTGCAGGTTCGCCCAGCCGCCCGGGCCCTCGCGGCCGGGGTCGTTGGGGTACAGGGCGGTGGAGGTGGCGACGTAGTTGGGCACCGCGTGGACCACCCGCGGGTCTGCTTCGAGCGTGGCCGCGGCATCCTTGGCCGCCCGGCCTCCCAGCACCTCGACCGCTTGCGTGCGCCCATCGACGACGCCGGCCGAGCGCACGCCCGCGGCGCGCCGGATCTGGTCCCGCTCGGGGCCGGACGTGCCGAGCCGGTACTTGACCACAGCTGACCGGGGACGTGCTCGGCTGCTCCCGCGTTCACAGTGCTGATCAGCGGGATCAGGAATGCAACAGCCGTCACGATGGCGGCTCGACGCGAGAACTTCAAAGTGGGAGGGATCTAGGGTTGCTCGATACTTGGCGTGGTGCGGTCCAATACTTTGTAACGCAGAAAGGGCCATAAGTATCGGTGAGCCGTCGTTATATCGCCATCCTGCCTCGGCCGGTGGCCCGGCGGTTGCGCGCCGTTACGCGGCCTTTACGCCCTTGAGCTGGTCCTGAGATGAAGGTCTGCGTGACGGGGGCGACCGGCTTCATCGGCTCCCAGGTCGCCGCGAAGCTCCTCGAAGCCGGGCACGAGGTCCGGGTCACGATCCGGGAGCGCGGCCGCCTGCGGGCGCTCGCGGGGCTCGAGGTGGAGCCGGTGGAGGCGAACGTGCTCGACCGCCGGGCGCTGCGCCGCGCTTTCGCGGGCTGCGAGGCGGTGCTCCACACGGCGGGGCTCGTGGCGTCGCGGCCGGAGAGCGAGGTCTGGCGAGTCAACGCGATCGCGCCGCGCCTGGTGGTCGAGGCCGCCGCGCGCGCCGGGGTCGGCCGGGTGGTCGTGACGTCCAGCGTGGGCGCGCTCGGTCCCGCCACCGGTGGTCGGGCCGCCAACGAGCAGAACGCGTGGCCCGAGGAGGGAACCGGCCTGATCTACACCGACGCCAAGCACGAGGGTGAGCTGGCCGCCTTCGAGGCAGGGGATCGGCTGGGGCTGGAGGTCGTGGCAGTGAACCCGGCCTACGTGCTCGGCGCGGCGCACAACCGCGCGATCGCGGGAGAGACCTCGACTCGGATCGTGGCGAACTACCTGCGAGGCCGCCTGCCGGCGATCGTGGACTCCTACACGAACGTGGTCGACGTGGAGGACGTGGCGCAGGGCCACGTGCTCGCGGCGAGCCGGGGCAGGGCAGGGGAGCGGTACATCCTCGGCGGCGACAACCTGCGCTGGTCGGAGGTCATCGACCGGGTCGCAAAGCTGTCGGGCATCGAGCATCCACTGCTGGTGCTGCCACCGGAAGTGGCAGGCGCGGCAGGCGCGCTGCAGCGACTCGGAGCCGGATTCGGGGTGCTGGAGGGCATGAGGCTGATGGCGCCCGAGTGGCGATATTCGTCGGCGAAGGCCCGCCGGGAGCTCGGCTACGCGCCGCGCTCGGCGAACGAGACCCTGAAGCGCACGGTCGACTGGTACCTCGAGCTGATCGAGGACGACCGGCTGCCCGCGAGGCGCACCCGCTCGTTCGACTTCGCGACCGGTGCGGTGCGCGTGGCGAGCAGGCTCGGTCTCCTGCTGCCGCTCAAGGTCGCCGGGGAGCCTCGCCGGCCGACGGACGGTGCTGTGAGCGAGGCCGTCACGTTCCCGGGGCACTTCTTCCCGCGCGACGAGTACTACATGCGGCTCGCGCTGCGCGAGGCCGAGCGCGCGATCGAGCACGACGACGTGCCGATCGGCGCCGTGGTCGTGCGGGACGGCGAGGTGCTCGCGGCCGGCCTGCAACGAGCGCGAGCTCCGCAACGACCCGACCGCGCACGCCGAGGTGCTCGTGCTGCGCGAAGCCGGGCGCAAAGCTCGGCGGCTGGCGGATCGCCGATGCGGTGCTCTACGTCACGATCGAGCCGTGCGCGATGTGCGCCGGCGCGATCGTCTGGGCGCGCGTGCCGCGCGTCGTGTTCGGGGCGCCGGACCCGAAGGCGGGCGCCGCCGGCAGCGTGCTGGACGTGCTCGGCGAGCCGCGCCTCAACTGGCAGCCCGAGGTCGCCGGCGGCCTGCTCGCGGAGGAGTGCGGGGCGCTGCTGTCGAGCTTCTTCGCGCCACGGCGGTAGCGGCCCGGCCGCTCGCTAAGGTTCGACCCGAATCCGGAGGGGTGCCGGAGCGGTTGAACGGGGCGGTCTCGAAAACCGTTGTGGGCGCAAGTCCACCGAGGGTTCGAATCTCTCCCCCTCCGCTCGGACACTACGTCGCGCAGGGTCGGCGACCCATCGCCTTGACTGGCACTCCCCCAGGGATCTAGGATCGCGAAACAGCGTGGAAAGGAGGTTGACCGATCCAACGGTCGTGTCGCATAGCGGTCATCGTCGCCGTTGTCGCAATGACCGTGGTGGGTGGACTGGCCTCCAGCGCGCTCGGCCTCGGCGCGGGCGGTCAGAAGGGAAACTTGAACTCTTACTTCCCGAAGCTGTCGGGCGACGGGCACGTGCTGGCGTTCGAGTCCTCGTCCAGCAACCTGTCCCCCGACAACCTCAACGGCGGCTACGGCATCTATGTCCGGGACCTCGACACCGGGGCGGTCGCCTTCGTAGCGGGGAACAACCCCGCCCTTTCCGGGGACGGTCGATACGTCGCATTCGAGGCGGGCAACGTTTACGTCCGAGATCTCGAGACAGGGGCCCAGACGCTCGCGAGCCGAGCGGACGGGCCGAATGGGACGCCGGCGAACCAGGCTTCCGGGTTCATGAATCCGAGCATCTCGGCGGACGGAACGAAGGTGGTGTTCCAGACGACCACCGCCCTTGATCCCGTCGACAACGACGCGATGCCTGACATCTACCTGCGTGACCTGTCCACCGACACCACCGAGTTGATCAGCCGCGCCACCGGAGCGGCAGGGGTGAAGGCGAACGACTGGTCCGAACGCCCGGACATCTCGAGCAACGGCAGGTTCGTCGCATTCGAGTCGGAGGGCTACAACCTCGATCCGAACGACACGGAGGATCAGAGGGACATCTTCGTGCGCGACCTCCAAGCCGACACGACCACGCACGCGAGCCCTGGAGTCCCGCAGAACGCGCGCACCCTGTACCCAAGCATCTCGACGGATGGGCGCTTCGTCGTCTACGAAGTGATAGACGGCAACTTCCCTATCGGTATCTATCGACGCGACCGCCAGCTGAACACCACCGATCTCGTAAACGCCGGCGCCTCCGGCATCGGCCCCGAGTACCCCGTGATGTCGTTCGACGGGCGATACGTCGCCTTCCAGACCCGCGCCCAGCTAGATCCTGCAGACACGGATGCCTTTGCCTCTTCGACGCTCACGGACGTGTACGTACGAGACATGCAGACCGGGGCAATCTCGCTCGCGTCCCGGGCGTCCGGCGCGGACGGCTCCGATGGGTACGGAGGCAATCCGGCGATCTCGGGCGATGGGCGCTTCGTGGCGTTCGGAGGCGGAGGGCCGGACTTCAGCCCGGAAGATCACGACCAGGTCGACGACATCTACGTGCGCGACTTGCAGGACCACGTCACTTCCCTCGAGAGCCGGGCAAGTCCGGGGTACCGGCGCTATGTAAGGCCGCGTGGCGCGACCCCCCTGAGGGTCTCGCTCGTCCCGGCCGCGGAGCCCTGTACGGCACCCAACAACACGCATGGCGCGCCTCTTTCCTTCCCCTCCTGCTCTCCGCCGGCTAGTGCGTCAAGCCTGAACCTCGGCGTCGGAGACGGGAGCCCGGCGCTCGCGCGCTCGATCGGATCGGTGCTCCTCAAGGCCGTCGGAGATGCCCCCTCCTTTCCCGTCGACGACGCCGACATCACTATCGCCTTCAGCCTCACGAACGTCATGCGCGCGTCCGACCTCTCCGACTACACAGGCGAGCTGCAGGGCCGCGTGGCGATCCGCATAACGGACAAGAAGAACGGACCCTCCGCGGGCGAGGAAGGAACCGTCTCCGACTTCGACCTCGCTTTCACGGTCCCGTGCGTTGCGACGGAATCCGACCCTGACCGGGGGGTCGTGCACGCTCGCGACTACCGCCGACTCGGTCCTCCCCGGGTTTGCGCCCGAGGGAGGGCGCGACCGTCTACGGCCTCGGCCAGGTAAGGGTCTACGACGGAGGCGCGGACGAGGATGCCGACACGACCGGCGACAACTCCCTGTTGGCCGTGCAGGGCGTCTTCATCCCATAGCCGCGCATATAGCAGCGCCGCGACGGTCCTACTATCCGAGTCCGTGGCGGTCGCGATCGCATCCGGGCTGGGAAAGGACGTCGCAGGCGATCCCCTGCTGCGGGGCGTCTCCTTCAAGGTCGAGCGAGGGGAGCGGCTGGCGCTGTCGGGACGCAACGGCTCGGGAAAGACCACGCTGCTGCGCATGCTCGCCGGCGAGACGCCCATCGACGAAGGCGAGCTGTCGCTCGAGAAGGGCGCCAGGGTCGCTCTCCACGACCAGCGCCCACCGCGCGAGCGGGACCTGAGCCTGCGCGAGTACGTGCTGTCCGGCTGCGCCGACCTGATCGAGCTCGAGCAGCGGCTCGGACGGCTGGAGCAGGAGATGGCGTCGGGGTCCACAGGACAGGCGACGCTCGACGACTATGCGGCCGCGCAGGCTCGGCTCGAGCACGCCGGCGGCTACGACTGGCGCCGTCGCGCAACGGCGGTCGTGCGTGGACTCGGCTTCACGGACGAAGACCTGGTCCGGCCGCTGCGCACCTTCTCGGGCGGCGAGCTGACGCGCGGCGCTCTCGCGCGCACTCTCGCCGGAGATCCGGACCTGCTGCTGCTCGACGAGCCCACCAACCACCTCGACGTCGCGTCGCTCGAATGGCTGGAGGAGCAGCTCACCACGGCGGATGCGGCGATCGTGCTGGTCGCGCACGATCGCTGGTTCCTGGAGGCGGTCGGCACCGCGGTCCTCGAGCTGGAGGCGGGGCGGTCGCGCTTCTTCGCCGGCCCGTGGCACGCCTGGCGCAAGGAGAAGGCGGCACGCGAGCTGGCACTGGAACGGGCCGTCGAGCGCCAGCAGGCGGAGATCGAGCGCCTGGAGCGATTCGTGACGCGCTTCCGTGCGGGAACGCGTTCGCGCCAGGCCCAGGCGCGCGTGAAGAAGCTGGCGAAGATCGACCGCTTGGAGCGTGACCGCCGCGCGGGCGGTGCGCCGGGGTTCAAGTTCAAGGAGGCCACGCGCAGCGGGCGCGTCGCTCTGGAGCTCGAGGGAGCGACGATCGCCGCCGGGCGAGCGCAAGCTGCTCGAAGGGGCCGAGCTGTGGCTGGAGCGCGGCGAGCACGTGAACCTGGTCGGCCCCAACGGCGCCGGCAAGACCACGCTGATCGAGACGCTGGCCGGCCGGCTCCCACTGGGCGACGGCAAGCTGCGACGCGGCCACAACGTCGAGCTCGGCTTCCTGTCCCAGCACGCCGAGGAGATCGGCGGCGAGGGCACGGTGCTCGAGGCCGCTCAACGTCGGACCGGGCTGTCCCCGAACAAGGCCCGCGCGCTGCTCGGACGGTTCCTCTTCTCCGGCGCCGAGGCGGAGAAGGAGGTGTCGGTCCTCTCGGGCGGGGAGCGCAGGCGGCTCTCGCTGGCGACGCTCGTCGCCTCCGGCGCGAACGTCCTGATCCTCGACGAGCCCACCAACCACCTGGACCTCGAGAGCCGGGAGGCGCTGGAGGATGCACTGCGCGCATTCGACGGTGCGCTTGCTGCTCGTGTCCCACGACCGGGCGCTGCTCGACGCAGTCGGAGCGCGCACGATCGCGATCGAGGAAGGCGCGGCTGCACTCGTATCCCGGAGGCTGGGCCGATTACCTTCGCGTGCGTGACGAGCGTCGTGCCGCCGAGGGGCCGACGGACCCGAGCGGCCGCGGGCCGGCGCAACGGCCGCCGCCGCGCGGGCCAGGCGGCCAAGCCCGCCGTCTCGAAGAACACGAAGCGCCGCATCGCGGTGCTCGAGCGCGCGGTCGAAGACGCGGAGGCGGCGCTCACCGCGCGTCGAGGACGAGCTCGCCGACCCCGCCTGCTGGACGACGCCCGAGCGCTCGGCCGAATCGACCGCGCGGCACGAGGAGGCCAAGACAGAGGGTCGAGCAGCTCTACGAGGAGCTCGTCTCCCTCGAGGATCGTTGACCGGCGGCGCCAGGTCGGCGCCGGTAACAACTACAGCAGCGCGCGTTTCGCGACGTATGCGCGCCCGCGTCGCTTGCGCGCGGCCACCAGCACCGAGTCGAGCAGGCCCGGGAACCGGGCGTTGAGGTCCTTCCGGCGCAGATAGGTAATGCGCGATGTGCCAACCGGTCGCTGCTCGATCACGCCGGCTTCGCGCAGCACCTTGAGATGGTGCGTCGAGCGTCGATTTGGCGATCGGCAGCTGGAACGAGCCACACGATCGTTCACCCCCGCTCGCGAGCAAGCAGACGATCTCGAGGCGTACCGGGTCGCTGAGGGCAGCGAGCACCGGCGCGAGGGTCATCTGCCCTCGCGCCGGGCCGCTGAGCTTGCGGGTCACCGCCGCGTCGGTCGTTGGTACCGGCACGCTGCGACCCGTGGTCATCTCTACGCGGCCTCGCGCAGAGCGGCCAGGTCTTCGTTGTGCGAGAGGCGCGAAAGTGCGCGGTTCTCGACGTCGCGAGCGCTGTCCTCGCTGATGCCGAGCCGCTTGCCGGTCTCGCGCTGGCTGACCGGCTCCTCCTTGCCGAGTCCGAACCGGAGCTCGACGACCTTGCGCTCGACCTCCGGCAGCTCCGCCAAGCGCCCTGTCGACGGCCTCGTCACGGAGCGTGAACTCGACCTCCTCTTCGGGGGCCGGGCGCTCGTCCGCGATCAGGTCGCCCAGCGAGGTCTCGCTGTCTTCCTGGAGCGTCTGGTCGAGGCTCGTCGTGACCTTGGCCACGTCGAGCGCGGCACGAACCTGCTCCACCTCGAGCTCCGTCGCGTTAGCGATCTCCTCGTCGGTGGGGTCGCGGTCGAGCTCGTTGCGCATCTTCTCCACCGCGCGCGCGATCTTGCGCTGCCGGGCTCCGATGTGAACCGGAAGCCGGATCACACGGGAGGTGTTTCCGAGCGCGCGCTCGATCGCCTGCCGGATCCAGATCGTCGCGTACGTGGAGAACTTGTAGCCACGCCGCCAGTCGAACTTCTCGGATGCGCGAATCAGCCCGAACATGCCCTCCTGGATGAGGTCCTGGAGCGGCAGCCCGAGATTCTGGTACTTGCGAGCGTTCGAGATCACGAGCCGGAGGTTGGAGTTGATCAGCGTCTCCTTGGCATCGAGGTCTCCGCGCTCTATTGCCTGTGCGAGCTCGACCTCCTGCTCCTTGGTGAGCAGCGAGTAGCGATTGGCACGGCGATAGAACAGCGAGAACCAGTCAGTCGTGGTCTCGAGCGTCTCCTGCGGTACTTCATGAAGCGTCACTGTGTCCGTAGTTCCATCCCTCCTAGGGGTCAAAAGAGGGCGCATCGAGGCGCCCTCCGAAACTAGTTCGATGTGCATCGAAAGAAAGAATAGCACGATCGTTCGAGATCCATCGAACAAAGGACGGCGGTCGGCGCCGCCCAGGCCTTCAAGGCCGCCGAAGCCGCCGCCGACCATTGACCCATGAAAGGATTCATGCGTGTCTCCGTGGGGATCGAGACGACCCCCGAGGAGGTCGACGCCCTGGAGCACGTGTTCCGACTGGCCGAGATTCCCGTGCTCGTGGACGACGAGATCGCCCGGTTCAGCGTCGACTCGCCGTGGGTCATGTATGTGTCCGCCTCGCTCCCGTGGTTCTCGTCCCGGTTCGCGCGATTGGCGCCCGACGCGCCCGCCGGGCTGCTCGGGCCCGGTCTGGAGAGCTTCATCGAGCAGGTCTCCGACGCCTTCAGGGCGCCGAACGGAAGCGTGGTCTTCACGGACGAGAGCACCGAGGTGATGGTCGCGCTCACATCGGAGCTCCCCAAGGAGGCGTTCGACGCGCTGCTCAGCGTCGACATGGAGCGAGTCGAGGGCGAGCGGATCAGCTGGGATTTGGAGCACGACGCCTGGTACACGCTCCGCGGTGAGCCCTGCCCCACGAAGTAGCGGCGTACGAAGGGGTCTATGCTGGCGGGTCTTCGCTGATGGAGTTGATCCCGCCGGACATCCAAGGTGCCGGTCGTGGTGATCCAGCTGCGGGAGACGAGGAGAGGCGCGCAGAGGCGACACCCCGGGTTCCCCGCCGCCGCTTCACGTTCGACCTGTCGCAAAGCACGCGCGCGGCCGTGATCTCCCTCGGCGGCGAGCTGGACGTCGTCTGCGCCGATACCTTCAAGCGCCGGCTCGCGGAGGCGACGGAGGACGAGCCCGACCACGTCGTGATCGACCTGCGCGAGCTCACCTTCATGGACTCGACCGGCCTGGCGCTGTTGCTGGCCGTGAACGACATGTCTCGCGACGGGGGCTTCACGCTCACGATCGTGACCACGGAGGAGAGCTTTCCAAGCAAGATCTTCCGGATGACCGGTACGGACAAGATCTTGCCGCTCGTCGAAGAGGCGCCCGACCTCGACGACTGACCGGGCCTAGAAGTAGTACGGCACGGTGTCGAGGGCGCCGAGCGCGTACCACACGCCGAATGCAAGGCTCAGCACCCCGAGCGCCGGCGCGACCGCGACCAGGCGGCGCACCACCGGTCCGCGCGACAGCGCATACCCGAAGCTCGTCGAGGCGATCGCCATCGATACGGCCGTGAAGAGGGCGAGCACCACGAGCGCCACGAGACCCTCGACGTGGCTCGGGATCGCCGCCAGGAGCAGCAGCCCGACGCCGGCCGAACCGCCCATGCCGTGCACGAGGCCGATGCCGTAAGCCTGGAGCGGGCTCCGGCCGAGCCGCTCGCGGTGAGCGTGGTCGTGCGGAGCCGGATCCTCCGCGTGCGCCTTCTCGTGAGCGTGCAGGTGGCGGTGAGCGTTGCCGGCGTGCTCGTGGAGGTGGGCGTGGAAGTAGCCGCGGCGCCACCGCAGCAGCAGGCGTACCGCGAGCACCACGATCACGATCCCGATCGCGACCTCTGCGGCCTGCTGGACCCGGTGCGGGAGATAGCTGTCGAAGAGCACGATCGGCAGCCCGAAGGCGATCAGCGTGGTCGCGTGCCCGAGCCCCCAGCTGAGGCCGAGGAGGCCCGCTCGACGGCCGCTCTGTTCTTCGCCTGAGGCGATCAGGGTCGAGACCGCCGTGAGGTGGTCGGGGTCGGTCGCATGCCGAAGACCGAGCAGGATCGCGACCGCGATCACGATCAGCATGGCCTCCCCACTGTTGAGCGCCGCGATCCTGTCGTCCAGGCCGAACACAACCCCTCCTTACGGCAGCGATGGAAGCTTTCGAGCCCCTCTTACGCAGCGCTCGCGGGATTGGATCAGCCGCCCCCGTGCCTATCCTCGCGGCCATGCTGCACATGCGGATCGTGGTGCCGCTCGACCGGGGTGAACGCACGCTTGCCGTGCTGGAGGAGATGCCATCGGTGCACAACATCGCCCGCTTCCCCGAGGCGGCTCGTCGCCCGGACGGTGACCTGATCCTCTGTGACGTGCCCCGCGAGGCCGCCAGCCTCCTGATCGCCGACCTCGAGGAGCTCGGGATCCCGCGCGACGGCTCGATCGCGGTCGAGAAGGTCGACACCGAGATCTCCCGCATCGGCGAGGAGGCCGAGCATCTGGCGCCGGGCGATCCTTCGAACGCAGTGGTGTGGGCGGAGGTCGAGGAGCTGACGTCCGAGCAGACGGATCTGAGCGTCTCCTTCCTGCTGTTCATGTCGCTGGCGACGATCATCGCCTCGGTCGGCATCTACCTCGATTCGCCCATCCTGATCGTGGGTGCGATGGTGATCGGGCCGGAGTTCGGCCCGATCGCGGCGGCCTGCGTGGCGGCCGTGCAGTGGCGTCCGAAGCTGGCCCTCCGATCGTTGCTCGCGCTGGTGATCGGGTTTCCGGTCGGGATTGCCGCGGCCTATCTGGCCTCGCTCCTGTTCAAGTGGACCAACCTGACTCCGGACCAGTTCTCCGAGGCGGGGCACTCACTTTCGAACGTGATCTCCAGCCCCGACTGGTTCTCGTTCATCGTCGCCTTCTGCGCGGGCATCGCCGGCATGCTGTCGCTCACAACTGCGAAGTCGGGCGCGCTCACGGGCGTGCTGATCTCGGTGACGACGATCCCCTCCGCCGCCAACGTGGCGGTCGCCTTCGCCTACCAGGACTGGTCGTCGTGGCGCGGCTCGATCGAGCAGCTCGGGATCAACATCGGTTCCATCTTCCTGGCGGGGGTCCTAACCCTGCTCGTGCAACGCCTGGTCTACACGCGCCGCCGTCGCGCACATCGCCAAACTCGAGGCTCAGCGGGACCTCAGCGACCGCTACGCTCTTAACCTCCGGAGAGGTGTCCGAGCGGCTTAAGGAGCGCGACTGGAAATCGCGTGGGCGGGTAATCCCTGCCTCGAGGGTTCGAATCCCTCCCTCTCCGCTCTTCGAGCTTCAAGTAACCGCCGCGGGCCGCCGATGAGCCTTCAGGAGGGACGGTGGCCCACCGACCGCTCGATGAGAACCGACCGGTAAGCGTGCTGGTCCCCTCGACCGGGGGGGACGAGCGCATCGAGCGCGCAGCTGCGCGCTTCGTCGACATCTGTCCCGACCTACTCGCGATCACGGGCTTCGACGGCCGGGTGCGGTGGGTAAACGCCGCCCACGGGACGCTTCTGGGATATCCGCCGGAGGACCTGGTCGGCAAGCCTTACGTGGCGGACGTCCATGCCGGCACGGCCACCTTCGAAGCCTTCCTGCGGACCAGTGACGGGCGCCAGCGGCATTTCCTCTTCAGCGCCACCGTGAGTGTCGAGGACGAGCTCGTGTACAGCATCGGCAAGGACGTCACCGACCTGCGCCGCAGCGAGCTCGAGCTCGAGCTGACGCATGCGATCGACGACGCCGGCGGGGCCGAGCGGGCGCTCGAGACGACCGTCCGGAAGATATGTGTGCAGACCGGCTGGCCGCTTGGGCAGGTGTGGATCCGGAACTCCGAGGGACGCCTCGAGTGCGACCGCTCCTGGTATGCGGCGTCGAAGCGCTTCGACGCGTTCCGGACGCTCAGCGAGACCTGCGTGTTTCCGCCCGGGCTGGGTCTGCCGGGCCGCGCCCTGGCCTCTCGCGAGCCGGTTTGGCTGCACGATGTCGCTGCCGGCGAATACATGCGAGGGCCGGCCGCCAAAGAGGCCGGGCTGCGCGCCGGGGTCGCCGTACCGGTGATTGCGGGCGAGGACGTGCTCGGCGTGCTCGAGTTCTTCGTGGCCGAGCCCGGTGACGACGACGAGCTCCTGGTCGAGCTCGTGTCGGCCGCCGCCACCCATCTCGGCGCCGTGATGCGCGAGGAGCTGGCGCTCCGCCGGAACGAAGACGACTTCGCCGACGAGCGCCGCCGCGCCGAAGACGCCGTGCACGAGGCCGAGGAACGGTTTCGCAGTGCCTTCGAGCAGGCTCCGATCGGCATCGGGATCGTCAGCATCGAGGCCGACCGCGCCGGCTGTTTCCTGCGCGTGAACCGGGCGATCGGAGAGATCACCGGATATGCCGATTCGGACCTGATCGGCTCGGAGCTCGCGACGCTGCTCGATCCCGACACCGATCAGGGGTCCGATCGGCGGTACGTGCCCTGGATGCTGGCGGGCGAGGTTTCGAGCTACGAGACGGAGGCGCGTATGCGCCACGCGGACGGCCGGCTGCTCGACGTGCTGCTCCACGCCTCGCTCGTCCGGGACGCGCGAGGGAGGCCGCTCTACCTGATCGTGCAGCTCCAGAACGTGACCGCCCGCAAGGAGGCCGAGCGCAAGCTCAGCGAGACGAGCCAGAACATGCAGGCGATCCTCGACAACACGACCGCGGTCGTGTACCTCAAGGACACCGATGGCCGGTACGTGCTCGTGAATCGCGGGTTCGAGGCACTCTTCGGAGTGACGCGCAACGAGGCGGTCGGGCATGACGACGGAGAGTTGTTTGCGCCGGAGCTGGCGGAGCTCCTCCGGGCCAACGACCTGCGCGTGATGCGCGAGCAGATTCCGCTCGAGGTCGAGGAGGCGGTCCCTGTGGGCGACCGGGCGAGAACCTACCTGTCGACGAAGTTCCCGCTGCTCGACTCGGCGCGGCAGCCATACGCGGTCTGCGGCATCTCGACCGACATCACCGAGCGCAAGCTCGCGGAGGAGGCGCTACGCGCGAGCGAGCAGCACTTCCGCGAGATCGTCAACACCACGCACGAGGCATTCGTGTCGATGGACGAGTCGGGACGGATCACGGCCTGGAATCCCGAAGCGGAGACGACGTTCGGCTGGAGCGAGGAGGAGGCGCTGGGCCGCAATCTCGGCGAGACGATCATCCCGGCGCGCCACCGCGGCGCCCACAACCGGGGGATCCAACAGTTCCTCGCCACCGGTCACGCGGCCCTGTTGAACCGGCGAATCGAGATGGAGGCGCTGCACCGGGACGGGCACGAGTTCCCGGTCGAGATGACGATCACCGCAGTGCGCATCCGTGGGCGTTACGCGTTCAATGCGTTCCTGCACGACATCAGCAGGCGCAAGCAGGCCGAGCAGGCGCTGCGCCGGCTCGCGGACATCATCGAGGCTTCGGGCGATGCGATCTTCGCCACCACCCCGACCGGCGAGATCACCAGCTGGAACTCCGGCGCGGAGCACCTCTACGGGTACACCGCGGAGGAGGCAGTAGGCGCGTCGCTTCGCATGCTCGTGTCTCCCGACCGGGCGCCGCACGACTTCGAGATGCTGAGCCGGGCGCTCGACGGCATCCGTCTCGGCGACCACGAGACCGAGCAGCTTCGCAAGGACGGGACCCTGGTGCCCGTCTCGCTGTCGATCTCCCCGATCCGGGGCTCCTCCGGGGCGCTCGTCGGCGCGTCGGTGATCGCCCGCGACCGGACCGAGCGAAAGCGCGCCGAGGACGCTTTGCGGGAGGTGCAGGAGGCATTCCGCACGGCTTTCGAGGACGCGCCCATCGGGATGGCGCTCTTCAGCGTGGATCCCAGCGAGGACGGGCGGCTGCTGCAGGTCAACAGCTCACTCTGCGACATCACCGGCTACTCGGCGGACGAGCTGCTGCACACGAGCCTCCACGCGATCACGCACGCCCAGGACCAGCGCGAGGAGCTGCCGCTGGCGGAGGACCTGCTCGCCGGGCGCGCGCCCAACTACCAGCTGGAGAAGCGCTTCGTTCGCCTGGACGGAACGGCGGTCTGGGTGATGCACAACGTGTCCACCGTGCACGACGCCGCCGGGCGCCTGCTCTACGGCATCGCCCAGGTCCAGGACATCACCGAGCGCAAGCGAGCGGAGGAGGGCCTGGCCCGGGTCGCCGCCGAGCTGGAGCAGCGGGCGGTCGAGCTGGAGCGTTCGAACGCCGACCTGGCGCAGTTCGCGTACGTCGCCTCGCACGACCTCTCCGAGCCGCTGCGGATGGTGTCCAGCTACGTGCAGCTGCTCGAACGCCGTTACGGCGACCAGCTCGACACGGACGCCCACGAGTTCATCGATTTCGCGGTCGACGGGGTGAACCGCATGCAGCGCCTGATCGACGACCTGCTCGCCTACTCGCGGGTGGGCACGTCGGAGTACAGGCTCGAGCAGGTGGACCTCGCGGACCTCGTCGAGGACACGCTCGGAGGAATGCGTGCCACCGTGACCGAGACGGGGGCGATCGTGACCCATGACGGGTTGCCGACCGTGGTCGGTGACCCGGGTCAGCTTCGGCAGCTGTTCCAGAACCTGATCGGGAACGGGATCAAGTTCGTGGAGGAACGGCCGCCGCGCATCCACGTCTCGGCCGAGCGCGACGGACACGAGTGGCGGTTTGCGGTCGCCGACAACGGCATCGGGATCGACCCCAGCCACGCGGATCGGATCTTCGCGGTGTTCAAGCGTCTCCATGGGCGCGACGCGTACCCGGGCAGCGGCATCGGGCTGTCGATCTGCAAGCGGATCGTCGAGCGTCATCACGGCCGGATCTGGGTCGAACAGAACGAGGGCGGTGGGAGCCGATTCTGCTTCACGATGCCGGTCCTCGAGGAGGGCGCAGGATGAGGATCCGGACGGATGTTGGATCGGACCCAACGGTGCGGGTCTCGACAAAGAATGGGAAGGAACTTGCGCGGCGACCCTGCCACGCGCTACAGAAAGGCGGATGATTTGGGATTCCGGGTGCTTAGAGACAGCGGCATGGGGATGACGGCGACGGAAGAGCTGACTCCCGCGCCGCAACCACGCCCAGTCGACATCCCGATGACGGCGAACGGCATGGACGGCGCCGTCGAGATCCTGCTGGTCGAGGACAACCCCGCGGACGCACGCCTGACACGCGAGGTGTTCGAGGGCGGCCGGCTCACCACCCACCTGAACGTCGTCGCCGACGGCGAAGAGGCGCTTGCCTTCCTGCGCCGCGAGGGGCCGTACGCGGAGAGCCCTCGCCCCAAGCTCGTGCTGCTCGACCTGAACCTTCCGCGGAAGGACGGCCGCGAGGTCCTGCAGGAGCTCAAGGCAGACCCCTCGCTGAGCCGGATTCCGGTGATCGTGCTCACCACCTCGGCCGCCGAGGCCGACATCCTCCACTCGTATGACCTTCAGGCGAACTGCTTCATCACGAAGCCGCTCGACCTCGACGAGTTCTTCGAAGTGGTTCGCGCGATCGAGGACTTCTGGTTGACGACCGCCCGATTGCCGGCCACCTGAGCGGCCAGGGTTTGGGCCATGACCCTGCGGCCTGACGAGGCGCAGTCCTTCCCCGTCCTGCTGGTCGAGGACAACCGCGGCGATGCGCGGCTCGTACAGGAGCTCCTCAAGGACGCCGAGAGCGCCTTCGAGGTCCTGCACGTGGAGCGGCTGGCCGACGCGCGCCAGTGCCTGATGGAGTCAGGCGCGGGCTGCGTGCTGCTCGACCTTTCGCTGCCGGACGCGTCGCGCCTCGAGGCGCTGATGCAGCTCCGCGCGGCCGCCCCCGACGTGCCGATCGTGATCCTCAGCGGCCTTCAGGACGAGCTGCTCGCGGTCAAAGCCGTCCAGGAGGGTGCGCAGGACTACCTGGTGAAGGGACGCGTCGACGGCCACGCGATCGGCCGCTCGATCACATATGCGGTGGAGCGCAAGCACGCCGAGATGGAGTTGTCCCACAAGGCGATGCACGACGCCCTCACCGGCCTGCCCAACCGCACCTTGTTCCTCGACCGTCTGAAGCACTCGGTGATGCGCGCCAAGCGCCACCACACGCTGATGGCTGTGATGTTCCTGGACCTCGACGGCTTCAAGCCGATCAACGACACCTATGGCCACGACGTCGGCGACCGGTTGCTGGTCGCGCTCGCCGGCCGGCTGCAGGACGGCCTGCGCGGCAGCGACACCGCCGCCCGGTTCGGTGGCGACGAGTTCATGGTCCTCTGCGAGGACGTCGCCGGCCTGCAGGACGTGATCAGCATCGCCCAGCGGATACTCGGCTCGATCGGTGAGCCGTTCGTGCTCGGCGACGAGCGGGTCGAGGTGCAGGCGAGCATGGGCATCGCGATCTCCGACGGCAAAGGCGATTCCGCCGAGAGCCTGATCCGCAACGCCGACACGGCCATGTACGGGGCCAAGGAGCAGGGCGCCGCGTTCGAGATCTTCGACGACGACATTCGCCATCGCGTGCGCGAGCGTGTCGAGATGGAGCGCCAGCTCAGACATGCGGTACACGAGGGTGATTTCCGCCTCCTCTATCAGCCACAGGTGGACCTGCGCAGCGGCGTGATCGTCGGTCTCGAGGCTCTTCTGCGCTGGGACCACCCGGCCCGAGGCTTGATCGAGCCGGCCGAGTTCCTGTGGCTTGCGGAGGAGACCGGGCTGATCAACCGGATCGGCGACTGGGTGCTGCAGGAGACCTGCCGCCAGGCCTCCCTGTGGCGCGAGGCCGGCCCGGGGGGCGCGCCGCTGCGAATCTGCGTGAGCCTCTCGGCACGCCAGCACGCCGACCCGGGTCTGGTCGAGACCGTCCGCCGCATCGTCGGGGAGGCGGGCATCGACCCCGCGAGCCTCTGTCTCGGGATCACGGAGGGCGCTCTGATGAGCGACGTCGAGAACGAGGCGAGGTCCGCGATCGAGACACTGCAGTCGCTGAAAGACCTTGGCGTGACGATCAGCATGGATCACTTCGGCTCCGGCCAGTCCTCACTCGCGGCGCTGAAGCGGCTGCCGCTGGACGCTCTGAAGGTGGACCGCTCCTTCGTAAGCGGCCTCACGGAGGAGAGTGGGGACGCCGCGATCGTGACCGCCGTGATCAACATGGCGCACGCGCTCGGCATCCTGACGATCGCCGACGGTGTCGAGACCCGCGAGCAGGTCGAGCACCTGAAGAACTCCGGATGCGACGTCGGCCAGGGACAGTACTTCGCCCGGCCGCGGCCCTCCGAGGCGATCGCCGATGCGGCGCGAGCTGTCAACCAACGCGTCGCCGAGCTGGGCGCGATCGTCTAACCAGTACCGCGATCGCCGAGGCCACAAGTCGTTCCAGGGCGATCGCCGAGTTGCTGGGCGCGATCGTCTAGGGCAACCCCGGCTCTTCAAAACCGGCATTGAGGGAGTCGATTCGGGGGCGGTCGGTGGCCATGGGTAGCCGTGTCCATTGCAGCGCGGGACGGACGGAAGGGTCAACTAAGGGCTGTTGTGTCGTAAGGCGTAACGGGCCAAACAACACAAATCGATTTTGTGCGGGCTATAGGCCGTACAAATCGACTTTGCTCCGGGGCACCATCACGAGTTTTCCAACCGGTAGCCATGAAGCTGCACAACTTGCGCCTCTCGTGACGGCCACCACCGCTCCGACCCTCGACCCCTTACCCAGCCGGTTTTTCTCGTCAAGGCGAACTGACCTTCAAAGCCAGCCGGAGCGCCTGAAGCGCAGATATAGCGTCACGCAGATCACCAGCGTCACGAACAGCACGAGTGGGTAGCCGTAGGTCCACTTGAGCTCCGGCATGTGCTCGAAGTTCATGCCGTAGATCCCGGCCACCGCGGTGGGCACGGCGAGGATCGCGACCCACGCCGTGATCCTGCGCATGTCCTCGTTCTGGCGCACGGCGACCTGGGTGAGGTTTGCGTGCAGTGCGCTCGAGAGCAGGTCACGAAAGCCGTCGATCCGCTGGCCCTCCCGCAGCAGGTGGTCGTGCACGTCGCGGAAGTACTCGTGCAGCCGCTCGTCGATCAGGTCGAAGTGACCCCGCGCGAGCCGATCGATGGCAGGCGTCAGCGGCGTGACCGCGCTGCTGAACTCGAGTACCTCGCGCTCCATCTTGTAGATGCGCTCCGCAGGGTTGGTGCGCTCGTCCGAGAACACCTGTGCCTCGATCTGCTGGATGTCGTGGGCCAGGCCCTCCACAACCGGCTCGTAGTCGTCGACGACCTTGTCGACGATCGCGTAGAGGACGCCGCCGGGCCCCGCCTCGAGCAGCTCCTGACGCTGCTCGAGCCGCTTGCGAGCGTCGCGCAGGGCGCTTGCCTCTCCGTGCCGGACCGCGACCACGAAGCCCTTGCTCACGAAGATGTGGATCTCGCCCGTCTCGACGACTTCCTCCGAGTCGACGTACCGGGCGGGCTTCAGCACGACGAACAGGGTGTCGTCGTAGACCTCGAGCTTGGGCCGCTGGTGCGCGTGCAGCGCGTCCTCGACCGCGAGCTCATGGAGCTTGAACTCGCGACGCACCGAGTCGAGCTCGTCCGGCGTGGGCTCGTGGAGCCCGAGCCACACGAACGCCCCGTCGCGCTGGCAGGCCTCGGACGCGCCGTGCAGGCTGAGCTCGCCGTCACGGCGCTTTCCCTGCTCGTAAACCGCACAGTCGACGATCATGGATGCGCGGCAGAAGTATGACGCCGGCTTCCCCGGGAAGCCGGCGTCACGATCAATCGCTCAGGTATGCGTCTAGCGGCGAGATGACTTCTCGACGGAGCGCAAGGTGTCGCGGCCCTCGACCTTCGCGCTGTCCTTGCCCTGTCCGCCGAACACGCGGTCGCGGCCCTTGCCTCCGTAGAGGCGGTCCGTGCCCCGCTGGCCGTAGAGACGGTCGGCTCCTCGCTGGCCGAAGAGGCGATCGTTCCCTGCGTTGCCGAGGATCTG
Source organism: uncultured Solirubrobacterales bacterium (assembly GCA_963759145.1). Lineage (GTDB taxonomy): Bacteria > Actinomycetota > Thermoleophilia > Solirubrobacterales > JBBDJG01 > JBBQKG01. Next base: position 52,250 of record CAVWYB010000011.1, read on the forward strand.
GTCCCGGCCGGCGCCGGCGGACACGCGGTCACTGCCGTTGCCCGCACGGATCACGTCGTTGCCGCCGAGTCCGAGGATCCTGTCGCGGCCACCGAGCCCGCAGATCACGTCACGCTTGCTCGTTCCGCGCAGCACGTCGTTCTTCGGGGTCCCTCGGATCGAGCACTTCGAACTCGCAGCCGATCCCGGCGTCGCCGTCTGGAACGATTGCGCGGGGCCGACCGAGAGGCCAGTCGGCGACGAGGCCACGATCCTGTAGTTGTACAACGTGCCCGGTTCGAGCCCCGGGATCTCGGCCGTCACCTGACGGGGGTCGAGGTTCGCGCCCAGGCTCACCGGCGCGGTCCGCAACGCGAACGTTCCGTTGGGTCCGTACTCGAAGTAGTACTGGGTGCCGATCGTGTTGGGGTCGACGGTCCCGGTGAGTGTGGCGGTCACCGGCGAGGTGATCTCGACGCCGCCGGTGGTGACGTCGGCGATGGTCAGGTCGACGTCGCCGGCGAGATTGCCGACGTCGAAGTTCTGGGCGCTCACGGCCTGGGGAAGCGCCGCCGCGGCCGTGAGGCCGACGACGAGCATGGCTGAGCGAAAGCGGTTCACAGACTGCCTCCTTGCATCTCTGTGGTTGGGAGCCCCGGTGGGGGCGGGGCCGAGTCGGGATCGACGGCGCTCTCCCGAGCACGACGATTGCTTCGTGGCTAGGTGTGCCCGCCGCCGCGGCCCCTCAACCCCGACGTTCGTCTAAGGCCTCTACGCGAGCGCGGGGATCCGCGGATCCGGCATCGGGCCGCAAGCGTCGACCCATGCTCTTGCGTGCTCGGCAGCCCACCGCGACATGCGCCCGGCGTCGATCGCGCCTTCGAGCGTCACGACGACCGTCAGCGTCAGGTCGGCTAGCTCATCGGACTCGAGCGAGTCCGCAAGCAGGAATCCTTCGGCGGCGTCGGTGAGGAGCTCTCGCTCCGATTCGGTGAACTCGGCCAGATCGAGCGCGGACTGCAGATGGCGAAATGCGTGGTATCGAGCGCGCGTCATTTCGGTCAGACCCCCCAAAATCAACCGTCCCGTCAACAGCTCAGGGCGGTCCGTGCTTGGTTCTTCCCCACGGTCTGGGGGCGGCAAACCGGTTTCTCCGGCCGTCAGGCGTGCCCAGGCGGCCGTCCGGAGGCTCGGGGTACCCTGTCGGCTGGATGGCCGAGGTGAGATCGACGGGGCGCCGCGCCGTGGGCTCGATTGCGCTCCTGATCGCGGTCGCCCTCCTGTTGCCGGCCGTCGCCGAGGGACGGGTCAAGACGCTTCATCTGCGCTACGGGCCGATCGCCCTCGAACCGGCCGGGCTCGTCGCACACAACACCAGGGTGCGGACGCCGCAGATCAAGGGCTTCGTGACACGCATCCATGCCTACGTGGCCGACGCCCGAGGGCGGCCCCTGCAGAGCGACCGCGTGATGTTGCACCACGCAGTCTTCCGGCGGCGGATCACGCCTAAGTACGACCGCGAGTGCGGAACAACGCGTGAGACGGAGCCCTTCTATGCGACCGGCGAGGAGGACGAGATCCTTCGGCTGCCGGCCGGTTACGGGCTGCGGGTGACCCCGCACGACCGCTGGCTCGTTCGCTGGATGCTGATGAACCACACCGATCTCCCCCACAACGCCTTCATCCGGTACGACGTGAAGGTGGACACGTCGCGCTCGATCGTGCCGGTCCGGCCGCTCTGGGCACGGGTCGTGAGCTGCCGCGAGGAGTATTTCGACGTGCCCGGCGGGGGTGGGTCCGGGTCCATGTTCACGAAGTCACGCGACCTCACGGTCTCGAGAACAGGTCGCATCGTCGTGGCCACGGGCCACCTCCACGGTGGCGCGGTCGGGCTCACGCTGTCCGAGCCGCGCTGTGGCGGCCGCGCGATCGTCACGGCCCGCCCGGTCTACCGAAGCAGCACCGTGAGGCCCCACGACGGCCCCGTCCACGTGACCTCGTTCTCGTCGCCGATCGGCGTCCCGATCTTCCGAGGCCAGGTGCTCACGATCGCGGCCACGTACGACAACAGCGTGCTGCGCGAGGACGTGATGGGAACCATGCACCTGTACGTCGCGGCCGACCGGCCAACCGCATTCGACTGCGGTCCGCTGCCACCTAACAGTCCCTGAGCAGTCTGGTCTCAGGCGGCGAGCACAGCGGTCTCGGGACCGGTTACTGGTGGGGCCGCAGGCGGAAGAGCTCGACCGCCGTCGGCGGGTCGACGTTCATCCAGCTGCAGAACAGGTCCACCCGGCGGCCGGTCGCCCGCTCGACGATCGCGCGAAAGGTCGGGCCGATCGCGGCCTGAAACGCCTCGCGGGTAGTCTTGACGGCGTCTCCATGTCCGGCATCGAACAGCGTCTGCTCCGCTCGCGAGAGCTCCAGGTCCATGATGATCAGGACGTTGTCCTCGAGGTAATGCGACTCGATGCGCTTCGCCCCCGTGCCGTAGGCCTCGTCGTGGACCTTCAGGATCTCGGACGACAGGGCGGACTCGACCTGCGTCCGCGGTAACTCGGATCCCTCCGGGGTGCTCAAACGTGACCGTCCCGGGACCCCTCGGCTCCGTCAACGGAAGCTTCGCTTTCGGGAGGATCGAACAGGAAGACTTCGATCGCGACCTCGGGGTCTATGTGAATGGTGCTCATGAAGGCCCGGACCGTGCGGCCCGTGACACTTTCCACGACGCCCACGAACTCATCGCGCATCAGTTCCTGAAAGGCGAGGCGGGTCGTCTGGACGTGGCTGCTGCGGCCCGACCGGATCAGCGTGCGCTCGGCGGTCGTGAGGACGTCCTCGAGCACGCACAGCGCATACTCCTCCGAGAGGAACGTGCGCGCCTTGGTGGGGCCGCGGCCGTAGAACTGGGTGTGGAGCCGCACGATGGAATCGGAGATCGCGGCCGCCATGGGACCGCTGTGCTGGCGAATGTCAGGCTGGGAGGATTCGGTGGCCATCGTCAGGCCTTTCCCCGCCCCTCTCTGGGAACCGGCACGAGGGGGAGAGTTGCGGCTAGACCCGACGCACCGTTAGACCGACCGTAGCACCTATGCGAATGCGTATGGAAAGCGTTTGGACTAGGAGTCGTCCTCGTCGTCGCCGAGGAAGAGGTCGGCGTCCTCGACGTCCGTGTCGAGCGGATCGGCGTCGGGATCGATCATCTCGGGATCGTCCGGCGGGTTCGAGGACTGAGCCTCGCCGAGGCTGGCCTCGTGGAAGTCCTCATGATCGGGCCCAGGGCCGGGGCGTTCCATGCCGCGGAAGAGTAGGACACTCGACGCCGGGCGACAAGGCCTCAGCGCGCGAGCACCGCCGCCAGTGCCTGATCGATCGGGTCCTTGCCGGCGCTCACGTACAGGATCAGGCCCGCGGACCGCGGCTCGTGCAGGACCGCCGCGAGCACCGCCGCGACATCGTCCCGGGGCACCTCTCGCCGGGACGGCTCGGTGTCGATTCGGACGCTGCCGGTACCCGGGTCATCCTTCAGGAAGCCCGGCCTGACGATCGTCCACGTCCGGTCGCTGGCGGCCAGGGCCCGGTCGGCCTCCGCCTTCGCGCGCAGGTACACGCTGAACACGTCGTCGCCCTCGGGAGGGCTCTCCGCTCCGACGGAGCTGATCATCACGTACTGCTCCACCTGCGCCAGCCCGCGCCGCCTCGAGCAATTTGATCGCCCCGTCGCGATCGAGCGTCAGCTTGCGCTCGGCGCCGCTACCCGGACCGGCGCCGGCCGCGAACACGACCGCATCGGCGCCGGCGATCGCCGCCGCGATCTCTTCGACGCCGGCTGTCTCGAGGTCGCAGACCACGGGTTCACTGCCGTCGGCCTGCAGATCGGCGGCGTGCTCGGGGTTGCGGATCAGGCCACGGACTCGGTCACCGCGTGCAACTAGCAGGCGCGCCAATCGGCGGGCGATCTGCCCGTGCGCTCCTGCGATCGCGACGTTCATGACCAGGTATCTGAATAGGTCGGTTCGGCTTCGGGGCTAGGATCGGCCACATGCGCCACGTCGCAACGCTATCGATCCTCGCGCTCGTGCTGGGCTTCGCGTCGTGCGGAGGCTCGGACTCCGACGACAAGACGGTCGGGTCGTCGCCGGGCCCGACAGGGGCGAATGGAGCGGGCGGCGCCACCAAGGGAGGGCAGGACGGATCCGGCGCGCCCGCGGGGGCCAACTCGAATCGTTCGGCCGGGTCGGCGGATCGCCGCTTCGGCGAGAAGGTGAGCTTCCTCGAGAAGGCGTTCTTCGGAGCGAAGTCGCAGGTCGTCTACTTCATCGCCCGCAAGGGCTCGCCGCCACTCGATCAGGCCAAGCAATGCGTGCAGCGCAATCTCCGCAAGGCCCGTTCGGCCTATTGCTTTGCGTTTCCCTCGGAACGCGCATTTCGCTTCTCACGGGTGTCACGTAGACCTCCCTCCAGCATGAAGCGCCCCTGCTGGAACGCCTACTGGGGCAAGCCGCGCGACCGCCGGCCGATCGGCAGTGCCAGCAACCCTGCGGCCGGCGCGCTTCATTGCCCGGACGCGACCGGCTGAGCGGGCTTTCTAGTCGTAGCGGCTCTCGGGGTGTCGGGGCAGGGCGTCGTCCGGGATCGGTTCCCAGGGCGCGGCATACGCGACGTACTGACGGACGCTCGGTCGGACCACCGGGTCGCCGTCGAACGTGCCCATCCGGATGCCGACGGAATCAGGATCGCTCGGCATCCGGGAGAACATCGCCGACCCGCACGCGCCGCAGAACCATTTCTCCCCGCCGTCCTCGGGCTTCCAGGAGCGCAGCTCGTCCTCACCCGCCACGATTCGGAAGGCACCAGGCGGCGGATGCGCGTTCGCCGAGGCGCCGGCTCCGGTGCGCCGCTGGCAGCGCCTGCAGTGGCAATAGCTGGCGACGACGAGTGGCTCAGTCACCTCGTAGCGGACAGCGCCGCAGTTGCAGCCTCCGGTCAGTGGCACGTCGTTCACCCGAGTCAGGGTACATCCGCTCGATCCGTGCGACTGGGGCGGATAAGGTCGGCCGGGCGTGAACCGTCTCGTCGCCTCCTCGATGGGCCTCCTGGTCTCCTTCGCCTGTCTGGCCGGCGTCCCGGCCGCCCAGTCCGCGACGTTCGCTCCGCCTTCCGGCGAGGTCTGGCATGCCCTGACGGGAGCGAATCCGACCTCGAACTACGAGGAACGCGTGGGCAAGCACGTAGCCGTGCGCGGCAGCTTCATCCGGTGGGGTGGCAGTTACGAGTGGGCCATCCGAGAAGCGGACTCGAACCGGTCGCGCCTGCTCCTGCACGTCTCCACGGCCAGCGGTCAGCACGAGTCCGAGGTGATCAGCCCGGGCGCGATCGCCCGCGGCAAAGGGGATCGTTTCCTCGTGTCCTTCAACCGGCGGATGGCCGAGCACGGGCAGCCCGTCTATCTACGCTGGCTCGGCGAGATGAACAACTGCGACAACGCCTACTCCTCCCGTCGGTGCGACGGCTCGAGGCGCAACGCCGATCACTCGCCGGCCCGCTTCAAGCAGGCATGGCGCCGCGCCGTCCTGATCATGCGGGGTGGCGACGTCGCCACCATCAACGGTGCGCTTTCTTCGTTGCGAATGCCCCCGGTGAAGACCGCCGCGACCGTGCTGCCCACGCCTCAGGTGGCCTTCATCTGGTCACCCATGACCGGCGGCTCCCCGATGATCCCGGCCTTGCGCCCGGGCGTGTTCTGGCCGGGCGCTCAGTACGTCGACTGGGTCGGAACCAGCTTCTACTCGAAGTATCCGAACTTCCGTTGGTTGACCCCGTACTACCAGAGGTTCGCCAACCGCTACGACAAGCCGTTCGCGTTCGTCGAGTGGGCGCTATGGGACGGCGAGAACCCCGGCTTCGTGCACGACTTCTTTTCGTGGGTCAGTGCTCACGGCCGCACGAAGATGATCTCGTACAACCACGGCGCGATTCGTGACGGGCCGTTCTCGCTGACGCGCTACCCGCGCTCCGCCGCCGCGATTCGAAGCAGGGTGAGCTCGTCGCGCTTTCTCGGGTGGGCGCCCGAGTGGCGCTAGGTCGTCGGCGCTGACCCTTGCCTCGAGCCGGGCGCGGCTATAGGGTCGCACTGGATTCGAGGACGAGAACGGATGCTCAAACTCCTTTGCTTGGCAATAGTTGCCGCTGTCGCTGCCGCCGTCACGTTGGGCGCCGGTCAGGCGCTCGCCGATCACGTCCAGTGTGGTGACGTGATCACCCACGACACGACGCTCGACAGCGACCTGATCGATTGTCCGAATCACGGCGTCGTGATCGACGCGGATCATGTGACGCTCGATCTCGAGGGTCACACGATCGACGGAGATGGTGACCAGTGGGGTGTAGGGGTCACCAGTACCAACCACCTGGGCATCAGGGTCGAGGACGGCACGATCCAGGAGTTCGAGGACGGGATTCACATCCTGACCCAGGGCAACCCGGGTGAGATCCGGGACGGAGGCACAGGCTGGCCTCAGCAGACGAACGGATATCTCGGCGGCCACGTGATCCGCCGCCTCGAGGTCCGGAACAACTTCCGTAACGGAATCAACCTGGAGGGCTCGGGCAGCGACCGGATCGAGGGGAACTGGGTCCATTCCCAGCGCAGAGGAATTTGGGTCCAGGGCATCTGGCCGGCGATCGCCAGCGGCAGCACGATCAGGAAGAACCGTGTGACACAGAACGACCTCGGTATCGAGACCGAGATGTATGACGGCCAGATCAAGGACAACGTGGCGAAAGAGAACGAATGGGCCGGTATCAGCGTCTACAGCCTGTCGGGTCGGGTGCAGGGCAACGTCGCCACGGGGAATTCGCTGGGCATCGCGCTCAATGCCCACGACAGCGACATCGACGCGAACGCGGCCACCGCGAACCGCTATGACGGCATCAGGGTCTCCTCTTGGAACAACCGCCACCAGCTCAGCTCGAGTCGAATTACTCGGAACGTCGCTTCAGGGAACGGGCAGGACGGGATCGCGATGGGGCAGTGGCAGTGGGGAGCCGTCCAGACGCCATCGCCCCAGCACAACCTCTTCGCGGCCAATCGCGCGAGCGGCAATGGACGCCACGGTATGTATTTGATCGGCTCGGGCGGCAATCAGCTCGTGCGCAATCAGCTCGTGCGCAATGCCGCCAGCGGCATGTACCTGCTGTTCCCTCGTCTCAACCAGATCGTCCGCAACACCGTGGCCGACAACCGCGAGAGCGGGATGGTCCTCACCGGCCGCGCGCCGAGCAACGAGGAAAACCTGATCGAGAGTAATTCGGTGGTGCGAAACGGCGGCGCCGGGATCTCGACCGACGGGTACCAAAACCGGATTCAGCACAACTCGACGCATCGCAATCTGGGCGACGGGATCGTGGTCTGGAACCTGCTCGAGAACCTCGTCCAGGACAACTCCGCGAACCGCAACGGTGACGACGGCATCGACATGGCCGAGGAGGCGCCCTCCGTCGTGGCGCGGAACAGCGCGAACAGGAACCACGATCTCGGCATCACGGTGATCGAGGGAGTCGTGGACGGAGGCGGGAATAGCGCGTGGGGCAACGGGAATCCGCTGCAGTGCCTGTTCATCGTGTGCAGCCCGCGGTGACCCGCGCAGCTGGACTCACCGCGCCCGCGATGTGAAAGGTGACTAGGCGGCGGTCGCGCGCGCCGAGCTGGGCGTAGATGTCCTGCTCGAACTGCAGCAGCGTCCCAACCATGCGTTCGTCGAAGAAGGGCAGCAGCTGCGTGAAGATCGCCGCCGTGATGCCGGTCGCGGGATCGATCCAGTAGTAGGTGTTGAACAAACCTGCCCAGTCGCCCGAGCCCGCCTTCCGCATGTCGGGGACGTCTTCGAGCAGCAGGTGCAGGCCGAGGCCCCAGCCCTGCCGGAAGGGCAGCGACGGGACGTCGTTCGTGAGCTCCGGGATTGCGGAGCGCATGATCTCCGGCAAGGGCGCACCCTCGAGATGGTCGGTGAACATCAGGGCCGCCGTCTCCGGCTCGAGAATCTGAGCACCGTCGAGCTCTCCACCCCGCAGCAGGGCGCGCAGGAACCGTATGTAGTCGCCGGCGGTCCCGTATCCGCCCTCGCCGCCGAATGCGAGCTCGGGGTCTTCGAAGATCTCCAGGCCGCTGAATTCGAGTCCGCCGTCCGCCGTGCGGTCGTGGATCTCCATCAGCCGCTTGCGCTGGGCCTCCGTGGGCCTGAAGGTCGTATCGGTCATGCCCAGCGGCCCGAAGACATTTTGGGCGAGGTAATCGTCGAGCGTCTGATCGGTGACGGCTTCGACCACCAGCCCCAGCCAGGCGGTGTTGACGCCGTACTCCCAACGCTCGCCGGGTTCGGCCACGAAGCGGAATGTCGAGGCATTTCCGCAGGCCGGTGAGCGGTGTCGGTGCGCCCGTGACGTCGTGCCAGGTCTTCAGGTCCACGTTCGAGAACCAGTACGACAACCCCGACGTGTGGGTGAGCAGGTGCTGGATGGTCGGCTGGCGCGACAGGTCGCGCAGGCGCGGCTCGTCGCCGTCGAAACCCTCGAGCAGCTGCAGCTCGCCGAAGGCGGGAATCACCGATGCGACCGTCTGGTCGAGCGCGAGCCGGCCCTGCTCGACCAGCTGCAACGCCGCGACGCTGGTGAGCGCCTTCGTCATCGACGCAATCCGGAACATCGTGTCGGTCCGCGCCGGCGCGCTCTCGCCGATCCGTAATTTCCCGGCCGCGCCTTCGTACAGCAGGCCGTCACGGTCAGCGACCATCGCGACCACGCCCGGGACCACACCGTCCGCGCATGCGCGCTCGAGCAGCTCGTCGATCGTCGCGAGGCCTTCCCTCATCGACCGGGAGCCTACCTTGCCGTGCACGCCCAGAAAAGGGCGTGGCCGAAGGTTTATGGGGCAGCGGGAGCGACCGAGGCGGCCCGCCACAGCCACACGCTTACGACAAGCGTCCAGAGCCCGAAGGCCAGAAACGCGAAGAATCCCGCCGGCGTGATCGCTGCGATACCCAGCACGAGCGCGATCCACGCGATCCAAGATGGCAGCACCCGAGAGCGGAGCGCCGAGAGGCCGGTCGCAATCATCAGCGTCCCAAGCCCGGCCGCGAGCGGGAAGAAGAAGTCGGAGTTGAGCACGTGCAGAGCCTGGGCCGCATCGGGTGTGAGGTGATCCGCGGTGTCAGCCAGCGCAAACGTGAACCCGGCAAAAGCGAGGATCCCGGTTCCGAGCACGAGCCCACCGCCGAAGGCGACGGCCGACAGGCGCGCGACCGCGCCCTCGCCCGCCCGCAGCACCGCGCGTAGGACCCCGAGGAAGAAGAAGAGAAACACGGTTCCAATGGACAGGAAGAAGGCGGCCCACATCTGCTGCGAGTCGTTGTCGTTGTAGAACGACAGGACCTTCTGCGGAGAGTCATTGACGTCCGGCGTCTCTCCGCCGACCAAGAAGGCGACCACGGTCAACACTACGAAGGCGACTCCAGTAAGCGGCGCAAGCGCGGACCAACGTTGCTGTCCCATCGTTCCCTCCTCCGGCAGGTTTGCAATGGAAAGCATCGTCAGCCTGCCGGACGGGAAGGCGGGTCACATCAAGCGACCCGCCTCTCCGTCTCGGTTAGCGAGGAGGCGGCTC
>CAVWYB010000012.1:0-6255 GCA_963759145.1 uncultured Solirubrobacterales bacterium
ACACGATGAGGAGGTTGTAGGCGGCGTCGAAGAGATTGTGGGTCGGAAAGACGGTGCCCAACCACAACGCCGCGGACAGAGCCAGGAAGAGCCACTCGCTTTGAAGGACGAGCCCCAGCGCCACCATGCAGGCGACCGTTCTCGGCTGGAACATCAACGCGACATACAGGCGATGGTCGGGATGTACCGGTTGAAGCCCTGGCTCCGAATGAATTGGATTTCTGATTGGCGCATTGGATCCTCCTGTTCTGAGTAAGTGACGCGCCCGACTAGTGCAGCAGCACGACGACGCCGGTTGCCACCAACGCGGCAGCCCACGCCCAGTCCAGGTTGAACCAGGCGGTGCGAAGCAGGCCGAGGCCCAGCTTGCGATAGACGACCCACGCGGCAAGGGCCATGACGATGAAGTACGCCGTGGTGTGGACAGCGACCGCGATCGCGTCCACTGCGGCGACGCTGGCGGTCGCGGACGCGATGTGATGGGCGTGTGTATGGCCTGCCACCAGGTGCGGCGCCGCCGAAATCGGCGCAGGCGGCTGCATCACGAATGGCAGCACCATGAGTCCGGCGCCGTGTGCCGAGGCCATGAGAAACGACCAGACCGTCAAGTCACGGAAGCCGACCTGCATGCCCCCGAACCGCGGGTGGCCATGCCGCCGCAGCCGGTACAGTCCCATGGAGATCAACAGCGCCGCGACAAGAAGATTGAGCGCGTCTAGCGGCACGACAATCTTCGCCAGTCCGACGGTCACGAGAACGACACCGACCGACAGCGCATGACCGGCCACGAGGGGTGGCAGCGCGCGCCACACACCGCGCGCGCTGCCTTGCTGCAATCCCAACGCGACCGCAAACAGCCAACCCATGCCCGGGTTGATGCCGTGATACGCGCCGAGAAACACCATCGCCTGCCAATCCATGACGACCTCCTTTGGCAATCAGGCGTAGCAGTAGGAATCAGAGGAGGCGTCGCCGCCTTCGAGTCGAACCTGATGCGGTCGCATGTCGCCGCAGTTGAGGAAGAAGTCGCGATCGAGCGTCATACCACCGCGCGGATCGACCGTGATTTTTGCGAGCCATCCCCCGATGCCGTCTGGATAGAACTGGCGGTCCCACGGCGTGTAGAGGCTGTTGGTGACGTACACACGCTTGCCGTCGCGGCTGATTTCGATCATCTGAGGTCCACCGGTGAGCGGCTGTCGGGGATTGCTCGGATGTGCCGCGCGGCCAGCGATCCCGCCGAGACGGATCGAGCTCACCTTCTTCGGATTGAACGGATCCGTGACGTGCGTACTGAAGGAACTCGCCGGTGCCCCAGCACGAGACGTAGAGATATCGATCGTCAACCGAGAGATCGATGTCGGTCACGAGCGGCGCGACCGCCTTGAACCCCTGGAGGATCGGTGGCAGCTTCTCCGGGTCTGCGGGTTCCGCAGGAATCTCGATCACTTTCTTGACCGCCCAGAGACCGTCCGATCCGTTGGATCGCTTTCCCGTTGTGTCGCGGTACCACAACCACACAGAGGAGGACAGATCCTTCAGTGACAGAACGACGCTGGCAAACCCGTAGTCGCGCCTCGGATCGTGAGCCGGTCGCAGCTCGAGCACCATCTGCTGCTCCGCGCCGAGATCGAGCTCCTGCAGATGCCGCCGCCGGCGCAGATCCCAGACGTGAATGCGGCTTCCGTATTTCCCGGCGAGCAGGAGCTCGGGATTGACTCCGTCCTTCACCATGTTTGGTGTGCCCCACGTACTCGTCACCATCGTGTCGAGGCCCAGGTGCCACCACATGTCGTAGGCGAGCTCCTGCGGTCCGCGATCGAGCTCCCATCGACCGCGCACGTCGAACGTTTGGGCGTCGAGGACGAACGTGCCGCCCGGGCCGTTGCCGTCGGGTGCGCCGAGCGCGGTCATGTAGATCCCTCCGGCCCGCAGTGCACGGTGTGCGGCGCGGCGTAGCGGATCTCGTCGGCGAAGTACATCTTCGAGAGCGTCACGACACCCTCGCGGATGCGCAGGCAGCCGAGCTGCTGCTGGCCGCGCATGACGTAGGTGGCGATCGCCGCCAGCGAGGAGTCCTCCATCGCCCGGACGAGCAGGGCGTACACCTTCTCGGCGCCCTCCTGCGGCCCCAGGTAGTAGGTGCGCTCGAAGTAGATCGGGTCGATCTCCTCGTAGGGCACGAAGTCGGAGATGTCGATGGTCCTGTGCCTTCTCGCCCTCGGCCGCCTCGAAGTCCTCGTCGGTCAGGTAGACGTACTCGCCCTCGGCGAACTCGTATGCCTTCACGATCTCGTCGTCCGGCACGGGCTTGCCCTCGGCCTTGCAGATCTTCTCGTAGCCGATCCGGCTGTCGTCCTTCGATGCAGGAGATGGAAGCGCACGTCCTGCTCCTGGATCGCGCTGTACATGCTTGACGGGAACGTTGACGAGCCCGAACGAGATCGAGCCCGACCAGATCGCGCGTGGCACGCTACACCCCTTTCGTCGTGTGCGTACCGTGGAGTTCCCTCTCGCCACGGCAGGAAAACTCAGGCTCACCTGCCGCAGTCGAGTGGCCGGCCTCCGGGGCCGGTCAGGAGGAGCGGCAGCGACGCGCGGGCATAGCCGATCGCGCGGGAACGGCGCGCCTCGAGGCGCCAGCGGACGGCGGCCTCCCGCCGCCCACGGCTCGGCGACATCGAGCGGACTGCGAAGGACGCGCTCTCTTACGCCGGGAGCGATCCCACGGCCGAGCAGCTCCACCGGTACGGTCGTCAGCAGGCTCACTGCGCCTCCGCGGCGGTAGTTCCAGGGGCCGGCCTCGAGCGCCCGCGCCAGCTCGCGCGCGCCGCCGCGCAGCACCGGCGGGCCGTGCGTGACGAGCACGCGCTCGGCCTCGAGGGCGAGCAGCGGCTCCAGCGTCGGGACGAGGCGCTTGCGGTACCAGGCGAGCTGCTGCTCGCTTGTGACGTCCTGCCAGACTCGAAGCGAGGCGTCGACGCCTACGACCGCGTCGCCGAACGCGAGCGCGTCGTGCGAGGGGAAGTAGAGCGGCAGCTCCTGCCGGCGCGGGCTTCCGATCGCGAACGCCCGCACGCCGGCCGGAAGCCCGTTGCCCGGCTCGATGGCCTCGAGCGGCGTGCCGTCCGGTGAGACGCCGCGCGACAGCCGCGTGGCCCAGGATCCTGGCGCCGTAGCGTGCGTGCAGGGCCTCGGCGCTGCGCACGTGGTACGGAATCGTGACGAAGACGAGCACCTCGCCGCCGCCGCGCTCGACGAGGCGGTCGAGCTCGGCCCAGAACCCCTCCGCGGGCGGGCCGTCGGGCGCCAGCGGATCGACGAGCGCCACCCCGGAGTCGAGCTCGAGCGCAAAGCTCGCGACCTCCTTCGTCCACGGGTGCGAGCGCTTCCACTCGGGGTGCGGCGCCGCCCACCGCCACAGTCCGGGCTCGAGCTCCTCCACGGCTTCACCTCCTGGTCGTCACCGGTGTAACAGATTACCAGTGTCGACTCACCGGTGAAAGAGATTTACAGGACGTGGATGACCGGTGCGGACGCTATGCTGGTAACCAGTGGCAGACGTAGGACAGGCTCCCGGCCGGCTGCGACTCGTGCAGGAGCTCGTGAACACGCTGGACGTCGAGACCGGGCACGACGAGCTGGCACGCACGTGGGGGCTGCGGGACTGGCTGCTCGAGCGCGGGCTGCTCGAGGCGGGCGCCGAGGTCGGCGAGGACGAGCGGCGCCGGGCGGTCGAGCTGCGGGAGGCCCTCCGCGCACTGCTGCTCGCGAACAACGGCGATCCCCTCGACCCGGCGGCGGTCGACGCGCTGAACCGGACGGCGGCGACGGCGCCGCTCGAGCTCCGCTTCTCGGCGGCCGGTGTCGCCGAACTGGAGCCGGCAGCCGCTGACGTCGCGGGCGCGCTGGCGCGGCTCCTCGGCGTCGTCTACGCATCGATGCTGGAGGGCACCTGGCCGCGGCTCAAGGCCTGCCGAAGCGGGACATGCCGCTGGGCCTTCTACGACGGATCCAAGAACCGCTCGGGCACCTGGTGCACGATGGCCGTCTGCGGCAGCCGCGAGAAAGCGCGCGCCTACCGGGCCCGTCGGGCGCAGGCGCGTACCGCCACCTGAGAAGCCCAGCCGAGCCGGGTCAAGTCTTGCATTAGCACATAAGCCGTGGCACCCGACGGCGGGCTTATGTTGCTATGCAAGACTTGACCCCGCTCCTCGTCGTTTGGCTCGGGCCTTGAGCGGCCGCGAACAATCGACGCGCGGCCGGAGTCCAAGACGACGATGAGCACGATGTCGCTGACCGGGCGGATCGCCGAGATCGCGCCCGAGGTAGTCGAGCGGGCGCGGCGCGGCGACCACGAGGCGTTCGCCGCCGTGGTCCGGCACTACGACCCCGGCCTGCGGGCGCTGGCCTACCGGCTGCTGGGCGACCGGGACCGGATGGACGACGTGCTCCAGGAGGCGTACGTGCGAGCCTTCCGGAGCCTGCCACGCTTCCGGCGCAGGGCGGCGCTCGGCACGTGGCTCTACCGGATCGCCTACAACGCGTGCCTCGACGAGCTGCGGCGGTCACGTCGGAGCGCCGCCCTACCGCTCGAGGAGCCTCGCCGAGCCGGCCGATACGCAGCCCGGGCTCGATGAGACGGTGGCGTGGCGGCGCGACCTCGCGCGGGCGCTGGCCGGGCTTGCGCCCGCGGACCGGGCGGCGGTCATCCTCGTCGACGCCCAGGGGCTCGACTACCGGGCCGCCGGCGAGGTGCTCGGAGTGCCACCGGGAACGGTCGCCTCGCGGCTCCACCGGGCCCGAGCCCGGCTACGCGACGCCTTGAGCGAGCACGAAGGAGAGCCGGAGCGATGAGCAAGCACCTACAGGAGTGGCGTGACGAAGAGCTCGGCGGATGGCTGGCGGAGCTCGGCACGCCGGAGCACCGGCCGGACTTCCTCCCGGAGCTTCGGCATCGGCTGGCACAGGAGCGGCGGGCAGCGGAGCCCGCGCGCGGCGGCAGCACGCTCATCGCGGCAGGCTCCGCTTCGCACTGCGTGTCGCGGTCGTCGCCGCGGTCGTCGCCGTCGTCGTGCTCCTGGTCGGCCTTCCGCGCGACGAGCGACTTCCCGACGTCGTCCAGCCGTCCATCGCTACCGCTGCCGCGATCAAGGCGGAGGTACGCGCCGCGTTGGCGCAGGCCGAGACGCTCAGCGGGATCGTGGTGAGCGACGGTCCCGGGAAAGGCGACGAGAATCGCTGGCGGTTCGTCGTCGCCGCGAACGGGGACTTCCGGCTGACCGGCATCACGCTCGTCGAGAACATCGCCTACGACGCCGCCACGGGAGTGCAGCGCTCGCTCAACCCGAGCGCCAGCGTCGGCGGCGACACGCTCTTTGCGGCCGAGCGGCGCGGTATCGCTCCCGGCCCACCTGACGGCGGCCCGCCGACCTGGCTCCTGCCGCGGGACTTCGGCGCAGTCGTGCGGGCACTCCTGGCGGCCGACGACCCACGTGTGCGGGAGACGAGCTACGAAGGGCGGCCGGCCTGGCGCCTCGACATCGACGTGGCTCCGAATGCGATCGTCCCCGAGTTCTCCGGGAACCGCTTCGAGATCACGGTCGACCGCGGCACCGGCATCCCGGTGCGGGTGGTGGAGCGGAAGGACGGTGCGTTCCTGAGCGAGATCCGGATCGAGGACATCGCCGTCGACGTCGAGCTCGGACCGGATGCCTTCGCGCTCGAGTTCCCCGCAGGCGCCGAGGTGCTGCGAAGCGACGACGGCTTTCGCCGCGTGGAGCTCGGCGAGGTCGAAGCGGCCGCCGGGTACGCGCCACTCGTGCCGGCGTTCGTCCCCGAGGGCTACGAGCTGGCCGAGGTCGCCGTCGCCCGGAGAGCGGCGCCGACCGGCGCCGAGGCGGGGAATCCGGAGTCGCGTATGGTCGTCTCGCTCTCCTACCGCCGCGGCCTCGACCAGCTCCTCGTCACCACCCGGCTCGCGAGCGTGCCCGTGGACGGCGGCCCGGCGCTGCCGCTCGAGAAGCGCTGGGGCGATCCGCTCGCCACCGGTGAAGGATTCCGCGACGAGCCCGAGATCGTCGCTATCCGCGGCGGGGCGCTCGACGGCGCCGACGCCGAGCTGCTGATCGTGCCGCGCGGGATCCCGCATGCGTGGGCGCTCACGGACGAGCTCGTGGTCACGGTCGGCGGCGACCTCAGCCGCGACGAGCTCATGCGGGTCATGGAATCGCTTGCCCCGGTGGCCAACTGACC
>CAVWYB010000013.1:0-14298 GCA_963759145.1 uncultured Solirubrobacterales bacterium
CACGGTCCTGGAGCTCGCCGAGGAACTGATCGACGAGGTTGCGGCGGTGGGTCAGGATCAGCGTGCCGCCGGTGCGCGACGCCTCGACGAAGCCGAGGGCAGCGACGGTCTTCCCGGCGCCCGTCGCGTGCTCGAACCAGAAGCGTCGTGCCGCGCCGGGGTCCTCGGGTTGCTCGGGAAGTTGCTCGTCCTCGAGCTCTTCGGTGCCGTTCGCCTCTTCCTCCGGCACCCAGTCATCCTCGTCCTCGAGCTCGTCGTCGGGCTCCTCTTCCTCCTCGAACTCGTCGACGACGGGCAGGACGGCGCCGTTCCCGTTGGCACGCTCGGCCTCCGCGATCAGCGCGGTGAGCGTGCCGGACAGCGCGTCCACCTGGTGGGCGGACAGCACGGTCCCGTCCACGAGCTTGGGCTCGTCGTCGGAGAGCAGCCGCTCGAGGCCCAGCATGAGCGAGTAATGCTGGCGCCACTCGATGCTCGGTACCTCCCGGCCGGCTGCGATCTCCGCGAGGGCAGCGTCGAACGCACGCCACCGGGCGGTGCCGGGCGTGAGCTCGAAGTCCCGGAAAGGCTCGCGCGTGAATTGCTCGACACGCTCGAGATCTTCCGGCGATGGGATCTTTGTGGCCCTCTCGGCCACCGGGGTGATGTTGGCCATGTGAGGCTGCTTCGTAAGTCAGGGCGTCGCACGCCGACGGCGGCAGCAACGCTCCTCCCTTTGCCCGCGGCCCAGGTGACACATCCATGGACCAGCGGCAGCTACGCGACTCGCAAGACCTGCGACCTCCCGAGCGCGTACAGGAACATTAAAGCATCGGTCCATCGGGAAGTGCGCGCCGAGTTGACGGGCCCCGATCCGGCGCCGCACATGGGGCGTACGGGTAGCTTGCGGGAATGAGACTCCGCACGGCCCTGGCCGCGCTGGGGCTTGCAACCATAGTTGCAGGCCTTTCCGCCTGCGGCTCGGAGGAGCCGAAAAGCGCGGCGACCCAGGCCGACTTCAAGGCCGCGCTCGCCGGCGCCCCGGCCGCGCTCGCCGGCCTCTACCGTCAGCCGGCGGAGGTGCTCGACGGCGGTCCGGACGCCTACGAGCGTCAGATTTCCGCTCTCAGAGGGCATCCGGTGGTCGTCAACAAGTGGGCGTCCTGGTGCGGGCCCTGCCGCTTCGAGTTTCCGTTCTTCCAGAAGCAGGTCGCCAAGCGCGGCAAGCAGGTCGCCTTCCTGGCGGTCGACGCCGAGGACTCGCGGGACGGGGCACGCCGGTTCCTCGACAAGTTCCCGGTCCCCTATCCGAGCTTCTACGACCCGGACAGCAAGATCGCCAAGAGTCTTCAACGGTGACCGCGCCTTCCCGACAACGGTCTTCTACGACCGCACCGGCCAGGTCGAGTATCTGAAGCAGGGGGGCTACGCCTCCGAGGAGGCGCTCGCGCGGGACATCTCGCGCTACGCCCGCTGAGGAATCCGGTGCGGCTACCTTAGGCCGATGTCCGAGAACGTCGAGCTGGTCAAGTCGATCCTGCCGGAGGAGATCGATTTGGCCGAGGTGATCAACGGCCCCGATCCGGGGCGGATGTTCGCGGGTGTACCCAAAGGACGTGTCGCACCGGACCTCGAAGTGTTGTTCGCGCCGCCCCAAAGCGGCGGCCCGGGGCTCGCCTACAAGGGGCTCGAGGGCCTGGTCGAGGGCTGGCGAGACTGGCTCTTGCCATGGCACAGCTATTGGATGAGGGCGGAGGAGTTCATCGAAGCGGGTGACAACGTGGTGGTACACGTCCGGGTGGCCGCGCGCACCGAGAGAGACGGGGTCGCGGTGGAGCACAGCCCCAGCTCCGTCTGGACCGTGAAAGACGGACGGATCGTGGCGGTTCGCTTCTACCTGGAGCGAGACGGGGCGCTGAGCTTCGCTGGAATCGGCTGACGGCGGGGATAATTCCGTCGAGATGCGCGTTCGCGCCGTAGCGATTGTCGTGCTGCTGATCGGGGTGGCGCTTGTCGTCGCCACTCCCGGGCAGTCGCAGACGGCGGCGCCGGTGATCCGCTCCGTGGAGCTGGACCTCACCATCAATCCAGCCACCGCGGAGTGGGTGGAGGAGGCGCTCGACGACGCCGAGCGCGACGACGTCTACATGGTGATCTTCCGCCTCGACACGCCGGGCGGGCTCGACGACTCGATGCGCAAGATCATCAAGCGGATCATCGGGGCGCCGATGCCGGTGGTCGTCTACGTCTATCCGAACGGCGCGCGAGCCGCGTCCGCAGGGCTCTACATCACCGAGGCGGCGGACGTCGCCGCGATGGCGCCCCAGACGAACATCGGCTCCGCCACGCCGATCTCGCTCGGCGGCGGAGAGCAGGACGAGGTGCTGGGCCGCAAGGTGCGCAACGACGCCGCCGCGTACGTGCGCGCGCTCGCGGAGGGCCACGGCCGCAACGCCGACCTCGCCGAGGAGATGGTCCGGAAGGCCACCAACGTCTCCGCCACGGTCGCGAAGCGCCGCAACCTGATCGACTTGATCGCTCCCGACGTGCCGACGCTCGTGCGCGAGCTGGACGGCTTTCGCGTCAAGGGACCCAAGGCGCAGACCCTCCATACGGCCGGGGCGCAGATCGAGTCGCGCGACGTGCCGTTCAAGTTCCAGCTGCTGGAGCTGCTGGTCAACCCGAACACCGTGTTCCTGCTCTTCACGCTGGGCTTGATCGGGCTCGGCTTCGAGCTCTTCCACCCGGGCGCGATCCTGCCGGGCGCAATCGGCGGCGTCTCGCTGATCATCGCCCTCTTCGGCCTGGCGCAGCTGCCGATCAACGTCGCCGGCCTGCTGCTGATCCTGCTCGCATTCGGATTATTCGTGGCCGAGGCGTTCATCGTCAGCCACGGTGCGCTGGCGGCCGGCGGCGTGATCGCGCTGATATTCGGCGGCCTCCTGCTGTTCGACACGGACAGCGACGCTTACGAGATCTCGGTGCCGATCGTGATCTTCACGGCCGCGCTGCTCGGCAGCTTCTTCGCCTGGGTGATCAGCAAGGCCGTGCAGGCCCGCCACCGCGCCGTGCACACCGGCGCGGAGGAGATGATCGGCGCCCACGGCGTGGTGCGATCCCGGCTCGATCCGATCGGCCACGTGTTCGTGCAGAGGGGCGCTCTGGCGGGCCCACACGGCCGACGACCACCCTCTCGAGGTGGGCGAGGAGGTCGACGTCGAGGCAATCGACGGGCTGACGCTGACGGTCGCCCCGAGCGTCCGAGAATCCCCACCCCGGAATTCGATCCCCACCGAGTAGAGTAGGCGCCGATGGCGGTCGTGCTGACGATCATCGGTGTCGTCGTCTTCTTCGCGGTCATCGCCCTCGCGAGCTCGATTCGCGTGCTCCGCGAGTACGAGCGCGGCGTGGTCTTCCGCCTCGGCCGGCTGATCGGCCAGAAGGGGCCGGGCCTGATCTTCCTGATCCCGATCATCGACAAGATGGTGCGCGTCGATCTGCGCACGGTGACGCTCAACATCCCGCCGCAGGAGGTGATCACGCGCGACAACGTGCCGGCCTCGGTGAACGCGGTCTGCTACTTCCGCGTCGTGAACCCAAACGACGCGATCGTGCAGGTCGAGAACTTCCTCGTGGCGACTTCGCAGATCGCCCAGACAACTCTCCGGGCGGTGCTCGGCCGGGCCGAGCTGGACACGCTGCTCTCGGAGCGGGACCGGCTGAACGACGAGCTCCAGAAGATCATCGACGAGCAGACCGAGCCGTGGGGCATCAAGGTCACGACGGTCGAGATCAAGGACGTCGAGATACCGCAGACGATGCAGCGGGCGATGGCCCGCCAGGCCGAGGCCGAGCGCGAACGGCGCGCGAAGATCATCGCCGCCGAGGGCGAGTTCCAGGCTGCCGACAAGCTCGCGCAGGCGGCCGCGACGATCGGCAAGGAGCCGACCGCGATCCAGCTCCGCTTTCTCCAGACGTTGACCGAAGTCGCCTCGGAGCGGAACTCGACCACGATCTTCCCGGTGCCGATCGACCTGTTCGCGCCGTTCCTCGAGGGAGTGCGGGCGCGCGGCTCCGACTCTGGCACGACTCCTCCTCGCTGATTCCAGTCGCTGGTGCAGTCCGGTCCCGAGCTTCGAATCGACCCGCTCACGGGGCTGCGCGTCGTGCTGGCGCCCCAGCGCTCGGAGCGGCCGCTCAGCTTCCAGCCGTCCGAGGTTCACGCTCAGGCGCGCGAGCAGTGCCCGCTGTGCGAGGGTCGCGAGGACTGGACGCCGCCCGAGACCTGGGCGCTCCGGCCCGGCGGCGGGCCGCCGGACACGCCGGGCTGGCTGGTCCGCGCGGTCCCGAACAAGTTCCCGCTGCTGATAGCGTCCCCGACGCGAGGACGGGTCGGAGAGCCGGCCGACCCGCTCGCCGAGGGCCGCGGTGATCCGCAGCTCCTGTCCTCGAGTCCCGCGACCGGCATCCACGAGGTGATCGTGCACACGCCGGAGCACCTCAGCTCGATGAGCGACCTGACCGCCGAGCAGACCGCGCTCGCGATGCAGGGCTGGCGGGAGCGCTCGCGGGCGCTCGGTGACTCCGCGTACGTGCACATCATGGTGAACGAAGGGCAGGCCGCCGGCGCCTCGCTGGAGCACACGCACGCCCAGGCCTACGGGCTCGGGTTCGTGCCCACAGTGGTCGCGCGCGAGCGCGAGCGCTTCACGGCCCACAACACCCGCACGATGGGCGGCTGCCTGCTCTGCGACCTGCTGCAGGAGGAGGTTCGCCGGCGCGAGCGGGTGATCGCGCTCGACGACGAGGCCGTGCTGCTGGCCCCCTACGCCGTCGCGCATGCCCTACGAGCTGCAGCTCGTGCCCCGCAAGCACGAGCCCAGCTTCGCGGACGCCGGCGAATCGGGCGCTGCCCTCCTGCACGACGGGCTCGGCCGGCTCCGGCGCCATCTCGGCGCGCCGCCGCCGCTGAACCTCTGGGTGCGCACGGCGCCACGTGGCGCGGAGAACTTCCACTGGCACATCGACGTGGTCCCGCGCCTCACGCAGCTCGCGGGCTTCGAGCTGGGGACCGGTGTCAACGTCAACATCGTGGCCCCCGAACGGGCCGCGGCGGAGCTGCGCGACGCAGGCGACTGAGAAACGGGGGACTAAGAGCCGCGGTTAGGGCTTCGTCTCGGCGACTTCGGTCGCCTCGGCGATCTCCGTCGCCTCGACCGACGGCTCGCCGGTGACCTGCGGCATCGAGTAGTCCTTGCACGCGCTTCTCGATCCCGAGCTCGCGGTCGAAGTCGGCGTCCTCGCCGTGCCTGAACTTCACGTCCTTGCCGGCCAGCACCTGGATGAAGATCTCGACGAAGTGGCCGTCGAGCTGCGCGCCGGACACTCGCCGCAGCTCCTGGATCGCCTCGAACGAGGACACCGGCTTGCGGTAGGAGTCGCGCGCGGTCATCACGTCGTAGGTGTCGGCGACGGAGATGATGCGGGAGAGCGCGGGGATCTCGTCGCCCTTCAGCGCCGCGCGGGTAGCCCTTGCCGTCGATGCGCTCGTGGTGGGCGAGGATGATGTCGCCGACGGGCCCGTAGCCCTCCATCTGACGGACGACCTTGGCGCCCTGGTAGGGGTGCATCTTGATGATCTGCCAGTCGTCCTCGGTGAGCTTCGTGTCGGTCTTGAGGATGCGGTCGGGGAAGATGAACTTGCCGATGTCGTGCATCAGGCCGGCGGTGTGGACGAGCTCCTGCTCCTCCTCCGAGAAACCCGCCGCGAGTGCGATCTCACGCGCGTAGCGAGCGACGGCCGCGCAATGGCGCGCGGTCATCTTGTCTCGCAGGTCCAGCGTGTGCATGATCGCGCTCAGGACGCCCGACCTGCAGGGTGGCGAGCTGCTCGGTGCGGCTGCGGAGCTGCTCGCCGCTGCGCTCGAGCTCCTCGGCCCGCTCTTCGGAGAGGAGCAGCTGCCCGAGCAGGTACTGGAACGTGAACAGGACGATGCCGAACAGCGCGATCGCGGCGAGGCCGACCTGCTCGTAGAGGTAGGCGATGCCGACCGCCAGCAGCGCCGCGGCGAGCTCGGATGGCAGCACCGGGATCACGAGCTTGCGCGTCATCTCCAGGACCGAGGTGTCCTGCTCGACCCAGCACCTTGTGCACCGCGATGATCAGGAAGTTCACCGCCAGCGCGAACATGAAGGTGCAGAAGACGAGCAGGTAGAACCACGCCGTCGCCGGCCGCCGCCCAGCGCGTTTTGGGCCCCGTCGAATGCGAGGCCACCGAGCAGCGGGAACCAGGCATAGGCGACGAGGTTGTTCAGCAGGAAGTGCCACTCGTCGCGCCAGCGGATCCAGCCGACGATCATCGTGACGACCCCGATCACAGCGGCGGGCGGGCCGCCCAGGAAGACCATCGCGAGCACCAGCGAGAGGAAGCTGCCCGAGATCTTTACGCTGGAGGAGGTGTTGGAGGCCGTGACGTCGCTGACGACCGAGAACACCAGCAGCGCCACGAACAGCGGCAGGTCCCAGTGTGTCTCGGCCACCGAGGCGACCGCGACCGCCGCTGCGAGCGCGAAGAGCTCGAGCGCGACGACATAACGGCTTGGCTTGGGGGACAGGGCGCAACCTCCAGCAGGGAACCGGTTCCAGAGGGGTATCGGCTGCCTCAATTGGCCGCTTGAGTCGCGGACGACTGACCGTGGAGTCAGGTGAGGGCGGCGGAGTGCCCCAGCGCCCGCTCCAGCACCCGGGCGGTGACGACGCGCGCGTCGAAGTGCTCCTCGGCGAGCGCCCGCGCCAGGCGGGACTGCGTTGCCCAGTCGGCCGCCACCGCATCGAGACACTCCACCGCCTCGTCGGCGTCGCGGAACCGGAAGAGCCCGGCGCGGTCCGGCAGGAACGCGCTGGGCCCGGTGTGCTCGACCACGGCCGGCCTGCCGCTCGCCAGGTAGCAGATGGTGCGATCACTCACCCAGGCATTGGCGAGCAACCGGTACGCCGCCTTCGCGGCGCCGAACTCACCGCGCGAAGCCTGGATGTAGCGCTGATAGTCCCAGGGCGTCGAGGAGACCTCGTAGGAGTGCCGCACACGCCAGCCGAGCCGCTCGAGCGCCCGCACCTCGTCCTGCTCGGACGCAGCAAGGCGCAGGTCCTCGTCGGCTTCCATGCAGAGCGCCAGCTCGAGTGGAGCCGCCACACGCCCCGGCAGCTCGATATAGGGCTGAAAGCCGGAGCGCTTGTTGTTGTTGTGAACCGTGCCCGCGTCCACGAACCACTCGGGATTGCCCCAGTTCGTGACAGTGGTGAATGGAGCGTTCCTCGGCAGCGGTGTCACCGGCCACCAGTCCAGCGCCACACAGGGCGGGGTGTATTCCCAGGTGAGGCCACAGTCCGGCAAGGGCCTGCCGACGGTCTCACCGATTGTGAAATACACGTCGTGCGCGGGAATCGGGCACGTGCCCTCGATCGCCCACACCTGGGTGAGGCCCGGGTCGATATCGAGCATCGCCTTGCGGGGAAAGCGGTCCAGCACCTCGGCGTGGGCGTCGTAGGCGATGTTCAGGAGCAGGTCGGCCTGCCCGGCCTGGTCGAGGCCAACCGTTCCCTCGAGCGACTCGCCCTCCCGGTACAGGGCGAGGCAACCGGCGAGCCCGTAACGAGCCAGCTTCTCCTCGATCGCGGCTCTCAGCCTCGGCCAGCTCCGTCTCGCCGATGTCCTGCTCGACCCGCTCGAGCCAGACCACGCGGCAGCCGTTCGAAGCGAGGCCGAGCGCCCAGTTGGCGTACGGCCAGAAGTTGCCGCCGCCCTCGGGCCACGTGAGCGTGTCCGCTCCCAGCCAAACGGTCGGTCGGCGGCCTTCAGTTGTGACTTTCGTCGTGCCGCTCACCGCGCGGCAAGTGTGCCAAAAGGCAAAGAGGGCGCCATCGCATCGCGCGATGGCGCCCTCGGCGAACGCCGGAGACACATGAGTCGGCTCCGGGCACCCGCGACTAGTTGCGGTAGCCCACGGCAACCTCCAGGTGGTCGGCCGGACCGCTCAGGAATTCTTTGACCCCCCGCACGCTCCGGTCGTGGTCGGCACGGGAATTGTTCCGGCTGGACGGGTAACTTCAAGGACCGGATAGGGTGGTGCAACCGGTGATGCACCTTCGGCACTCGACGCAGGATGCGGACAGTGTTGCGCGACGCTGAGCGAGTGAGATGAAGCGGGCACTAGCACCACTGCGACTTCCAGGATTCAGCCAGCTGGCGGGCGCGTACACCGTCAACGAGCTCGGCAACTGGGTCGGCGAGATCGCGCTCGCGGTGCTCGTCTTCGACCAGACGGGAAGCCCGCTGGCGACGGCCGCCCTGTTCATCGGGATGCACTTCCTCCCGGCCTTCTTGAGCCAGGGGGTGGTCGCCCGCACCGAGCCCGCCGGCACCAAGCTGGTACTGCCGCTCCTGTATCTCGGGGAGGCGGTCACGTTCACCGCGCTCGCCCTCACGGCGGACAATTTCTCGCTGGTGCTGGTGGTGGCGCTCGCGATCGTCGACGGCACGCTCGCGATCGCGGCGCGCGCTTTCACCCGCGCATCGGCCGCGGCGGTACTCAACCCCGCGGGCCAGCTGCGCGCAGGGCAACGCGATCATCAACGTCGGCTTCACGGCCGCGGGGGCCGCCGGGCCCGCCCTGGGCGGACTCGTGGTGGCGGCGCTCGGCGTCAAGACGGCGCTCTTCTGTGACGCGGCCTCGTTCGTGCTGGTGGCCGCCATGCTCGTGATGGCGCGCTCGCTGCCCCAGGTGAAGGCGCGCGAGGAACAGGGGCGCAGCCGCTTCCTCGCGGGCCTCGGCTACGTACGCCGCAACCGGCCCCTGGCGGCGCTGCTCGCGGCCCAGGCCGCGGCCTTCATCTTCTTCACGCTCGTGATCCCGATCGAGATCGTCTACGCCAAGGAGACGCTCGACGCCGGCGACTCCGGATACGGCGCGCTGCTCTCCGCGTGGGGCGTCGGCATGGTCGTCGGCAGCCTGGTCTTCACCGCCTGGGGCGGGCGCGTGTCCCTCAAGCCGCTGCTCTTCTTCAGCACCCTCGCGATCGGGTGCTCGTATCTCGGGCTGGCGGCGGCCGGCACGTTGCCGCTGGCCTGCGCGGCCGCGGCCGTGGGCGGCATCGGCAACGGCGTGCAGTGGGTATCCGTGCTGAGCGCGGTCCAGGAGCTGACAGTGGACCAGTTCCAGGCTCGCGTCGTGGGCCTGCTCGAGGCCTCCGGTAAGGCGATGCCCGGCGTCGGCTTCCTGCTCGGAGGCGTGATCGCGGCGGTCCTCAGCCCCCGGGTGAGCTTTCTGACGGCCGGGATCGGCGTGGTCGTCGTGCTCCTGCTCGCCGCTCCGGCGCTCGCCAGGGCCAGCTGGGGCGAGCGCGCACCCTCGCATCCCCCGCCGGAAGAGCCCGCCCCGCAGACCGCCGGCTTAGGCCCGGGACCGTAGCCGGGACCATCCAGATGCCGCCCACCTTCCGCCCGCTGCCCCGCTTCATCGCCGAGCCGCCGCACGAGCTCGAGCCCTACGGGCGCTGGGCCGAGCGCCTTGCCGAGGCCTTCCTGGCGGCCTGCGCAGCCGTGGACGAGGCGCCCGAGGAGACCAGCCCGGGTGACATCGAGTGGTATCCGGAGCGCTCCTGGTGCGGCCGCACGTACGTGCCCGCGACAGCGGCCGCCGGCGAGGGCCTGGAGTTCTTCGGCTACGTCTCGTTCGCCCGCGAGGGGGACGAGCCGAATGGCGAGCCGACCGACTTCCGCGCGGTCGCCGACTTCACGGACGAGACCGCGGCACCAGAACCCGCACTGGAAGATCGACCTCAGCGACGAGGTGATCGGCTACTGGCGCGGTCCCGGCAGGCTCGCGGCGACGTGACGCTCGTCTGGGGCGTGCCGCTCGGCCCCGAGGCCGCGGGGTCTGCGGCTGTGACGGCGGAGCTCGACGGCGAGACCGTCGACCAGTGCGGGCTGGGCGAAGTCCGGCGGTTCACGCTCGTCGCGCTCGACGCGGTCAGCGGACTGGCGGCGGAGGACCTCTACCTCGAGGTCAAGCTCTGGGGCAGGCGGAGTGAGCAGCTCGCCGTCGAATCCCTGTACGAAGCGGAGTAAACGCCGGAGGCGCGAGGTACACTGCCGCCCGAGGAGAAATCCGCTTGACCAAGCGGTAGACGTACTAGAAGGATTCCTTACCCAGCTTGACCACCGCGTACGACCCGACCCGCGAGCAGCCAGAGGCTCTCGAGCTCCCGGAGGACGGTGGCACTGCGATCGCGGCGCGCTCGCCGCTCCAGCTCTTCTGGCGCCGGCTGCGGACCGACAAGGTCGCGCTCGCGGCGCGCCGGCTTCATCGTGCTGCTGGTGCTGGCCGCGGTCTTCGCGCCGCTGATCGTCAAGCTCGTCGGCGTCACCGGGCCCACCGACCAGAACCCGGAGGCGCTCGACTCGTTCGGCACCCCGACCGGCCCGAGCGCCGATCACCCGTTCGGCGTCGACCAGCTCGGGCGCGACATCTTCGCGCGGGTGCTCTACGGCGCGCGCGTGTCGCTCAGGTGGCGATCATCGCCACCGCGCTCTCGGTCGCGATCGGCGTGATCGTCGGGATGATCGCCGGCTACTTCCGCGGCTGGGTCGACACGGGGCTCTCGCGGCTGATCGACGTGCTGCTCGCCTTCCCGATCCTGCTGCTTCGGGATCGGGCTCGGCCTCCGCCTGCTCGCTCGGCAACGGCTGCCTCGGCGGCTCGATCGAGCCCGGCCTGACGGTCGTGATCTTCGTGATCGCGTTCGTCAACTGGACCTACATCGCGCGCATCATCCGCGGCCAGGTGCTGTCGCTGCGCGAGAAGGAGTTCGTC
Source organism: uncultured Solirubrobacterales bacterium (assembly GCA_963759145.1). Lineage (GTDB taxonomy): Bacteria > Actinomycetota > Thermoleophilia > Solirubrobacterales > JBBDJG01 > JBBQKG01. The sequence goes on from CAVWYB010000013.1 coordinate 10,852, forward strand.
GAGGCGTCGCGCGTCGCTGGGCGCGTCGAACGCGCGCATCATCTTCCGCGAGATCCTGCCCAACCTGGTCGCGCCGATCATCGTCTACAGCACGCTGGTGATCCCCCAGAACATCCTGTTCGAGGCGGCGCTGTCGTTCCTCGGAGTCGGCATCCAGCCGCCGGACGCGAGCTGGGGGCAGATGCTCGCCGACGCGACCACGATCTTCGACTCGGCCTGGTGGTACATGTTCTTCCCCGGCGCGGCGCTGCTTCTGACCGTGCTGGCCTTCAACCTGCTGGGCGACGGCCTCCACGACGCGCTCAACCCGCGGGCAGGGAAATGAGACCCGGACACGAGGAAGCAGACGCCTCAGCCGCTACGGCGCGCTACGGCGTACAAGCGAACCTGCACGAAAGGAATACATGCCATCGCGCTCCTGAAAGCTTCGATCGCGGTGCTCGCGCGTCGCGGCTCGCGCTCGCCATGGCCGCCTGCGGCGATGACGACGATGGCGGCGGCGGCGGCGAGGCCAAGAACGGCGGCACGCTCAAGGTGCTCGACACCGCCGGCGGCATCGACAGCCTCGACCCCGGCTACTGGTACTACCAGACCGACTACCAGGAGCTCGGCAACACCACCCAGCGCTGGCTCTACGGCTGGAAGCCGGACGAGACCAAGCCGACGCCCGACCTCGCCGAGGACCTGCCCGAGGTCTCCAACGGCGGCAAGACCGTCACGATCAAGATCAAGGACGGACATCAAGTACAGCCCGCCGCTCCAGAACCGGACCGTCAAGGCGGCGGACATCAAGTACGCGCTCGAGCGCTGCTTCCTGCCCCAGGTCGGCAACGGCTACGCGAACTCTACTACGCCGACATCGAGGGCGTCGAAGGCGTTCACAGGACGGCAAGGCCAAGGAGATCTCCGGCATCGAGACGCCCGACGACCACGACGCTCGTGATCAAGACCGACGAAGCCGGTCGGCGTGCTGCGCGACGGCGGCGCGCTCGGCATGCCGTGCACGGTGCCGGTGCCGAAGGACTACGCCGCAGAAGTACGACAAGGGCAAGCAGTCGACCTACGGCGAGCACCAGGTGTTCACCGGCCCGTACATGGTCGAGAACGACGGCAAGGGCAAGGTCACCGGCTACGAGCCGGGCAAGAAGCTGACGCTGGTCCGCAACCCGAGCTGGGACAAGGCGACCGACTTCAAGCCGGCCTACTTCGACCGGATCGAGGTCGACGGGCGGCTTCGACGCGACCGTCGCGGCGCGGCAGACGCTGACCGGCCAGAGCATGCTGAGCGGCGACTACGCGGCCCCGCCGACGCCGGTGCTGAAGCAGGCGCTCGCGTCGCGCAAGGACCAGCTCGTCGATCGAGCCGAGCGGCGGCAACCGCTACATCTCGCTGAACACGACGGTCAAGCCGCTCGACAACGTCAACGTCCGGCGCGCGATCAGCGCGGTGATCGACCGGACCGCGCTGCGCCAGACGCGCGGCGGCCCGACGCTCGGCACGATCGCCACGCACTTCCTCCCGCCGGGCATCGCCGGCTTCGAGGAGGCGGGCGGCGACGAAGGGCCCGGGCTTCGACTTCATGTCGAGCCCGACGGCGAACGTCGCGCTCGCGAAGGAGTACATGAAGAAGGCCGGCTACGAGAGCGGCAAGTACGACGGCCCGCCGCTGCTGACGGTCGCCGACAACGAGTCGCCGGCCAAGGAGACCGGCCGAGGCGTTCCAGGAGCCAGGTCGAGAAGATCGGCTTCAAGCTGCAGCTCCGCCAGGTCCCGCACGCGACGATGCTGTCGAAGTTCTGCCAGGTGCCGAAGGCGGAGGTGGCGATCTGCCCGAACCTCGGGTGGGGCGCGGACTTCTTCGCCGCGCAGAGCTTCATCGACCCGCTGTTCAACGGCAAGAACATCGTGCCGTCGGGCAACGTCAACACCGCCGAGGTGGACGACCCGAAGCTCAACGCGCAGATCGACAAGGCCAAGCAGATCACCGACCCGGAGGCGGCCGCCAAGGCCTGGGGCGAGCTCGACAAGGAGGTCACGGACCAGGCCTACTTCATCCCGTGGCTGTGGGACAACAACGTCGGCCTGCAGTCGACGAACATGAACGGCGTCCGAGCAAGTTCAACTCGGGCGCCTACGACTGGCGTTCAGCTCGCTGAAGTAGACCGCGAGCAGCGAATGACAGCGAGATGAACCGAGGCCCCGGCGTTCGACGCGCCGGGGCCTCGCGTACGCTGGATGCAGCATCCGAGGAGAGGTAGGAGAAGCCGTGGTCCGCTACATCATCCGCCGCCTGCTGTGGGTGGTCGTGCTGCTGTTCCTGGTCAGCTTCATCACCTTCGTCATCTTCTACACGCTGCCCTCGGCCGACCCGGCGCAGCTGCGCGCCGGCCGCCAGCCGAACCCCGAGCTGGTCGAGCAGATCCGCCACAACCTCGGGCTCGACGAGCCCGTGGTACCGCAGTACTGGCACTACATGAAGGACCTGGTCCTGCACTTCGACTTCGGCTACAGCTACCAGAACAACATCTCCGGTCAAGGAGCAGATCTTCGACCGGCTGCCGGCGACGATCTCGCTGGCGTCGGCGCGGCGGTCATCTGGCTGCTAGCGGGCATCGCGGTCGGCATCATCTCCGCGGTCACGGCGCCGGACGCTGCTCGACCGGTGACGATGGGCGCTGCGCTCGTCGCGATCTCGGCGCCCGTCTACTGGCTCGGGCTGGTCGCCCTCTACCTGTTCTGCGGACGACATCGGCAAGTTCCCGGTGCCTTCTTCCAGGGCGCCGGCAGCTACGTGCCGTTCTCGCAGGACCCGTCGCTCTGGTTCCAGTCGCTGCTCATGCCGTGGTTCGTGCTGGCGGCTGCGTTCGCGGCCTTCTACGCCCGGCTGCTGCGCGGCAACCTGATCGAGGTGATGTCCGAGGACTACATCCGCACCGCGCGCGCGAAGGGCCTCCGCGAGCGGCGCGTGGTCTTCCGGCACGGCGCTGCGCAGCGCGATCACGCCGATCGTGACCGCCGCCGGCCTCGACATCGGCATCCTGCTCGGCGGCACGATCCTGGTCGAGACGGTCTTCAACATCCCGGGCGTCGGCCGGCTCGCGTACGACTCGATCCAGAACGCCGACCTGCCGATGATCCAGGGGACGGTGCTGCTGGGCGCCTTCTTCATCATCGTCGCCAACCTGATCGTGGACATCCTCTACGCGTTCCTCGACCCGCGGGTGCGGTACTCGTAGTGGCGGCCGCTGCTCGAGATCGACGACCTGAAGGTCGACTTCGCGACCGAGGACGGCGTCGTGCACGCCGTCGCGGCGTCTCGCTGGACGTCGAGCCCGGCCAGATGCTGGGCATCGTCGGCGAGTCGGGCTCCGGCAAGAGCGTCTCGATGCTGACGGTGATGGGCCTCACCCGCGGCGAGAACGCGACGATCTCCGGCGCCGCGCGCT
>CAVWYB010000014.1:0-45936 GCA_963759145.1 uncultured Solirubrobacterales bacterium
ATGGCTACGGCCTGAATCTCGCTTGTCCGCCCCTCGCAATCGGCTTCGGAATTACTCGGCGTGACAACAGCCGTGGTAACAAACGCCTCGCGATTTGCGTCCACACCGTCAGCCGCTGCGGAAACATCCCTGCAAATGGACACATAGGTCGATTCGAGCCCCTGCGTAACGAGGTTGAGGGCCTTGTGACCCGAATAGGTCGTGGAGGTTCGAATCCTCTCGGGCGCATCCGAAAGCCCTGCCCAGGCGGGGCTTTTTGGCTTTTGGCGAGCCGTCAACTTCGGCGCGAGGCGCTGATGACTCGTACGGCGGGTCAGTCCGACTCATCGCGGGCGCGCCCCGTAGCGCTCGTAGATCACCCGCGAGCCGAACGTCCTCGTCTCGATCAGGTCCAGCGGGACGTCTTCGGTGAGCGGCGGCAGGAACGGCGTGCCGCCACCGACGACGACCGGATAGCGGAACAGGCGCAGCTCGTCGACGAGGCCGGGCCGGTAAAAGTGGAGCACGGGGGCCGGTGCCTATACCTATACGTAAAGCCCACAAAAGAGGGCTCCTTCGACTGGTGACATAAGGGCTAGGGGGTGCGGCCGCGCGGATCTCAAGTACGGGCGAGTGTCGGTAGTAGGTCGCTTGACCGCAACGCGGCTGCGCGGATACGTTCAAGCCGTGGTCAGGACCGCCTTCAGGGTGCTGTTGATGGTTTCTCTCCTCGGCATCGCGGCCTGCGGGGACGACAACGGGGACGAGGGCGCGACGACCGCCGCCCCGGACGTCGAAACTACTTCGACGACCGCCGCAGAGAGCGACGAGACGCAGCCAGCGAAGGTCAACCTCGAGCGGTCCCTGATGCAGGCCGGCGAGGAGCCCGGCTTCGAACCCATCGAAGAGCCCCGGACGGACCACGGCGTGCAGTCGCTTGCCGGCGGGTTCTCTGCCGACGAGGTGGAGCGGCTGCGCCGCGCAGGGTTCATCTCGATCACGTTCCAGCCGCTGAGCGGCGATGACCACAACGCCGGCGTCACCACCGTCGTTCTGTTCAAGACCGCCGAGGGCGCGCGCGACTGGCTGGAGTACGAGACGAGCGACGAGGGGATCGACAGCGCGGTCCCCGGGGCGAAACCGAAGCGCTTCACGGTCCGCGGCGTGCCGGGCGCCCGCGGCTGGACCGGCCGGGACAGGCACGACAATCCCATCGGCCACGTCTATTGGGTGCAGGGTCGCTGCGAGATGGTGCTCGGCAACGAGGGCGAGGGCGACTTCGTCAAGGCGCTCTCGATCGGCGCGAAGGCCATCTACGACCGCACGAAGGGAGTGTGCCCGGCATGACAGGTCGCATGGAGACCTCGCCGGCGGTCACGTCACGCTTCGCCGTCGGGGGCGCATTCGGTCGAGAATCGAGGCGAGGTCCTCCTCACCGGCTGGAGCGGTTTGGAGCCCCCCGGTTTCTCGGACACCTGAGGGCTGGGTCCGTCGAACCGGAACGGAAGCCATTCCGATCGCACGCGGCGAGCCCAGTCGCGGCCTGTTACGCGACCGGACCAACGACTGACCAGGAAACTGGATCTCCCCCGGAGCGTGACTGCTCCTTTGAGGCAAGGAGCAGGAAAACCGCTCGGCGTTGCCATCAGGCGCGGCCTCCTGCACGTCGTGGGAATGTCCGGCATCGCGGCGAGCGCGTCCGTCCAAACAACTTCTCGTCCTCGGTTGTCCGTTCGGAGCAGCCAGCCTCGCGACGCATGGTGCCGATAGTCTGATCCCATTCGCCGGTCTCAACTGTTCGACAACCAGAGCCAACCAGCAACCAGGAGTGTTCTGATGCCCCGCTACGTCGACGGATTCGTCTTCGCAGTCCCCAAGAACAAAGTCGAGGAGTACCGCAAGGTCGCGCGTAAGGCCGGGAAGGTCTGGAAGGAGCACGGCGCGCTCGAGTACATCGAGTGCATCGGCGACGATGTGCCGAAGGGAAAGGTCACCGATTTCGCGATGAGCGTCAAGGCGAAGCGCAACGAGGTCGTCGGCTTCTCCTGGATCGTCTACAAGTCGCGCAAGCACCGCGACGCCGTCAACAAGAAGGTGATGTCCGACCCGCGGCTCACCGACTACGACCCGAAGGACATGCCGGCGGACATGTCGCGGATGATCTACGGGGGCTTCAAGGCGATCGTCGAGCTTTGAGGCTCAGCCGCAGAGGCCGCGGGCATCTGCGTCCCGGGCTTCCCGCCAAACCCGGTCCATTCCCGCTGCATGTGGCCGCCTGACTCTGTACACCACCTATGCGATAGGAGCAGCATGAAAATCGTGGTCATAGGCGGAAGCGGCCTCATCGGATCAAAACTTGTGACCAAGCTCGATGAGCACGGCTGCGAGGCGGTCGCGGCGTCACCGAACTCGGGGGTCAACACGCTCACCGGCGAGGGACTGGCCGACACCCTCGAGGGCGCCTCGGTGGTCGTCGACGTGTCGAACTCTCCCTCGTTCGAAGACGCGGCAGTGCTCGAGTTCTTCGAAACGTCAACGCGCAACATCCTTGCCGCAGAAGCGACCGCAGGCGTCGGGCATCACGTTGCCCTGTCGGTCGTCGGAACCGAGCGCCTGTCCGAAAGCGGGTACTTCCGCGCGAAGATCGCCCAGGAAAGGCTGATCAAGGACTCGTCGATCCCCTACTCGATCGTCCACGCGACGCAGTTCTTCGAGTTCGTCAAGAGCATCGCCGGGGCTGCCACCGAAGGCAACACGGTTCGCCTGGCACCTGTGCTGATCCAGCCCATCGCGGCTGACGATGTCGCCAGTGCGGTCGGCCAGATCTCCGTGGGCTCGCCAGTGAACGGCACCGTTGAGGTGGCGGGACCCGACCAGTTCCGTCTCGACGAACTCATCCGGCGAGGCCTGAGCGCACAACACGATCCGCGCGAGGTGATCGCTGACCCCCACGCGCGCTACTTCGGCGCGGAACTGAGCGAGCGCACCCTCCTTCCCGGCGACGACGCGCACATTGCCGAGACCCATTTCGAAGACTGGCTGAGTCAGACTGCAAAGGCGAAGTAGTCGTCCCTACCCGCGAAAGGAAACACCGCGTTCGTCTGGAACCCGGTGAGCCTCAGATCAGGCTGCGCGCGCAATCCTCGATCGAGTCCTCGACGGGCCGCGTTGTCCAACCGAGAGTCTTGCGCGCCTTCTCGCTGGAGAACCAGGACTGCTTCCCCAGGTCGCCAACCACTGATCGGATGCTTCCGTCGAACAGCGCCATGGCACGGACCAAGAGGTTTGGCGCGACCCGAGTCGGCACCTTTCTCGCAGCGTCGCCGAGTCGCTCGCGGATGATGGTCGCCACGTCCGGCATCCAGAGGAAGTGGTCGGTCGCGATGAAGCGCTGACCCCCGGCCGCGGGGTCGGTGAGAGCACGAATGTGCAGATCGGCGACGTCGCGGACGTCCACGAACGTGAAGCCGAGCCGTGGTGCCGCCGGCATGCCGGTCAGGAGTCGCTGAATCGCTTGCAGCGAGTAGGAGTGGTCATCGTTGAGCGCGGGCCCGATGATCGCGCCGGGGTTGATCGTGGCCAGCCGATCCTCCGCCCCGACCGTGCGCACGTGCTGCCATGCGGCCTGCTCGGCGAGCGTCTTCGAGCGCACATAAGGCGTTCGAGAGGTGTCGTCTCCGTCGGTCCAGTCGGCCTCGGTGTATGGCGCGGCCGCCGAGCTGGGCCGACCGGAGCGGACCGCGGCAATCGACGATGTCATGCCAATGCGCTCCACGCCGGCGTCGAGCGCGGCACCAAGCACACGCAGGGCACCATCACGGGCAGGGACGATCAGGTCGTCCGGATCCTTCGGCTGAACCGGGGGAAAGGGCGACGCTACGTGCAGCACGTAGCGGCAACCGGCGGCGGCCTCAGCCCAACCGTCATCGGAGGTGAGATCCGCGGCCGACACCGTCACGCGGTTACCAGGATCAGCTCCGGCCGCCCTGGCGGCATCCAGCACCGCCTCTTTACGTGCGTGGTCGCGAACCGTGGTCCGCACGTCGTAGCCCCGCTCCAGCAGCGAGGCGATGCACCATCCCCCTAGGAACCCGGTGCCGCCGGTCACCAGAACCGTTCCACCGGAGTCCGTCATGCGAGCACCCTAGCCGAGTCCATCGGCATGGACATGTCGTTCATGGGAATCGTCAGCCCCGGCACCTGGTCCGGGAAGAACAAGATCGCAACGCCCAAGACGACCAACAGGGCGGCCGTTGCGCCGCTGGGGATCACCTCCCACGGCAGGAGCTTCTCGAACGCGATCAGCACGGCGATCAGGACCATCCAGCCGATGCTCATCACGCCGAGCGTGAAGAGGGCGGCCATCAGGGCCCAGGAGCAGCCGACGCAGTATCCACCCTGCCCCACTCCCATCGCCAGTGCGCCGAGAGCGCCGGGCCGCTGCCCCAGCAGCCGCGAATCGCGGCAGTGCCGCAGGCACCTCGCCTTCACCGGCGTGAGCTCGTACACCGCCGCTCCGAGGATCACGCCGCCGGCGATGTACTGGCCTGCCCGATTCCAGGCGAGGAACCCGAGGTCGAGTGACCGCACGCCTTCGATCAGCGCGTAGGCGAGCAGGCCGGCGGCGAGCCAGACCAACAGGTAGCCGATCGCGAACAGCACCGTGCCCGCGACCGGTCGCACCCCGCCGCCGGCACCGCGCGAATACGCGAGGGCCATCGGCGAGAGCGATGGGAGCATCATCGCGGCCATCATCGTCGCCCAGACGCCGACGAACCAGCCCAGCGCGCCTAGCTCGGTCCCCGGCCCCATGTCCATCCCCTGCATGCGGTACGCGGTGACCGCCCAGCAGGCGGCCGCGGCCGTGATCAGCAGGGCGCCGCTCAGTCGTAGCTCAGCTGCTCGCCCCAATCGGCGGCCCTCCAAGGTGAGATCGAACATGCTCATACCTCCCTCAGCGTCCCAGCGCTTTGAATGGATCATTAGCCATTTTGCTAACTACATGGTCTGACCAGTCCGCAACCCGCCACAGAGGAGGAAAGACATGGCCGAGCACAGGGTCGGCACACAGGAGGAGTTCGATGCGGCCCGGGAGAAGCTGCTCGCGGAGGAGAAGGAGCTCACCCGGCGCAACGACGAGCTCGCGCAGAAGCGCCGAGATCTTCCCTGGGTGGCGGTCGAGAAGGAATACAGCTTCGAGACAGTGGACGGGGCGAAGTCGCTGACCGACCTCTTCGCCGGCCGCTCGCAACTCCTCATCTACCACTTCATGTTCGGTCCGCCGTACGACGCGGGCTGCACCGTCTGCTCCTCGATCACGGACACGATCACTCCGAACGTCGTTCACCTGGCGGCACGAGACGTGACCATGGTGCTGGTCTCGCGTGCCCCGCTCGCGAGGCTCCAGGCCTACAGGAAGCGGATGGGTTGGAACATCGAGTGGGTTTCGGCCGGGGGCACGGACTTCAATCGCGACCTCGGCTTCACCAACACCGAGGAGGAGCTGCGACCCTTCCTCGAGGGCGAGATTCCCCCCGCCGTGAAGCACATGGCAGAGCGTTCTGGGACCGACGTTCTCGGCTATGTCACGGAGGCACCGGGGCTGAGCGCGTACGCGCTCTCGGACGGGACGGTCTACCGGACCTACGTCACGACGGCGCGCGGTCTCGAGCCGGCGATGGCCTACTACAGCTTGCTCGACCGGACGCCTAAGGGTCGCCACGAGGGCGGCGATGAGCCTTTCTGGGTGAGGCGCCACGACGAATACGAGACCGGCTAGGAGTCCGGTGCCGCCGCTCAGTCCGGGTACTCGTCCTTGCGCCAGGCGCGGGGCTCCTCGGGCTCGGGCTTCGGCGTTCGCTCGAGCAGGAACGAGTGGTACGGCGCGACGAACGGATCGGGCGCCATCACCGTGTAGGTGTGGTAGACGCTTCCGTTCTCGCGCGCGAAGGCGATGAAGCTCGGGCCTTCGCGCAGGCCGTCCTCGAGCTTGGCTCCGACCTGCCGCCCCCACTCCTCGAGCCACTCGGGGGGGTTGTCGATCATCTCCTTGACCTCGGGGATCTCCTGCGCCTGCTCGGGCGTGAGGGCGAGCCCGAAGTCGAAGGGAAACTCCGTCCCGTAGGTCGAGACGTAGGGGAACTGCCAACCCATCCGCTCCTTGTAGGCGATGAGCCGATCGATCGGCGCGCGCGAGAAGCAGATCAGCGTCACGTCGCGGTGGTTCAGATGCACGCGCGTGGCGTCGAGCTCATCCCCGAGGTTCGAGCACCCGGGGCAGGCGCCGACCTCGTAGTCGGGCCCGAACATGATGTTGTAGGCGAGCAGCTGCGAGCGCCCGTCGAAGAGCTCGGCGAGCGTCTTCTTCCCGTCCTCGGTGTCGAACTGGTACTCCTTCTCCACCGGAACCCAGGGAAGCTGACGCCGCTGCTCGGTCACCTTCTGGCCGAGCTCGGCGTGCTCGGCCTCGAGCTTCGCAAGTTCATCGCGAGCCGCCTGCCATTCCTCGCGGGTTCCGATCTTGTGCTCGGGCATCGTTCGCCTCCTTTGGCCGTTCGTCACGTCAGCGTAGACCTCTGGGTTAGGACCGGCGCGTCGCGCCGAACTCATCGCTGCGCAAGCTGGTAGGCGGTACGGCAGCCGCTGTATGCGACGGGTCGCCGGACCACGCTGCGCCGGGTCCTCAGCGAGAACGGCTGACGCCGACCGGCAGAGAGGAAACCGCTGGCCGACGTGAGACGTGTCGCACGGCTGCGGCACAGTTTCGGGCGTGACCGATCATCCTCACCCGTCGCGCGCCGCGCCGGAGAAGGTCAGTGATCAGATCGAGCGCTGGCTGGCGACCGACGGTGAAAAGACGCTCGGCGGGCTGATCGACGTCTTCCAAGAGAAGAGCTTCGCGCTCGTTTTCATTTTGCTGCTCGGCGTGCCGGCGCTGCCGCTGCCGACCGGTGGCGCCACACATGTGTTCGAGGTCATCTCGATCCTTGTTGCGCTCCAGCTGGTGCTCGGACGCGACAAGATCTGGCTGCCGGAGCGCTGGCGCAAGGTGGAGCTCGGCTCCGGCGGCGGCAGGACGCGTTTCCTCAAGGGGCTGATCAAGGCGATCCGCGGGCTCGAGCGCTTCTCGCGACCGCGTTTCCGCTTCCTCTTCGACCATCGCGCGAGCAACGCCGTCTTCGGGCTACTCGCGATTGCCGGCTCGCTCGCCGCCTTCTTGGCGCCGCCGTTCACGGGCTTGGACACGCTGCCGGCTCTCGGAGTCGTGCTGGTGTCGTTCGGGGTGCTGATGGAGGACTTCGCCGTCGTGGTGCTCGGGGTGATCGTCGGCGTCGTGGGTGTGCTCCTCGAGCTCTTGCTCGGCAAGGCCGCCTTGAGCGGCATCCGGAAGCTCTTCTAGACCGACTCGCGCGCATCGGGCCGGCCTCGTGGTGCGGCTGGACCCGAGTCCCGATTCAGGGTCGCGCGATGAGTGCCGCCGCCATGCCCACGTCGTAGCCGGCGCAGAACGCCGGATACCACGACGGAATGCGCGAGTCCGGCCCGGAGTCGTGGTGCACGTCGAAGACGGCATGTGCGAGCCATCCGCCGGCCAGAAGCAGCGATCCGGCAGCACTCGTGCGTCGGGCGCCGGCTACGCTGAGCGCGCCGAACGCGGCAAGCCCGCCGAGTTCCCGGTAGACGGCGCCGCCCGGCTTCCAGCCGAAGCGCGCGGCGGGGTAGATGGCAGCCGCGATCACGAGCCCGGCGCCTGCGTACGCGAGACGCGCGGGCCGCCCACGACCTCGCAGCCACGCGACCGCCGGTGCGGCCGCGAGGAGTCCGACGGCCGGAGCAACGACGTCGCGAGGAGCGACGCGCGGAGCGGGAGCGTGACGCACCGCCATGCCGGCGCGGAGTATGACACGCGCGGTCGAGAGGCTCCCGCATCAGACTGAGGCGGGTTCAATTCACTCAGACGATCGGATAGGTTCCCGCACGTATGGAACCGGTTCATCCAGAAGTGGTTTCCGCAGGAGAGAGGCGCCGACGCTCAACCAGTGCGGCACTGCTCCTGGGCGCGGCGCTGGCGGCGGCCGTGCTGTCCATCGGCGGGCTCGTAGGCTGCGGCGGGGACGACGACAAGACCTCGCCTGCGAGCCTCAGAGATCAGCTGTTACCAGCGTCGGAGATCCCCGGCTTCAAGAGCGAGCGCAAGTTCGACCACGACAACCCGATCGACTTCGCACACGATGGACTTCTCCTTCCGGAGGCCACCCCGCTCTCGCAAGCCGTCGACGCCTTCGAGAACGCCGGCTTCGAAGCCGGTGTCGGCGAGAGGTTCGTGAAAGGCAAGCCGTTCGAGGGTCCAGGGGCGGCGGTGAACGTTGCCGAGCTCGGCTCCGACGACGATGCCCGCGAGGCGCTCGACTACGTCCGCAAGGAGGCGCTGAAGCAGCCCTGCTTTGCCGTTTGTGCCACCGAGGGTAAGGAGTTCGCGGTAGCGGGGATTCCCGGCGCAAAGGGCGTGCAGCAGACCCCACTGCCTGATCCCCCGCCAAATGCTCCACCTCCGTTCGCGATCTACGGCGTTGGTTTCACAATTGGTCCACGCCTTTACCTCGTGGACATGGGTGGCGAGCCGGGACAGGTCAAGAAGGATCAGGTACTCGACGCTGCCGAGGCGCTCTACAAGCGCAACGCAGAGCCCGACGCCGGGTCGTAGCAGTCTTCCCTCTTTCTGCGGCCTCCTGCTCGCGTCACTTCGGGCGCGGATTGATGCTGCGTCCGGGGCCGGTTAGCATCAACGCGCCCTCTCTAAACCCCAGAAAGGAGACTCATTATTGAAGCCGGCTCAGCAGCGGGGACCGTCGTTCTCGTTCACGGCGGTTTCGTGGACGGCTCCGGCTGGCAGGGTGTCTACAGCGTCCTGAGGAAGGACGGCTACAACGTCAGCGTCGTCCAGAACCCGACCCTGTCGCTCGAAGGCGACGCCGCGGCGACCAAGCGCGTCATCGACGCGCAGGGCGAACCGGTCATTCTCGTCGGCCATTCATATGGCGGAGCAGTGATCACCGAGGCCGGCAATGATCCCAACGTGGCGGCGCTCGTCTATATCTCGGCCTTCGCGCCGGACAAGGGCGAGTCGGTGAACACGCTCATTGCCAATCCGCCGCCCGGCGCACCGGTGCCGCCAATTCTCCCACCGCAGGACGGCTTCCTATACCTCGACCGGGCAAAGTTCCATGCTTCGTTCGCGGCCGACCTGAGCGCCGAACAGGCAGCGTTCATGGCCGACTCGCAGGTCCCGTGGGGCGTTGATGCCCTGAGCGGCACGATCAGCGAGGCGGCGTGGCGGAACAAGCCAAGCTGGTACCTCGTCGCGACCGAAGACCGGATGATCCCCCCGCCGGCCCAGCGCTCGATGTCCGAGCGGGCTGGTTCAGCCGTGATCGAGGCCGCGGGCAGCCACTCGATCTATGTGTCGCAGCCGGCAGCCGTGGCCGCACTCATCAAACAGGCTGCTTCCGAGGTGAAATCGGCCGCGCGCTAGAGCCGGGCAACCGTCACCGGCCGTGATCGCCCAGGATCGTCAAATCAAGCCCGCCCAAGCGCTCGGGGTCGGCGAGGAAGTCCATCTCGACGATCCGGCCGCCGCGGACCGTGAAGCCGCCGACCGAGAACGGCTTTCCGTCGCGGAACGACACGAGACCGACCGCGCCGTTGATCAGCGCTGCGCGTACGTCGAGACCGAGGCGGGAATACATCTGCGCCTGGGCGGCCACGCTCTCGGCGCCGCGGACCTCTCGCGCCGGGATATCGGGTCCGAAGTCGGCCCGGAGGACCACATCCGGGTCCAGCACCGCGACCAGCGCCTGGAAATCCCCCTCGCGAGAGGCGGCAAGGAAGGCTTCGACGACCTCGCGCTGGCCATCCAGGTCGACGTCGGGTACGGCCCGCTGGCCTTGTACCCGGCGCCGGGCGCGGCTCGCGAGCTGACGAGTCGCCTCGGGCGAGCGCTCGACGATCGGCGCGATCTCGTCGAAGGGTACGGCGAACATGTCATGCAGCACGAACGCAAGTCGCTCGGGCGGGGAGAGCGTCTCCAGCACTACCAGCAGGGCGAGCCCGACCGAGTCGGCGATGAGCGCCTCGTGCTCGGGGTCGGTTCCGTCGGCGCGGATCGACGATCGGCTCCGGAAGCCGCACGTCGATCGGCTGCTCGCGCCTCGATCGCGAGCGCAGCATGTTGAGCGAGACGCGCGCGACGACGGTCGTGAGCCACGCGCCGAGGTTGTCGATGTGATTGGCGTCGGAGCGGCTCAGCCGCAGCCAAGCCTCCTGGACGGCGTCGTCGGCCTCGCTCAGCGATCCAAGCATCCGGTATGCGACGGCCTTCAGGCGGGTCCGCTGCTCCTCGAACTGCTCCGCAAGCCACTCGCGCTCGTCCATCGGTCACGTTCCTTCGTCGTCTTGGGTCATACCCGTTAGACCCCGGAAGTTCAGCGGGTGTGACCAGATCAATTTTTGCCGGTGCTGAGCCGCCGGCGCTTGGAAAGGAAGAACGATGCAGAACAAGAGCAAAAGCCAGAAGATTGCCGTCACGGGAGCCACCGGCCGGGTCGGGTCGCACCTCGTCGAGATCCTCGAGCAGCGCGGACACGATGTGGTCCCGATCGCGCGCTCCAAGGGTGTCGACGTGGTCAGCGGCGAGGGTCTCGACGAGGCGCTCGCCGGGGCCGAGACCATCATCGACACGGCCACGGGGCCCTCGCCCGACCAGGATGCGGCGACCGAGTTCTTCACCGCTTCGGCGCGGAACCTCCAGCGAGCCGGCGCCGCAGCCGGGGCGAAGCGGATCGTCGTCGTCTCGATCATCGGCATCGACAAGTTCCAGGGCGGCTACAACGCGGCGAAGCTGGCGCAGGAGCAGACGCTGCTCGAAGGCCCGCTCCCGGTCCGGATCGTGCGCGCGGCCCAGTTCCACGAGTTCGTGGATCCGCTGGTCGGGTGGACGATCCAGGATGGCGTCGCGTACGTGCCGGAGATGCGAACGCAGCTGGTGGCCGCCCGCGTCGTCGCCGAAGCGCTCGCCGACGCGGCCGAGGAGCCGGAGATCCAGAACGGCAGGATCACCGAGATCGCGGGCCCGCGGGAGGAGCGTCTCGCCGATGCGGCCGCCGCGCTCTTCGCCAGCCGAGGCGACTCGTTCGAGATCCGCGAGGGCCGTGGCGGTCCGCTGGCGGAACCCGGCGACCCGGACGCCGCGGCATATGCGGAGGGCGCCGCGCTGCCCAACCCGGGCGCGAAGCTCGCCGGCCCCAGCTTCGAAGAGTGGCTCGCCGCGGGCTAGGTGCGTTGACTCCCGCGCATCACCCGGTTACCGTGGGCTGACCGGCAACCCGGGGGAGCGTGCGGGTCTTGAGATTCCGATTCGGCTGGCCATTGGCGGTTCTGGCAGTGGTGCTCAGCACGATCGTCGTGACGCCGCGCGCGGAAGCGCTCGTGTTCGTCAACACCTGGGGGACGCAGGGCGACGGGCCCGGGCAGTTCGAGACACCGCTCGGAATCACCGCGTCGCCGAACGGCTACGTCTACGTCGCCGACACCGGCAACTGGCGGATCCAGAAGTTCGATGCGACCGGGAGCTTCATCGGAAGCTTCGGCAGTAGCGAAGGCAGTGGCCAGGGCGACGGCGAGCTCAACCTGCCAGGAGACGTGGCCTCCGACTTCGCCGGGAACCTCTACGTCGCCGACACCGGCAACAACCGTATTCAGAAGTTCGGGCCCAGCGACCAGTTTCTCGCGAAGTGGGGGACAGCCGGATCGGCGCCCGGAAGGTTCAACCAGCCGTCCGGCGTCGCGGTTGGTCCCACCGGCATGGTGTATGTCGCCGACTCCGGCAACAACCGCGTGCAGAAGTTCGACGCAGGCGGCAACTTCGTCCTCCAATGGGGCGGACCGGGAACGGCCACCGGCCAGTTCCAGACCATCGCCGGCATCGCGGTGGACTTCACGGGCAACGTCTACGTCGCCGACTCCGGCAACAACCGGATCCAGAAGTTCGACTCGAACGGTGCATTCCTGACCAGCTGGGGCACGATGGGGACTGGCAGCGGCCAGTTCCGCCAGCCCTACGACGTGGCCGTGGAATCGAGCGGGACGGTCCACGTCTCGGACATGAACAACAACCGCATCCAGTCCTTCACCAGTGCCGGAGCCTTCCTGGAGAGCACAGGCGCGTTCGGCACCGAGCTCGGGCTGTTTCGATCGCCGACCGGGCTCGCGGTCGATGCGGCGGACACCGTGCTGGTGACCGATACCGTCAACCACCGCGTGCAGGCGACCGGCCCCGGCACGGCGATCATCGTGACGAAGGACTCCGTGCCGGACGACCCACTGGCCTTCACCTACACGACCAGCGGCTTCGCACCCTCCTTCTACCTGGTCGACAACCCCAACAGCGGGCTGCGGACACGCGCATTCGAGGTGGCGCCGGGAAGCGGCTACTCGGTCGCCGAGACGGTCCCGCTGGGTTGGGACCTGATGTCGGCCACATGCTCCGACGGATCCTCTGTCTCGAACATCGACGTGGAGCAGAACGAGCAGGTCCACTGCACCTTCGCCAATCGCAAGCGGGGCTGGATCGAGGTCGTCCAGGAGACCCAGCCCGACGCCCCGCAGGATTTCTCGTTCACCGCGGGCGGCGGCCTCGACCCGTCGACGTTCACGCTGGACGACGACGGCGACCTCGACAACGGCCTCTCGAACAAGCGGACGTTCGGCAACTTGGTGCCAGGCGGTGGCTACTCGGTCACGCAGGCGAACGAGCCGGGCTGGGGGGCGGCCGAAGTGACCTGCTCCGATGGCTCGTCGCCGGACAACATCGACGTCGCCCCTGGCGAGGTCGTCAGGTGCACGTTCGTGAACACGGCCGACAACGCGGGCAGGATCACCATCGTCAAGGACACCCAGCCTGACGACCCGCAGGACTTCACGTTCCACACGGGCGGCGGGCTGAGCCCTTCCGTGTTCCTGCTCGACGATGACGGAGACGACGGCAACGGCCGATCGTCCTCACATACCTTCGTGGTGTTCCCGGGCTCCGGCTACTCGGTCGCGGAAGCGGTGCCCCCCGGCTGGATCGTGGGGCCGCACAACTGCTCGGATGGATCGCCGACCACGAACATCGCCGTCTCGGCCGGCGAGACGGTTGCATGCACGGTCGTGAACCGCAGGCGCGGCAACATCGTGGTGGTCGAAGACTCCCAGCCGAACGACCCGCAGGACTTCTCCTACACCGGTGGCGGAGGGCTCAACCCGACCCCCTTTACGCTGGACGACGACAGCAACGCCGCCAACGGCACCTCGAACACCCTGACGTTCTCGAACGTCGCCCCCGGGAGCGGCTACTCGGTGACGCAGGCGGCACAGGCCGGATGGGAGACGGCTACGAGCTGCTCCGACGGCTCACCGATCGGGAACATCGACGTCGCGTACGGCGAGACCGTCACCTGCACCTTCACGAACCGCAAGCGCGGACGAATCGTGGTGCGCAAGGACGCCCAGCCCGACGACCCGCAGGACTTCTCGTTCACCGCAGGCGGAGGGCTCAGCCCGTCCTCCTTCGTCCTGGACGACGACGGCGACAACGGCAACGGCGTGTCGAACACCCAGACCTTCGACGACCTGACCCCACAGGCCGGCTACTCCGTATCGGAATCCGCCCTGCCGGACTGGGTGCTCAGCTCCGCCTGCTCCGACGGCTCTCCGCCGTCCAACGTGAATGTCGCGCCCGGCGAGATCGTGACCTGCACGTTCACGAACCGCAAGCGGGCGACCCTCGCCGTCGTGCTCGACACGCAGCCTGACGACCCGCAGGACTTCTCGTTTACCGCGGGCGGCGGCCTCAGCCCATCATCCTTCAGCCTCGATGACGACGGTGACAACGGCAACGGCCTCTCCACCACTCGGACCTTCACCGGCCTCACCCCCGGCTCGGGCTATTCGGTCGCCCAGCAGGGCCTGCCGTCCTGGCTCCAGGAGAGCGCCACGTGTTCCGACGGTTCGTCGCCGTCCAGTATCGACCTGGCGCCCGCCGAGAACGTCACGTGCACGTTCGTGACCTCCCACCGAGCCCGGATCGTGATCGTCAAGGACGCGCGCCCGAACAACATCCAGGTTTTCGACTTCGTCACCGGAGGTGGTCTCTCACCGGCAACGTTCCAGCTCGACGACGACGGCAACAATGGCAATGCTCTCTCCAATTCACGGGCCTTCACGGTCGCGGCCGGCTCCGGCTACTCGGTCGCGGAGCAGACCCCGCCCGGAGAATGGGTCCCGGAGGGGGCAACGTGCTCCGACGGTTCCCAGGTATCCGGGATCGGCGTCTCGCAGGGTGAGATCGTGACCTGCACGTTTGTCAACCGGCTCCAAAGCTATCCGCGGCCGCGCGGCGCCTCTCCGCTCCGTGCGTCGTTGGTGCCCGCCTACAGGCAGTGCACCTCGCCCACCGCCATGCACGGCGCCCCGCTCGCTCATCCTTCCTGCCCGATCGTCCCGGCCTCGAACTACCTCACCCAGGGCTCACCGGACGCCAACGGTGCGGGCGCGAATGGGCAGTCCTTCATCACGCTCAAGGTGCGGCCCTACGTGCCGGGGCCGCCGGACGACGGAGATGTCCGCGTGATCGGCACGCTCACAGACATACGTTGCCTTGCCGCCACGAGCGCGTCGGTCTGCAGCGCGGCGAATGCTGCCGACGGCCCCGACTACTCCGGCGAGCTGCAAGTCGCCCTCACCCCTCAGATCACCGACACCATGCCGATCGGGACGACGATGACATTCAGCTTCCCGGTCAGAGTGACGTGTGCGAACAGCGCATCCACGAGCCTCGGCAGTACCTGCTCGATGAACACGACGTTCAACGCGATCGTGCCGGGCGCCGTTCGCGAGGATCAGCTCGCGATCTGGTCCCTGGATGCCGTCAAGGTGATGGACGGCGGTCCTGACGGCTCAGTCCAGACGGCGGACAACACGCTCTACATGAGCCAGGGGATCTTCGTCCCCTGAGCGAAGACGGAGCTAGGCGTTGACGGCCGGGGCCCCGGCCGAGCCGGGACCTGTTCAAAAAAAACCGGCTGGGTAGGAGGGTGGTTGTCCAGGCGGTTGCGGCGAGGTCCGGCGGTCGCGGTTTGCATGGACAACTCGCCACTCGCCCCGGGTTAAGCGGACGTGGGCGGGGTTGTGCGTTTCATACATGCATAAATCTCCCCACCCCCGCAAATGGGGGTCGTGTGGCGAGTTGTGCATGCTGCCGGCACCGCGAATCCACCGATCCGCCCGGGTTCGGCGACAAACGGGTGCGTTCCGTATCAACCCCCTTATTGCCGCAGTTGAATTTGCGGATCCTGTTTCGGCCCGGCCCGCATCGAGAAGGCTTCGAGCGCTTGCACGCCGACCCGTGGACAGCGTGAGCTCAGGCGGAGTTGCGCGCGTCCGGCGAGACCGCGCGCAAATGCGATCCAAGCACCCGCAGCCAGCTGACCCCACTGGAGCTGCAGCTTGCCGGCTACGTCTCAGACGGGCTCTCGAATAAAGAGATCGCGGCCCAGATGTTCTTGTCGAAACGCACGATCGACTACCACCTGCGCAACGTCTTCGTGAAGCTCGATGTCAGTTCGCGCACCCAGCTGGCGGGCCTGGCGCTGGCCGACGAGCCGGTGTGAGGCTGTCCGTAGAGCCAGACTACGCCAGGCTGAGCTCCCAAGCGGCGGCAAGCCTCGCGAAGTGAGGGACCAGACCAGGGTGCACACCAGGGTCTTCACGGGCGCGATGTGCGGACGAGACCATCAGGTTTCTTGCCTCACCAAGACCCGTCAGGACTTGTGAAAGGACATCCTCATGAGCTCACCTTCCATCCCGATGTCGGTTGATGGGACCGAACTTCGGGAGGGCTACGCCGATGTCGGCGACGTACGGTTGCATTACGTCGAGGCCGGCGAAGGGCCGCTGATCGTTCTGCTGCATGGCTTCCCGGAGTTCTGGTTCAGCTGGCGGCTGCAGATCGCGCCGCTCGCGGGGGCGGGCTTTCGAGTGGTCGCGCCCGACCTGCGCGGCTACAACCTGTCATCGCGGCCGGCCGGCGTCGAGGCCTACTCCGCCGACCGGCTGGCCGCCGACATCCGCGGTCTCATCCGGGAACGCGGTGCCGAGTCCGCGCTCTTGGTCGGTCACGACTGGGGCGGAACCGTCGCCTGGGCCACCGCGATGAACCATCCCGAGGTCGTGGACCGGCTGGCCATCCTCAACGCGGCCCATCCGCGGCGGCTCCAGCAAGGACTACGCAACCCCAACCAGTTTCGGAAGCTCTGGTACTTCTTCTTCTTCCAGCTCCCAGGGCTGCCCGAGCGCATTGTGCGCGCCAGGCACTGGCGCTTCTTCCGGCGCTACCAGCGAGATGCCCGCCCCCCGTACACGCCGGAGGCCACCGAACGCTACGTCGAGTCGTGGTCACAGCCGGGCGCAGCATCCGCGATCATCAACTACTACCGCGCCGCGGTGCGACAGTCGAAGCAAGTCCAAGCGCAGCTTCGCCCGATCCCGGCGCCCACCCTGGTCATCTGGGGGCAGCGTGATCGCTACCTCGGCCCCAAACTCGCCGAGCCCGAGCGCGAGGATGTGCCCAAGCTCGACCGCGTCGAGCGCCTGCCCGACGCCTCACATTGGGTGCATCACGACGAGCCTGAGCGCGTCACACAACTGCTCGTCGATTTTTTCGCGCCTGCCCGCCCCACGAACGTGCGTGACCAGGAATAAGAGATCTGATGGCGAGCTACGACTACGACGTGGTGATCATCGGCTCGGGGTTCGGTGGAAGCGTTGCCGCGCTCCGTGCCGCGGAGAAGGGCTACCGGGTTGGCGTCATGGAGTCCGGCCGGCCGGTGTCTGGCCGGACGCCGTAACGAGCATCGAGCCCGTGTACTGGGGAGTCGGTAACGATCTGTTCGCGTTCCTCGTCACCTACCGCGTCCTCGGTGACCTGAAGCAGTAGATCTGGAGACGATGATGAATTCAGCAGGATATTCGCCCATCACGCCGCTATTTCGGGTGTGCGATGGAGTGCGCGTGCGGTTCGCTGACAACAAAGCGGACTCGGCGGCAGTAACGGTGTTGATGCTGAGCCCGTGGCCGGAGAGCCTCTGGGCATACCGTCGGATCTGGGACCGGGTGTCGGCGGTCGCTCGCGTAGTTGCGATCGACCTGCCGGGTTTTGGCCACTCCGACGGTCGGCCGGAGCTGATCGCGCCCGATGCGATGGGCACGTTCCTTGCGCGTCTCATCGACGAGTGGAGCCTGGACGCACCGCACGTCGTCGGTCCCGATGTCGGCACCGCCGCCGCGTTGTTCTTGGCGGCCAACACTCCAGACCGCGTCACGAGCTTGACCATTGGCGGTGGCGCGGTGCGTGTTCCGATCGACGCCGGTGGCGCGCTGAAGGACGTCATCGAGGCCCCGAGCCTCGACGCCGTCCGACAGCTGGATGCCCGAGCCAACATAGGACTCGCTGTCGAGCCAGTAGCGGGTGCCGACAGTGAGCCCGAGGTGCATGAGGACTACGTCAGCGCGTCTGACCTCGGACGCTTTGCCGAGGCCGCACGCTTCGTCCGCCACTACCCCGAGCAGAACCCGGTGCTGCGCGATCTGTTGCCGACGATCACCACGCCGGCGCTGATCATGGCGGGACGCGACGACGACTTGGTGCCATGGTCCAACAACGAGTACCTCGCCGACCTGCTGCCCAACAGCGAGATCCACCCACTCGACGCCGGCCACTTCGCGTGGGAGCAGGCGTCAGAGGACTATGGCCGTCTCATCGTCGATTGGGTCACCGGCGGATTCCGGCGCGTCGGCGGCGCGGCGACGGCCTGAGATTTCCGATTTGTCGACCACGGGCTCCGATCGCCTGGCCGTAAGCGAGCGCTTCGGCGACGGGGGCACGACTGAAGCGGTCAAGCCAGGCGACGATCACGCCATCGTCTGACCAGCACGGATGCGCTCAAGCGCGGCATCGATGTGGGCAGCCGCGATTAGTCTTCCGGCTCAGACGGTCAATAGGCATCGAGACAGAACCTGGGGCCACAGCGGCCGCCTACCGAGGAGGCACGATGAGCAAGCTTAGGTGTCATATCTCGATCTCGCTGGACGGTTTCGTCGCCGGCCCGAACCAGAGCGAGGAGAACCCGCTCGGCGAGGGCGGCGAGCGGCTCCACGATTGGGTGGTTCCGCTGGCAGCCTGGCGCCAATCCCACGGCAAGCAAGGCGGCGAGGTGAACGAGAGCACACGGGTATTGGAGGCATCGGTCGAGAACGTCGGGGCCGGCGTGATGGGTCGAAACATGTTCGGCCCGATCGGCGGTGGGGCCTGGGGCGACGAGCAGTGGACGGGCTGGTGGGGCGACGAGCCTCCCTACCACTACCCCGTGTTCATTCTCACCCATCACCCGCGTGACCCCGTGGTGATGGAGGGAGGAACCACGTTCCACTTCGTCACCGACGGAATCGAGTCCGCACTCGACCAGGCAAGGGAGGCCGCCGGCGGCAAAGACGTCATGCTTTGGGGCGGCGGCCAGGTGGCGCAGCAGTACCTGGCAGCGGGACTGCTGGACGAACTTGAGCTCCACGTCGTTCCGGTGGTGCTCGGCGACGGTGCTCGCCTCTTCGACAACCTCGGGGACGCGGAGGTGCAGCTCGAGCAGGTCCGGGCTGTCGAGGCGCCCGGCGTCGCCCACCTCAAGTACAGGAGCGTGAAATGAAGCGGGTCGTTGAGCGGCCGTGAATCGAGCGCGACGAGGCAACTCGCGAGCGCGTGCGCCGAAGAGGGCATTAGCCCAGGGCGGCTGGACCGGCTGCTTCTTCGGCTTGCTCTGTCGTCGGGAACAACTGGCTGCGATGGATCGCCCCTGTGTGCAAGGTGAAGAGGTGCGCAAAGCTCTGCTCGACGCGCGCGCCAGTGTCAGCGCCGTATCCGCTTTGCCTTCCGGTTACGAGGACGAGGTCGCCGAAGGCGCGATAGTCCAACTCACCCAGGAGGAATTCGTGGTCGTCGAAGCTCTCGAACCATTGCTCGATGAAGCGCCGTACATCTTGCTTCCCGCGATAGATTCCCTGGCTCTCGAGCCAGCCCATTCTGGTCAGATCCCATTCGATGTCGTCATCGAAAGTCGCCAGCAGCACGTCGACGTCATGACGCGCTGCCGCCTCGTACCAGCGCCGAATGATCTCGATGTTGTCATGCGACATTGCTCGCCCATTATCGCGAGCGCGTAATGAGTGAGCGACTGCGGTCGGTCGTCGAGCAACTGAGTATCGGGCCGGACGACCGGGTCCTCGAGGTCGGGTGCGGGCACGGAGTTGCGGCGACGCTCGTCTGCGAGCGCCTCGAGGGCGGGCGGCTGACCGCGATCGACCGCTCACCCAAGATGATCGAAGCCGCGGCTCGCCGAAACGCAGCATATGTCGAAGCCGGTAAAGCCGAGTTTCTAGTCGCGGACCTCGAGGACCTCGACCTGGGAGAGCGCCGCTTCGACAAGATCTTCGCGTTCGCGTCGGCCTGTTTCACCTGGACCCCGACGGTGCCCGCAGTATCGTCGAGCGGTGGCTCGCGCTAGGTGGAGCGATCTTCGCGTTCTTCGACTCGCCGTCGTGAGCGTTTGCGCTACTCGCCCTTGATGTGGACAAGATCAGCCGACGCGCGAGCGGACGACGACCCGTGCGCCCCGCGACGGGATCATCGTGACGTTGCGGTGCACGGCGTGCTCGGGCTCGGGATCCGCCGCGACGAGGTCGAGGCGGCGCGCCATCGCCTCGAGAACGACTCGCTGCTCGGCCATCGCCAGGGCCGCGCCCAGACAGCGGCGGATGCCGCCGCCGAATGGAATCCACTCGTACGTCCCGGGCTTACGGTCCTCCCAGCGCTCGGGCCGGAAGGCGAACGGGTCGGGGTAGAGGTCTTCGCGGTGATGCAGGAGCAGGATGCTCATCAGCACCGGGGTGTCGGGTGGCACGGCGTAGTCGCCGAGACGCCAGGCGACCTTGACGCGCCGCCCGATGATTGGGATCACGGGACGCGAACGCATGGCTTCTTGGATGACTCGCTCGATTTCGTCGGCGCCATCGCCCGAGCGCACCGCGTCGCGGAGGCGGTCGTGGGCGTCGGGTGCGCGGACGAGACGCTCCCAAGCCCAAGCCAGGGAGTTCGCCGTCGTCTCATGTCCGGCCAGGACAAGCGTCAGCAGTTCGTCGCGCAGCTCCTGATCGGTCAGGGTCTCGCCGTCCTCGGTCGTCGCCTGGAGGAGCATGGAGAGGATGTCGCGGCGCTCGCCGAGGTCTGCCACGTCGCGGCGGGCGGCGATCACCTGGTAGGTCGGCCGGTCGAGGAATGAGAGCGCCAGCCTCGTCAGCCCGACGGGCTCGTCGCTGGCGATGTTCAGCAGTTCGCCGAGCTGGGCGATCTTCCAGGTGGAGAGGTTGACGAGCGTGCGAACGGCGGTGCGCAGGCCGTGCTCGGGCGTGCCGCGCTCGGGCTTGCCCTCGATTCCGAAGATCCCCGCCATGATCACGTCGAGCGTGATCGCCTGCATGCGCGGGGCGAGCGCGAGGGGCTCGCCAATTGGCCAGCGGTCGATCTCGCGCTCCGCGGCATCGGAGATCATCTCCGCATAACGCTCGATCGCCTCGCCATGGAACGGCGGCAGCAGTAGCTTGCGCTGCCGCATATGACGGGGGCCGATCGCGGTCAGCACGGAGTTCGGTCCGAGGATCGGGCGCAACGGCGATTCGCCTGTGATCGACGGCGCGTCCTCGGGCGTGGCCGTGAAGAGCGAGCGGACGTGGTCGGGGTGGCTCGTCACGACGTCGTCGTCGCGGTAGGCACGCATGCCCCAGACGTCGCCGAGCTTGCGCTGGGCCTTGAAGACGAACTCGATCTGGCGCTGGTTGAAACGCAATACCTGCAGGTGCCTGGCGAGCGGGACGGTCGGGGGCTCGGGGAGCGACGCGGCCTCCTCAGCCGAGATGGCTCCGGCCGGCGACGGCGGGGCTGCGCCTCCGTTCAGGTCGACGCGCTCGAGGAGGGCTTCCATCCCCCCTGAACCTTCGTCGCTTGACATCACGGTCGTATGCGATACGTCACGCAGGCACCGACGAGGCAGTTTAGGGGCAACGGGTCCGCTGATTTGAAGCGCCCCTCTTGAGGCGCTACGGTTGCGAGACGTAGACGGAGGGGGCCTTGCCGTGGTAGCGGTTCGTGTACTGATTGTCCTTGCGGTCGGAGCGAGCGCGCTCTTTGGCGCCGCGCCTGCCCAGGCCACGTTCCCCGGTGGCAACGGCAGAATCGTTTACGTCGCGGCGGGGGATCTCGTCACGATCAATCCGGATGGCACGGGCCAGGTCCCGTTGACGAGCACCGGTGACGCCGATCACCCAGTCTGGTCTCCGGACGGCACGAGGATCGCGTTCGACCGCACGATCGGCGGCAACTCGGACGTGTGGGTGATCAACGACGACGGGACCGGCCTCACGCAGCTGACGAACTCCTCGAGCTCGGATCTGCGCCCAACGTGGTCGCCCGACGGCGGGCGGGTCGCGTTCGAGTCGACGCGCGACGGGGTCTCGCAGATCTACTCGATGAATGCCGACGGCACCGATCAGGTTCGCCTCACGAACAGCACCGATCCCGACTTCGAGCCGGACTGGGCGCCGGACGGCTCGTTGATTGTGTTCGAGCGGGTCCACTTCGGGGGAAGCCTCTACACAATCAACCCGGACGGGACGAACCCGCAGCCATTGGGAGTGAACAACGCAGTCAGCCCAGGCTGGAACTCGGAGAGCTATCGGCTCGTGTTCGATCGGGTCGTGGCGCCACCCTCCGGCCCCGGCCGGAACCATGTCTTCGCGGTCAACCGCGACGGCACACACTCCGTAGACATCACACCCACCGGGAGCTCCGGCTTCAGTTATCGACAGCCGGTCTGGTCGCCCAACGACGGTCGGATTGCGACTCAGAGGAGGCTGTGCGCTTTCACCGACCCCTCCTGTACGGAGGGGTCGGTATGGCGGATCACAGTGTTCAACGTCGACGGAAGCAATCTGCTGGAGATCGCCGATGGCACGTCGCCGGACTGGCAGCGCACCCCGCAGCCCCGCTACGTGAGGCCGAAGGGAGCGACTCCATTCATGACCTACTTCGTGCCCGCGTACCACGCCTGCACCAACCCCAATCGAACACACGGTGCGCCGCTTGCCTTCCCCTCGTGTGCCGCGCCGAACCTGGAGTCGCTCAACGTAACCGCCGGGACGCCCGACGCCAACGGCGCCGGCGCGAAGTTCGTCGGCAGCGCGACCCTGAAGGTCATGCTCGGTAACCCGGCGACCACGACCGACGAAGCCGACGTAAAGAGTGGCCGTGTCCATGACCGACATCCGCTGCACGGACACCACGATCGCCTGCACCGGCGCCGAGCTTTCGGACTACACCGGGTCCATGCGCCTCGCGCTCCCCGTGGACCTGACCGACACCTACGTGCCGAACCTGCCGGCGTCGAGCAAAGGCGTCGTTTCGATTCCGGTTCCCTGCGCTACGACCGGGGACACGACAGTTGGGAGCACCTGCAGCACGGCGACCACCGTCGACAGCGTGATCCCGGGCGCCGTTCGCGAGAGCAACCGGGCGATCTGGGAGCTCGGACGGCTCGAGATCTGGGACGGTGGACAGGACGGGTCGCTTGCCAGCCGCGACGACGACACGCTGTTCGCCGTGCAGGGAGTCTTCATCCCCTAGCGGGCCGCGCATACGCAGAGGTGTCCGATTACCTCGGGGTAATCGACGGGCGGCCGCCGGGCCACTAAGGTCGCCGTCGAATGGCGACGGTGACGTCACAGGCGATCGGGGGCCTCCTGCGTGAGTGGCGCGACCGACGGCGGGTCACCCAGCTCGAGCTGGCTCTCGAGGCTGGGGTCTCGCCCCGACATCTGAGCTTCGTCGAAACCGGCCGCTCGAAGCCGGGCCGCGAGATGCTGCTCCGGGTTCTCCAACGGCTGGAGGTTCCGTTCCGTGAGCAGAATCTACTGCTGCTCGCCGCGGGCCACGCCCCGGCCTTCCCCGAGCGCTCCCTCGAGGAGCCCGAGCTTCAGCCGGTGCGCGATGCGCTCGACGTGATCCTCCGTGGCCATGAGCCATACCCGGCGGTCGCGGTCGACCGGACTTGGAACCTGGTCGCTGCCAACTCCCCGATGTACGCGCTGACCGCCGTCGTCGATGTCGATCCGGCGCTCCTCGAGCCCCCAATCAACGTGATGCGCGTCGGCCTCCACCCGCGCGGGCTGGCGCCGCTGATGGTCAACCTCGGCGACTGGCATGCGCACTGGCTCGCGCGGCTCGAGCGGCAGCTCGCGGTCACCGGCGACGCAGAGCTCGCTGCGCTGATCGACGAGATCGCGGGCTACCCCGTGCCGGAGCCGGAGCGCGATCCCGCCTCCGGGATCGGCAGTAGCGACATCCTTGGCCCAGTCCGGATGCATGGCCCCGGCGGCGGCGAGCTGTCCTTCTTCGGCATGTTCGCCACGTTCGACACCCCGTTCGAGGTGACCACCTCCGAGCTCGCCATCGAGCTGCTGTTCCCCGCTGACAGGGCTACCGCGGAGCTGCTCGAGAACCTGCCGACCGACCCTGGCGAAATGCTCGCGCTGGCGCGAGAGCCAGGAGGAGCCCAATGACCTCGACGAAGTACGGTCTCGGACAGCTCATCTGCGGCGCCGGGGGCATCCTGCTGATCGTCTCCCTCTTTCTTCCCTGGGCGGAAGCCCGGCCGGGGACCTGAGCGGCTGGGAGCTGTGGACGATGGCCGACGTGTTCCTCTTGATCGTCGGGCTGGTCGCGATCGCAATGGCGCTCACGGGCGGGCGCTTCGGCGTCTTTCGACCCGATCTTTCGCTGAGGGGCGCGGCTGATCTGCTCGGAGTGGTCGCGACGGTGTTGCTCGCCTGGCTGGTCATCTTCGACTTCCCCGAGGGCACCGGCCGCGAGATTGGCGTCTTCCTGGCGTTGATCGGAGCGATGGCGGTGGCAGGCGGGGCCGGCGACTACGGGACCCTCCGCGGCGCGCCCTTGTTCCCGAAGCTCAGGTTTCCAGCGCGGCTCGGAGAGCAATTGAGGTCGGCGGCCCCGAAAACCACACGATTTCGAGTGGCGACATAGACGAGATCGAGGTTTACTCCGGCCCGGGCGACCTTGCGGGTCAGGTCGGCCAGCACACCGGGGTGGTCCTCGACATCGACCACCACCACTTCGCGCTCGCGGTTGACCGCAACATGGGAAATCGCCAACGAATGCCTTGCGGCCTCGGCGTGCGGGACGAGGATATGGAGCTCGGCCCGCTCGCCCGGCCCCACGCATGTGGCGGCTGCGATGTTTACTCCTGCATCGCTGATCGCGGCAGCCACGCGCGCCAGCGCCCCAGGCGTGTTCTCGATGTCGATGACCAGGTCGACCACTTCGTGTCCCGTGTTGGTCAGCCTACTTGGAGGGCAACGAGAGCCGCGACCTCATCGCGCTCGGCGCCCCTGCGAGGCGGCCAGTGCCTCGATCAAGGTAGCCGCCTCGTAGCCGCCAAGGTGCACGACACCATCGATGAACAGAGTCGGCGTGCCCTTCACGTCACCCGACGCGGTTGCGCTCTCCACGTCCCGACGAATGCGACCCAGGACATCAGTGCCGGTTCGGTCGTGGTCGAAGCGTTCGAGGTCGACCTCCAATTGGGCCCCATACCGGCGCAGATCGTGGTCTTCCAGTGCGTGCTGGCGATGAAAGAGCAGTTCGTGCATGTCCCAGAACCGGCCCTGGAGCGCAGCGGCCTCGGCCGCGGCAGCAGCTGCCATCGCGTGCGGGTGGATCTCCGTGAGCGGAAAATGCCGGAAGGCGAAGCGGACACCTTCGCCCAGTTGCCGCTCGACCCGCTCGATCTCCCGAAACGCCTGCCGTGAGTACGGGCATTCGTAATCGCCGTACTCGATGATGAGACCACCGGTTGACGGGCCGCGGACGTGATCGACTTCCTCGTCGAGCGGCTCCAAGGTCGGCGCAGGCTTGTCCGGCATCGCGTGGCGGGTCATATCAGAACCGGGGCCCATGGCTAACGTTCTTCCCATCCGGAGGTTGGCCGATCTCTGGACCGTCGGAAAGGGGCTGATCAAATGACCGTCTGCACCCATCTCGATCACGTTCACATCACCGAGCTGCCCGAATCCGTGGCGGGCTGCGAGGATTGCCTGGCCACGGGCGACCCGTGGCTGCACCTGCGCATCTGTCTCGAATGCGGCAAGGTCGGCTGCTGTGACGACTCGCCCAACCGCCACGCGAGCGCCCACGCCCGAAACAGCGGGCACCCGCTGATCCGCTCGCTCGAGCCGGGCGAGGAGTGGTCGTGGTGCTACGTGGACGACATCGCGCTATCGATTCCCCAAGTGCACGGAGTAACGCGCATCCCGCCGTCGCCTTTGGGCGGCTGACGGACCCCTGGAGGAACCGATGGACATCAACACCAACGCGCCGGTCATCACTCGCGACGAGATTCTCGTCCACGCCCCAATCGAGAGCATCTGGGAGATCCAGACCGACGTGGCTCACTGGCCGTCCTGGCAACCGGAGGTCGACAGCGCACAGATCGATGCCCCGCTCGCGGTCGGCTCGGTCTTCCGCTGGCAAACAGCCGGCCTGGACATCACCTCGACCGTCGAAGAGATCGACCCGCCTCGCCGCATCGTCTGGGGCGGCTCCGCGCATGGCATCGTCGCAGTGCACGCGTGGACACTCGAGACCCGGGAGGATGGCGTGCTGGTCCGAACCGCGGAGTCGTGGGAGGGCGAGCCGGTCGCCGCCCAGGTGGAGACCCTTCAGGGGGCACTCGACGCATCGCTCCGTAACTGGCTGCAAAACCTCAAGCGCACAGCCGAACAGGTCGTACCTCCGGCCGGGTAGGGATTACCCGACCCCAGCCCTCGGGTTCGGGGAGGCGAATTCTCCGGCGGATACCCATAGCGGCCGGTGCCCCGGCTCACGAGACTGCCGGACATGCCTGCAGGCAACCACCTCGCGACTGAACCGGGTGCACTCCCCTCCCCCGCCTGGTCCCGTGAGGCCATACAGCGACCCGTGCCGGGGACGAACCCCCTCTCCTCCCCGTTCCCGGCCCGGGCGCACCAAGACTGCTCGAGGCAACGGCCGGACCAAGGGATTGAAAACGGATGAGCACGCATATCCCACCGCAACTGGTCGACGAGCTGATGGACATGTACGTGGAATGGCGAGAGGCGTGCATGGCGCTCAGGAACGCATACGAGCGGTGGTCGAGCGTACGCCTCGCCGAGCGCGAGTTCGCGTTCGCGGCGTACCGCGCAGCCCTCGACCGGGAAGAGCAGGCGAGCGCCCTATACGCGGCCAGGTTCGAGCAAGGGGCACGCGAGCTGTCGCGCGCCCAGTCATTCGCAGCAGCCTAGTAGGCAGCGCGTACCGAAAAGCCGCGCTCCGCCTCGATCGTCGGCCCGGGCATGGTGCCGTCGTAGGTCCACACACGCGAAGCCGGCAGATCCCGGTGGAACCGATGATTGGCGGCGCGCATGCGAACGCTCAGCCGGCCGTCGTACTCGCGCGCGACAAGCCGCGGCGGCGCCGGCAGCGGGTCCACGAACGGCGTGAGAGGCGAAGTCGGCACCCGAGCAGCCGCCGCAGGAGACTTCCTAGAAGGTCTTCCGAATTACGTCGCCGGCGCGCACGGGCCCGCCGGTCACGATCCGGGCATAGATGCCCCGAAGGTTCAGCTCCCGCCCGAGCGGCGTGTTGACGAAACGCATTGCGTCGACACCGAACCGTCGTACGAACTTGCCGCAGCCTGTGTGCGGCTGGTCGGTGATCTCGATCGTCGCGGACCCCACTTCGAGCCGGGTGCCCGGCGGCAGGTTGGCCGTGCTGAGGTCGAGATCGACGTAGAGCTGGTCGCCCGCGAGCGGCCATCGCTCGCGGGTCTGCGCGATCAGCGCGGCCGCGCGCGCACTCATCATCGTGAGCTGCATGTCCGGGTGTGCGGAGCCGTCTGCGGTCGCGCGGCTGCCCCGCTGGCGCCAGCAGTCGCCAACCAGTCCGGTGTTCGGATCGAGTTGCGCCTCCTCCACCACCTCACGCTCCTCGGGAGTCGGCCGCCGGACGATCAGCTCGACGGTCCCGGAATCCCGAGGGGCGCGGCGGATCGCAGCAAGCCCATTCTCGAGAGCAGCTATGTCCAGATGCTCCACGTCGCAAAGCATGACGGACCAGGGCCCGGCGTCTCGGCCGGCCGAGCCTCGCGCCTCGCGCCTCGCGCGCGCGCGCGTGACCTGGTTGCGTGGCCCCGACCGGACGGACGGCTAGATTCGGCTCGTGCTGCGTGCCGTGCGCCGGGAGCCTTCCGCGATCCTGCTGTTTGCTCAGCTGGGAGGCGTGCTCGTGTATCCCTTCGCGGAGGGCAGTCACGCTGGCCGCGCGCTCTTCAGCGTCTTGGGCATCGCCATCCTTGCGCTCGTGGTGCTCGCCGTCCGGCGCTCGCCCGCACTGACCTGGGTCAGCCTCTTGCTCGGCGCGCCCGCGACGGTGCTGTTGCTGATCCAGGCCGCCACCGGCGATGACGCCCTACTGCCCTACTCCTCGGCCTTCGAAGCGGTCCTCTACTTCTACGCCGCCGGCGCCATGATCGCCTACATGCTCGCGGACCACGAGATCACCCGGGACGAGCTTTTTGCCGTCGGAGCCACGTTCACGCTCCTGGCGTGGGCATTCGCCTACTCCTACACCGTGTGTCAGGCGATCGAGCCGGGCAGCTTCACAGCGGCGATCGACCCGACCGGAGAACGTAGCTGGATGGAATTGCTGTTCCTGAGCTTTACGACGCTGACGCAGACGGGCCTCAGCGACGTGACCCCGGTCAAGGCGTTCGCCCGTGCGATGGTGATGCTGGAGCAGGTCGCCGGCCTCGCATACGTGGCGATCCTGGTGTCGCGACTTGTGGGCCTGACCGTGTTCGCCCGGCGCGAAGCGAACTGACCCACCCGGTAGGCTCACGGTCATGGGCGCGCGCGAGCTGCCACCGGGCCCAAGCAGGCCTTCGCTAGTCAACGCGATCCGTTTCGCCTGGGACCCGCTGGCCTACATCCGGTCGTTCTACAGGCGCTACGGCCCTGTGGCCAAGAGTCGGTTCCCAGGTCTCGGGCTGATGATCTATGTAGCCGAGCCGGAGCTCGTCAAGCAGGTCTTCACAGGTAGTTCGTCCGTCTTTCACGCCGGCGAAGCGAATGCGACGGTGCTCGAGCCCGCGGTCGGAATGAATTCGCTCCTCACACTCGACGACGAGGCGCACATGCGCCACCGCAAGCTGCTGCTACCGCCCTTCCACGGCGACAACGTCAAGCGCTGGGGAGACACGATCCGCGAGATCACGGAGCGCGAGATGGAGAGCTGGCCTGTGGGCGTGCCGTTCTCCCTGCGCGCCCATACCCAGCGCATCACACTGGATGTGATCCTGCGCGCGGTCTTCGGTGTCCGCGACGACGCGCGCTTCAAGCGTGCACAGGTCCTGGTGGACCGGTTTGCCCGCCGTGCGCATCCGATCGTGCTCTACCGCTTCGCGCGTCACGACCTCGGCCCTTGGAGCCCGTGGACGCGGTTCAAGCGTGCCCGCGCGGCGCTGGACGAGTTCCTCTACGAGGAGATTGCCCTGCGACGTGCGGAGCCCGACGTCGCCGATCGCGACGACGTCCTGTCGCTGC
This sequence comes from uncultured Solirubrobacterales bacterium, assembly GCA_963759145.1. Classification (GTDB taxonomy): domain Bacteria; phylum Actinomycetota; class Thermoleophilia; order Solirubrobacterales; family JBBDJG01; genus JBBQKG01. Next base: position 28,810 of record CAVWYB010000014.1, read on the forward strand.
TCCTCCAAGCCCGGGACGAGGAAGGGCGGCCGCTGTCGGACCGCGAGCTCCGTGACGAGCTGGTGACCGTGATCGGCGCCGGTCACGAGACCACCGCGACGGGCCTCGCGTGGGCGTTCGAGCGGCTGTTGCGCAATCCATCGGCGCTGGACCGGCTCGAGCGCTCGCTGCCCGAGGGGGACGACTACCTCGAGGCCACGATCAAGGAAACCTTGCGCATGCGGCCTGTGATCACGGATGCCGCCCGCCGGGTCACGCGGGAGATCGAGCTCGCCGGCTACCGGATTCCGGCCGGCGCGATCGTGATGCCTGCGATCGCGGCAATGCACTTCCGGGAGGACATCTATCCCCAACCCGAGGAGTTCCGACCCGAACGCTTCCTCGACGGGGCGCCGGAGAGCTATGCGTGGATTCCGTTCGGCGGCGGCGTGCGTCGCTGCATCGGCGCCTCGTTCGCCCAGTTCGAGATGCGCGTGATCATCCGCGCGATACTCGAGCGTGCGGAACTCCGAGCGTCGGACCCCGCACCCGAGCGCCCCCGGATGCGAAACATCACGAGCGCACCTGCCCATGGGTGCCGCGTCGTGCTCGAGAGACCGTTGCGGCCCGACCGCGCCGGCCGGCCGGCGGCAACCGCTACGGCGAGCTAGCCACCGCTGGACGTTCACCCAATTGCGGCGGCGGGGTTTGGCTCGGCAGCGGACGCCTATGAGCGAGGCCGCCCTGAATATCCGAGCGCTGCGATTCGCGGGCTCGCCCGAAGGGTTGGATTGGGGCCGGGGGTGACCGTCGTCGACCTCGCGGCGGGGACCGGAAAGCTCAGCCGTCCGCTCGCTGCCACAGGCGCGCGGGTAATCGCGATTGAACCGCTGGAGGCGATGCGGCGCGCGATCGGTCCTGCCGTGGAGGCGGTCGAAGGGACGGCCGAGGCGATTCCGCTTCCCGACGGTTCGGCCGACCTCGTAACCGTGGGCCAGGCATTTCACTGGTTCGACGGCGATGCGGCCCTCGCCGAGATCCACCGGGTCCTACGTGCGCCCGGCTCGCTCGCCCTGCTGTGGAACGTACGGCGGATGGATGATCGGATCCACGCGGCGATCGAGGATCTGATCAAGCCGCACTGCGAGCACCTACCGCGACATCGCACGGTGGCCTGGCGAGAAGCGTTCGCCCGCACCGGGCTTTTCGGTCCGCTCGAGGAGATGCATTTCCCGCACGAGCTGACACTCGACGCCGCGGGGCTCGCTGCCCAGGTCGCCTCGATCAGCGCGATCGCGGCTCTGCCGGCGGCTGAGCGTTCGCCGATCCTCGAACGAATCCGCTCAGTCGCCGGCACAGGCCAGGTCAAGCTCGCCTACACCTGCGAGGTCCAGGTCGCCGAGCGACTCGGTGGTTGAACCTCAGACGGCGGTGCGCGCCGATGCGGCCGTGAACACTGCAGAGACGTCCTCCGGCAGGGGCGTTCCGCGGAACGTCAGCCCCTTTTCCCGTACTGGTCGTGCAGGTTCCACCACTGGTAGGGCGGGGTCTGGGGGTAGCCCTCCGGCGAGTCCTCCCACTGCTCCTGGCGCCCGAGTGCCGTGATGTCGAGGTAGCTCCACGTGCTGCCCATCGCCTCGTCGCCGCGCTCGTTGACGAAGTAGGTGCGGAAGACCCTGTCGCCGTCGCGGATGAAGGCGTTGGTGCCGTGCCACTCGTCCACGCCGAAGTCGGCATCGAAGTCATCGGTGAGCGTGTACCACGGCATCTCCCATCCCATCCGCGCCTTCCACCGCTCGATGTCCGCCTGCGGGGCACGTGACACGAACACGAGCGTGGTGTCGCGGGCATTCAGGTGAGCGAGGTTGGCAACCTGGTCGGCGAGGAAGGAGCAGCCGGGACAGCCGCCCTCGGGCCAACTGGCGACGCCGGGCTCGAAGAAGAAGCGGTAGACGATCAACTGCCGGCGCCCGTCGAACAGGTCGAGCAGGCTCGCCTTGCCGTTGGGGCCATCGAACTCGTACTCCTTGTCCACGGCGACCCAAGGCATGCGCCGGCGCTCGGCGGCCAGCGCGTCCCGAGCGTGGGTGAATTCCTTCTCCTTGACCAGCATCTCCTCGCGCGCGGCGTCCCATTCCTGGGCCGAAACAATCGGCGGTGTGTCCATCTCAGCGTGCCCTCCTTTGGTGGTCGCCAATAGAGACAGGCGGCAGGGCAAAAACTAATCGCCGTCGGCGTCCCGGGACTAACCTGACCTCCGTGCGTCGCGTGCTCGCCACCGTGCTGGCCCTGGGCGCGGCCACCGGGGTAGCGGTGGCCGCCGTACCTCGCCCGGATGCGGACCCTCCCCCCTCGACGCCTCCGGCGCTGCCGGCGCCCAACGCCGCGCTTCCGCCTGACCCGGCGCCCCTGGCGGCCACGTTGACGGGCACGACGCGGCACCTGCGCGACGCCTTGGGTCACTGGGATCCGGCCGATCCCGTCCCGGAGGACGTCACGCTCCTGGCGCTGCACCACCAGCGCATCCTGCGCAAGCTGACGTCCCAGCGCGCCCTCGGCAATGCAAGCCTGGTGCGCCTGCCCCTGGACGTCCGCGGCGAGGCACGCGACACCGTGTACGCCCGCCGGCAGCTCGAGGCGATCCCCCGGTCACCAGGCCGGCTCCCGCGGGTGCGGGTGGCCGCAGCTGCGCCGGCGGCGCAACTGCGGCGGTTCTACGCCGAGGCTCAGCGCCGCTTCCGCGTGCACTGGTCGGTCCTGGCGGCGGTGAACTTCGTCGAGTCGGCATTCGGCCGCGTGCGCAGCGCGAGCGAAGCGGGCGCGCGCGGCCCAATGCAGTTCCTGCCCTCGACCTGGCGGGTCTACGGGATGGGCGGCGACATCGACGATCCGCATGACGCGATCCTGGCCGCGGGGAACTACCTGCGGCGTTCAGGCGCGCCGCGCAACTACGACCGCGCCCTGTTCGCCTACAACCACTCGATGCACTACGTCCGCGCCGTCCGTCGCTTCGCGTCGCGCATGCGCGGCGACGAGCGCACGTTCCGCATTTACTACGCGTGGCAGGTGTACGTGCGCACGGCCGAAGGAGTGCGCCGCGTCACAGGCCCTGGCCTCGGCTAGGCATAGTTACGTCCGACCCGATCACAATCCGTATCGCAGACAGGAGGCTCCGATGGGCTTGAGCGACAGCAGAGTCGAGGCGGCGGCAGCCGTATCCGACCTCGAAACGGGCAAAGCGCTTCTACGAGCAGCAGCTGGGACTCGTGGCCGGCGAGCAGGATGAACAGGGCGTGCGCTATCCCTGCGCGCAGGGGACCGGGATCTTCATCTATCTCTCGCCGGAAAACGCCGGCAAGTCCCGGGCGACGCTCGCCGGGTGGTCCGTCGATGACCTCGATCGGACGATGGAGGAGCTCGCGTCGCGCGGCGTGGCCTTCGAGCAGTACGACCAGCCCGGGCTCGAGACCGACGAGCGAGGCGTCTTCGACGCCGGTAGCTTCAGGGCCGCGTGGATCAAGGACCCGGACGGCAACACGATGGCGCTGACCGAGGACTCCGGTTAGGGGTGAATCATGGCCGATGACGACGAACAGATCCGGGTGTTGATCGAGCGCTGGGCTGCGGCGGTGCACAGTGGCGACCTGAGCGGTGTCCTCGCCGACCACTCCGCCGACATCGTGATGTTCGATGTGCCGCCACCATATGAGGGTGTCCACGGCATCGACGCCTACCGTGAGACGTGGCCTCCGTTCTTCGAGTGGCAGGCAAAGGGCTCCGCATTCGAGATCGTGTCCCTGGACGTCACGGCCGGCGAGGACGTCGCGTATGCGCACGCCTTGCTGCGCTGCGGCATGCCGCAGGAACTGGCCGACAACCCTGAGAATCGCTTGCGGCTCACGCTGGGGCTGCGCAAGGAGCATGGCCGATGGGTCGTCGCCCACGAACACCACTCGTTTCCCGCATGAGCGCATCGAAGGACACGACCGTCGACGCCGGTGGCCGCGATTTGCGCGTGTCCAGCCCGGATCGGGTGATCTTCCCGAAGACCGAGCGCTCAGGCGAGGTCACCAAGCTCGACATCGTCGAGTACTACCTGGCCGTCGGGGACGGCATCATGCGCGCGCTCGGGCGGCGGCCGACGACGCTCGAGCGCTGGCCGAAGGGCGTGCACCCCGGCATCGTCCTCTCGACGCGCGAGAAAGGCGGCGGTGACGCGTTCTTTCAGAAACGCGTCCCACGTGGAGCTCCTGACTACCTGCAGACCGCCCGGATCCAGTTCCCGTCGGGCCGCCATGCGGATGAGATCTGTCCCACGGAGGTGGCCGTCGTCGGCTGGGCCGCGCAGATGGGCACGATCACGTTTCATCCGTGGCCGGTTCGCAGCGACGACGTCGACCACCCAGACGAGCTGCGCCTCGACCTCGACCCGCAGCCGGGCACGGACTTCGCCGACGCCGTGCGCGTCGCCGCCGAGGCACGTGTGCTTTTGGACGAGCTTGGCTACATCGGCTTCCCGAAGACCTCCGGAGGCCGGGGTGTCCACATATACGTCCGGATCGAGCCGCGCTGGACGTTCACGGACGTCCGCCACGCCGCGATCGCCTTCGGGCGTGAGCTCGAGCGGCGCCTACCGGGCCAGGTCACGACCAAGTGGTGGAAGGAGGAGCGTGGCGAGCGCATCTTCATCGACTACAACCAGAATGCGCGTGATCGCACGATCGCCTCGGCCTACAGCGTCCGGCCGAAGGCCGGTGCGCCCGTCTCGGCACCGGTGACCTGGGACGAGCTCGCCGAGGTCGTGCCCGAGGACTTCACGGTCGCGACGATGCCCGGGCGCTTCGCCGAGATCGGCGATCGCCATGGCGCGATCGACGATGTCGCCCACTCGCTGCAGCCCCTGCTGGACATGTACGAGAGCGATGCCGCCGAGGGCGAGCGGGACATGCCTTACCCGCCCGATTATCCGAAGATGCCAGGGGAGCCGAAGCGCGTCCAGCCCTCACGCGATCGCGACCGCCCTCGCAAATGAACCGCCTTTACGGTGACTGCGGCAGCTTGCGCGAGCCGCGCTTGGTCGCCGGAGCGGAGGGCGGCGGCACGACGGGCCCGATGTCCCCGTCCGGGGCCTCGTCCAGATCGACGATCACCGGCGCGTGATCGCTCGGCCCGCTGCCCTTGCGGGCCTGCCGGTCCACCCATGCCGCGCGAACACGTCCGGCGACCGGCGCGCTGGCCAGGACCAGATCGATCCGCATCCCGAGGTCCTGATGGAACATTCCTGCCCGGTAGTCCCAATACGTGAACACTCGCTCGTTCGGCCAGCGATCGCGCACGACGTCACGCAAGCCGATCTCCTGTAGTGCTGCCAGCGCCGCCCGCTCGGGCGGAGTCACATGGGTCTGGCCGATGTAGGCGTCCGGATCGAATACGTCGTCGTCGGTAGGCGCGATGTTCATGTCGCCACATACGACCGTCGCCTCCGGACCGGCGGCAACCGTCTCCCGCAGCGACGCCAGCCAGGCGAGCTTGTACTGGTAGTGCTCGGAGTCCGGCACGCGCCCGTTCGGAACGTACACCGATACGACGCGGATGCCGCCACACGTCGCAGACACCGCGCGTGCCTCTGGATGCGGGAAGCCCGGCGCGCCGGCGAGTCCCGCCGCCACGTCGTCCAGCCCCGCCCGCGACAGGATCGCCACGCCGTTCCAAGTCGCCTCGCCATGGGCTGCAACGGCATAGCCGCGATCGGCGAGCTAGTCGCCGAGCAGCTCGGCGAACGCGTCGTCCGCGAGCTTCGTTTCCTGCAGGCAGACGATGTCCGGCTGGCGCTCGTCCAACCAGGGCAGGAGCCGCGGCAGCCGCTGTTTGATCGAGTTGACGTTCCAGGTCGCGATTCGCACCGAACCCACGGTACTGGCACGGCCGACACGAGCAGGGCTGGTCGCTAACCCTTGAGGCGCGCCTGACCCGCGTCAACCCGTCTTCCGGTAGGTCAGGTCGAAGTCGGTCTCCCAGTTGGAGCCGTTGCAATGGATGCTCCTTCCGTCGCCCAGTACAAGGCCCTGTTTCCGATGTGCGACATACTGACCGACCCATGGCCTCCATCACCCCGCGGGAAACGCAGCAGATCGAGCAGGCAAACGCGAGCGGGAGAACACCCGTCGTATTCATCCACGGGCTCTGGCTGCTCCCCAGCAGCTGGGACAACTGGGCGGGCCTCTTCGACGAGGCCGGGTACGCGCCCGTGACTCCCGTATGGCCCGACGATCCCGACACCGTCGAGCAGGCGCGCGCGAACCCCGACGTCCTCGCCAAGAAGACGCTCGGACAGGTCGCCGAACACACCGCCGAGGTGATCGGAAAGCTCAACAGGAAGCCGGCCGTGATGGGCCACTCGACGGGGGGATTGCTGGCACAGATGATCGCGGGACGCGGCCTGTCCGCCGCCACGGTGGCGATCGATCCCGGGCCCTTCCGCGGCGTGCTGCCGCTGCCGATCGCCGCATTACGGTCGGCCATGCCGGTGCTCAAGAATCCACTCAACCGGAGCCGCGCCGTGACGCTGACGCTGGATCAGTTCAAGTACGGGTGGGCGAATGCGCTCGGCGCGGACGAGGCGAAGCAGCTGTACGAGGCCTACCACGTGGCAGCGCCGGGCGTAGCGCTGATGCAGATGGCGAACGCCAACCTGAACCCCTGGACCGAAGCCAAGGTGGACACCAAGAACCCCGACCGGGGACCGCTGCTGATCCTCGACGGCGAGAAGGACCACACCGTCCCCTGGGCAATCGCAAACGCGTCGTTCAAGCGGCAGCAACGGAACGAGGGCGTGACCGAGATCAAGAAGATCCCGAATCGCGGGCACTCGCTGACGATCGACAGCGGCTGGCGCGAGGTCGCCGAGACGGCGCTCGCGTTCGTGAAGCGCTTCGTCTAAACCGGGAGTCTCCACCGGCGGGCACACGCCGCGCCGGCAGGCAACAATTGCGCCGTGGAGCATTTCGAGATAGTCCTGGCGGCCCTGTTCGTGTCGGTCGCGGGTTTGAACGCGATTGCGCACCGGCTGTCCGTGCCCTATCCGATCCCACTCGTGCTGGGCGGGCTGGTGCTCGGGTTCCTGCCGGGAATCCCGGAGATCGAGCTCGATCCGGACCTGGTGCTCGTGGTCTTCCTGCCGCCGCTGCTGTACGCGGCCGCCTTCTTCTCGGACCTCCGGGCGCTGCGCGCCGACCTGCGCGCGATCTCAATGGCGTCGATCGGCCTGGTGCTCCTGACGATCGGAGCCGTCGCCGTTGTCGGGCACGAGGCGATCGGGCTATCGTGGCCGCTGGCTTTTGCGCTCGGCGCGATCGTGTCGCCCACGGATCCGGTCGCGGCTTCGACGATCATGCGCCGGCTCGGCGCCCCCGCCGGCTCGTCAACCTCGTCGAGGGCGAGAGCCTCGTGAACGACGCGACCGCGCTCGTCGCCTACCGGGTGGCTGTGGCGGCTGCAGTGGGCGGGAGCTTCTCGGCGCTCGACGCGGGGATGGAATTCCTGGGAGCGGCCGCCGGCGGTGTCGCGATCGGGCTGGTGGTCGGCTTCGTGGTCGCCGAGATCCGGCGCCGGCTCGACGACGCGCCGACCGAGATCACGATCTCGCTCCTCACGCCCTACGCCGCCTTCATTCCAGCGGACGAGCTCGGCCTCTCGGGTGTTCTGGCGGCGGTCACCGCCGGCATCTACCTCGGCTGGCGGGCACCCGAGCTGGTCAGCCCGGAGACGCGGCTCCAGAGCACCGCGGTGTGGCAGACCCTCGTCTTCCTGCTCAACGCCACCCTGTTCATCCTGATCGGCCTGCAGCTCCCCGTGATCGTGGACGGCCTCGACGCCTATTCGGCCGCAGAGCTGGTCGGCTACTCCGCACTCGTATGCGCCACCGTTATCGGTGCTCGCTTCGTCTTTACGTTCACCATGCCCTACGTGATCCGGGCGCTGGATCGCCGGCCTCAGCAACGGGCGCGGCGGGTGGGCGCGCGCGTGCGGATCGTGAACGCCTGGGCGGGGATGCGTGGAGCCGTCTCACTCGCCGCCGCGCTGGCGCTGCCGCTCGAGACCGATGCCGGCACACCCCTTTTCGATCGCAACCTGATTCTGTTCATCACCTTCGCGCTGATCCTCGTCACGGTGGTCGGGCAGGGCCTGACCTTGCCGTACCTGATCCGGCGTCTGGGAGTGCAGGAGGACGGCGCCGAGGAGCAGGCGGAGGAGATGCGGGCACGGTACGTCGCTGCGCGCGCCGCGCTGGAGCGGCTCGACGAGCTGGCCAACGAGGACTGGACCCTCGACGACACGATCGAGCGTCTCCGCGGCCTGTATCGATTCCGGCAGCGGCGCGTCAAGGTGCGGGCCGGCAAGATCGAGGACGACGACGGCATCGAAGCGCGCTCGCTCGCCTACCAGCGCCTCATGCACGAGCTCTACGCGGTGCAGCGGCGGGCCGTGGTCGAGCTACGCAACGGCGGTGAGATCAGCAACGACGTGATGCACCGGATCGAGCGGGAGCTGGATCTGGAGGAGTCGCGCCTGGAAGTCTGAGTTCCTAGCTGTGTTCGTTCCCGTCCTCGGGCGCGGCGCGCGGCGAGCGGCGCGGACACTCCCTTTCCGAGCGCGGCCTCGCCGCTGTAGTGCCCCGCGGCGTCGAACCAGCGCTTGGCGTGCAGCCCCCGGCTGAGGTCGCAGTCGGCCAGGATCATGCCCTCTGAGTCATACAGCGGGCCGGCGATGACATCGCCCCCGGTTGGTTCGACGATCGCCGCACCGCCGCGGCCGAACACATCGCGATCGGGCAGCTCGAGCGGGAAGTCGTCCGGGAAGGCGGAGCGCGGGATGTACTGCGGCACCGAAACGACGAACGCCCCTGACTCGATCGCGATGTGGCGCACGGTTGCAAGCCAGCCGTCACTGTCATCCGCCGTCGGGGCGACCCATATCTGCGGGCCCTGACGGTAGACCGCCCAGCGCGCGAGCGGCATGCGGTTCTCCCAGCACACCAACCCGCCGATGCGCCCCAGCGGGGTATCGGCCACGGTGAGATCATCGCCTGCGCCGAACGCGTGGAACAGACGTTCCTGATGGGTCGGCACCAGCTTGCGGTGCTTCAACTCGACACCCTCGGGGCCAAGCAGCAGCAGGGTGTTGTAGAGCGAGCCGGGCCGCTCGCTCTCGCGTTCGTTGACGCCGATCGCGACGTGTACGCCGTGCGCCCGGCAGGCATCCACCAAGCGGTCGACGAGCGGACCGGGCACGTCTACCGAGTTCTGCCAAAGGCGCTCCCAGAGCACGTCCGATCCGGAGAAGGCGGCAGACTGGCGCGCCCACGCGTTCGACGGATAGAGGGGCACGAACGTTTCGGGCAGCACCGCCAGCTGTGCCCCCTCCCCCGCCGCTTCGCCGATCAGCTGGACAGCTTTGTCGATGCAGGCTTCGCCGTCGAGGATCACCGGCGTCGCCTGGATCGCGGCGACCCGCACCGTCTCGAACGTCGTCATGGCCGGCGACTCTAACGGGGCATGCGGTCAGCCGCCAAAGCGGCCGGTGCGAAGCGCCCGCTCGAGCGTTTCGCGGTCATACCCGGGAAGCTCTCCGGTGCGCTCGAGTGCGTCCTGGTAGGCGGCCATCGCCTCCTCGGCGTCGCGTGTGCCGAGCGCTGCCATGAACTCGCTTCGCTCCTCGCGAAGCCCCGCTGCAAGAGGCAGCGAACCGCCCTCGTACACCGCTCGTTTGCACGCGGCCACGCCCGCCTTCGGGCGAGCGCCGAGCCGGGCGCCGACTGCGACGGCCCGCTCGAGCAGGGACTCGCCGTCGACCAGCTCGTCGATCACCCCGAGCTGCAGCGCTTCGGCGGGCGAGAGCGGACCACCGTCGAGAACCAGGCGCAGAGCTTTCGCGCTGCCGAGCAGTCGCGCCAGCCGCTGCGTCCCGCCACCGCCGGGAGGGAAGCCGAACAGGATCTCCGGCTGCCCGACGCTGTAGTCACCCGTCGCCATCACCCGCACGTCGCAGGCCAGCGCGAGCTCGCAGCCACCGCCCATCGCCGAGCCGTTGAGCGCGGCCACGAACACCGCGCCGCTGCGGTTCATCGCGAGGAAGGTCTCGTGAAAGCGCTCGAGTGCGACGAGGCCGGCAGCCGGCGTGCGCTCCAGCGCTCGCTCGATGCCGCGCACGCGGCGCAGGGCCCCGGCGACGCGCAGCGAGCCCTTGGCTACACGCCTGCCGACCGCCGGGCCGCTGCGGGCGGCTGCGAGGAGCTCGCCCACGTCGTAGTGAGCCATGAAGCGCTCGGGATGCGCGCCGGTCAGCACGACGGCCCCCACGCCGTCGTCTTCGTCCGCCCGCTGAACGAGCGCGGCAAGATGCGCCACGACCTCGCTGTCCATCAGGCCATGGGGCGGATTCTCGAGCGTGGCCAACAGCACGCGCCCACGCTCGTCCACACGTACCTTGCCCATTGCGCCGCGATACTAGCGCCGGTGGAAAATTCTCAGATCGCCGACCGCCTGGACGCGTTCGCGTCCTTGCTCGAGCTCGCCGAGGCGAATCCGTACACCCCCCGCGCCTACCGCCGCGCCGCCGAGACGATCCGCGGCGCGGCCGTTCCGGTCGCGGAGCTGGTGCGGTCCGGACGGGCGCGTGAGCTGCGCGGGATCGGTCCGGGGATCGAGACGCGGCTACGCGAGCTCGTCGAGACGGGTCAGATCGCCGAGCTGGCGGAGCTCGAGCGCGAACTGGCGCCTGATCTCGTCGGCCTCGGGCGCTACCTCGGGCTCGGGGCGAAGCGCTCCGTCGAGCTTGCGCGCGCGCTCGACATCCGCACCGCCGACGAGCTTCGCGAAGCGGCGGCCGCGGGCCGGCTGCGGACGGTCCCGGGCATCGGGCCGAAGATCGAGGCGCAGCTGCTCGAAGCGCTTGCCCGCGAGGCCGAGCCGCGACCACGGCGCGGGCTCCTGCTCAACCGCGCGTGGGAGCTGGTCGGGGGCATCGCGGCCGCGCTCGACGGTGTGGCGGCCGGTGACGTGCGGCGCTGGCGAGATTCCTGCGAGTTGCTGGCGGTGGTCTGCGCTGCGCCGGATCCGCGCTCCGTGCTGGCCCGCTTTGCTGCCCTCCCTCAGGTCGTGACGGTCGTCGAGCAGAGCGAGCGGCGCGCCTTGGGGGTAACGGTCGAGGGCGTGCCGATCGAGCTCGTCGCCGCCGATCCGGAGCGGTTCGGCACCGCCCTCGTGCGCGCAACGGGTTCGCCCGCGTACGTGGCGGCGCTCGAGCCGCTGCCCGACGCGCCCGATGAGGAAGCGGTCTACCGCGCGCTCGGATGTCCCCTGGTGCCCGCCGGAGCTGCGCGAGGAGCCCTTCCGCGGCACGCCGCCGGCGCTCGTGGAGCCGAGAGACATCCGCGGCGACCTCCACTCCCACACGACATGGTCGGACGGGCGGATGAGCGTCGAGGAGATGGGTCGCGCCGCCCGCGAGCGCGGCTACGACTATCTCGCGATCTGCGACCACACGCCCGCTGTGGGCGCCGTTCGCGGCCTCACCCCGGACGACGTCCGCCGCCAGGCCGAGGAGATTGCGGCCGCGAACGAGCTGCTGGCTCCGTTTCGGATCCTGCGCGGAATCGAGTGCGACATCCTCCCCGACGGACGGCTCGATCTGCCCGACGACGTCCTGGCCGAGCTCGAATGGGTACAGGCCAGCGTCCATGGCGGTCAGCGAATGCCGCGCCGCGAGATGACGAAGCGCGTCGAGGAAGCGCTGCGCAACCCCAGCGTGCGCTGCCTCAGTCACCCGAAGGGCAGGTACATCAACCGGCGGCCGGAGAACGCCCTCGATCTGGAGCGCGTGTTCGAGGTTGCGCTCGAGGAAGGCGTGGCGCTCGAAGTCAACGGCCTTCCCGATCGCCTCGACCTCAGCGGCGAGCACGTCCGCGGAGCGCTACGAGCGGGCGTGCAGATCGTCTGCTCGACCGACTCGCATTCGGTGCGCGGGCTCGAGAACATGGGCCTCGCGGTCGCGACCGCGCGACGTGGCTGGGCAACCGCCGCGAACGTTGTCAATACCCGACCGTTGCGGGCGGTCCTCGATGCGAACTAGCTCATCCGCCGGTATCGCCACACACACAGCGGAATGAAGACGATGAGGATCCCCACGATCCATGCGACGGCGCCGGGCAGGGAATCGGCGGTGCTGCCGCCAAGCGCGAAGCCGCGCGCCGCGTCGGCGGTGAGGGTGACGGGGCTGATCTCCGCGAAGGCCTGCAGCCAGCTCGGCATGCTTTCCACGGGCACGAACACCGAGCTCGCGAAAACAAGCGGAAAGATGGCGACGAAGCCCGCCGACTGCGCGGCCTCGGCGCCGCGAACGGTGATTGCGACGAAGGCAAAGATCCAGCTCAGGGCCAAGCCGAAGGCGGCCACAATTGCGATCGCGGCGAGCGCATCCAGGAAGCCGCCGCTGAACCGGAAGCCGATCACGTAGCCGACGGCGATCATGAGCGCGATGATGAGCACGTTGCGTACGAGGTCGGCCAGCGTGCGACCGGCGAGCACGGCCGAGCGGGCCATCGGCATCGACCGGAAGCGGTCGACCACGCCACGCTCGAGGTCCTCGGCGAGTCCGACCGCGGTCTGGGTTGCCCGGAACGACACGGACTGGACGAAGATCCCGGGCAGGAGGAAGTCGATGTACGACACGCCCTGCGGCAGCGAGCCCTCGATCGCTCCGCCGAACACGTAGGTGAAGAGCAGCACGAACATGATGGGCTGCACGGTCGAGAAGATGAGGAGCTGCGGCTGGCGGACGAAATGGCGCAGGTTGCGTCGCGTCACGACCAGCGTGTCCCCCACAGCGCGCCGGAATGCCCGTGGGTCTGGATGAGCCAGCATGCGCCATCCGGTTGGCGGGCCGCGGAGCGCCGGCGGTGTCTCGGCCATCGCGGCAGCTGGAATCGGAACGGCGCCGTCCTCGCTCGGCGGATTTCCGGTCAGCTCCAGGAAGACGTCGTCGAGTGTGGGCCGCCGTAGGGCAAGATCGCTCACACGGATGTCCGCTTGGCGCAGCGCGGCCGCCGCTTGGGTCAGCAGCTCGACACCGTCCTGACTGACCGTGAGCGTGAGCTCGTCCGTTCGTTGGGACGGCTGAGGGTCGCCGTGGCCGACTGACGCCAGCGCCGTCCGGGCACGCTCCAGGTCACTCGTGCCGGCCAGCCTCACCTCCAAGACCTGCCCGCCCACGCGATCCTTGAGCTCGTCGCCGGTACCTTCTGCGATCAATCTCCCGCGGTCGATCACTGCGATGCGGTCGGCGAGCTGGTCGGCCTCCTCCAGATACTGGGTTGTCAGCAGTACCGTCGTCCCCTCGCCCACGAGGTCGCGAATCGCGCTCCAGACCTGGTTGCGGCTACGGGGGTCCAGACCTGTCGTGGGCTCATCGAGAAACAGCATCGGGGGGCGGGTGAGCAAGCTCGAGGCCAGGTCCAGCCGCCTGCGCATTCCGCCCGAGTAGGTTCGCGCCGGTCGATCGGCTGCGTCGGCCAGATCGAAGCGATCGAGCAGCTCCGCCGCCCGTGCGCGGGCCTCGGTAGGCGCGAGGTGGAAGAGCCGCCCGAACATCTCCAAGTTCTCGCGCCCGGTCAGCAGCTCGTCCACCGCCGCGAACTGCCCGGTCAGACCAATGACCTCTCGCACCGCAGCCGCGTCGTGGACGACATCTCGTCCGAAGACCTGGGCCTGGCCGCCGTCCGGCCTCAGCAGCGTGGCGAGAACACGGACGAGCGTCGTCTTGCCCGCTCCGTTCGGCCCCAGCAGCCCGAAGACCGTGCTCTCGTGAATCTCAACGGACACCCCGGCAAGAGCGATGGTCGATCCGAAGCGCTTTGAGACGCCCTCCGCCCGGATCGCGGGGCGGTCGGTGGCGGGGGCAGCCATCGTGCGCGACGTTACCGGAGGACGCGTGGGTGCTGGTCTTCCCTGGCCGGCCGGCGCGGCGGAAGCGACGATGGGCAGCGCGGTCTCCTCGAGGTCGTCAGCTATTGCACGCGGATGGCGCGGCCATCGTCGCGCAGCGCCCAAACGGCATCGCCGTTCACGCCGAGATCGCTGAGGCTGCCTCCCACGGGAATCGGGCGCCCGACGCGCTTTCCCGTGCGTGCGTCGACTCGCACGACGTTGCCGTCGCCGGCGTTCGCGATCCAGACCGAGCCGCCCTGCATCTCGGCACTCGTCGGTCCGGATCCCAGCGGAATGGGTGCGCCGCGCACTCGGTTGCTGCTCGCATCGACGCGCAGCAGGTTGCCTGCCGGCGAGACGACCCACGCGGCGCCCTCCCCCACCGTGACGTCGTGACAGAACGTCCCGATTTGAATGCGCGTGGTGCGGCCGGTGCGCGGATCGATGCGCGCGACGGTGTTGTCGCCGCTGTTTGCCACCCAGACCGAGCCGGCGCCCACCGCGACTCCATGCGGTGCCGCCCCGACCTGGATCGCCTGGCCCACGCGTTTGTGACGAGCCGGGTCGATTCGAATGACCGTGCCGTGCTGCTCATCGGTGACCCACACGCTCCCGAAGCCGACCGCGACTCCGAACAGTCCCGAGCCTGCACCCACCCCCACCAGTCTGACGGTCGGCTCCTTCCGCCCGGCGATGATATGGCCGACCACTCCCCGCCGGCGGTCGGAGAACCAAGCCCCGTCCCTCGTGGAAACTATGTCCAGCGGCGCGCCGCCGATCCGGATTGGTTCGCCGATTTGCCGATGAGTCCGTGCGTCGAGGCGTGTGACCGTTCCGACCGCGGGATTCGTGACCCAAATCGTCCCCTTGCTCACCGCTATGTCCGACGCCGCGGGCACCTCGGCCGATGCGTAGCCGCCCGACCCAGGAGACGCAGGTTCGGGGGTCGCGAGAGCTGCCAGGACCGCCATGCCGAGCCACAGGATGGGATACAGGGCGAGCAGCGCCGAGCGCGGAGCCCGCACGAAGCTGTGCTCCTGCGCCTCGACCACGACCGTGCGGGCGGCGAGGTCGCCGATGCGGCGCCTGCGAGGGCCCGTCAACGTCATCGACAACGCGCCGACCAGGGGCGGTCCGGGGATGCCGTCCACGAATCGGAGCACGTTGCGGGCGCCGACGGCCAGCGCGTCGACCGGCCCGCCGTCGACTCCCACAACGCGCAGTCCGGCGAGGCGCTTGCCGACCGTCTGGCCGCTGTGCGCCTCGAGCAGGAAGAAGTAGATGACGTATGGCGCCAGGTACAGGACGCCTGCCTGCGGGCCAAGGCCCCCCATCACGAGGGCACATGGCACCAGCATCGGAGCAATCAGGAGGTTGTCGATGATCAGCGCGCCGAGGCGCCGCCTGAGGCGAGCGTGGCCCGCCCGATAGCCCAGGAACCTGCGTTCGCGAACCTGCTTGCCGGCCGGCGGAGAGCGCAACGCACTCGCGATTTCCGGCGAAGACGGAGGGCCGATCGAACCCGAAGAGGACATCCCCCCTCTCGTGATCGGCGCCCGCATGGCTCGGCTTGAGACGACCGGCGAGCCCGCCGGCCGCCACGCCTCAATCGGGGCCCGCCTCGATCACCTCGCGCACCTCGCTCAGCCGGGGCTGCGCTCCAAAGGCGGTCAGGACCCAGGTCGCCCCAACGGCCTCCCACGGGTCGACCGCCGCGCCAGGGGAAATCTCCACCACGAGCTCGAACTGGTCGTCCCTGTCTGGGCGCGAAGCGCGAATCTCCTGCGCAAGCTCGGCGAGCGCTTCTGGTCCAGGAAGCTCGATCACGAACAGCCCGTCCCAGCGTTCCGCGCGGCGGACGGGCCGCCGATGCGGCCAGCGTGCCGCTACCCACACGGGGATGCGCGGCCGTTGCAGCGGGGTCGGCTGGAACTCGCCGGCCCAGAACGCGTTCAGCCGCTCGAGGCCGTGATCGAGCAACCGGGCTCGCTCACGCGCGTCGACGACCTCCCCGAAGGGCTCGAGCTCGCCGTTTCGATCGCCCCCCAGCCCCACTCCGAGCGTCAGCCGGCCGCCGCTGAGATGGTCCAGCGTCGCCGTTTCCCGGGCCAGCTTTTGGACCCGTCGCCGCGAAAGCGGCGTCACCATCGGTCCGAGCCGAAGCTGCTCCGTCGAGCAGGCGATCGCGGCCAGCGCCACCCAGGGATCGGCGACGGCTCGAACGGGCGCCCGGTATGCGACGTGGTCCCAGACGAAGAATCCCTTCCAGCCGCTCCCTTCTGCCATGCGTGCGAGCTCGGCCAGGGTTCCGGGATCCGCCAGCTCGTCGAACGGCGCGAGGAAGATGCCGCGTTTGGCGCTCGATCCCATTACCCGTATCAGAGTCCCAGGTCGCGCACTCCGCGCTCACCCCAGCCCAGGTGGTGACCCAACTCGTGGCGCAGGGTGCGCTCGACCTGCGCCTGAAGCAGTGCGGGATCGTGGCCGAAGTCGCGCTCCAGCGTGTCCTGGTAGATCACGATCCGATCCGGATAGATGTCGCGGGCGACGGTGCCGCCGATGTAGTGGCCGTAGGCGTGGTGCTCGTGACCGCGGTTGGAGACCACCACCGGCGTTCGCTCCAGCAGCTCCCGGAACTCCTCGGGCAGGTCGTCGAGAGCCTGCATCACGAGCAGGTCGAACTCGCTCGGCGGATGGTCGGGCGGCGGCAGCGAAGCGAGCGCCTCGCTGCGGTCGACGAGCCGCCGAAACTCTGCTTCGGGCATCTCCTCTCCGATCAGCGCCACCGTCAGCCAGGCGGCCGCGAGTATGAATGCGACCGCGCCGGCCAGCAGCGTCAGCAGGCTGGGCAGGCCGGTGAACGACGGTGGGTCCAACAGCACTACGGCGAGGCCGACGATGAACGCGGCGATTGCCGCAAATCGCAGTGGGGGGCCGAGAACTTCCCTCATGGGATAGAGGCTAGAGTGCGGCCGGGTCCAGCAGGAGATCGGTCAGGCTGAAGCGTTCCTCGCGCGCGGGCAAGGTGGGCCTCCAGTCCGGGTCGCCGGCGCGGTTGGAGCCGGCCACGGCCGGCCGACTCGGCCAGAAAGTAGGGCCACAGCGGCGTCGCCCAACCCACCCAACGTCGCGCAGGCCGAGCGGGTCGTCGGCAAGCGGGGTGACG
>CAVWYB010000015.1:0-27680 GCA_963759145.1 uncultured Solirubrobacterales bacterium
GCACCGCAAGCCATTCTTTGAGCGCCGCACAGGGCGCTGGCCGGTTTTTCCCTGCGAGCGGGGGCTCAGCCGCCGCCGTAGACCACTACGAGATCCGTCACGAGACCCGCGGCGAAACCAAGCGACAGCAAGGTCAGCCCTAGTTCTCGGTGTCCATAGCGCCTCATCGCGTTCCACACTTCGCCGATCACGTAGAGGATCGCGCCGCCCGACACGGCATAGAACACGAGCTCCAGCGGCTCGGACGTGACGTTGTAGCCGAGCATCGAGCCCAGGAACGTGGGGCCGCCGCCGATCAGCCCTGCGAGGGCCAACCAGCGCCAAGAGGGCCGTATGTCACCGAGTGGGCCGACGATCCCAAATCCCTCCGTGGCGTTGTGGAGGGCGAACCCGATGATCAGGACCGTCGCGAGCCCGATTTCGCCGGTGCTCGCCGAGACGCCGATCGCAAGCCCTTCCGCGAAGTTGTGAAGCCCGATCGCGACCGCGATCGTCATGCCGGTGCGCAGCGCCTGCGCGCGCTGCAGCGCGCTCTCGGCCGAGAGCACCTCCGCTTGCTCGACCGTCATCGCGTCGCTGGCGCCGCCCGCCATCGGCGCGGGGGGGCGATTCCGGCGGTTCGGGCGCATCCAGCGTTCGACCATGGCGAGCCCAGCCGTGCCGATCGCGAACCCGCCTCCCAGCAGGAGCGCCAGGCCGGCAGCGTCGCCGAAGCTCCGTTCGCCGTCCTTGTAGCCCTCGACCGCGTGTTCGACGATCCCGAACGCATGCTCGAACACGTCGACGAAGAGAAAAGCCAGCACGCCGACGGAGAACATCGCCAGACTGACCCGCGCTCGCTCCGAAAGCAACTGCAGGCGGCCAAACGGGAGACTCACGTATATCGTGAAGCCGGCCAGCGCGCCGAGGACGACCGTTTCTCCAAAGCTCAAAGCGGGCCTCCAGTTGAGGTGGACTTAGGGCAACCTAACACGGTGCGGGCGCCATCTTAGGCGACCCTAAGCGACTCTGTCAAGCCGGGGTGGTATGGGGCGGGGTCGGGGCGCTCAGATGCCCCAAGAACCACCGCGCCGACAGCTCCGCGACCCGCTCGAGAGCGCCGGGCTCCTCGAACAGATGGGTGGCCCCGGGGACCACGGTGAGTTCCGCGGGCGCTCGCAGCAGCCCCAGTGCCCAGCGGTTGAGCCGCAGCACCTCGATGTCCGCGCCACCGACGATCAGCAGCGTAGGGGCCCTGACCTCGGGAAGGCGCGGAGCTGCCAGATCGGGCCGCCCGCCACGGGATACCACCGCATCCACGTCGTCGGGCCGGCCGGCGGCCGCGATCAGCGCCGCGGCGGCGCCCGTGCTCGCGCCGAAGTAGCCGCGCGGCAGCGTCCTCAGCTCAGGTTCTTCCCGGGCCCAGTCGGTCGCGGCCGCGAGGCGCGTGGCCAGCAGCTCGACGTCGAAGACCAGCCGGCGGTCAGCCGCCTCCGCGTCCGTGAGCAGGTCGAAGAGCACCGTGCCGAGCCCGCGTTCGTTCAGGATCGCCGCCACCTGGCGGTTTCGCGGGCTGAGCCGACTGCTGCCGCTGCCATGCGCGAACAGCACGAGCCCCTGCGCGCCTTCGGGCACATTCAGGTCGCCTTCGAGCGTGCGACCCCCGGCGTCGATGCACACCATCGAGGAGAGGGGTGCCATACCCCTGGAAACTAGCCCCGCCACGCGCGTAGTCAATGCTCGATAACGCGGGTTATGTCAACTTGCCCGAGGCGGCGACTTCCTCGAGAAGGATCTCGGTGCGAATCCACAGGCGCAACTCGGAGCCAACTCTTCCGGGCGCTTGTCCATTTCTGTAAGAGACCTGACGCCAAGCGGCACACGGCTGCTGGATCGCAGCTAGGTTCGGCACCGCCTCCGAGAACGCCTTGGAGGAGGTCACGGGAGCCCGCCTGCCCATCCCTCGGGTGGGAGGAAAACAGCGTCGTCCGGACCAAACCCGGGCGGCGCTGTGTTTTGGGCTCGCCATTGCGCCGTTTGTCCCTTCGCCCCGTTCTTGCGATCGGCTCTCTCTCTTCGCCGCGTCGAGAACTCGTCGCCATAGAGCCCTTCGAAGGTCGGAGGGATTGCTTCGCCTCCCTTTCAGCCTCAGCGGCCTTGGCGTCCTTGTCCATCTCTCGTTGGCGAGACTTATCGCGGCATCGAGGGGCTGCAGAGAGCGTGGTTTGTTTGGGCTGAGCCATGGGCTGAGTTCGAAACCGACATCGAGTGGGTACGGGGCGCGGGTACCGATGCAGTCGTGTCTTGCCATCGAGCGCGTATGCGCGGCAAGGGAAGCGGCGTCAAAGGAGAGCGTCGCTACGCCTATGTGTGGCGGTTTCGGGCAGGCAAGATCATCTACTGCAAGGCCTTCGGCGAGCCAAGTGAAGCCCTCGAAGCCGTGGGGCTGTCCGATAAGTTCCGCGGCAATGCCCGACCACACAAACGCTGACGTCCAGCGGCTCACCGACGCCGTGAACAGGGTCGGAGTGAGGCTTGAATGCCCGTCGTGCGGGCACGTCGAGTGGGCACCGCTCGGCACGACGGTTGTCTTGCCGACGTCCGGGATTCAACCTGGGTTCGAGGCCCAAGGCGCGGAATGTCTCGCCTTGGCGTGTAAGCGGTGCGGCTTTGTAAGACTTCACGCGGCACAAGTTCTCGAAGAGCCGCAGTAACACTCAGGCGGCACGGCCGCCTCCGATCGGTAGGAGCTGGACCCCTGCGGGATACTGCGCGGGCGATGTCGCAGGAGAACATCGACTTCATGCGCGCGAGGCCTTTCGCGCCTTCGCCGGTGGCGATGTGACTGCTCTTGCCGGGTTTCTGGACCCCGACGTAGAGTGGAAAGCCGTGGAAGATCCCCAGCCCAAACGGGGATTCGAGGGTGTTCTCGAGTCTCTCGGGGGATGGTTCGAGGTATGGGATGAAGTCCATGTCGACTTGGAGGAGCTCATCGATGCCGGCAACAGCGTCGTGGCGATAGTCAATGAGCGTGGCCGCCATGCGGGGTCGGAGAGCGAGGTCAGCGAGCGCTTCTTTCAGGTCTGGACAATGAGGAACGGCAAGATCGTCACGTTCTGGGAGTACAAGACCAAGATCGATGCCCTCGAAGCCGTGGGGCTGTCGGAGTAGGCGATGTCGCAGGAGAACGTGGAGATCGTGCGAGCCTTCTACGAGGCATGGAATGCGGGTGACATGAGCGTCCTCGCTGACTCGTACGACCCGAACATCGTCGTGCGGTATGCAGAGGGCTGGCCTGAAGGATCGGTGCCAATCATGGGCCGAGAGGCAGTCATGCGCCAGTTTGAGCAGCAACGTGAAGCCTTTGATGCCGACACGCTTGAACTGCTCGAAGTCATCGACATCGGTGACCGAGTCGTCGTGAGGCAGATCTGGCATGCGGTGGGTAGCGGCCCTGACCTGAACATCGAAGTCACGAGCGTTGCGACGCTGCGCAAGGGCAAAACGATCCTCGTGGAGTTCTTTTGGGATCACTCGGAAGCCCTCGAAGCCGTGGGGCTGTCGGAGCAAGACGCTCACGCCGACTCCTGAGCCTGCGGGATACTGCGCGGGCGATGTCGCAGGAGAACATGGAGGTGTTCCCCATTGATCGCGCTTGCCGGACTAGATAGGTTTGAATCATCGAAGTCCTCATCTTTTTTCTCATCTTCGCCCTGCCCTTTGTGTTCGCTTATGCCTGCGCGAAGATCGCCCAGAGCAAGGGCTACAACGCGATCCTCTTCGGAGTTCTGGGCTATTTCTTCAGCATCATCGTGCTGATCGTGGTCTTGGTTTTGCCGGACCGAAGGAAGGCGCGCGAGGTCACCCTCCCAAGTGGACGGTCGGAGCAAGACGCTCACGCCGACTCCTGAGCCTGCGGGATACTCCGCGGGCGATGTCGCAGGAGAACGTGGAGGTCTTCAAACGCGCGTTTGACGCGATCAACCGCCGAGATGCCGAAGCGCTGCTGTCGGAACTCGACCCCGAGGTTGAGTGGCATCCGGCGATTCTGATGGCGATTGGAGGGAAGCAGACGGTGTACCGCGGACACGAGGGGGTTCGCGAGTGGCTCCGAGACCTGTACGAGACTCTCTCTGAGTTTCAAGCCGAGTATCCGGAGATCCGGGACCTTGGCGACCGAACGGTCGCGATCGGCCGCGTCCGCGCGCGTGGCACGGCAAGCGAGGCCGAGATCGAATCGCCTCACGCCACGGTGGTCGAGTTCAAGAACGGCAAGGGAATTCGGATTCGGACCTAGCCTCGACCCCAAAGAGGCCCTCGAAGCCGCCGGCCTGTCGGAGTAGGCCATGTCGCAGGAGAACGTGGAGATCGTGCGACCCAGCATCGAAGCGTAGAAGACGGGTGACAGTGCTGCTGCTGGGGCTGTCGGAGCAAGACGCTCATGCCGACTCCTGAGCCTGAGGGATACTGCGCGGGCGATGTCGCAAGCAGACATTGACACGCTTCGCTACGCGTACGAGGCCATCAACCGCGGAGACTGGGATAGCGCCTTTCGAGCGACCCATCCGGACTTCGAACTCAAGGCTCCGGATCGCATGATGCGTGCCGGGACGTACCGAGGGTCTGTGGCCGCTCGCCAGTTCTTCGAGGACTTGCTGGAAGCGTTCGAGGAGGTCGTCGTTCAGCCCGAGAAGTTCTTGGAATCCGGCGAACGGATTGTCGTGTTCGTGTCGCTACGCTCTCGGCCGTCGGGCAGCAGTGCGGCGATGGAAATCCGAATCGCGCATATCTGGACCATGCGCGACGGCAAGGCCGTCCAGCTCGAGATCTTCCCGGAGCGCGAGGAAGCCCTCCAAGCCGTGGGGCTCTCGCAATAGGCGATGTCGCAGGACAACTAGCCGCGAGCAAGCACTCGAAGCCGCTGGCCTGTCGGAGCAAGACGCTCCGCCGACTCCTGAGCCTGCGGGATACTGCGCAGGCGATGTCGCAGGAGAACGTGGAGGTAGTTCGTCGGTTTATCGAAGCACTTCCGAGGGCGCAGGCCAGCGACGACTGGCAACCGGTCCTCGCTGAGGTGGACCCCGCCGTTGAGATAGAGGACCTGGACATCAGTCTTGATACCGGGCGCTACCGAGGACACGACAGTGTCCGCAAATGGATCGGGGTCTGGATGGAGAGTTGGGAAAGTTGGAGCTTGGAGGATGTGCAGGTCCGGTCTGTGGGCGAGGACCGAGCCATCGGCCTGTTCCTGGTGCGTGCCAAGGGCAAGGGAAGCGGCATCGAGCTTTCCCGGCACGATGCCGCGGTTTGCAAGCTGCGGGCCGGCAAGATCGAAGAAGTCACGTACTACAACGACCAGCAACAAGCCCTCGAAGCCGTGGGCTTGTCGGAGCAAGACAGCTCCGCCTGACTCAGGCAGCACGGCTCTCCCCCACTTCCAGCACCCGCTCGCCGTTCTCTCGAAGCGAGCTAGCTGACCTACCCGGCGGTAGGTGTGGTGCCGAGATAGTGGTCGCGGGCCCTCCCCCTCCCTCGGGGATGCAGCGCAATTTGGAGGCGCTGCGGGGTGCGGATAGGGTCGATGGGCTTATCCCGCATCGGAAGCAAGGAGGTTGTCATGAAGTGCATGTGGATGGCCGGCGTGCTGACGCTGGTGGTAGCCGCGGTGGCAGCGGCACCGGCAGGTGCGGCGGGCAACAACGACAACGCCAAGCTCTGCCAGAAGGACGGCTGGCAGCAGACCTTCAGAAGCGACGGCTCGCCGTTCGCCAACCAGGGCGCGTGCGTCTCCTATGGCGCGCAGGGCGGCAGCATCATCACGAACGCGTGGCAGGCCGCGTGTGAGCAGAACGGTGGAACCTTCACGCTGAAAAACGTCCCTCCACCGGTCGCGCAATACGAGTGCCAGCCGGTTTCGGGTGCCGTCTGGTCTGCGGTTTTGAACCCGATTTGCATTGCCTACCCACAGACGGTATTGAACCTGTATGACCCGAGTACGCAGCGAGCGCTCTGTATCCGGTCGGGCCTTTAACAGCTCGCCGCCAGCGTCAAGGTAGATGGGCCTTGGCCGGGGGGATTTAGGTTCCCTCGTCCGATGTGTCGTCTCGCCTCACTTGCCCGCACCGTCGCTCCAGCGGGATACTGCGCGGGCGATGTCGCAGGAGAACGTGGAGTTCGTCCGTGAGGTGATCGATGCGCGGAACCGCGACATTGAAGAGTCGCTGACCTTCTTTCATCCCGCGGCGCAGACGAGTGACCGGCTGACGGTCGCGGGCATGGGAACCGAGGAGCAGGACCTCGATGTGTTGCGGCGGGAGGTCAAGCAGTGGCACGAGATCTTCGGTGACTTCCACATCGAGGTCGTGGAGCTCGTGGACTTCGATGAGTTGGTCCTCGCAGAGGTCCGTTTCCACGGCCGTGGACGGGCGAGCGGAGCGGATGTGGTGGTTTCCCAAGTTGACCTCTACCGGGTGTGCGAAGGCCTGATCACCGAGCTGCGGGCTGGTTACCGCTGCGCGAGGAAGCCCTCGAAGCCGTCCAGCCTGTCGGAGTAGGCGATGTCGCAGGAGAACGTGGAAATCGTGCGCCGAGGGATGGAGCCGTTCAACCAACATTTCAAGACTGGGGAAGTCGATCTGAGTTCCTTCGCTCGCGACGTCACGGTGGACAACCTGGCCGCGACTTTCGACGCCGCTGTCTATCGCGGCCACGATGGGCTGCGCGACTGGTTGTCGCTGCATCGCGGGATGTGGAAGCACCAACAGACCGAACCGAAGGAGTTCATCCCGGTCGGTAAGGATCAGGTCGTCGTCCCGATTCGGATCGTCAGCATCGGCAGGGACGATGTCGAGACCGTCGCCCACGCTGTACTGGTCATGACGGTGCGCGAGCGCAAGATCGCTTACATAAAGGGGTACCAGAGTAAGGCCGAAGCCCTCAAAGCCCTGCGGCTGTCGGGGCAAGGCGCTCACGCCGGCTCCTGACCCTGCGGGATACTGCGCGGGCGATGTCGCAGGCGAACGTGGAGATCATTAGGCGCGGCTACGAGCACTTCGAGGCCACCGGTGAAATTCGCGCCCATCCCGATTTGGTCTGGGATGTGTCCAACCTCGGCTGGCCTGACCAGCAGATCTACCTCGGACCCGAGGGCGGGATGCAATTCAACGCCGAGTGGGCCGCTGCATGGGATGACTGGGAGTTGGAGGCCCAGGATTACATCGACGCCGGGGAGCGTGTCGTCGTCATCCTCAACCAACGGGGGCGTTCGAAGGCCACGGGAATTCCCGTCGAGATGCGGTTCGCTCAAGTGTGGACGCTCCGGGACGGACAGGGGATCAGGATGGAGCTGTACGCGAGCGTCGAGGAAGCCCTCGAAGCCGTGGGGCGGTCGGACCAAGACGCGTTCGATTCGGGGTCCACCGAGGAGGGGCATGGCTAGGTCGCAATCTCGCGTTCGTAACTGGGGAACGATCGGGGCCTTCACTCTCATCGGTGTGCTCACCATCGGTGAAGGGATAGACGAGGGCTTCAGCGTCTGGGACTGGCTTATCCTCGGGTTCAGCGCGGTATTCGTTCTCCAAGCCGTTTCCCGCCTGATCCGACACGAAGCGGGCGCCTAAGACAACGCAGAAGCCCTCGAAGCAGTGGGCTGCAAGAGCAAGGCGCTCACGCCGACTCCTGAGGCTTGGGCGATACTGCGCAGGCGATGCCTCGGGCAGAGATCGAGACCCTTCGAGCCGTCTACGAAGCGATAAGCCGCGGTGACTGGGACGCCGCGCTCCGCGACGCGGGGCCGGACTTCGAGTTCATACCGCCGGATCAGAATCCCATCGCGGGTACGTATCGCGGGCGTGACGCGGTTCGTGGCTTCTTTGCCGAGCTTTGGGCTGCGTTCGAGGAGGTGACCATCGAGCCCGGGCCATTCTTGGAGGCGGACGACTTGATCGTGGTTTCCCTGCGCATGACGCTTTCGCCCAGCGACAGCGGCGCCAAGGTCGAGATGCGCATCACCCACCTCTGGACCATGCGCGACGGCAGGCCTGTCCGTGTGAAGGTCTTCCTCGGGCGAGAAGAAGCTCTCGAAGCCGCCGGTCTGTCGGAGTAGGCGATGTCGCAGGAGAACGTAGAGGTCGTGCGGAGCATGTACGAGTTGTGGAGCCGCAGGGACTGGGAAGGGATGGTGGAGCTGGTCGATCCGGATGTCGAGCAGCACGGGACCGTCGGCGGCCTCGAAGAAGGCCACATCAGCCGTGGCGCAGACCAGATCAGGCAGCGCTACGAGGCTGAGAACATCGAGGTATGGGAAGAGCACCGCATCGAGCCGGTGAGGTTCATCGACGCCGGCGAGCGCGTGGTTGTGATTCAGCATGAATACCAGCGCGGCAAGGGCAGCGGCGTAGAGATCGAGATCGACACGGCCAGCGTCTTCGACGTTCGTGCTGGCCGCATCGTTCGCATCCAGCCATATATGAACCCAGCCGCAGCCCTCGAAGCCGTGGGGCTGTCGGAGCAGGACGCGTCGCGCCGACTCCTAATGGCTGCGGATCTGCGCCCGATGTCGCACGAGAACGTCGAGCTGTACCGCGCGGCGGTCGAGGACTTTCTCGCTGGTAAAAGTGACTGGGGTGGGAATTGGCGGATCCGGGAATCGAATGGGATGCCTCCCAGTCCACGGTGCCTTACCTCAGTGGGATCTACCGAGGAATAGACGCCGTTCAGCAGTGGTGGCGAGAGTGGTTCGCCGCCTGGGAAACCCAACAATTCGAGTACGAGCTGATTGACGCCGGGAACCGCATAGTCATGCTGCTGGACCAGCGGATGTCAGGACGCTCGTCGGGTATCGAGGTATTCCTGGGACAGTGGGCGCAAGTCGCCACGTTCAGAAACGGGCTGATAGTCCACTGGAAGCTCTACACGAGCCAGTCGGAGGCCCTCGAAGCCGTGGGCCTGTCGGAGTAGGACGCTCACGCAGGCTCCTGAGCCGGAGAACGTGGAGATTGTGCGGCGGGCACAGCCGGCCACGCGAGAAAAGCAAGACCCCAGCATCCGGGGGGGCGCAGCCGGGGTCTTGCCCGCATGTAGAAGTCGCGTCCCTGCCTTCCGAAGGACGGGCGAGTGAGCCGAAATCTTCCCTGTTGCGCTGTGATACTGCGCGGGAGATGTCGCAGAACGCAGAGAAGCTGCGCGAGGCATACGAGTTGCTGAATACGCGTTTCGCCGCGCTCAAGGCTGGTGACATGGACGACCTGTTGGCCTTCTTCGATCCGGAGGTCGTGATCGAGACGGTCGACGCGCCCGACCCGGAGACCTATCACGGGCACGACGGAGTGCGCAGGTGGTTCAACGACACCTATGTCCCCTGGGCCGCTGTCCACGTCGAGGCCGAGGACATCAAAGAGGCGGGCCAGTGGACCGTCGCCCTGCTTCATGTATCTCTGCGCGGAGAGGCGAGTGGTGTCGAGTTGGAGCTCCCAGTAGCCGCCTTCCATCAGTTTCGCGGCGGCAAAATCGTGCGCGACCGCATCTATCTGGATCGCGACGAGGGCCTCGAAGCCTTCGCCCTCTCGGACTAGGCGATGTCGCAGCAGAACCTGAAGATCGTGCGGCGCTGGATCGACGGTTACAACCGCCGGGACATGGATGGCCTCGTCGAACTCACCAGCCCTGACCTCGAGGTCCAGTCGGTCTTCGAATTCGACTTCCGCGGCTACGAGGGCTTGCGCGCCTACTTCGTGGAGCTCGACGGGGCTTACGACGACTTCCAGGTCGTTCCGAGCGACTCGATCGACGCTGGAGCCGCCGTGCTGATGGTTGCGCACGCCAAGTGGCGTGGCAAGGACAGCACGGCCGAAGGAGAAACACCGGTCCAAATCGCGTTCTGGTTGAGGGACGGCAGGGTCTTCAGGGTTAAGACGTTCAGAGACCGGCGAGACGCCCTCGAAGCCGTGGGGCTGTCGGACCAAGGCGCGCACGGCGACTCCTGAGCCTGCGGGATACTGCGCGGGCGATGTCGCAGGAGAATGTCGAGACCGTGCGCCTGGCCTATGAGGCTTTCGGCCGCGCAGGCTTGGACGCCCTCCTCGAACATTTCCATCCGGACGCGGAATACGACATCACGGCTGCGATTGGCCCTTACGCCGGAATGTATTACGGGCGTCCCGCTATCCGAAGTTTCCTTGCGGACTACTTCGAGAGTTGGGAATACGTGCGGATGGAGCCCAAGGACTTCATTGAAGTAGGTGACGATCACGTTGTCGTCCCCTTGCACCTGCACATGCGCGGCAAGGGAAGTGGAGTCGCGGTCGAGGCTCAAACAACCAATGTGTGGACCTTGCGCGACGGGAAAGCCGTGCGGATGGCGGTTTACAACGACAAGGCCGAGGCCCTCAAAGCCCTCAGCCGCTCGGAGAGATGATGTCGCAGGAGAACGTGGAGGTCGTGCGAGCCATGTACGAGACGGTTAACGGCAAGCTTCACGGGGCTCCCGCGCTCCTGGCACCGGACGCCGAGTTCCACCTCTCCGGCGCCTTTCCTGATTTCGACCCCCTGTACCGAGGCCGTGAAGGATTCCAGAAGCTCAACGATCAGCTCAACGCGCCGTGGGAGGAAATCTCCTTGGACCCAGACAGGATCATCGACTTCGGCGAGCGCGTTCTCGTCCTCAGCCACTTTCAGGCAAGGGGACGCGATCGGGATCGAAGTGAGACTTCCCTTCGCCCACCTGTGGACGCTGCGGGACGGGCGGGTGGTGCGAATGGACGCCTACTCGGATCAACAGCGGGCCCTCGAAGCCGTGGGGCTGTCGGAGTAGACGATGTCGCAGGAGAATGCGGAGACCCCCACGCGTGGGCGCACCGTCGAACAGCGGATACGAGTGCGCTGGCCGGGGCTGGGGCGCCTGTTAGGCACACCCATCATGCGCCTGCCGAGGGGCTCGCGGCTGCGCCGCGCGCTGTTGGAGCGCAACGCGCGGGCAGGTTATGAGGCATGGAATCGCGACGACATGGAGGCCGCCAGGGCTTTCGCCGACCCGGAGATCGAGGTGTACGTCGCGCAGGAGGCGGACCTGCCGGTGGGCTTGGACGATGTCTACCACGGCCCGGACGGCTATTGCCAGGCGATGGAGGAATGGGCGGAGGCCTGGCGGAACTGGCGGCTCGAGGTCGAGGACGTGATCGAGGTGGCCCAGGACAAGGTCCTGGTGACCGGCTATCACTTCGGCGAGGGTCGGGCAAGCGGGGTCAAGCTCGAGCGATGGAGCGCCGCCCTGTACACGATCCGCCGGGGGAAGATCCTGCGCGTGGACATGTTCTTCCTCGCGGACAGGGACAGCGTGTCGGAGACGGTCAGGTCGATTGCCGAAGGCGAACCGTCGGGTCTGTCGTAGCTAGACGGTGACGCCGAGTCCCGAACCTGCGAAATACTGCGCGAGCGATGTCGCAGGAGAAGGTGGACGTGGTGAGCTATCTCGATGCCCGATAGCCTTGCCCGCACGTCCGAGCTGAAGGAGGAGTCCGATGCACGCAGTGGTGGTCAAGGTGAGCATTCAGGATGGGCCCACGGCAACGGAGTTCCTGCGGGAGAAAATCGTTCCTGGCGTGTCCCAAGCGCCCGGGTTCGTCGCCGGCTACTGGGTGAGGCTCGAGGGCGGCGACGAAGGGAACTCTGTCATCGTTTTCGAGTCTGAGGACGCCGCGCGCGCGACAGCAGAGCAAATCCGCGAAACCACCGGTTCGAACCCAGGCGTGACGCTCAACGACGTCACGGTTGGCGAGGTAGTCGCAAACGCATGAGGGCTAGACCTGCCTGAGCTCATCTCATCCGAATCGGGCGACGCAGCCAAGCCGATGGGCGACGAACATGTGCTCATGACGGCGGAATCGCGAGAGGCGTAGGTCGATGCGTGTCGTGGGGTTCATCGTCCTGGCTGGCCTGATCGGGGTGGCCACGGGTTTGGTGTTGGAGAGAATCATCGTCGGTGTGCTGGTGGGGGCGGGCATTTTGCTACTGGGAATTGTGATCCTCATCAGCCGAGCAGATTCCCCGAGCGCTGACCTCTGAGCTCAAAGACGAGCCTGCGGCATACTGCGCCAGGCGATGTCGCAGGAAAACGTGGAGAAAGCCCGAGACTTCATCGCGGCATACAACCGGCGTGACTTCGACGCCGCCGTCGAGTCCTTCGATCCCGAGGTCGAGTGGGTGCTCCCCGAGCGCCAGAGTTCCGACTCGTGCCGAGGTCCGGACGAGGTCAAGCGCTTCTGGCAGGGGCTTGACGAAACGTTCGACGAGCTGAGGCTGGACCCGCAGGAGTTCATCGATGCCGGTGACCGCGTGGCGACCCGCCTTCGGCACTACGGGCGCGGCAAACGCAGCGGAATAGAGATCGACGAAGAGATGTACCACCAGGTCGCAACCTTCCGCGATGGACGGATGGTGCGAATCGAGTACTTCGGCGAATGGTCCGAGGCCCTCAAAGCGGCCGGCCTCAAGAGTTGAGGAGCCCCACCACGTGCCCGAGGCGGTGCGCCCGGCAGACCTCGCGCAGCACCTGCTTGCCCGCCTCGCGGTCGCTCGGAAGCGCCTGAAGCGCCGTGAGTGCCGTACGCAGATCTTCCAGCCCGATCGTGGGCCGCTCGAGAACCAGGCGAGCCAGCCACCTGATCGCCGCCCGCTCATAGCGCCGGTCGTCCTGGGCGCCCATGATGAGGCAGATCGCCAACGCGTCGGCGAGGTCGACGCGCGGCAGCTCGGCGGCGGCCGCGCGGATCAGATCGAGGTTCCCCCGCTCCAACGCGCGGTGAAAGTTGGCGTACGAGCCTCCCTTGACGGACACGAACGCATGTTCGCATCGGCGTCAAGCCATCGGAGATTTGCAGGGCCTGCGGGATACTGGTCAGGCGATGTCTCAGGAGAACCTGGAAATCGTCCGCCGGTGCGTGGAGACCTTGAACAGCCGCGACTTCCCGAGCGTCTTTGAGCTGTTCGACCCGGAGATCGAGATCGACCTCTCGCGCAACGTCTTCAACCCGAACGTCTACCGCGGCCATTCCGGCGTGGAACAGTGGATAAACGGGGTCGAGGACGTCTGGGATGACTTTTCGGCGGTGCCCGAGGAGCTCATCGACGCCGATGACAGGGTGGTCGCCGCCGTTACGTTGCAGGCCAAGGGTCAGGGAAGCGGCGCGCCGGTGAAGGTTCTGCTGTTCTCCATATGGACGGTCCGCGACTCGAAAATCGTGCGCCTGGTCGGCGGATATCGAGACCGGTCCGAGGCCCTCGACGCCGTGGGACTCCCAGATACCCGCTGATGTCGCAGGAAGCGATCGAGAGGATTCGCCAAGGCTACGAAGCGTTCAACCGCGGAGACCTCGCCGACGCCGCTAAGGACTTCAATCCGAACATCGAATGGCGGGTCTCCCTGCAGCTTCCCGACAGCCCTCCCGACGAGACCTATCGCGGTCCCGAGGGCGTGATGCGTTTCTGGGAGACGTGGCGCACGGCGTTCGACGATTTTCGACTCGAGGTCGAAGAGATCATCGATGCCGGCGATCAGATCATCGTCTTCGCAGCCGTTCGTGGACGCGGAGCCGGCAGCGGAGTGGACGTGAAGACTCCCAGCTTCCCTCAGGTCTGGACCATGGACGACGAGGGACGCCCTGTGCGCGTGGAGATGTATCCCAGCCGCGCCGAGGCCCTGAAAGCCGTGGGGCTCTCGGAGTAGGCGGTTGGGATACTGAAAGCGCGATGTCCCAGGACGACCTCGATCGGGTCATAGGTGCGTGGAAGGCGATCGGTGAGAACGACCTCGAGCGCTTCATCGAGGTCGTAGATCCGGACGTGGAGTTCACCTCGCTCGTGGCCGAGGCGGACGCGGTCACCTACCGGGGGCACGAGGGCGTCCGCAAATGGTGGGATTCGGTCAGAGAGGCGTTCGCCGACTTCTGGGCAGAGGCGATCGACCTTCGTTACGTGGGTGACCAGATCCTGGCGGAGATCCGGTTGTGCGGCACCGTTCAGGACATGAAGGTGGAGCAGACGATCTGGCAGCTGTTGACGGTGAAGGACGGGCTGGTCGTCGCGTGGACGATCTTCCGGACAGAGGCGGAGGCCTTCCAGCACATAGCCCGGTCCGAGCGAGAGGCCCGCATGTGATGCCCCAAGCCGACATCGAGATGCTTCGAGCCGGCTACGAGGCCTTCAGTCGCGGCGATTGGGACACGGTCCTACGCTACGCGCATCCCGAGATCGAGCTGAAGACGGCCGATCGTATAGTGAGCCCCGGCACGTACCGCGGGCCGGACGAGCTCCGGCGGTTCTTCGAGGACCTGTTCGAGCCCTTCGAGGAAGTCGTGGTCGAGCCGGAACGATTCATCGAGCATGGCGACCTGATCGTGGTGCTGGTGGTCGTGCGCTCGCGGCCCAGGGGCAGCAGCGCCGTGGTGGAGAACCGCATCGGTCACGTGTGGACCATGCGGGACGGCGAGGCAATCCGTTTCGAGATCTTCCCGGAGCGCGAGAAGGCGCTGGAGGCCGCCGGCGTCGTCGAGGAGTAGAGCGAGCGCCGGGCCGTGTGCCTAGCCGGCCGCGAGCCGCCGCTTGAACTCGGCGAACGCCTCCCCCACGTTCTCGTAGGCCTCGAAGGAGCGTATCGTGCCTGCCTCGATGTGCGAGATCCAGAACACCCCCTTCTCGACGACCTGCCCCTCCTCGCGGATGCTGTAGCGGCCGAAGATGAGGGCAAAATCGCCCTGCTCCAGGATCGTGTAGACCCGGAAGTCGAATTCGGCGAGCTCGCGGATGTCCTCCGCGAGGAATTTGCGGACCCCGTCGCGACCATGGTAGGTGGGACCGTGCGGCAGCGGCCTGAAACGGCCGCCCTCCTTCCAGCCACCGAGCGCACCGTTGAGATCCCCCCGCCTGAAGGCCTCGTAGTTCGCCTGGATGATGTCCTCGGTCCTCCCCATGACCCCGAGAGTAGCCTGATGCCCGCCCCATCTTGGTAGGTTGCCCACGGTACTGAAAGCGGGCAACCGGAGTCATGCTGCAGCCTTTCGAAATCACCGTCGATGAACACGAGGACTTCGTGCTCGTGCGCCTGTGCGGCGAGTTCGACCTGGCCGCCTCGGAGGCGGTCGAGACCGCGCTCCTGCCGCTCGAGGCGCGCTTCCCCATGGTGATCCTGGACCTGCGCGAGGTCACCTTCCTGGACTCCACCGGTCTGCGGGCGATCGTCTCCGCCGACGCGCGGTCACGGAAGGACGGCTTCGAGCTGAAGATCGTGCGCGGTTCCGAGGAGGTACAGAAGCTTCTGTACCTCGCGGGCCTCGACAAGATCCTGCCGCTGATCGACGCCGACGAGCTGCCCGCCGCCTGAGTCCCCCGCCCAGCCTGGACGGATGTTGGTTGCCCCCTCCGCCCGGCACACGCATGATCGCTTCATGGACATGCCCCCCGTCCATGCTCCCTCGGTGCCGGGGACTTTCCTGGGCGTTCAGACAGCCGATCGCTCGCCCCAGGACTCGCAGGGCATCTAGCTCCTCCTCCAGCGAAGCGCGCCCAGGTGGAAGGCTCCAACGCCGACCACCGGGCGCGCTTCACCACTGGGGCCTGAACTACGCTGTTTTCCGTGGAGTCCTCACCAAATCCCACGGACGGGTTCAGGCTCAGTCCCTCCCAGGCTCCGAAGGACGGGATCCACCTCGACCTGGCCCACGACTCGTCCACGCTCGTGATCGCGTTTGCCGGCCTGAAGGGATTTCTCGGCGGGTTCCCGGCCTTCGAGTTCCGGAACATCCTGTCGTCGGTGAACGTGAAAAGCGCCTACCTGCGAGACCACTACGCGGCCTGGTATCACCGCGGCGTCGTCGACATCGGCCCGGACATCGACGCGGTCGTGGCGAAGCTTCGGGAGCTGCACGAGGAAGCCGAGCGCCTCGTGATGATCGGCAACTCGGCCGGCGGCTATGCGGCCCTCCTCTTCGGAGCGCTGCTCGAGTGCGAGACGTACGTGTTCTCGCCGCAGACCTTCATCGACCCCCAGCTCCTTCGAGACGCCGGGGACCACCGCTGGGACGAGGAGCTGAACGCGCTGCTCGCGAGCGGGCGGTACGACGATCGCTATGGGGACCTGGCGCCGGTGCTGGCCGCCAGCGACGGTCGCTTCAACCTCTACTACGGAGCGCTCGACGACATCGACTACAAGCACGTCGACCGGGTGCGCGATCTCCCCCAGGTGACCGTGAATCCGATCGAGGGCTGCCACCATCGGGTGATCAAGCACCTCCGCGACTCCGGGTGGCTGCTTTCGTTCCTGCTCGGGATGGCGGAGCAGAAGCCCGCCGCCGGCCGATAACCGCCGCTATTCGGGCTCCGGGCGCTCCTCGCCCGGCCAGATGCCGGTGGTGCGCGCGAACGCGCGCCGCGCTCCGTGGTCGAAGAGCCCGCGGATCGCGCGGAAGATCGCGCCTTCGAGCGCCAGCGCCGCGATCAGCTTCACCCACGAGGTCTCGCGGTGCTTGGGGTCCGGCGGCTCCTCCTTGTCGATCAGGCCCCAGATCTGCTCGAAGATCTTCTTGCCGACGAAGCCGGCGGCGATGCCGCCGATCACGCTCACGGGGATGAAGAGGATCTTGCTCACGACGCTCCGTACCCTAGCCGCATCCGGGGCAAACGGCCGACCCGCGGAGGACGGGCCGCCGCGGCGGCCTATCCTTTGCAACATGGCCGTCGATACCACCACCACCAGCTTCGACCAGGCCGTGATCGAGCGCTCGCGGGAGGTGCCGGTCGTGGTCGACTTCTGGGCCGAGTGGTGCGGCCCCTGCCGGGCGCTCACCCCGGCGCTCGAGCGCGCCGCCGAGAAGCGCCAGGGCAAGGTCGAGCTGGTGAAGGTCGACATCGACGCGAACCAGGAGCTCGCTGCGCGGTACGGCATCCAGGGCATTCCGGCCGTCAAGGCCTTCCGGGACGGCGAGGTCGTGGACGAGTTCGTCGGCGCGATCCCGCAGGCCGAGGTCGAGCGGTTCTTCGACGCATCGTGCCGTCCGAGGCCGACGCGCTGGTGGCCGAAGGCGACGAGCAGTCGCTGCGGCGGGCGCTCGAGCTGGATCCGCGCCACGCCGGCGCGGCCGCCGCGCTCGCGCGCATGCTGCTCGAGCGCGGCGATGCGCAGGGCGCGCTCGACGTGCTCGAGAACGTGGCGGGCGACTTCGCCGCCGAGGGGCTCGCGGCCCGCGCCAAGCTGATCGCTGTCGGGCGCCGCCGACGACCTACCCGACCTGCGCGAGGGCCTCGAGCGCTTGCCGCCGGAGACTACGAGCGCGGTCTGGAGCGGCTGGAGGCCGCGCTCGGCGCCGCCCAGGACGAGACACGCGACCAGATCCGCAAGGTGATGGTGGGCGTCTTCGCCGAGCTCGGCGCCGACCACCCGCTCGCGCGCGAGTACCGGCGCAGGCTCGCCGCGGCGCTCTACTGAGCGGCCGGCGCTTTAGCTCGCTTCTCAGCTCTCGGCGATCGTGATCTTCTCGATCACGACCGGCTCGCGTCGGCGGCCCGTCTGCGCTCGACGCGAGGTCCTCGATCCGCTGCACGGCCTCCATGCCCCTTCGTGACCTCGCCGAGCAGCGCGTAGTCGGGCGGCAGGTCGGCGTTCTCGCCCGTGACCACGAAGAACTGGCTGCCCGAGGTGCCGGCCGGCTCGGTGCCGCCCTTGGCCATCGCGACGACGCCCTCCGAGTAGACGACGTCCTCCGGCGGGCGCTCGCGGATCTTGTAGCCGGGGCCGCCGGTGCCGTTCCCGGCCGGGTCGCCGCCCTGGACCACGAAGCCCGGCGCGATGCGGTGGAAGCCGAGGCCGTCGTAGAAGCCGTCTCGCGCCAGCGTCACGAACGAGCCGCCCGTCTTCGGCGCCTGCTTGGGGTCGAGCTGGATCACGAACGTGCCGCAGCTGGTCTCGACGGTCGCGCTGTAGGTCTTGGCACTGGTCGAGCGCGGAGGTCGGCCGGCGCGACCGTGACGTCCTTGGGCTGGGGCTCCGCGACCTCCTCGCAGTCGCCGGCGGTCGCCGGTGCCCCCGCCGTCGTCCCCCCCGCTGTTCGCGATCAGCGACGACGATGCCCGCGATCGCGGCGACGCCCAGGATCGCGGCGGGGAATGCGTACTGGCGCCAGTTCACGGCGCGCGAGCTTACAGTTCCGGGACGACGATGAAGCTCGCTTCCGCCTCGCTCCTGCTGCCCGCTGCCTGCTCGGGCCGCGCGCCTGCGGCGGCGTCCGACGAGCCGCCGCGGCCGCCCGGTCCGAACGAGGTCGTGATGACCGAGTACGAGTTCGACCCCGAGCGACCCGACCGTCCGCCGCGGCACGGAGCTGACGGTCCGCAACGAGGGCGAGATCGCCCACAACCTCACGGTCGAGCGGGCGACGCGCGACGAGGAGCTGGCCGGGACCGACAGCTTCCTCGGCGGGCAAGAGCGAGAAGCTTGAGGTCGACATCGCCCCCGGCCGCTACGCGATGGTCTGCACCGTCCCCGGCCACGCGAGCTGGGCATGGTCGGAACGATGCGGGTCAAGTGAGCCGGTCCGGGCAGGCGGTCCGTAGAATCGGCCGCATGTGCAGGCTCTTCGGCGCCGCCGCCAGCGCTCCCATCGACGTCTCGTTCGAGCTGCTGCGCTCGGACAACTCGATCCTGCGCCAGTCCGAGCGCCACGACTCCGGCTGGGGCAGCGCCTACTACGAGGACGGGCAGCCGGACATCCGCCGCTTTCCCGAGGCCGCCCACGCGGACGAGGCCGTTCGACGAGGCCACGAGCGGGCGGTCCGGCTGATCATGGTGCACGTGCGGCGCGCGACGGTCGGCGGCCTGAAGCTCGAGAACACCCATCCGTTCACCGAGGGCCCTACACCTACTGCCACAACGGCACGATCCTGAAGGCCGTCGCAGCTGGTCGCCGCTGGCCGACCGCGCGCCCGCGCGGCGACACGGACTCGGAGCGGTTCTTCAACCTGCTCATGACCGGCTTCGACCCGGACGACGTGGTCGGCTCGCTGCGCCGCACGGTCGAGCGCGTCTGCGACGGTGCCGCTTCTCCGCGCTCAACTTCCTCTTCTGCGACGGGCGGCGGCTGTACGCCTACCGGTTCGGCGTCTACCGGCTGTTCTGGCTGGTGCGCAGCCTCGACCTCGACGCCGACACGCAGACCCACTACCACCTGCACCTCGAACGCCCGCACGGCGAGCACGTGGTGCTGGTCTCGAGCGAGAAGCTCGACCGACGACGGCCGTGGACGCGAGTTCGGGCAGGACGAGCTGCTCGTCTGCGACCCGGCCGATCCGGACCATCCGCGCCTCGAGCGGCTGCTCGGCGAGCGCGCCGACGAGATCGAGTTCGTCCCGCTGGACTCCGGCGAGCTGCAGCGGCGCCGAGCGCGGCGAGTGGGCGGCCGAGCGCGCGGCCGCCGGGTTTTAGTGGCGCGCGAGACGGCACAGCGCAGGCCGCCCGGGACCCGTCGGCCTGCGCGCATCGTGAGCGGGCATCACGAAGGCCACCGCTCACGCGCCCTGGAGCTGGCGCTTCCTGCGCAGGCCCGTGCAACGCCTCTTCGACCGGCTCGCGCCCGGCTGGGACGAGCGCGTGGGAGCCGACGACGCGCGGACGCCTGGCGCCGCTCGACGCCGCGCTCGGCAATGTCGCAGCGCGCACCGAGCAGCGGCGCTCGACATCGGGACCGGCACGGGCGCGGCGGCCTTCTATCACGGCCGACCGCTACCCGGAAGCGGACGTGCTCGGCATCGACATGTCGGACGCAGATGATCGCCAGAGCGAACGAGAAGGCGCCGGGAGCGAGGATCGCGGGCCAGGTTCGAGGTCGCCGACATCGCCGAGCTTCGACCCGGCGGAGCAGTACGACCTGGTGATGATGATGAACATGCCCGCTTTTCTTCGAGCAGGTCGCGGCCTCTGGTCGCGCCCGGCGGCTACGTCGTATCGATCGCCTCGCGCGGTGACGACGACGCCCTTCTACACGCCGGCCGCGACGCTGGAGCGCGGCTTCGGCCGGCAAGGCCTCCGCACCGTGGCCGTCGACCCGGCGGAGCACCTACTACGTGGCCGAGCGCCCCGGCGTGAGCGACCGCCGCCACTTCGCGATCCTGATGAACCCCGCCTCCGCCGGCGGCAAGGCGCAGCGCCTGCTGCCCGAGGTGCGCGCTGTGCTGGGCGCGGCGGGCGCCGAGACGCGCGTCGTCGAGACCCGCGACATGCCCCACGCCGCCGAGGCGGCGCGCGAGCCGCGGCCGAGCGCGGCGAGACCGTCGTCGCGCTGGGCGGCGACGGCCTGGTGGGCGCGCTCGCGGCGGCGCTGAGGGCTCGGCGGCGCTCGGCGTGCTGCCCGGCGGGCGCGGCAACGACTTCGCGCGCGCGCTCGGCATCCCGCACGACATCGGCGACGCATGCCGCGTGCTCGCTCGACGGCGAGGAGCGCGCGCTCGACCTCGGCGAGGCGAACGGCCGCCCGTTCGCCTGCATCGCCTCGATCGGCTTCGACTCCGAGGCGAACCGGATCGCCAACGAGGCGCGCTTCGTGCAGCGGCAACCTGGTCTACGCCTACGCGGCGATGCGCGCGCTCGTCGCCTGGAAGCCGGCCCGCTTCGAGGTGCGCGCTCGACGGCGCCGAGCACGAGTTCGAGGGCTACACGGTCGTCGCCGCCAACACGCGCCTACTACGGCGGCGGCATGCGGGTCGCGCCGGACGCCGACCCGGCCGACGGCACTGCTCGAGGTGGTGTTCGTCGAAGCGCAGCTCGAAGCTGCGCTTCCTCGGCTAACCTGCCGAAGGTGTTCACGGGCAAGCACGTCGAGCTCGACGCGATCGAGGCTCACCGCGCCCGCGAGGTCGAGATCGCGGCGCGACCGGCCGTTCGACGTGTATGCCGACGGCGAGTCCGTGACGACGCTGCCCGCCACGGTCGCGGCTGGTACCCGGCGCGCTGCGCGTGATCGCGCCGCGCGCCTGAGGCGGAGCCGATGCTCGCGGCCGGCAGTCACGATCGCGCGGGCCGCCGGGCGCTGTCTCGCGGCTCAGCCGGCGGGGCGGCGGCACGAGCCTGCCCGGGCAAGGTGCTGCTGCGGCTCGAGCCGGAGCGCGATCGCGGTGCTGGCGCGCAGCTCCAGCGCGGCTCCGTGGTCGTCAGCGCCACCAACGGCAAGACGACCACCGCCGGCATGATCGCGAGCGTGCTCGCGCAGGCCGGGATCGAGACCGTCCACAACCGCGCCGGCGCGAACATGCCGGGCGGCGTCGCGACCGCGCTCCTGCAAGCGGCGCCCGGCGGGCGCATCGCCGGCTCGCGGCTCGGCCTGTTCGAGGTGGACGAGGCCTGGCTCGGCACGGTCGTGTCGCGAGCTCGAGCCGCACACCGTCGTGCTCGGCAACCTGTTCCGCGACCAGCTCGACCGCTACGGCGAGCTGGAGCGGCTGGCCGACGACTGGGCCGCGGCTGGTCGCTCGACGGCCGGCCGGAGCCGCGTTCGTCCTGAACGCCGACGATCCGCTGGTCGCCGACCTCGGGCGCGACGCGCGAGGGACGCGCGCGGAGCGCGTCACCTACTTCGGGGTCGAGGACCGCTCGCACGCGCTGCCGCAGCTCGAGCACGCCTTCGACGCCAAGCACTGCCGCCGCTGCGGCGCCGACGTACCGCTACGCGGCCGCCTATCTCGGCCACCTCGGCGACTACGCCTGCCCGAGCTGCGGCAACGCGCGGCCGACGCCCGATCGTGGCCGCCACGCGGGTCGAGCTGCACGGCATGTCGGGCTCGCGCGTCTCGGTCACGACGCCCGCGGGCGCGCTCGAGCTCGCGCTGCCCCTCCCCGGCCTCTACAACGTCTACAACGCGCTCGCGGCGACCGCCTGCTGCCTCGAGCTCGGGATCGCGCTCGAGACGATCGCGCGCGGGCTCGAGTCGTCGCGGCCGCTTCGGCCGCGCCGAGCGGATCGACGTCGCGCGGCCGCGAGCTCGTCGATCCTGCTGATCAAGAACCCGGCCGGCGCGAACGAGGTCTTCCGGACCCTGCGCGTCCGGCGGGCGAGCCGCGAGCTCGACCTGCTGGATCACGCTCAACGACGGCATCGCCGACGGCCGCGACATCTCCTGGATCTGGGACGCCGACTTCGAGCTGCTGGCGGCGAGCGCCCGGCGTGTCATGTGCTCCGGGACGCGGGCCGAGGAGCTGGCGCTGCGGCTCAAGTACGCGGGCATCGACGCGGCCGCGGCTCGAGGTGGCGCCGCGCGCTCGAGGACGGCGCTCGACCGCGCGCTCGCGGCCGGCGACGGCCGCCCGCTCTACGCGCTGCCCACCTACACCGCGCTGCTCGAGCTGCGCGAGCTGCTCGCCGCCCGCGGCCACGCGCGGCCGTTCTGGGAATGACCCCGCCGCGCACCACCGAGCCGGAGATCGCGCCGGTCGTCTGGCACGACCTCGAGTGCGGCGCCTACCGCGCCGACCTCCCGCTCTGGCGCGAGCTCGCCGGCCGGCGCCGCGATCGCCGGCGCAGCCGTGCCAGGTGCTCGACCTCGGCTGCGGCACCGGGCGGGTCGGCCTCGCCCTCGCCGCGCCACGGCCACCGCGTCACCGGCCTCGACCCGACGCGGCGCTCGCGGCGGAGCTCGTCGCCGGGCGGCCGCGCAGAACGTGCACGGCGGGCGCGGTGGTCGCCGACGCGCGCGTCACTTCGACCTCGGGCGGCGGTTCGACCTCGTGCTCGCGCCGATGCAGCTCCTGCAGCTGCTCCGCGGTCGCGACGAGCGCATCGCGCGCGCTGCAGCGATCGCGCGCCACCTGCGGCCCGGCGGCCTGTTCGCGGCCGCGCTGCTGGACCTCTCCGGGGAGTCGACGAACGACGACTACGCTGCCGCCGCCACCCGACATGCGCGAGACGGACGGCTGGGTCTACTCGAGCCAGG
This sequence comes from uncultured Solirubrobacterales bacterium, assembly GCA_963759145.1. Taxonomy (GTDB): domain Bacteria; phylum Actinomycetota; class Thermoleophilia; order Solirubrobacterales; family JBBDJG01; genus JBBQKG01. The sequence continues at coordinate 22,942 of CAVWYB010000015.1, forward strand.
CGGTCGCGGTCCGCCTGCTCGAGCGGCGGCGCGGCGCTCGCGCTCGACCGTCAGCGGCGGGCCGTGTCGCCCGCGGCGAGATCGCCGAGAGCGAGGACAGCGTCCGGCTCGAGCTGGTCGTCCCGCGACGAGCTCGAGGAGGAGCTGCGGGCGGCCGGGATCACGCCGACCGGCGCCGGCAGATCCCGCCCACCGAGGACCACGTCGGCAGCATGGTCGTGATCTGCGGAGACGCCGGGCATGGCTGACCGCGAGCTGCGCGTGCTCTGGCTCTACCCGGACCACATGAACATCTACGCCGACCGCGGCAACATCGCCGTGCTCGAGCGCCGCTGCGCTGGCGCGGGATCGGGTTCGAGCTCGCGACCGCCGGGCCCGGCGAGCGATCGACCCGGACGCGCACGACCTGCTCTACATCGGCGGCGGCCAGGACCGCGACCAGGCGCTGGTCGCGCGTGACCTGGTCGAGACCAAGCGCGAGGCGATCGAGGCGGCGCTCGCGCGCGGGGCGGCGATGCTCGCCGTCTGCGGCGGCTACCAGCTGCTCGGCCACTCGTACGAGCTGGCGGACGGCGAGTCGCTGCCCGGGCTCGGGCTGGTCGACCTGCGCACGGTGCGCGAGCCGGGCCCGCGCCTGATCGGCAACGTCGTGATCGAGGCCGATCTCGGCGACGGCGCCGAGCGGCTCGCCGGCTTCGAGAACCACGGCGGGCGCACCTACCTCGGCGACGGCGAGACAGCCGCTCGGCCGGGTCGTGTCCGGCTTCGGCAACAACGGCCAGGACGGCTTCGAGGGCGTGCGGCGCGGGCGGCTGATCGGCACCTACCTGCACGGCCCGCTGCTGCCCAAGAACGCGTGGCTCGCCGACGTCCTGATCGAGCTGGGCGCTCGAGCGCGCGGCTACGGGCAGAGTGCCCGCGCTCGAGCCGCTCGACGACACGCTCGAGCGGCGCGCACACGACAGCGCCGTTCGGGCGGCCGGGCGCCAGCAACGGTAGAGTCGCCGCGATGGCGACCACGACCGTGGAGAAGCTCGAGGCGGGCGGCCTCGACGCTGGCCTACCGCGAGCTCGGATCGGGACCGCCGGTCCTGCTGCTGCACGGCTGGCCGACGTCCTCGTTCCTCTGGCGGGACGTGATGCCGCCGATCGCGCAGGCAGAACCGCGCGATCGCGCTCGACCTGCCCGGCTTCGGCGCGCTCGGACAAGCCCTCGGCGTGCGCTACGACTTCGAGTTCTTCGAGCGCGCGATCGACGACTTCCTGGCGGCGCTCGAGATCGACGAGGTGGCGATCGCCGTCCACGACCTCGGCGGCCCGGTCGGCCTGCATTGGGCGCTCCATCGGCCCGAGCGCGTGACGCAGCGTCGCGCTCCTCAACACGCTCGTCTATCCGGAGTTCTCCGAGGCGGTGCTGGCCTTCATCCGCGCGTGCACGGAGCCCAGCATCGCGCAAGTTCATCACGAGCCCGGAGGGACTCGAGGCCGCGATGCGGCTCGGGCTGGCCGACGACCACGGCCTCTCCGAGGAAGCGCTCGCGGGCGTGCGCGAGCCGTTCGCCACCGAGGAGTCACGCGAGGCGCTCGCCGACGCCGGGATCGGCCTCCAACTCGAGGGCTTCGTCGACGATCGCCGCGCCTGCTGCCCTCGCTGCGCGTGCCGGTGCGCGTCGTGTACGGCGAGCAGGACCGCATCCTTCCCGACGTCGCCGACACGATGGCGCGGGTGCAGCAGCGACGTGCCGCACGCCGTGGTGACGGCGCTGCCCGACTGCGGGCACTTCCTCCAGGAGGAGGCGCCGCGGGAGATCGGCGAGCTGCTCGCCGAGTTCTTCGCCGCGCCCCGCCAGTCGGCGGGCTAGCCGACGCCGGTGGAGCCGAAGCCGGCCTCGGCCCGCGCGGTCTCGTCGAGAGCGGAGACCTCCTCGAACTCGAGGGCTCGGCGCGCACGACCACCAGCTGGGCGATGCGATCGCCCACCGCGACCTCGAACGGCTCGCGCGGTCGGTGTTGAGCAGCAGCACCCGCACCTCGCCCCGGTAGCCGGAGTCGATCAGGCCGGGCGCGTTGACCAGCGCGATGCCGTGCCGGGCGGCGAGGCCGGAGCGCGGCAGCACGAGCCCGGCGTGGCCCTCCGGGATCGCGACCGCGATGCCCGTGCCGACGCTGGCGCGCTCGCCCGGGTCGAGGCGGCGGCCTCGGCCGCGCGCAGGTCGTAGCCGGCGTCGTGCTCGTGCGCGCGCTCCGGCTCGCGCGCATGCGGCGCGAGGCGCTGGAAGCGGATGCTCAAGCCGGCGGGCGCCCGTTCAGCTCGTACGGGCGCAGGCGCTCGGCGACGCCAGCCGGCACCCGCGCCCGCACCCGCACGCCCTCGGCCGTGTCCTCGCGCTCGAGGTCGCCGGCCAGCTCGTGCAGCTCCGAGAGCACCCGGCCCCGCTCGAACGGAACGAGCAGCTCGACCGCCTTCAGGCGGTCGCGGAAGGCGGCCTCGATCGCGCTCGCGCAGCTCGTCGATGCCCTCGCCGGTGAGCGCCGACACCAGCACCGCGCCGCGGTGGCGGGCTCCAGCATCCGGCGCTCGTCCTCGTCCAGCAGGTCGATCTTGTTCAGGACCAGCAGCCGCGGGCTCGCGCCCGCGCCGATCTCCTCCAGCACGTCGTCGACCGCGCGCATCATCTCCTCGAGCTCGTCCTCGGGCGCGGAGGCGTCGACGACGTGCAGGATCAGGTCGGCGTTCGCCGTCTCCTCGAGCGTCGCCTTGAACGCGTCCACGAGCTGGTGGGGCAGCTTCCGGATGAAGCCGACCGTGTCGGTGACGAGGTAGTCGCGCCCGTCGTGACGGAAGGCGCGCGTGGTCGGGTCGAGCGTGTGGAAGAGCCTCTCCCCCACCCCGACGTCGGCGTCGGTGAGCGCGTTCAGCAGCGTCGACTTGCCCGCGTTCGTGTAGCCGGCGAGCGCGATCGTCGGCAGCTCGGAGCTGCTCGCGGCGGCTGCGGCCGAGCGCGCGCGCGCGCTCGGAGCGCTCGAGCCGGCGCTTCAGCTGCGCGATGCGGTCGCGCGCGAGCCGGCGGTCGGTCTCGATCTGGGTCTCGCCCGGGCCGCGCGTGCCGATCCCGCCGCCGAGCCGCTCGAGGTGGGTCCACAGGCCGCGCATGCGCGCGAGGTTGTACTCGAGCTGCGCGAGCTCGACCTGGAGCTTGCCCTCGGCCGAGGCGGCGTGGTCGGCGAAGATGTCGAGGATGATCGCGCTGCGGTCGATCACCGGCACGCCGGTCGCCTGCTCGAGGTTGCGCTCCTGGCGCGGCGCGAGCTCGTCGTCGCAGGCGATCACGTTCGCGCCGGACTCCTCGATCGCCTCCTTCAGCTCCTCGAGCTTGCCCTTGCCGAGGTAGTTGTTCGGGTCCGGCTGCGGGCGCCGCTGGATCAGCTCGCCCGCGACCGCCACGCCCGCCGTGCGCAGCAGCTCCTTCAGCTCGGCGAGCTCGTCGCGCTCCGTCGGCTCGCCGGCGCGGGCGGCAGCACCGCGACGCAGAACGCGCGCTGGCGCGCGCGCGGGTTGACGATGCCGGCGCTCTGCTCCCCGTAGCGGGACTGCTTCGCGCGGTCATGGCGGCGTTTGGTGCGATCCACTCAGGCAATTTTAGGGACGGAGCCGCTGCGTCCCGAGACCTCGGGCAGGAAGAGCGTGATCACCTGCTTCTCGGCGACCTCGCCGCTCTCCGCTTTCATCAGGAAGTTCGATGTGATCAGGCCGGTGGCGCCTGCGAAACGGCCCGTGCCCTCCTCGACCCGCCAGATCACCGAGCCCTGCAGCAGCCCTTCCTCGGGGCTCGGGCCGAGATAGCCCTCTCCGAGCGTCGTGAAGCTGATCGAGTCGGAGCCACCGTCGAAGGTCATCATGCCCTACTCGTCGAACGCGGTCTCGCCGGTCATCGTCACCTGGTGTCGAACTCGGCGCGTGCGGGCGCATCGCCGTCGAGCGCGGTGATGCGCGTGCTCTCGCCGTGCACCGTCAGCGCCGGCGGGATCGCCCTCGGGCGCGGTCGCCTGATCGGCGAACTCGGCGAACATCAGGAGGCGTGGCATGCGGGCACCCTATCCGAGCGCCACGTCGGGGCCGCTGGGCCAGTCGTTTCTGGGGCCGTCAGGGAAGGTCGAGTGGCGGGCGCATATCGCGGGGATGTCGTCCGTGATATCGGATCGTGCGTCGGTTCGCCGCTACCTGCGATGCGGTGGTGGGTGGGGCCGGGGGTCTGCTCGGCTCGTGCGGGCCTTTGAAACTGCGGCATGTAGGGGGTGGGGTTGTGGGGCGGCTCGGAGTTCATGAGGAACCGTGCCGTTTGCTCGGTGGGTCGGGCGGAAGGGTTGATTAATGGCTCTCGTGCCGGAAGACGTGACGGGGCCATTCAGAGCAATCCTGTCTTGTAGCTGTAGGAGGACTAAAAGTCAGGATTGCTCCCGGGCACCCGCACGACTTTTCCAACCGGTATCGCTCAACCCGCACGACTTGGCCCTTCCGTAGCAACCGCCCCACGCCCCGGACCCTCGACCCCTTACCCAGCCGACTTTTTTCGTCGCACGCCAACCCCCCGGGGCGAACATGTCCGACAGGACCGGTTGCTGCTCGGGACGGCGGCGGGCGACCCATACCTGATCGCCGGTGATATCACGCTTGATCAGGCAGTACAGGCTCCGCCCGCTGCGTGCGCGGAACGGGTTAGGATCGAACCGACAGGAAT
>CAVWYB010000016.1:0-12416 GCA_963759145.1 uncultured Solirubrobacterales bacterium
CTCCTCCGCCGGTGACCAATACCCATCGGCCGCGCACCGGCGGCACGGGCGCCAGCCCATTCGAGCGGCGATCGGTCCCGGGCAGTGAGATCTCGCTGTGGTCCGTGCTCATCGTGGTGCCTCCGCTGCGGCTTAGCGGATGTCGGCAGCATTATCGCGACCCGGAGCTGGGCGGGGTCGCACCGCGCCCTTCGATCACCAGCCCTCGCGCCGCAGGAAGACCTCGAGCGTCAGCAGGGTCCAGAGCGCGTAGCCGTGGTTGCGCCGCCGCGGCGTCGTGCTCGGCGATCAGGCGATCGACCGCCTCCGCCGCCAGGTGATCCTTCACCCGCGCGTCGCCGGCGCCCAGGGTGGCGGCCACGTAGCCGTGCAGGTCCTCGCGAAACCAGCGATCGAGCGGTACGCCGAAGCCCCGCTTCGCCCGGTGCAGGATCTGGCGTGGAAGCAGGTCCTCGACGGCCGCCTTGAGCACCCGCTTCAGGCTCAGGCCTCGGGCCTTGAAGGCGGGCGGAGACGGGCCGCGAAGCCGAGCAGCTCCGTGTCGAGGAACGGGCACCGCACCTCGAGCCCGTGCGCCATGCTCATCCGGTCGGTCTTGACGAGCAGGTCGTCGAGCAGGTAGGTGCGCAGGTTGAGGTCGAGCAGGCGGTCGAGCGGCTGCGCGCCCTCGGAGGACTCCCAGATCTCCCGGTAGTCCTCGGCGCCCCAGTCGTCGCGGCCCCCGTCGAGCAAGGCCTCGCGCTCGGGGTCCTGGATCGTGCTGATCCAGGCCCGGTAGGCGTCGGGAAGCCCCTGCTCGGCGACCCCGGCGAATCGCTGCAGCCTGCCGGCGCGTCCGCTCAGAGCCGTCGCGGGAAGCAGCCCGGCCGCCCCGACCGCCGTGCGCCGAACCGGCGCCGGCAGCGCAGCAAAGCGGCGCGCGGCAAGCCCGGCGGCAAAGCGCTCATAGCCCGCGAACCCCTCGTCGCCGCCGTCGCCCGAAAGCGCAACGGTGACCTCCCCGCGGGTCAGCTCGCTGAGCAGGAAGGTCGGCACCGCGCTCGAGTCGCCGAACGGCTGATCGTGATGCCAGACCAGGCGCTCGATCAGGTCGACCGCCTTGGGCTCGACGACGAACTCGTGGTGGTCGGTGGCGTGGCGCTCTGCCACCAGCCTCCCGTACGGGCCGCTCGTCGAAGCCCTCGCGGTCCTCGAAGCCGATCGTGAACGTCTGCACCGGCCGGTCGAGCTGCGAGGCCATGATCCCGACCACGGCGCTCGAGTCGATCCCGCCGCTCAGAAAGGCGCCGAGCGGCACGTCGGAGATCAGCCGCCGCCCGACCGCGTCCTCCAGGCGCGAGCGAACCTCGGCCGCCGCCTCGCGCAGCGAGAGGTCGACGTGCGCGGCGCCGTCGATCCCCGCGACCGGCGGTCGCCAGTAGCGCTCGATCACCGGCTCACCCCCCGCCTCGAAGCTGAGCACGTGCCCGGGCGGCAGGCTGCGCACTCCGTCGAAGAAGGTGCGCGGGGTGGGTACGTAGCCGAAGTTCAGGTAGGCGGGGATCGCCTTGGCATCGAGGCGTCGCGGCACCGAGGGATCGGCGAACAGCGCCTTGATCTCGCTCCCGAACACGAGCCGGCCGCCGGAGCACCAGTAATAGAGCGGCTTCTTTCCCACCCGGTCGCGGCCGAGGACGAGCCGCCGCCCGGCGCTCGTCCCAGACGGCGAAGGAGAACATGCCGTCGAGGCGGCTGGCGAGCTCTACGGGTGGAAGGTCTTCGGCCAGGTGCGCGATGACCTCGGTATCGCCGCGCGAACCGAACTCGTGCCCGCCCCGCAGGAGCTCCTCCCGGAGCTCGCGGAAGTTGTAGATCTCGCCGTTGAGGACGACGGCAACGGTCCGGTCCTCGTTCGTGATCGGCGGATCGCCGGTGACCAGATCGATGATCGCCAGCCGGTTTTGCCCGATCACCCCCTGACTGCCGACGAAGGCTCCCCGTGCGTCCGGCCCCCTGTGCTCGACCGCGGCGAGCTGGGAATCGACCACTGAGCGGAGATCCCGGGAGCCGGACTCGACGACCCCGCAGATGCCGCACATCAGGCGGCTGCGAGCTGCAGAGAGGCGGCCGTCATTGGCCGGCAAGTCTAGCCGCGCACCGCTCGCGGATCGCCCCCTACGTTGCCTGCGCCGGCCGGCCCGGGCTAGGAGCGCTCCGCCTCCCGCCACCACGCGACCGTCTCCTCGGCGCGCTGCGCGAGCGCTCCGCCGGGCCGCCAGCCGACCTCGTCGCGCAGCCGCCGCCCGTCGCCGGTGAGAGACCGCCGGCTCGGCCGGGTTGGCCGGGCGCGCGCCGAGCCTGCAGCAGGTCCGGGCGCCCGGCGGCCACCGCCGAGCGCCTCGACCAGCGTCGCGGATCGGCCGCGGCTCGCCCGAGGCCATGTTGACCGGCCCGTCGACGTCGGAGCCAGCAGCGCGGCGAAGGCCGCCGCCGAGGTCCTCCGACGTACAGGAAGTCGCGGACCTGCGTGCCGTGGGACGTCTCGGCCGGCTCGCCGCGCACCAGCGCCGGCGCACACCGACGACCGAGCCGGCGCGGGTGCTCGTGCGGGCCGAAGACGAAGAAGATCCGCCCCCAGGCCAGGCTGACGCCCCGCCTGGCCGCATACGCGCGCGGCCACGACGTGCAGCGCGTGCTTGGCCGCCCCGTAGAGCGTCGCGGGCGCGCAGCGGCGTCGCGCCCTCGACGCAGTGCGTCTCCGTCGCTCCCAGTCGTACTCGGCGCACGTCCCGGCGAGCACCGCGCGCTCTCCGCCGGCTTCGGCGAACGCGCGCAGCAGCCGCAGCGCCGCCTCGACCCAGCGCAGGTTCTCGGGCGAGCGTCCAGAACTGGCCCGGCTCGGCGTACCAGGCCAGGTGCAGCAGGTGCGTCGGGCGCGACCTCGGCGATCGAGCGCTCGGCGCGCTCGGGCGCGAGCAGGTCCGCCGGGTGCCAGGTGACGCCCGCCGAGGCATCGGCCTGGGCCCGGAGCTGAGGGCGTGGACCTCGACGCCCTCCCCGGCCAGCGGCGCCAGCGTCTGGCGGCCGATGAACCCGCTGGCGCCCGTGACGAGGACGCGGCGCTTCACATGGCGCGAAGTCGGGGTAGCCGGCGTCGCGCTCGGAGATCGTCCGCCCGCCCGGCGGGCGGCTCGGGCCACTCGATCCCGAAGGCCGGGTCGTCCCAGCGCACGCCGCGCGCCGCCTCGGGCACGTACTGGTGGCCCATCATGGTAGGGACCTCGCTGGCGTCCTCGAGCGTCTGGAAGCCGTGGGCGAAGCCGGCCGGGACGAAGAGCGCGCGGCCGTTCTCCGCGGTCAGCTCGACGCCGTACCACCCGCAGTACGTGGCCGAGTCGGGCCGCAGGTCGACGATCACGTCGTAGATCGCGCCGCGCGTGCAGCGCACGAGCTTGGGCTCGCCGTGCGGCTCGGCCTGGAAGTGCATCCCGCGCAGCGTCCCCGCCCGCGACGTTGAAGGACGTGTTGCACTGCACGACGGCGGGATCGAGCCCGACGCGCCGCGAACTCGTCGCGTCGAAGGTGCGCGCGAACCAGCCGCGCTCGTCGCGCGAGCGGCTCGAGCTCGATGACCTACGCGCCGGGCAGCGGCGTCGCCGACGAAGCTTCACGGCAGCAGCGCGAGCTCGGGCGCGCGCGACGGCGAAGCGCCCGCCCCAGTCGCGGATGAACGAGAGCTGCTCGATGATCTCGTCCTTCAGGTTCCAGGGCAGGATGAGGACGACGTCGGGCCGGTCCTCGGCGCATGCACCTCGGGCGAGCGGATCGGGATGTGGGTCCCCGGCAGCAGGTGGCCCTGCTTGTGCGGGTTGAGGTCGCACGTGTAGTCGAGGAAGTCCCGCCCGACGCCGCAGTAGTTGAGCAGCGTGTTGCCCTTGGCCGGCGCGCCGTAGCCGACGATCCGCTTGCCCTCGCGCTTGAGCTCGATCAGGAAGTCGAGGATCTCGCGCTTGTCCTCGACCACCCGCGCCCGTAGGCGGTGTAGAGTGTCGAGGCTCCGAGTAGCCCGCGGCCGCCTCGCGCGCCAGCAGCTCGGTGGCGCGCTCGCTCGATCGGCTGCGCGGCGTCGTCGTCGTGGCAGCCGTAGATCCGCAGCGAGCCGCCGTGGGTGCGGCAGCTCCTCGACGTCGAACAGGCGTAGGCCGTGCGCCGCGAAGACGCGCGGACACGGTCGTGAACGAAAAGTAGGAGAAGTGCTCGTGGTAGATCGTGTCCCACTGGTTGTCGTCGATCAGCCGCATCAGGTGCGGGAACTCCATCGTGATCTACGCCGCCCGGCTGAGCAGGACCTTCATGCCGCCGACGAAGTCGTTGAGGTCGGGCACGTGGGCGAGCACGTTGTTGCCCAGCAGGAGGTCGGCCTTGCGACTTCGCCAGCCAGCGACCGTGCCGTCTCGACGCCGAAGAACTCGACGAGCGTCGGGATCGCCCTTCTGGAGCGGCGACCTTCGCCACGTTGGCGGCGGGCTCGATGCCCAGCACCGGCACGCCGCGCTCCTTGAAGAACTGCAGCAGGTAGCCGTCGTTGGAGCGCCAGCTCGACGACCTGGCTTCGCTCGTCGAACCCGAAGCGCGCGACCATCGCCTCGACGTAGCGCCGGGAGTGCTCGAGCCACGTACTCGAGTACGACGAGAAGTACGCATAGTCGGAGAAGATCGCGTGCGGCGTCTCGAACTCCTCGAGCTGCACGAGGAAACACTCCGCGCAGACGAAGGCCCGCAGCGGATAGAAGGGCTCCATCCGGTTGCCCGCTCGGCGGCGGAGAGGTAGGAGTTCGCCAGGGGCGACATGCCCAGGTCGGCGAAGACCCGGGTCAGCTGCGCCCCGCAGAACCGGCACTGACCGTACCCGGCCCCCTCCGCCGCCACGTCGCCGGAGGTCGTCTCCTGCCGTGTGCTCGTCATGGTCGTGGAGTCTCATACCCCCCACCTGGCGTCCGTGTGCGCGATGAGGCGGCGAATGCGAAAACTGGCCATGAAGCGCACCTAGAAGAACGCGTGGACCCGCGAGGACGTGATTCGGCGGGAGCGCCCACGGCCGTTTCGTGCTCGCCGGTGGCATGCTGCGCACGACGACGAGGGGATCGACGCTATACGATGCGGGTCCGAGCCCGAGCGAACACGCTCCAAGCCGGTGACTCGCGGGCGCTGCCGATATCGTCTACGCATGGGTGAACGAGCGCCCCTCGACGCGCAGGGCCGAATTTGCTCGGCGGCAGGGATAAGTCTCCGATGAAACCGGTCGATCTGAAGCAGGCAGGAGCCGCAGGGGCGCCACCCCTTACCAAGGAGCTCGAGTGGCCGGTCGAGCGCGTGATCGTGCCGGCCAAGCGCAGGCTGAAGATCCGGGACCTCGTGCGGCACTGGGCGGTGATCTGGGTCATCGCTGCGCGCAACTTCAAGATCAAGTACAAGCAATCGGTGCTCGGGCCACTCTGGCTCGTGTTCCAGCCGCTCGCTCTCCTCCTGGGGTTCATCGTCGTCTTCCGGAAAGTGGGCAACGTGGAGACCGCGCGGCGTGCCCTATGTCGTCGTCGCGCTGGTCGGCCTCAGCGTCTGGTCGTTCTTTCAGGCCGCGATGACCATCGGCACTGGCTCGCTGATCAGCAACATCAACTACATCCGGTACACCCCGTGCCCGCGCCTGGCCTTTCCCCTCGCCGCGATCATCGCGTCGCTCCCGTCGTTCGCGGTGCCCACCGCGGCCGCATTGATCGCCGCCGCCGCGACCGGAAACCTCTCGCCTGGGGCGGCACTCCTCCCTGTCGGCCTGGCGTGGCTCCTCGTTCTCACGGCCGGGACCGTGGGGATCTCCTCCGCCCTGGCCGTTCGCTACCGCGACATCGTCAGCTTCCTCCCCTTCCTACTCCAGGTCGGGGTGTTCCTTGCCCCGGTTGGCTACACCCTGGCCAGCCTGTCGGGCACCCTGGCGACCCTGGTCGAGCTCAACCCCCTGACCGGCGTCATCGAGGCATGGCGGTGGATGGTCATCTCCGGTTACGATCCAGAGCTAGGCCCGATCTTCGTCTCGCTCGCCGAGTCCCTCGCGTTGGCGGTCGCGGGCTGGTGGTTCTTCACGAGGAGGGAGACCACGATGGCGGACGACGATCTGAGATGGCCGATCTGCAAGGAAACGGCGCCCAGCCCAGCGCGGTTGTCGCAGAAGGGATAAGGAAGTACTACCGCCTCGGGGAGCATCGGAGCCTCCGGCGGAGCGTCGATTGGCTCCTGCTGCGAAGAGGCGGTGGAGGGACCGGCTTCGAGGCTCTGGCCGGCGTGGATTTCGCGGTCCCGCAAGGGCAGTCGTGCGGGATAGTCGGCACCAACGGCTCGGGAAAATCGACGCTGCTTCAGGTCATGGTCGGGCACGATCCTGCCCACCAGTGGAGTCATGCGCGTCCGGGGACGGGTGATTCCGCTCTTGGCGGTGGGGATGGGCTTTCATCCCGAGCTGACGGGGCGCGAGAACGTCGCGCTGTTCGCGGTGTCGCTGGGGATCCCCCGCCAGGCGGTCGTCTCGCGCATGGACGCCGTGAGCGCGTTCGCGGAGCTCGAGCGGCACATGGATACGCCGGTGAAGCGCTTCTCGAGCGGGATGCTCTCGCGGCTCTCGTTCGCAATCGCGATGCAGTTCCCGGCGGACATCTACGTGTTCGACGAGGTGCTGGCGGTGGTCGACGGGGAGTTCCGGGCCAGGTGCATCGAGGCGATCAAGGGTCTGCACCGCGAGGGTCGCACGATCTTCTTCGTCAGCCACAACCTCGATCAGGTGGCCGAGGTCTGTGAGCGCACGATGTGGCTCGAGCGCGGGAATATGCGCGACCTCGGCCCCACGGCCGATGTACTTCGTGCGTACGCGCGCGTGCATGGTGCGGTTGGGGGTTGAGATGGGGTTGTCCGAATGAGGCGGATACGTTGGCTCGGCGTGTTGGCGGTGACCGCAATCGTTGCGCTCGGGCCGGGCACCGTGTCCGCGAACGCCACCCGGTACCCAACCGTGTTCACGAAGTTCAAGTACAGGGTGAAGAACGGGGTGGCGACATTCAATGGAAGGATCGACTCGCCGAAGGGCGGCTGTGTCGCGGACCGCAAGGTGCGCCTCTACCGAAAGAAGTCCGGTAACACCGACACGACCAACCTCTATTCCGACCCATCGTTTGAGAACGGGCTGCACCCGTTCGACAACACGGCCTACACCCCCGAGTCGTGGAGCACGGCGCAGGCGTACTCGGGCACGCACTCGATGAACCTGGGCGGCGCGCGCTACCCCACTGACTCGTCGGCGTATTGGTTCCCCGTTACGCCGGGGAAGGCGTACTCAGCGAGCACGTATTTCTACAACACGACGACCACACCTGGCAGCTTTCGCGTCAACTTCAACTGGCGCGACGCGGGTGGCTTATCGATAGGGTCCTCTGTGGGCGGCCGCTTCGGCGTCCCTCGGAACGTTTGGACAAGGGTTTATCAGGACAACGCCATCGCTCCCGCCAGGGCCACGCAGGCGCAGCTTTCGTGGGAGGCCATCCAAAACGCCGTGGTGTTCATGGATGAGGTCTATGTCCGAGAGGGAGCGGAGTTCAAGGTCGTCGCCGCTCGCACCGACAGCAAGGGCAAGTTCGAGATCGGCCTCGGCAGCGGACCGCCGCTGCACGGCAAGTACTACGCCAAGGTCAAGCGGACGAAGATCGGCAGCTCTGACAGTAAGAAGACCTGCCGCGGCCGGAGATCCCGGTCGGTGAAGATCAGCGGCTGATGCCGACCCGGTCATCCAATCGATCGGGCAGACAAGCTCCGAGCTCTGCCGCTTCGTAGGCGCGCGCTCGAAGGCACGTCGACGCCACGACTGGTAGGCGGGTCTGCTCCAGGCGAATATACTGGCGCATCAACTTGGTATGACGGTGTCGACGGAACACGGGCGGTTCCGGCAGGCCTCGGTCCGGGGTCTCGACTTCCTCGTCATCGGCGCGGGAAAGGCGGGAACAAGCTCCCTGTTCGAGCACCTGCGCAGCCATCCCGAGCTGTATATCCCGCCCAACAAGGAGTATCCATTCTTCAGCCATGACGAGAGATATGCGGTCGGTTGGTCGGCGTACCTCTCGAGAGCGTTCCGGGACGCACCGGCGGGAACGTGCTGGGGCACGGTGACCCCGTGGTACATGAGGTCGGCTGTCCCGTGTTCGGGTGGAGCATGGAGTCTCCAGCGAACCGCTGGCCGACGGGGGCTTGGAGCGGATCATTCCGAACCGAATCCGTGCACGGATTCCGGAGGTCAGGCTGATCGCAATGTTGCGCGATCCTGTTTCACGCTGCATCTCTCATTACGGGATGGCTGTGCTTCGCGGCGAGGCTGATCGCGGAGGCTTCGACAGGAAGATCCATGACCTGCTTTCGCCAGCGGCGCTGGAGAGCTCGCGTCGTCTGGAAGCCCCCGCCTACGTCGCCTGCGGCGAGTATGGTCGCATCTTGAAGGCCTATTACGACGTTTTCCCGCGCGAGCAGATTTACGTGTGCTTCACCAGCGACCTCGAGCTCGCGCCCCGCGAGTTCATGCAGGGGCTGTTCGAGTACCTCGATGTCGACCGTAGCTTTGTGCCGGCCCACTTGGGCAGGCGCTATCGGCAAGCCGCAGCCTCCCTCCGGATCAGATCGTTGTCCTCCACCGGGGAGCTCGAGAGAAAGCTGGCCCGCCAGAGTTGGGCGCGGGCGCTATGGCGGTTGCTTCCGCCAGGGATCCGGAGACGCGCGGTCCGACGCTCCAGCGAAGCAAACTACCGTTTCGAGCTCTGGAACAGGCGCGGGGGCGGGTTCAATCGTCGCGAGGCGAGCCCCGAGCTTCTCGATCGGCTTGGTGCCCATTACGAGGAGGATCGGCTACTTCTCGAGGAGCTGATCGGCAAGCCCGTCCCTTGGCGCGCCGCCCAGGTGGAGGAGTGATGATGCGCCAGCTATTAGCCCAAGCCGATGATGCCTGTCTCCCGACCGTTCGATGGCCCATAGGAGGCGCGACCGGTAGGGGCTCCACCCAACGATCGCGCGCGGGGAACAAGAAACCCGTCCAAGTCCAGAAAGGCGATTCCCTCGTATCGGACCGGGGGCGCCTGATGCAGCTCGGGTCGCATGGGCATTAGCCCCAGCGTCTGCCGCCTCACGAGGAGTCTCTTCACAACCCATGCGATGCCTTCATCGATTCTCCACGGTACCAGCGGGCGGTTCGCGCAGGTGGGTTCGGCTTTGGTAGCCCTTCGTCTGAGCATCGGTCCCAGCAATGTCTCACTGCTTCGACGTATAGGCCAGGTTCATGTGTCGCCGACCTCGAGCTAAGGTCATAATGGGGTCACGGTGGCACTAATCCCGCCGACGAGCCCAGAGCTGAGCTTCTGCGTCCTCCTCGACGGTCCTGTCACCAATGACGCGCGCGTACAGCGAACCGTGCGCACGCTGAGTCGCTTCGGGCGGGTGCTCCTTCTTACCACGGGAGGCTCGGAGGACGACGGCGGGTATTTCGACGATCGCGTCGAAGTCAGGCCAACGGTGCGCCCAGCGCCTTCCGGGATCCGTAAGTGGCTGCTTTTCCACCGACAACACGACCACCTCGCCGACGCTGCTCTTGCCGACGGCCGCGACTTCGACGTCGTGTGGGCAAATGACTACCCGACGCTCTTCCCCGCTCGGCGGATTGCTCGCGAATCCGGCGCAAGGCTCATCTACGACTCACATGAGATCTGGCTGGAGACCGTCAACCAATTCTTCCCCGCCGATGCGCCGCTGCCAAAGGCGCTCGCCTTCCAACTGATCATTTTCCTTTGCCGGGCTATAGGCAATTGGGAAGAGCCAAGGCTCGTTCAGGACGTGGATGTGCTGATCACGACCAACGAGAGCTTTGCAGCGGTGCTTCGCGAGCGGTTTCATCGTGACGACGTGGGTGTCGTGCTCAACTGCCCCCCGCGAACGGAGCTTCAAGCTTCGGACCGGATCCGTCGCGAGCTTGGACTCGCCGCCACAGATCGCGTCGTGCTCTACCAGGGCATGATGAATCAGGGCCGGGGGCTCGCTGAACTCGTCATGAGCGCCGCCCACCTTCCGGACGGAGTGCGCCTAGTGATGGTCGGCCATGGACCGCTCAAAGCAGCGCTACTGAGGATGGTGCATGACGCGGGACTGGAGGAGAAAGTTCTGATGCCTGGCGTCGTGCCGCAAGCGGACCTGCATAACTGGACCGCCTCGGCCGACCTCGGTGTCCTTATCCTCGAGCCAATCAACCTCTCGAAACGGCTTGCGCTTGCAAACAAGATATTCGAGTACATGGCCGCCGGCGTCCCGATCCTCGCGACGAACCTGCCTGAGAATCGGCGGATCCTCGACAGCTGCAAATGCGGTTGGTTGACTGAGCGCTGGGAGCCGACGGTCCTCGCCGGATACTTGTCACGGATCCTCGGGGACCAGGAAGAGATGAGGCGGCGGGGCGCAAATGGCAGGCGTTGCTTCGAGCAACGGTACAACTGGGAGTGCGAGTCTCGGCGCCTGATCGCCCACCTCGATGGAGTCGTCCCGAGGGACAGCGGAGCCGACCATTGACCGAGCGTGCATTGGCTCAACTCAAGTCGTGGCTGAAGGTCCGCTACCTGTATCCGCGTTGGTATCCCGGAAGCCGGATCGAGTCGGTCGTTCCGAAGACCCTGACGATTCGAACCGGCACGACGATCAAGCACCGGGTGTACATAGAATCGACGCTCGCGTATCTCGGACGACATTGCTACATCGGCGCTGATGCCGCGATTCTCCATTGTGCCCACATCGGGGACTTCACCAGCATCTCCCAGGGCGCTCGCGTTGGCCTGCCGCCCCACGCGCTTGACCACGTCGGGACCGCCCACCTCTTTGCCTATCCGGCGCGCGGGTGGGTGGATCTGCCGACTCACGAGCCTGGACCGGCTGCTGAACTCGGCTGCGACGTCCTGCTCTCCGCGAACGCCCTAGTCCTTTCCGGGGTACAAATCGGCCATGGTTCGGTGGTAGGAGCAGGAGCCGTAGTGACAAATGACGTTCCGGCTTACGCCATCGTGGCGGGCGTCCCCGCGCAGGTGATTTCGTGGCGCTTCGAGGAGGACCTGCGGGAAGAGCTTGTCGCTTCGGCGTGGTGGACGAGGGATGACGATGAGTTACGCGCGCTCAGGACCTCCTTCAACAATCCTCGGGAGTTCCTGCGCCGGCTCAACGCGGAACCGGCGCGGAAATAGCTCGCCGAAAGAAGTCCACATACGGATCACGATGTGCTGCGAAGCTGTAGCGGGTGAGCACCGTCTCACGTGCGGCTTGACCGATCTCGGGAAACGAGTCTTCGGAGTCGATCACTCGGCGGATCGTGCCTTCCCAGTCACCGTCCGGCTCGACGAGAAAGCCGCTGACGCCGTCCTCGACGATCTCTCGGTTGACAGTCAAAGCCGTGGCGATGCTGACGATTCCCAGTCCCATGTACTGAAGCAACTTGAAGCCGCACTTTCCCCGCGCCGCGGTGTATCGCGCAAGGGCATCAGGCCGATGTCGATCCGTCGTAGGTGATCCAGGTGGGTCTCCATGTCCCACGAGACGTTCTCCACATCGATCGATGCGGTGGGAGCATAAGGCCGTCCACTGATGACAAGCAGCCTCAGGGCCGTATCGCGAGCGATGCGCTCGAGAGCAGGAACAACCAGATCGAGTTGCCCGAGATTCCCTGTGCCTCCGATCCAGCCGAAGACCAGAGGACGAGAGCGAGCGCAGTAGCCTTGGCCGGCTCGTCTTCGTAGTCCACGCAGGTCGGGATCACCGTCACGTCGTCGCGGTCGAGCTGCGGGCCCCGCTCCAGGACGGCTCCTCGAGATATCGGCTTCCGGCGATCACCTTGCGGTACATCCTGAGGCTCGCCGTGAACTTCGTCGGATGCTCGCCGAGCAGCCGACCGAGGCGCCGACCTCACGCGGCTCACCCTGGCGGCCCCCAGGTCGTCATCGATATCGAGGATTGCGGTGGGATGCATCGCCAGCAGGAGGCGCTCGAGGAAGAGCCGGCCGTAGTCGTTCCACAGCAGCACCTCGCGCTGACGATGACCGATCCGTAGACGCCTGAGTAAGTATGCGGCGAAGTCGATGACGCGCGGGGTACAGGTAGAGCTCCGGGTCGTTGTCCTCGACCCAGGACCAGAACCGGTCCCGGCCGAAGACGTAGTCGATGTCGACCTGGAAGCCCGCCTCCTCGAGGATCGCGCGCCGAGCGGGCCACTCGATACTCGTAGCCGGCGTTGCCCGGCCAGAACGCCGCCAGGAAGAGGACACGACGAGGGTCAGCCCGAGGCGGCCCCGCCCGTCGCGCCCGCCAGGTGTGGAACCGGGCTCGGACGA
>CAVWYB010000017.1:0-119458 GCA_963759145.1 uncultured Solirubrobacterales bacterium
AGCGCGCGATGATCTGCGGCACAGCCGGAATCGACCGAGGCGGGCGCGCTGGTCATGCGCGCGGGCGGCAATGCGGTGGACGGCGCCATCGCCTGCGCACTGACCGCGGGCGTGGTGGACCCGATGATGACCGGCATCGCCGGGTTCGGGAGCTGCCGGATCTACCTCCCCGGCAAGGGCGTCCACGAGGTCATCGACTTCCACGGCAAGACCCCGCGCGGCGGCGCGCCCCGACATGTGGGCGCATCTCATCGAGGGCGAGACGCGCGACGGCTTCGGTTTCGTCCTCGAGGGGCGCGTGAACGACCTCGGCTATCAGTCCATCACGGTGCCCGGCAGCCTCAAGGCCTTTCACGAGGCGCAGACTGCGTACGGCGCCCTGCCCTGGGCGCAGGTCGTCCAGCCGGCCATCGACTGGGCCGAGCGGGGCTGGCTGGTGAAGAACCACGTGGGCTACTGGTGGGCGATCGAGGAGCAGCTCGGTCGCGTCGCCAACCCCGAGCGGCTGCGCTTCAGCCGGAGCGGGCGGGCGCTCTACTGCCGGCCGGACGGAAGTCCCAAGCGGGTCGGCGATACCGTGCGCAATCCGGAGCTGGCGGAGACGCTCCGCACGATCGCCAAGGGCGGCGCGGACGTCTTCTACCGGGGCGAGCTGGCCGAGCGGATCGCCGAGGACATGCGCCGGCACGGCGGTCTCCTGTCCGCCGAGGACCTCGCCAGCTATCGCACCCGCCACCACCCGCCGCTCTGGGGCACGTTCCGCGACTGGCGGCTCGCGACCAATCATCCCCCCGGCGGTGGGCTGATGCTGCTCCAGATGCTCAATATCCTGGAGCAGTTCGATCTCAGGTCCCTCGAGCACAACAGCGCGGCGTACCTTCGCATCGTCTCGGAGGCGATGAAGCGAGCGGTGGCCGACAAGGAAGCGCACGTGGGCGACCCCGCCTTCGTGGAGGTGCCGGTGGACCGGCTCTGTCGAAGGATTACGCGATAGCGGTGGCCGCGGACATCCGCGCCGGCCGGCGCCTCCGCATCGACCGGGTGGGCCTGGGCGAACCGAAGGACACCACCCACGTGGCGGTCATCGATCGCGACGGCAATGCGGTGACCATGACGCATACGCTCGGCATGCCGTCCGGCGTGATCACCGACGGGCTCGGCTTCATGTACAACGGCGCCATGAGCGTCTTCGATCCGCGGCCCGGACGGCCGGGCTCGGTGGCTCCGGGCAAGAGCCGCTTCAGCGCCATCTGCCCCACGCTGGTGTTCGGGAGCGAGGGACTGCGCGCGGCCATCGGCGCGCCGGGGGGCGCCCAGATCGCCATCGGCGTGATGCAGGGCCTGGTCAATCTCCTCGAGTTCGGCATGTCCATGTCGGACGCGGTGGCCGCCCCGCGCTTCAGCGCCACCAGCCACATCATCGACGTGACCATGCGCATCCCGACGTTTGTCACCGACGAGCTGGAGCGGGACGGCTACACGATCGCGCGCAACCCCAACACGTTCGACGTGGCCGCGGTGCACGGCATCGAGGTGCGTCCGGACGGAACCTCCACGGCGGCGCCGACCCGGGGCACGATGGGATGGCGCTGGCGGTGTAGCGGCCCGCGCTCCCCTGGGCGGCCGCGCGAACATGAGAATCGGATCGATCGTCATCCGCTGCTCCGAGTTCGACAAGATGCTGGCGTTCTGGCAGGAGGCCCTGCACTACGTCTGCACGGAGCCGGCGAAGGATGGCTGGGTGATCCTGCGTGACCCGGCCGGACGCGGTCCCAACGTGTCGCTGGACCACGTGCCGGAAAGACGGACCGGCAAGAGGAGCCGATTGCACCTCGACCTCTATACTGACAATCAGGAGCGCGAAGTGGCGAGGCTCGTCGAGATCGGGGCGGTTCGCTACCCGTGGAGATATCGACCGGCCTTTCGACACAGATTCCCCGAGATCCGGAAGAAGATCTTCTTCACGCTCGCGATCCTGGCGCTCTACCGGCTCGGCG
Organism: uncultured Solirubrobacterales bacterium; assembly: GCA_963759145.1. Classification (GTDB taxonomy): domain Bacteria; phylum Actinomycetota; class Thermoleophilia; order Solirubrobacterales; family JBBDJG01; genus JBBQKG01. The sequence goes on from CAVWYB010000017.1 coordinate 1,998, forward strand.
CCCACATCCCGGCGCCCGGCGTCGACGCCGACGCGGTGAAGCAGCTCAACGATCAGTTCGCGGGCGGCAACATCCTGGGCTTCCTGAGCCTGTTCTCCGGGAACGCGCTCCAGAACTTCGCCCTGTTCGCGCTCGGGATCATGCCGTACATCACGGCCTCGATCATCCTGCAGCTCCTGACGGTGGCGGTGCCGTCGCTCGAGAAGCTGCAAAAGGAAGGCGAGGTCGGCCAGCAGAAGATCACCCAGTACACGCGGTACCTGACCGTCGCCCTCGCCGCCGCCCAGGCCGTCGGCTTCACGTTCCTGTTCCGGACGATCGGCCGCCAGAACGGCGAGAGCGTCTTCGGCAACCTCACGTTCGGCAAGCTGTTCATGGTCGTGGTCACGCTGACCGCCGCCACCACGCTGCTGATGTGGATGGGCGAGCTGATCACCCAGCGCGGCATCGGCAACGGCATCTCGCTGCTGATCTTCGCGTCGATCGTGTCCAGCCTGCCCCAGGGCATCCGGGCCTGGTGGGAGAACCCGGATCAGGTCTTCGTCGTGATGATGCCGTTCGTCGCGCTGGCCGTGATTGTCGGGATCGTGTTCATCCAGGAAGGCCAGCGGCGGATTCCGGTGCAGTACGCGAAACGCGTGATCGGGCGCCGGATGACCACCGGCGGCTCGACCTATCTGCCGCTGCGCGTGAACATGGCCGGCGTGATCCCGGTGATCTTCGCGGCCTCGATCATGGCGTTCCCGCCGACGATCGGTCAGCTCAGCCAGGCGGCCTGGGCGCAGGACGTGGCGGCCTTCTTCGACCCGAACGGCTGGGCCTTCGTGCTCGGTGAGTCGTTCTTCATCTTCGTGTTCACGTACTTCTATACGGCTGTCACCTTCAACCCGGTGGACCAGGCCGACAACCTGAAGAAGTACGGAGGCTTCATTCCCGGGGTGAGACCGGGACGACCTACCGCCGAATACCTGGATCGCATCCTCGCGCGACTCACGTTCCCGGGGGCGATCTTCCTTGCCGTGGTGGCGGCCTTACCGACCCTGCTGATCAGCCAGACGAGCGCCAACTTCTTCTTCGGCGGGACATCGCTGCTGATCGTGATCGGCGTCGCGCTCGATACGGTGAAGCAGCTCGAGGCGCAGCTCATGATGCGCAACTACGAGGGCTTCCTGAAGTAGTGCCGCCACTCAACCTCGTGCTGCTCGGCCCTCCGGGGGCGGGCAAGGGCACACAGGCAGAGCGGCTCGCGAAGGACTTCGGCCTCAGGTACATCGCTACCGGCAACATGCTGCGCGACGAGGTCCGGGAGGAGACCGAGCTGGGCCAGAAGGCCAAGGAGTACATGGATCGAGGCGACCTCGTGCCCGACCAGCTGATCATCGAGATGATCAAGCGGCACCTGGAGGGACCGGACGCGGACGGAGGGTTCATCCTCGACGGGTACCCGCGCACGGAGGTGCAGGCGGAGGCGCTCGACGAGGAGCTGAAGCACCTCGGCAAGCAGCTGTCCTCGACCCTCTTGATCGACGCTCCCGAGGAGGAGATCGTGCGGCGCCTGTCCGGGCGGCGCGTGTGCGTCAAGGGTCAGCACAACTTCCACCTCGACTTCGACCCGCCCAAGCACGCCGACCGCTGCGACGTGGACGGCAGCCGCCTGATCGTGCGGGACGACGACAAGCCGGAGGTCGTCCAGCACCGGCTCGCCGAATACCGCGAGAAGACCGCGCCGCTGATCGACTACTACGAGCAGCGCGGGAAGCTGCGCCGGGTGGACGGATCGCGATCCGCCGACGAGGTCAACGACCAGATCAGGGCCCTGATCGCGGCCCTCCGGTTCGAGGAATAGAGACCGGGTTAACTAAGCTCAGGAGCATGATCATCCGCAAGACCCCCGAGGAGATAGAGGCGATGGCCGGCGCCGGCCAGATCGTCGCCCGCTGCCTCGCGATGCTGACCGGCCTGTGCCGACCCGGCGTCACGACGGCCGAGCTCGACCGCGCGGCGGAGAAGTTCATCCGCACGCACGGCGGCGAGCCGGCGTTCAAGGGCTATCGCGGGTTCCCGGCGTCGATCTGCGCCTCGCCCAACTCGATGGTGGTGCACGGCATCCCCGGCGAGTACAAGCTCGAGCGCGGCGACGTGCTGTCCCTGGACGTCGGAGTCGAGCACGACGGATGGGTCGCCGACGCGGCTGTCACGGTCGCCCTGCGGCCGGTGAGCCCGGTGGCTTCGAAGCTGCTGAAGGCGACCCGCGAGGCACTCGAGGCGGGGCTCGAGCAGTGCGTCGTCGGCAATCGCCTGGGCGACGTCTCACACGCCGTGCAGGAGCGGGTGGAGCGGGACGAGCTGTCCGTGGTCAGGTCGCTCGTCGGACACGGGATCGGTCGCCAGATGCACGAGGATCCGCAGGTGCCCAACTTCGGCGAGCCCGGTCGGGGACCGCTGATCGAGGAGGGCATGGTCTTCTGCGTCGAGCCGATGGTCGCGGCAGGCCGCCCCGGAGTCCGCATGGGCGATGACAACTGGGCGATCTACTCGGAGGACGGCACGCTCACCGCCCACTTCGAGCACACCGTGGCCGTGACGGCGGAAGGTCCGCGGATCTTGACGCCCTGGCACCTCGAGCAGCTGAAAATCGCGGCCTGAGTCGAAAACCACCTCCTGCTAGCATTAGCCGGTCGGGCGCGTCCGCTCTGCGATAGTCTGCGCCCCTCGGGCCTTCGGGCCCGACACCTTGCCGGTCCGACTCCTGGGACCGGGAGGGCAAACCTCTTTCGATTGCAAAGCGAGAGTCCATGAAGGTACGAGCGTCGGTCAAGCCGATGTGCGAGAAGTGCAAGGTCATCCGCCGCCGCGGCGTGGTCTTGGTGATCTGTCAGAACCCCCGCCACAAGCAGCGGCAGGGCTAGGTCAGGAAGGAAGGCGGCAGCTCGAATGGCGCGCATCGCCGGAGTGAACATCCCTCTCAACAAGCGAGTCGAGATCGGCCTCACGACGATCTACGGGGTCGGGCTCTCGACTGCTCAGAAGGTGCTCGACGAGACCAAGATCTCGCCCGACACCTACGTCAAGGACCTCACCGACGACGAGATCTCGCGTCTGCGTGATGCGATCGACAACGATCTCACGGTCGAGGGTGACCTGCGACGCGAGCGCTCGCAGGACGTAAAGCGGCTGACCGAGATCGGCGCCTACCGTGGCCTTCGCCACCGCCGCGGCCTGCCGGTGCGCGGTCAGCGCACGAAGACCAACGCGCGCGGCCGCAAGGGCCCGCGGCGCGGCCAGGTCGCCCAGAAGAGGAAGGTGAGCAAGTAGTGCCTCCTGCACGCAGACGCACGGGAGGACGGCGCAAGGTTCGCAAGAACATCCCGTTCGGTCAGGCGCATATCAAGACGTCCTTCAACAACACGATCGTCACCCTCACCGACCGCGAGGGTGCCGTGATCGCCTGGGAGTCTGCCGGCAGCGCGGGCTTCAAGGGCTCGCGCAAGTCCACGCCGTTCGCGGCGCAGGTGACCGCCGAGGCCGCCGCCCAGAAGGGGATGGAGCACGGCCTGCAGAAGGTCGAGGTCTACGTGAAGGGGCCGGGCTCGGGTCGCGAGACCGCGATCCGGTCGCTACAGGCCGCGGGTCTCGAGGTCACGGGCGTCAAGGACGTCACGCCGCAGGCACACAACGGCTGCCGCCCGCGCAAGCGGCGGCGCGTCTAGGAGCTTCTGCATGGCGAGAGATACCGGACCGCAATGCAAGCAGTGCCGCCGGGAGGGGCTGAAGCTCTTCCTGAAGGGCGAGCGCTGCCTGACCGACAAGTGCTCGGTCGAACGACGCCCTTACCCGCCGGGGCAGCATGGCCGCGGCCGCGTGAGGCAGTCCGAGTACCGGCACCAGCTGCGCGAGAAGCAGAAGGCTCGCCGCTACTACCAGCTGCTCGAGAAGCAGTTCCGCAGCTACTACGACAAGGCGAGCCGCCAGCCGGGCGTTACGGGCGAGAACCTGCTGCGGCTGCTCGAGCGCCGGCTCGACAACGTGGTCGTGCGCCTCGGCTTCGCGTCCTCGCGCCGCCAGGCCCGCCAGCTGATCGGGCACGGTCACTTCGCGGTGAACGGGCGGCGGGTGAACAAGCCGTCCTACCAGCTGCGTCCCGGCGAGGTCATCTCCGTGCGGGACACGTCACGGGCGCGTCCGCTGATCAGCGAGGCGACCGAGCTGACCGCCACGGTCCCGGCCTGGCTACAGGCGGACTACGACTCGCTCACCGCCAAAGTGCTGCGCTTGCCAGAGAGAGAGGAGATCAGCACACCCGTGCAGGAACAGCTCATCGTCGAGCTTTACTCGAAGTAGAACAACCGGCCGATCGCGGCCAAGGCCGAGATCGGGTTTGGCGAGGACAGGTTCGTCACCCCGCCACCAAAGTTTGGAGGAATACCCAGTGTTGGACTTTCAAGTACCCAAGATCACCGCCGAGAACGTCGAGGACAACAAGGGCAGCTTCACCGTGGAGCCGCTCGACCGAGGCTTCGGCTACACCTTCGGCAACTCGCTGCGCCGCGTGCTTCTCTCCTCACTCGTGGGCGCTGCTGTCACGTCCGTGCGCATCGAGGGCGTCGCACACGAGTTCTCGACCATCAACGGCGTCAAGGAAGACGTCACCGACATCGTGCTGAACCTCAAGGACATCGTCTGCCGGATGCACACCGACGCCGGCGAGGTCGAGGCGCCGTTGATCGCCACCGGACCAGGTGAGATCACGGCCAAGGACATCGACCTGCCCTCGGGCGTCGAGATCCTGAACCCGGACACTCACATCGCGACCCTCGAGAAGCGGGCGAAGCTCGAGATGTACCTCACGATCGGTCGCGGCCGGGGCTACCGGCCTGCGGAGGGCAACAAGAGCCCCGAGCAGCCCATCGGTGTGATCCCGATCGACTCGATCTTCTCGCCGGTTCGCCGGGTGGCCTACAACGTGGAGGCTGCGCGTGTCGGACAGCGCACCGACTTCGACAAGCTCACCCTGGACATCGAGACCGACGGGTCCGTGGACCCGCAGGCGGCGCTTCGCGAGGCGGCCGAGGTCCTGATCCAGAGCCTCGCGATCTTCACCGACCCGAGCCGGATCGAGGGGCTCGGGCTACCCAGCGCGGACGGCGCCGGCGAGGCCACCGGTGGCCTCGGGGCGGCGGCCGCGGTCGCGGACGGCATGGACGACATCCTGATCGAGGAGCTCGAGCTCGGCGTGCGCTCGTACAACTGCCTCAAGCGGGCGGGTGTCCAGACGATCGGCGATCTCGTGCAGAAGTCCGAGAGCGAGCTGAGCGCGATTCCGAACTTCGGCCGCAAGAGCATCGAGGAGGTCAAGGAGACGCTCCGCGTCCGTGGCCTCGGCCTGCGAGACGATTGAGACTAGGTTCTCGCAGCTCTGCTGAGATCCTGAGTTTGATTCATGCGCCACCAGAAGAAGCGGAACAAGCTCTCGCGCGACGCCGGGCACCGAAAGGCGCTCGTGAAGAACCTCTGCGGTCAGGTGATCCAGCACGAGCGCGTGCGCACCTCGGAGGCGAAGGCGAAGGTCGTCAAGCCGGAGGTCGAGAAGCTGATCACGCTCGCCAAGCGAGGCGATCTGCACGCCCGGCGCCAGGCGCTGGCGGCGCTCGGGCAGGACAAGTTCACCGTGCACAAGCTCTTCGACGAGATCGCACCTCGGTACGAGGGGCGGGCCGGGGGATACACGCGGATCCTGAAGCTCGGACCGAGGCGGTCCGACTCCACGGAGATGGTCTTTCTCGAGCTCGTCTAGCGGCTCCGGCTCCGTAGTCAAGCTCACGCTCGAATACGACGGGCGCGAGTTCGCCGGATGGGCGGCGCAGCCTGGGCTGCGGACCGTCGAGGGGACGCTCAGCGCCGCGCTCGGGCAGATCACGGGCTCGGCTCCTGACCTGTCCGTCGCGGGTCGCACGGATGCGGGCGTCCACGCCTGGGGACAGGTGGCCAGCTTCGCCCACGCGAGCGAGCTCCAGGCGGAGCAGCTTGCACGCTCGGTGAACGGAGTGCTTCCGCTCGACCTCGCGGTGAGCGCCGCCGAGCCGGCGTCCGACGCGTTCGACGCCCGCCGTGACGCCCGCTCGCGGACCTACTGCTACCGGCTGCTCGCGCGGGCAGCGCCCTGCCCGTTCGAGCAGGGGCGCTCGCTGTGGTGGCCGCACCCGCTGGACGAGGCGGCGCTCGCCGCGTGCGCGGCATTGCTTCGAGGCACGCACGACTTCACGGCCTTCACCCCGACGCGGACCGACCACGTCCGCTTCGAGCGAAACGTCCTCGATGCGCGCTGGGCCAGGGCGGGGCACGTGCTCGAGTTCTGGATCGAGGCAGACGCCTTCATGCGGCACATGGTGCGCGTGCTGGTTGGGACGATGCTCGACGTCGCCGATGGCCGGGGGTCGCCGGAGTCCTTCGAAGCGCTGCTCGCGGGGCGAGCCGAGGTCCGCGGCGGGGAGGACTGTCGACCCGCACGGCCTGTATCTGGCGTCGGTCCGATACTAGGCGCTACGCCCGCTCGCGCTAGCAGCCCGAATCGATCGCCGCCGTCGCCTGGTCGCTCGCACACTCCCTGTACTCGGCCGACCGGTAGAGGCGCAAGGGGCTGCCGGTCGTGATGTCCGCGATCCGGTCGCTGTAGGTGAGCGTCGCATTGTTCTGGAGCACCAGCGAGCGTGCCGCGATCGCTCCAATCAGGCGCGTGTTGTTTCGCATCGTGACGGTCGAGTAGGGAGCGTAGATCGCCATCACGAGGTCCGTCTGGAGGGTGACCCCGTTTGCGAGGTCGACGCTCGTCGCGATCGTCGGGCTTCCCACCACGTAGAGCTGGAACGTCGTCGGGAATCGTGTTCATGTTCACGATCTGGGAGTCGTTGCGAACGGAAACCGACCCCATGCCGTTGCCCCCGCCGCAGTTCTCCGGCGAGTCCATGTAGATCCGCACCGCCGTCCCCAGCTCGCGCGCGGCGATCTTCAACTGCGCGGTGTTGTCGAGCTCGAGGCGACAGAAGCTGTACACGTTGCCGCCGAGCGTGAGCGTCGAGTTCTGCCGAAGCTCGAGGACCCGTGTGCTCGGGTTCCAGTTGACGCCTGAGCACGACGTGCACTGATCGGGACTCAGTCCGGACGGCGGATTGCCGATCCGGACGTTGTCGTTCACGGTTGGCGCATTGCCCTGGTCGACAGGCTGGAGGTTGAAGGGCGTGCCGGTCGGCGTGACCGAGTATCCGCTGCAGACGGAGGCGTTGTTCTGAATGCTCAAGGACTTGCCGGGCCCCGGTGTCGTGTCGCCACAGACCTGGGCAGAGTTCTTGAGCAGGATGTTGCCGTTCGTGCCGAGACCGCCGGCTACCTGGACGTTGTTTCCGATGTCGAGCGCGGTGAGGCTCACGCCCGCGTAGCCGCCGGGGAACACCGGCTCGCCGGTCGCAGCCGTGATCCTGGTCAGCACACGCCGGCGTACCCCGTTGGAGAAGCCCGTCGAGACTATCTGGCGCTCGACCAGCGACTGGCCGTTCACGTGCAGCGAGAGACCTCTGGAGGCGCGCATCCTGTAGGTGGCGTTGTCGCTGAGCTCCTCGGTTTGCTCGGGGCACCAGCCGTCCGCCTGGTACCCGGAAACCGCGAGCGTGCCGGCCGAGACGATGATGCACTGGAATGACTCGGGCTGCAGGAGGTTCAGCCGATACATCGCCGCGTCGACGCCCGCGCTGGCCGCCTGGAGCGCCCGCTTGACGTCGCGGTCGCGCTGCGATTGGTTCTGCGAGGCCAGCGCCGCCCGCAGCGAGACCGTCGCGAGGCCCCAGACGAGGAACAGAATCGCGAGCGCGACCGGGATCGCGATCCCGCGTTCGTCGCCGATTGCGCGCCGCCGGATGTGGAGCATTCGTCTCACAGCGGGGTCGACGTCGCCACTTCCAGGAGCGACGGGTAGAGCGGATGGTCGTAGAGGATCGAGATGTCGGCGCCCGACTCGCCGCGGAGATGAAGCGCCATCACGAGGCGGTGGCCCGCCGGCACGATCTCTTCCTGAGCCAGCCGGAAGCTGAACGTGATTCGCCTGACGTCGGTGGGCCAGTTCGAGAGGTCATAGACACCCGTGCCGAGCAACCGGTCGGTCGGCACGCCGTCGACCGTATGGCGGTCGATCATCGTGAGGCACAGCCGGCCCGGCGCGGTGACCGCCGCCCACGGTGGTCGTGAAGAGCGAGGCGGTCACGACCCCGCGGAGCGTGAACGCCTGTGAGAAGGCGGGCGAAGCCCACGCATGGACCGACCATTTGCTGACGGCCTCGAGGGTCGGAGGCCGCGGAATGGGCGTACGAGGCTGCGCAGGTCGCGCCCCGGTGGATCATCGTCAAGCCACCCTCGTAACCGCCCGAAAGATCGCTCGAGTACTGGAAGAGCGGCGTGTTGCGGTCTCCGGACGGCGCCGCGCCGCCCATCAGATCCGGCTGGCGATCGGAGTTTGGGTTCTCGCACGTGGAGCTCTCGTCTGCGGTTGCGCCCGAGGACGCGGTGTCGTGCGTGGCGTGGGTCGCGGCCGGCTGCTGGCGCGAGGACTGGCCGCAGGGCGTGTCGTAGAGGAAGAACGACTGCGCCGTGACAGGATCGCCGCTCCCAGGGCCGCCACCCGGGGGAGCCTGGGTACCGGGTGGGGCCGTGTCCGGATCGGAGATCACCGTCGAGAGCCAGACGGGCATCCGCCTGTCGCCGCTCGGCGGCGCATCGAGGACGGCCGCGACGGTCAGCCGCTTGGTGTTCTCGTTGCCCTCGCAAAGGGCCAGCGGGCAGTTCTCGTTCCGCCACGTCACATAGCGGAAGACGCGGCCTGTGACCGTGGCCCCGTTGAGTCCGACGGCGAACTCGAGCGGCGCCGGGATCGACGCGTGCCGCGCTGCCCCCGGCCGGCGTCGTGACGAACGGCTCGGTGAGGTCGATCCGGATCCTCAAGGCGCCGCTCTCGACCCGGATGCCGGGGTCCTTCGGGTCGCTGGACGTCGCGGGAGGAGAGCGTGAGCGCGAGCTCGCCGTAGGGGATCGTCCGCATCCGGTCGAGCTCCGACTGAGCGCGCTGGATCGCCACCTGCGTGCGCTCGGACCGCGTCACCGTGCGGCCCGTGGCGCCGAACGTCTTCAGCGTGCTGGCGACGCCGATCGAGATCACCGCACACGCGGCAAGCACCTCGATGAGTGTGAAGCCGCGCTCCGATCGAAACGAATGGGCCCGGCTCGCACGTGCGGCGACTCTTGCGGTGGCTGTACTCCGAGGCTCGCGGGGATACATCAAGCGTTTCCCACCTGGAGCATCGCCATCCGGCGCCCGCAGGTTGACGGTTTGGACGCCTTCGTAAACGTTTAAGCCGCGTCCGCGCAGACCCCTGTACTAGTCGGCTGTACGACGAAGGCCGGCCCTTGCGGGCCGGCCTTCAGAACTTCACGAGCCGATCGAGGATCTAGCAGCCGGAGTTCGGCGTGCTCGAGGTCGGAGCCGACGCGCACTCCTTGTAGTCGTAGCTCTGGTAGAAGCGGCTGTTGCTGCCGCTGCGTGAGGCCGGCGACGCGGCTGTCGTACGTGAGCTGCGGAGTTGTTCTTGAGCGTCAGCGACTTGGCCGACGATCGCGCCGATGAACTTGAGGTTGTTCGTGTAGTCGACCGTCGAGTTCGGCGCGTAGATCGCGAGGCTCACGTCGCTGGAGCCGTTGCTGTCGTTGCTGCTCAGCTCGACCGTAGTCGCCTTCGGTCGCGCTTCCGGCCACGAACAGCGCGACGATCGCCGGATTGCTGCCGAGGTTGACGAACTCACTGCCGCCGTTGAAGTAGACCGAGCCGGCCGTGCTGCCGACGGCGCTGCAGTTCTCCGGCGTGTCGATGAAGATCTTCATCGTCGTGGTGCGAACCGGGATCTGGAGATCCCCGCCGTTCAGGTTCAGCTTGCAGAAGTTGTAGTTGTCGCCGGTCAGGGTCAGCGTGCCGCCGTTGTTGATCGTCAACACGCGGTTCGCATCGAGGGTGATCTTGTTGCAGCCCGAGCAGGTGTCCTTCGGCGTCGTGGAGCTGCCGCTGATCGCTCTCGTGATGCGGATGTTGTCGTTGATCGTCCTCGTCGTACCCTGGTCGACCGGCTGGAACACGAAGGGCGTCGTCGCGGGGGCGGTCGAGTATCCCGGGCAGACCGTGGTGTTGTTGCCGGCGGAATAGCGTCTTGCCGACGCCGGCCGTGATCGGGCCGCAGACGTCGGCGTTGTTCTTGAGGGTGATGTTCCCGTTCGAGGCGAGGCCGCCCGGTGACCTGGGCGTTGTTCTTGATGTCGATCGAGTTCTGCGTCGACGATCGACGTAGCCGGGCGGAAACAGGGGGTTGCCGGTGGCGGCGTCGACGGTCAACGGTCGCGCGGCGCGTCACGCCGTTGACGGTGCCGGTCGAGACGATCGCTGCGCTGGTCGTAGACGTAGCCGTTGACCGTGACGGACGCCACCTGCGAGACCCGGTGCGTGTACTGCGCGCCGTCGCCCAGGTCCTCGGTCTGCGCGGCACACCAGCCGTCGGCCTGCACGGCGACCGCGCTGAGGGGGGCCGTTCTTCACGACGCACTGGTTCGCGGCGGGCTGCAGCATGTTGGTCTGGTAGACGGCGTCCTGAAGGCCGGACGTGGCGGCCTGGATCGCGCGCTTTGCGTTGCGGTCGCGCAACGACTGGTGGTCGGCGACGATCGCGGAGCGGGCCGCAACGGTGGCGAGGCCGGCTGTCACGAACAGCACCGCGAGGGCGACGGGGAGGGCGACGCCGCGTTCGTCGCGGAACAGCTGGAGAGGGTTGCGGAGGCGCATCGAGTTCGCTCCTAGAGGGGTGTGGCGGTGGCGAGCTGCGAGGAAAGAGGGATAGAGCGGGTGGTCGTAGCGGAAGACGAGATCGTTCGCCGACTCCGAGCGGACGTTGAGCGCAAGCACGAGGCGATGCCCGGAAGCGATGTCGTAGTTGGTGACCTTGAAGGAGAAGGTCAGGCGACGCAGGTCGGTCGGCCAGCTCGCGAGGTCGTAGCCCGTCGAGCCGATCACGGTGTCCATGGGGACGCTGTTCGAGACGGTGCGGTCGAGCAGCGTCGCGCAGATGTAGCCGCGCCCGGACGCGCCACCCAGTGTTTCGGTGAAGAGCGAGAGCGTCACCTGAGCCGTCCACGTCGAACGCGCTCGAGAAGGCCGTTGGTCGACCACGCGTGGACGCTCCATACGTTCGGCTTGGTCGGATCGAACGTGTCGAGGATCTGGTAGTTCGTGCGGCACGCCGTGCCCTGGCGCTTCATCACGAGGCCGCCGTCGTAGTTGCCGTTGAGCTCCGAGGAGTACGTGTAGAGCGGAGTCGAGTTGTTGCCCGGCGGCTCCTCCGTCCCCATCAGGTCCGGCTGGAGGGCGCTCGAGAAGTTGGTGTTCTCGCAGATCGACCAGTGGCTGGACTGGCTGCCCGCACGAGGCGGTGCTGTGGGTCGTGTGATCGCCGGTCTGCGCCTGGCGGGTGTTGTTGCCGCAGCGCGTGTCGTAGAGGTAGAAGTTCTGGGCGCTGACGGTCGATGGCTCCGCCGGCCGCGACCGGCGCAGTCGTGCCCGGCGCGACTGCGGACGGGTCGGGTATCACCGTCGAGGTCCAGATCGGGTTGAGCGTCGGAGCGTTCGGGCTCGCGTCGATCGTGACCGCGACCGTGATCCGCTTCGTGTTCTTGTTGCCGGTGCAGCCGCTCGTGCAGTCCACGTCGCGCCAGGTGACGTAGCGGTAGATCTTGCCGGCCACCGTGGCGTCGCCGACTCCGACCGCGAACGGCCTCGGGGCCGGGGCGACCGCGGCCGCGCACTGGCCGGCGTCGCTCGAGAGCACGAAGGTCTCGACTGAGGCCGGTCTTGATCAGTGAGGGTCGTCCCGCTCACGCGCGATCCCGGGTTGCGCGGATCGTCGACGATGGCCGGGGTCGAGGTGAGGCCGAGCTTGGCGTAGCTGGTCCTGCTGAGCCGGTCGATCTCCGCCTGCGCCTGCTGAATGGCGATGTCGCTGCGCTGCGCAACGAGTGCCGTGCGCCCGGACGCGCCAAACACCCCGAGCGTCGCGGCGACGCCGACTGCCATCAACGTCATCGCGATCAGCATCTCGATCAGCGTGAAGCCGGCCTGACCGCGCAGGGACCGGTCCATCACGTCTCACCGTCCTGGTTGCGGAGCGCGAAGCCGCCGTCGAGCACGATCGGGTTGGTCGCGCCCTTGACGGAGACCTCGAGCTTGACTGCGACATAGGTCGGGTTGACGTTGTCCGGCTCGAAGAAGAAGACGTCGGGGTTGACCAGGTTCGGGATCACCGTCTCGCCCGTGCCGAGCGCGCCGCCGACAGGGCCTTCGTAGCGCGTGCACGAGCCGGCGAGGCACTCGTAGCGCACGCGCCGCTGGACCGATGCCCCGCCGCTGGAGGGGCGGACATAGGTGACCGCGTCGAGCGACCTGCGAGGACACCGGCGTGAAGCTGACCGCCTGCCGCATCTCCCGCGTCATCCGCTCGAGACCGTTCTGCTGGCGCAGCATCGAGGTGACGCGTTCGTTGGTGTCGCGCTGGCCCTTCGCGCCCACGTTGTAGAGCGCGTAGATGCCCAGCAGGACGACCGCCAGCATCGGGATGACGACGAGCAGCTCGACCAGGCCAACGCCGCGCTCGCCGCGCAGGCGGCGTCGGAATCCGGACATGGTGGATGTGCAGGACAAGCGGGGGAAGTCCATTTGCAGGAGTGAGGACGCGTCCATGGCGCTCTCGCCTCCTTCCCAACGTCGTCCCGGCGAGAGGCCTTGTCAATCCGAATTCACAGCCGGTAGACGAATGTTCGGGAGTTCCGGGCAGTCCTGGTGCCCTCACTAACATTGGCGCCCGTATGAAGGTCCTCCTCACCAACGACGACGGCATCCAGGCCACCGGGCTGAATGCCCTGCGGCGCGCCCTGCTCGAGGTGCCCGGGATCGAGCTGGACGTGATCGCCCCGGACGCCAACCGCTCCGCGACCGCGAGGAGCATCACGACCCGCACCCCGCTGTGGGTCGAGGAGATCCGCTTCGAGGATGGCAGCGTCGGCTACGCCACCGACGGGACGCCCGTGGACTGCGTGCGCTTTGCATCACTCGGTCTGCTCGGCTCAGAGCCTGAGCTGATCGTGTCCGGCATCAATCACGGGGCCAACCTCGGGGACGACATCACCTATTCCGGCACGGTCGCGGCTGCTCTGGAGGGAGCGGTGCTCGGCGTACCGGCGATCGCCGTCTCGCAGCAATCCACGAAACGCGAGATGGACTTCCGCTTCGGCAAGACTTTCGAGTTCGACGCGGCCGCGCTGTTCGCAGCGCGGCTCGTCGCCGGGCTGAACGACCGGCCCATCTCGCCCGGCACGCTGCTCAACGTGAACTGTCCGGCGCTCGGGATGGATGAGCTCGCCGGAGCTGCCGTGACGCGGCTCGGGAAGCGCGTGTACCGGGACAACCTCGAGCTCGAGGAAGAGGACGAGACGGGCCGGCGCCGCTATCGGATCTACGGCATGGAGCCCTCGTACCGGCCGGAGGAGGGCACCGACTTCGCCGCGATCGATGCGGACATGATCTCGGTGACGCCGCTCCACTTCGAGCTCACAGACGTGCAGCGGCTCGAGGAGATGGCCGGCTGGGACCTCGACGCGCTGATCGGCGAGCCCGCGGCGACGGACCGGTAGTACCAGTGCCCCCGCGGACGGTTGCCAGACGGGCGGCGGAGCTGCGGCGCCTGCTCGAGCACCACAACCACCGCTATTACGTCCTCGACGACCCGGAGATCTCCGATCCCGAGTACGACGACCTGCTGCGCGAGCTCATGGCGCTCGAGGAGGAGCACCCCGAGCTGCGCACGCCGGATTCCCCCACGCAGCGTGTGGGGGCGAAGCCCGCCGGGAGGTTCGGCGAGGTGCGCCACCCCCAGCCGATGCTGTCGCTGGCGAACGCGCGGGACGAGACCGAGCTCCGAGCCTGGGAGCAGCGGGTCCGCAACCTGCTCACGAGGCGAGGGATTCCGGAGCGCGAGATCGAGTACGTCACGGAGCCGAAGATCGACGGGCTCGCGATCTCGCTGGTCTACGAGGATGGAGTGCTCGTGCGCGGAGCCACCCGCGGAGACGGCGAGATCGGAGAGGACGTCACGCAGAATCTCCGCACCATCGGCGCGGTGCCGCTCCGGATCCAAAACCCGGGCAAGCGGCCTCCGCGGCTGGTCGAGGTGCGCGGCGAGGTCTACCTGCCTCTGCGGGACTTCGCGCGCCTGAACGAGCAACAGGCGGCCGCGGGCCAGCGCACGTTCGCGAATCCGCGCAACTCGGCCGCGGGCTCGCTCCGCCAGCTCGATCCGCAGGTGACGGCCTCTCGCCCGTTATCGATCTGGTGCTACGGCATCGGCGCCTCCGAGGGTCTGGATCACTCCACCCACTTCGAGTCGATCGAGTGGCTTCGCGGCCATGGGTTCAAGGTCAACCAGGAGGTCGAGCTGCACGCGGACATCGACTCCGTCCTGGAAGCCTGCCGCCGCTGGGAGGAGCGGCGCGAGGACCTCGACTACGAGATCGACGGAGTCGTGATCAAGATCAACGACTACGAGACCCAGGCCGCGCTCGGCGTCGTGGGGCGGGAGCCGCGCTGGGCGATCGCCTTCAAGTTCGCCCCCACGACGGCCGTGACGAAGCTCGAGAAGATCGGCGTGAACGTCGGTCGCACCGGCAACCTGATCCCGTACGCGATCCTCGAGCCGGTGCAGGTCGGCGGCGTGACCGTGAGCCGGGCCACGCTGCACAACGAGGAGGACCTCGAGCGCAAGGACATCCGCGAGGGCGACCAGGTCGTGCTGCTGCGGGCCGGCGACGTGATCCCGCAGGTGGTCTCGCCGGTGACCCAGCGCCGCGACGGCTCCGAGCGTCCGTACGTGCCGCCGGCGAGGTGTCCGGCCTGCGGCACGAAGACCGTCAAGCCCGAGGGCGAGGTGTGGACCCGGTGCCCGAACCGCAAGGACTGCCCCGGACAGCTGCTGCAGTCCCTCAAGCACTTCGTCTCGAAGGGGGCGATGGACATCGAGGGCTTCGGCGAGAAGCTCGTCGAGCGCTTCTACGAGGAGCAGCTCGTGCGCTCGCTGCCCGATCTCTACGGGCTCACGGCCGAGCGCCTCGAACCGCTCGAGGGCTTCCAGCGGAAGTCGGCCGAGAACCTCGTCAACGCGATCGAGCGCTCCAAGGACCAGCCGTTCAACCGGGTCCTGTACGCGCTCGGGATCCCGGGCATCGGCTACGTGAACGCCAGGGCGATCGCCTCGCATTTCGGGTCGGTCGACCGGCTGCTGAGCGCGAGCATGGAGGACATCGAGGCGGTCGAGGGCATCGGGCCGGTGCTGGCCGGGACGATCCGCGAGACGCTCGACGAGCCGCGCAACCAGCAGCTGATCGCGGATCTCCGGCGCATCGGGCTGAACTTCGAGCAGGAGGGCGCCGGCGCGGACGGGGAGCTGCCGCTCGCCGGCAAGAGCTTCGTGCTGACCGGGACGCTCGGCCGCATGAGCAGGGAAGAGGCGACGGCCCGGATCGAGGGTCTGGGCGGCAAGGTGACCGGCTCGGTGTCCGGGAAGACCGACTACGTGGTGGCGGGCGACAACCCGGGCAGCAAGCTGGACAAGGCCCAGGAGCTGGAGCGGCCCGTGATCGACGAGGCCGAGCTGGAGCGCGTGCTTTCCGGCGCCTGGGACCGGCTAGCCGCGTGAGGCGGCCAGTGTCGCCGCGATCCGGTCCTGCGCCTGGTGGGCGCTCCAGATGTTGACCCGGTTCATCAGGATCGCGAACGCGATCCGGTGGCCGCTTCGCGAACGGCAGTAGCCGGCGAGCGCGCTGACCGCGATCAGCGTGCCGGTCTTCGCCCTGCAGCGGCCGGCGGCGGCCGTGCCGCGCATGCGCTTCTTGAGCGTGCCGCTGACGCCCGCCAGCGGCAGCGAGCGGTAGAAGGCGTCGAACCAGGTCTCGTCCTGCGCCCCGACCAGCAGCCGGCCGATCGCTGCCGGAGACACGGCGTTTCCGCGGGAGAGCCCGGAGCCGTCGGAGACGGTGGAGCTGAACCCCTCCTCGCGCGTGAACTTCCGGACCACGGATGCGCCGCGCGCGGTCGTGCCCGCCTCGCCGTAGGCCGCGCCGAGGGCCTTGATCAGGACCTCGGCGTAGTAGTTGTCCGAAACGGTGTTCATGTGGCGTACGAGCGATGCGAGCGGAGGGGGACCAGACGGTCGCGATCGGCAGCGCGTCGGTGGGCGCGATGCCGGCGCGCGGCCCGGGCCCCGAGGGTCACACCCGCCGCTTCGAGCTTGGCGGCGAAGCGCGTGGCCACGAAGCGGGCAGGGTCGGTCTGAAATCCGCGGCCATAGGGCCGCATGAGCCCGTCGTTGAAGGACAGCGCCGAGAGGGGACCCACCCACACCGAGGTCGCAAAACCGCTCGCCGGGCCTCCACGCCGCTGATCGAAGTAGCTCTCGTCACCGTAGACGCGACCGGTGACCTCGTCGATGCCCGCATCGCGGACGGCGCGTGCGAGCCGCCCGAGCGCCGCATAGTCCAGCGAGGGGTCCCCGTGACCGCGGATATAGAGGTCGCCGTCCAGGACCCCGTCTGTGACCGTGCCGGTGGCGACCGCCGTGGTGTGGATCTGGGAATCCGGGCCCGCACGGTCGAGGGTCGTCGCCGAGGTCAGGAGCTTTTGCACCGACGCCGGGGTACGGCGGGTGCCCGAATGCCAGGCGGCGATCCTCCGGCCCGGTGTCGGTGTCGTAGGCCCAGACGCCCGAAGCCCCGCCGACCCCGCGGGCCAGCCCCGCGACGCGGCTGGCGACCGCGCTCGGGCCGGCGGCCGATGCCGGCTCGGTCGCGGCGCCCAGCGAGGCCAGGGCGACGAGCAGGAGCAGCAGGCCCAAAAGGCCTTTCTGCAGGGCGGCGACGGCGGCCTGCGTGCGATTGCTCGCCCCGAGGCGTTCCAGCACGGCCGAGACGTGCGCTCGTGCGGTCCGCTCGGAGATCCCAAGTCGCTCGGCGATCTCCCTGTTGTCCAGCCCCTCCACGATCAGGCTCAGTACCTCGCGTTGGCGCGGGGTCAGCTCGTAACGCGCCTGACGCGAAAGGATGCCACCCTCGGCCTCCGGACTCGCCAGCGCGCGCCTGATTGAAACCATCAGCTCGGCCAGAGTTGCGTTCTTGGCGAGCAGCGCTCGGGCGCCGAGCTGAGCGGCGGCAAGCTGGTCCTCAGGGCCCGCTCGCTCCGTCAGCACGATGACCGGAGCGCCGAGCAGGGCCGCGCGCCGCAGCTCGCTGGGAAGCGGCGACTCGAGCAGCACCAGGCGCACGCCCGGCGGCAGCTTCGAAGGTAGCTCCGCGCCGGGGCTCGAGATGCGCACGGAGGCCCCGCGCGCCTCGAGCAGCGCAGCGAGCGAGCTGACATAGAGTTCGTGGCGGCCGCGTACGAGCAGGCCGAGGCCGGCGAGGTCGTCGCCCAATGGAGTCCGTTCCCCGGTGGATGAGTTACAGCGAATCCGGCCCGGCCGACACCCTCGGGCAACCGCAGTCCATGGTAATCAGGGAGTGTCGGGAACGGCCATGTTTCTTGAGCGTTGCGTCGGGACGCGCGGGACGGGGCGGGTGGAGGTCCCTAACAAAACCGGCTGGGTAGGAGGGTGAAGGTGCGGGCGCGTGTGGCCTGGCGCCGGCGCGGTGCGTCGAAAGGCGCTCGGAACGCCGTGATATCTCCGGCATCACCCGTACCAGTGTTCCGATCCGTGAATGGCCCCCCGGCGCGTTGCGGATTGGGCCCGCTATTGGGGCCCGAAGTGTGCAACGTGAAGCCGGTGGGTCGCATACGCATCACGCGTCAAGGGCACAAACTCTGACCGTGCACGTGCGCCCGCAGCACAAACGACGCGCGCCCTGCGACACCTCGCGCCCGCCTCGAACCCCATCCCCTTACCCAGCCGGTTTTGTCGACGTAGGCAACCCTGCGCGCCGTAGCCCCACCGCGCGCAGCGAGCTAAGCGCAGCGAGCTAAGCCGCAGCCGGCGTCGAGCCCGATCACCTTGAGGCGCCGGGTCAGGGCCTGAGCTGCGAACGCACGCGTCTCGTCCATCGAGACGCCGAAGTACTCGTAGTCGTCGTTCTCCACCCATGGCGGCCTCAGCACCTCGTCCGCGACCGTCAGCGCCTCTTCGAGGGTGCGCCGGATGGTGGCCAGGTGCTGCGGCTGCTCGGCGACCACGTCGCGCAGGAACCGCGCGCCGAAGGCCACGTGCCGGTGCTCGTCGCGGGCCACGAAGTTGAAGCCGCGGACGAAGCCCGGCAGCGTTCCCTCGCGCTCGTTGAAGTCGATGATGAAGTGCTGGCCGGTGAGGGCGAGCATGCCCTCGATCACCATGTGGTAGAGCGTGATCGCCTCGATCAGCGCCGTGAGGTCGGTCCGGTCCTCGGAGAGCCGGCGCACGCGCGAGCCGAGCATCTCGTCGAAGAGCGTGTTGAACGCGGGGTTCAGATGGGCCGAGGTCTCTTCGAGCCGCCCGTCCAGGGAGTCGGCGTCGAGCACCCCGACCTCCGAGTAGAAGCGGTCGAAGAAGCGCACGTGGCGGGCCTCGTCGGCGATCTGGGTCGAGAGGAAGACGCGCATGTCCTCGGTGGGCGCCGCGACCATCATCGGCCCCAGCTCCTCGGTGACGCGCTGCTCCCCGATGAAGAACGACGACAGGCCGTACATGCGCTGCCTGCGCTCGTCGGCGGGGAACCCGACCCAGTCCTCGCGATCCTGGGTGAAGTCGAGCTCCTGGGTCAGCCATTGCTGCCGTTCCCACAGCTCGTAGAGCTGCTTGTAGTCGAGCAGCTGCACCTGGCCTCGATCGGCCGACTCCTGCAGTGCCGGGTCGGAGGTCTCGCTGAAGAACTCCCCCAGCTCGATGCGTGCGCCTAGCGTCGTCAAGATCGCCTCCTGTTCGCCCTCCCGGGAAGCCTACACGCAGCTCGACACACCGTCACGGCGTGCTTGTGCAGCCCCTTCTCCCTGGTATAAAGCGCACTGTGGGCGACGTCGTTGAACTCGAGGCGACGCCAAAAGGCCCCGCGGGCCAGAAGCGCACCTCGAGCAAGAAGCCGCAACGGCGTGGGCGCCGGTCCCGCACCGCGTTGGTGCTCGGCGGTGGCGGCTTCACCGGCGGCGTCTACGAGATCGGGGCGCTCCGCGCGCTCGACCTCCTGAGCGTCAACAGGACGGTCAACGACTTCGACATCTACGTCGGCACCAGCGCCGGCTCGTTCGTGGCGAGCCTCCTGGCGTCCGGCATGACTCCGGAAGAGATGTCGCGGATCGTCAACAAGCAGGTCCCCACGCCCTTCAAGGACGTCGACCTTGGCGCGCTGCTGCGGCCCAACTACGCCGACTTCGCCTCGCGGGCGATGCTGATGCCGCTGCGGCTGGTCGGGCTCGCGCGGAGTCTCGCGGGCCGGTGGCGCGAGGTCTCCGTGATGGACGTCGTGACCGGCCTGGCGGAGGGCCTGCCGGCCGGCATCTACACCGGGTCCGGGATCGAGAAGTACATCCGTGAGGTCTTCCGCGAGAGCGATCGCACTGACGATTTCCGCCTGTTGGAGCCGGAGCTCTACCTCGCCGCGACCGACCTGGACACCTGCGAGCGGATCGTGTTCGGCTCGCCGGACTGGGACGACGTGCCGATCTCGAAGGCGGTCGCCGCCTCCACGGCGCTGCCGATGATCTACCGGCCGGTCGACGTTCGGGGCCGCCAGCTGATCGACGGCGGCATCCGCTCGACCACCAACATCGACATCGCGGTCGAGCGCGGGGCGAAGTTCATCGTGGTCGTGAACCCGCTCGTCCCCTACGTGAACGACTTCCAGAAGCGGATCCCCACGATCTTCGGGAGCCGGGTGCGGCGCGTGTCCGACATGGGCTATCCCCAGGTCGGCTACCAGGCCTTCAAGCTGCTCGCCCACGCGCGCCTGCACGAGCGCGTGAAGCACTGGCGGCAGAACTATCCGGGCGTCGACATCATCCTGATCGAGCCCGATCCGAAGGACGAGCTGATGTTCGGGACCAGCATCATGAACTACTCGTCCCGGATCGAGATCGCCCGGCACGGCTTCGAGTCCGTGGTGCTCCGCCTCGCTCAGGACTACCGCCACTACAAGGAGATCTGCGAGAAGCACGGGATCGAGATCTCGGCCCGGCGCGTGACCAAGATCCTGCGCCAGGCCGACGAGCAGCGCGAGAAGACGACGGCCTGGCGGCGGATCTTCGAGCAGACGACAGGCGCGTTGCTGCGGCAGTCGGAAAGCTAGAAGGCCTCCCCGTGAGGGGATCGGACGAAGCCGCGATCGAGGCCGTCGGCCTCACCAAGCGCTATGGCTCGATCACGGCCGTGGACGACCTCTCGTTCAAGGTGCGCTCCGGCGCGGTCACCGGCTTCCTCGGCCCGAACGGAGCGGGCAAGACCACGACGCTGCGCATGGTGCTCTCCCTCGCGCGGCCGACAGCGGGTTACGCGACGGTGGTGGGCCGCCCGTACACGAAGCTGGACGACCCCGTGCGCACGGTCGGGGCGAACCTCGAGGTGGCCGGCGCGCACCCGGGCCGCTCGGGCCGCAACCACCTGCGCTCGCTGGCCGCGATGGCCGGCCTGCCTCGGGGACGTGTGGAGGAGGTGCTGCGGCTGGTCGAGTTGGAGGATGCCGCCGACCGCAGGTTCGGCAAGTACTCGATGGGCATGCGCCAGCGACTGGGGCTGGCCTCGACCCTGCTCGGCGATCCAGCGGTCCTGGTGCTCGACGAGCCCGCCAACGGGCTCGATCCCCGGGGCATCCGCTGGCTCCGCGACTTCCTGCGCGCGATGGCGGGGGAGGGGCGCACCGTGCTGGTCTCGAGCCACGTGCTGGCGGAGGTGGCGCAGACCGTGGATGACGTGGTCGTCATCCACAGGGGCCGGATGGTCACGCAGGGGCCCGTCTCGCAGCTGACGGGGAGTGGTTCCGTGCGCGTGCGCACGCCGCAGGCGGCCGAGCTGAGCGCCGCGCTCGAGCGGGCGGGGCTCGCCGCGACTCCGCAGGGCGACGGCGTGCTGCTCGTGGAGGCGCCGGACGCGGCGCAGGTGGGGGAGCTCGCGTTTCGCGCCGGTGTTCCGCTCCACGAGCTCACGCCGCTCTCGACGTCGCTCGAGGAGGCGTTCCTGGCCCTGACCAGCGATCCTCCGGAGAGCTCGTGAAGCACCTGCTGGCCGGGGAGCTGATCAAGGTCCGCACGACCCGTACGGCGCTCGGGTTCGGCCTCGCCGCGGTGCTGCTGACGCTGGCCAACGTACTGATCACGATCCTCGCGACCGACCCCACGACGGTCGAGGACAAGCGCACGGCGCTGAACTTCGGGGGGATCCTCGCGATCGTGCTGCTGGTCTACGGCGCGGTCGGGGCGACCGGCGAGTACCGGCATCGCACCCATGCCCCGGCTGTGCTGATCGCACCGGATCGGGTCCGGCTGATCTTCGCCCGCATGGGCGCCTATGGGCTCTCGGCGGCGGTCTTCGGGGTCGCGATGGGCGTCGTGTCCTTCGGTCTGGGGCTTGCATTGCTGGCCAACGCCGCGGGTGCGGACCTGAAGGCAGGCGACTACGTCGGACTGGGCACCGGCGGCCTCCTCGCTGCGATGCTGTGCACGGTGCTGGGGGTCGCGGCCGGCACGCTGCTGCGCAGTCAGGTCGGGACGGTGGTGGGCGTGCTGGTCTGGCTGTTCATCCTCGAGCCGCTCGTCGGGCTGATCGACGAGGACCTGATCAAGTACACGGTCGGGATCTCCTCCGGAGCGCTGGGCGCGGGTGGCAACGACGACGCCTCGATGGCCACGGGCGCGCTCGTGCTGGGCACGTGGACAGCCGTGCTGGCAGCGGCGGGAGCGCTGGCGGACAGGCGCCGGGACGTGGAGTAGCCGAACGGCTAGTACATCCGGTCGAGCTCGGACGCGTACTTCTCGTACACGATGTTCCGCTTGACCTTCAGCGTCGGCGTCAGCTCGCCGGTCTCCTGGGTGAGGTCGTGCGGCAGGATCGTGAACTTCTTGATCTGCTCGACGGGCCCCACGCGCGAGTTGACCTGGTCGACCGTCTTCTGGACCATGGCCCGCACCTCGTCTCGGTTGGCGAGCTCGGCCGGGTCGGTCGTGTCGAGGCCCTGCTGCTCGGCCCACGGGCCGATCGACTCGGGGTCCAGCGTGATCAGCGCGGTCAGGTACGGGCGACGGTCTCCGTAGACGACCGCCTGTGAGATGTACTGGTCCTGCTTGAGCCAGTTCTCGAGATTGGCGGGCGTGATGTTCTTGCCGCCGGCGGTGATGATGATGTCCTTCTTCCGGCCCGTGATGAAGAGGAAGCCGTCCTCGTCGATCCGGCCGATGTCGCCGGTGTGCAGCCACTGGTCGACGATCGTCTCGTTCGTGGCCTTCTCGTTCTTGTAGTAGCCGCGGAAGATGTTCGCGCCCCGCACGAGGATCTCGCCGTCCTCGGCGATCTTCACCTCGACACCGGGGAACGGCTTCCCGACCGAGCCGAACTTGAAGTCGTGCCGGCGGTTGATGGTCGCGGCGGTCGAAGTCTCCGTCATGCCCCAGCCCTCCATCACGGGCACGCCGCATGCGTAGAAGAACTCGAGGATCTCCTGCGCGATCGGCGCGGCGCCGGTGACCGCCTGCTTGACGTTTCCGCCGAACAGCCCCCGGACCTTGCTGTACATCTCCTCGTCGGCCTTGTCGAAGGCCGCCTGCAGGTCGGCCGGGACCTCCTCGCCGTCGCGCTGCATCTCGCGCACCTTGACGCCGAGCTTCACGGCCTGCTCGAGCTGCGCCTTGTCGGGCGCGTTGGCGACCGCCATCGCATAGATCTTCTCGAAGATCCTGGGCACCGAGGGGAAGTAGGTGGGCCTGACCTCCATCAAATTCGGGATGATCTTCAGCGGGTCCCGCTCCCAGTAGGCGATCGTGGCGCCGACGTCGATCGCGCCGAACTGGATCAGGCGCGCGAACGCGTGCGCGAGCGGCAGGAAGAGGTAGGCGACCTCGTTCTCGACGAGCACGTCCTCTTCCTTCTGGAGCATGTCGAGCATGTCGCGCCAGTTCGCGTGGTCGATGATGCAGCCCTTGGGGGGGCCGGTGGTGCCGGACGTGTAGATGTAGCTCGCGATCGCGGAGCGCTCGACCGCGGCGACGCGCCGCTCGAAGTCCTCCTCGGAGCCGTCACGCCCCTTCGCGCGAAGCTCGTCCAGCGTGATCACGTCGTCCGCTTCGATCGGCTCGATCGAGATCACGTGCTCGAGCGCCGGGAGCTGATCGCGCACCTCGCGGATCTTTTCGAGCTGCGCCGCGTCCTCGACGACAACCGCCTTGGCCTCGGAGTGGTCGATCACGTACTGGCACTCCTCGGCCGAGTTCGTCTGGTACACCGGAATCGTGGTGGCGCCGAGGCACAGGATGCCGAAGTCGGCGTACGTCCATTCCGGGCGGGTGTGCGAGAGGATCGCGACCTTGTCGCCGGGAGCGATTCCGATCGCCTCGAGGCCGAGGGTGACCTCCTTGACGATTCCCACGAGCTCCTCGTAGGAGGTGTCCAGCCACTCGTCGCCCACCTTGTGGCGCACGGCGACCAGCTTCGCGTGCTTCTTCGCGGCCAGCGTTACGAGATCCGCGAGCGTCTTCGAACCGGTTGCCGCGGCACTCGCCGTGGTGGCGGTCTGAACCTCCATCTACTCCTCCACTCTTGAGCGGTTGGCGCCGGCTGCCGCCGACTGCCCCGTGGAGGCGATTCTAACGACCTAGGCTTCGGCTACCTGTGCGGTCTGCTGGCCCTTTCCCTGGTCTCTCAGGGAGGCGAGGAACAGGGTCTTGTCGATCCTTCCTTGGAAGATCGGCACCCCCATCTCCATGCACTTCGAGATGACCTCGCGACGGTCCATCCCGGCCTCTCTTGCCAGCTCGGTGGGCGTCAGGTGATTCGCCAAAGCATTCTCCCCTCTGGTGTAACGACCCGGAGCATGTGTCTCCGGCTCTTATACCGCGCTTTGGCAGACGTGTCAAGCTCGGTTGCCGGGCTGAGAATGCTCGACTAGGCTCGTAGATGGCCGGGTATACGATCGGGCAACGGACTTTGGATCCCGATTCGCAGTAATGGGCACCTAGAGGAGGAACGGAGCGCGTGAAGCCACTGATGGTCGCTGCCCCCAGCGAGGCCACGGATAGCCAGTTGGTAGTCGCTGCCCAGGAGGGCAGCGATATCGCGTTCGAGGCGCTGTTCCGCCGCTACCGCGACCGGATCACCGCTTACGTGCGCAGCATCGTGACGGACCACGGCCGCGCCGAGGACATCGTCCAGGACGTGTTCATGTCGGCGCTCCGCAGCCTGCGCTCGACCGAGCGCGAGGTCGCTGTTCAAGCCGTGGGTCTACGAGATCGCGAAGAACGCCTGCATCGACCACATCCGCAGGGCCCGGCGCGGGTCCGAGGTCTCGATCGACTCCGAGGACTTCTCGCCCGCGGACGAGGGCCGGATGTCGATCGGCGTGGCGAGCACCGATGCCGCCTTCTCCGCGCGCGAGGACCTCGACACCCTCCGGATGGCTTTCGACGACCTTCCCGACGCCCAGCGCGAGGTGCTCGTGAGCCGCGAGCTGGAGGGACTCTCCTACGACAAGATCTCGAGCCGCACCGGGCTCTCCCGCTCGGCGGTCGAGAGCATGCTGTTCCGCGCCCGCCGCACGCTCAAGGACGGTTTCGACGACATCGCCACCGGCGAGCGCTGCCAGCGCATGCAGACCGTGATGGTGCACCTCACCGACGGCCGGATCGGCCTGCGGCAGGAGCGCCGGCTGGTCCGGCATCTCGACGCCTGCGCCGCGTGCCGCCGTGAGGCGATCGCGCTCGGGCTCGACGACCTCGTGCTGCAGCGCTCCGAGCCGCACCAGGTCCGTGCTTTCCCGCGTCGCGGGCTTCCTGCCTCTGCCGGCCTTCTTCCGCCGTCGCTGGTCCGACGGCTCGAGCCTGCTGGGCTCGGCCGGCGCAGAGCGGGGCGGCCGAGGGCGCATCGCTCGCCGGAAAGGCGGCGGTCGTGCTCGCCGCGGCCGCGATCGCCGGCGGCGGCGCCGGGCGTCGCGCACAAGACCGGCGTGATCGGCGCGGCCGGCGGCTCGACCGCGGGCGCAGCGGCCGATCAGAGCTCATCCGGCGCCGGAGGCTCGTCCAACGGCGCCGGCGGCGCGCGGGCCAGGGCGGACAGGCCGGTGCGGCCGGCGGTTCGTCGGGCGGCGGCAAGGCCGGGAACGCCGGTAGCGGCGCGGGCGGGAACTCGCCCGGCGGCGGCGGCTCGGGCGCGGGCGCCGAACGGCCGGCGGCACGGCGGGCGACGCCGGGTCGGCCCTGAACGGGATCGGCGGCCAGGGCGGCGCGGCCGCGGGCGGAATCTTGAACGGAGCGGGCGGCGGCACGGCGAACGGCGCCGGAGGCGCGGTCGGCGGCACCGTCAACGGCGTCGGCGGCACGCTGAACAACACGGTGCAGGGCGTCGGCGGCACGCGTCGACAAGACGGTCCAGGGCGTGACCGGCCCGGTGAACAAGGTTGCTCCCGGCGTCGGCAGACCCCGTCAACAAGACGGTCCAGGGCACGACCGGCACCGTGAACAAGGTGGTCGGCGGCGCGACGAGGCGCGGTCACGGGCGGCCGTCGGCACGGCGCTACCGGCCGTCCCGCAGCCGAGCCGGCCTCGACCGCCTCCGCTGCTTCCGAAGCTCAAGCCCTAGCGGCCACACGACCGCCGCGCCCTCAGCGCGAGTAGGTACCCTGCCGAGCCATGGCCGCGCCGGATCGGGACTCCTTCCTCGAGTCCCTCATGGACACGAATCTGTACAGCATGGGTGCGTACTTCTCGGACCAGCACCCGGACCTCGTGGACGAGGTGATCGCGCAGAGCGAGGCGATCGAGGACTCGGCATCCGGCACTACGCCGACGCGAACGGCCTGACGCCTGGAGGAGTGCTTCGAGACCCTGATGACGGGCCTCGCGGTCCGCTATTACAAGGCCGTCGCGTCGTGAGGAGGCCCGGGAGGCTCTGCGATACTAGGCCCCTCGTCGGGGCGTAGCGCAGCCTGGTAGCGCGCACCGTTCGGGTCGGTGAGGTCCCCGGTTCAAATCCGGGCGCCCCGACTTCCCACTCACCACTCGAACCCGCCGACTTTCCACCGGCCAATTTCCGGGCCAAAAGCCCCGTCCGGCCCCAAAAGCGGAACTTTGCGTCCGGCCTGCGGCTATTCTCCCGGCGGGCCCCGTCCGGGCCCGGGATTCAGCCCCCTTACCAGTGTCGTTTGCGCCGCGCAGGCTGCGGCGCGGAAAGGAATCACATGTCGCATCGTTTCTGGCGCCGAGCCGCTGTCGGCGTGCTCGTGCTTTCGCTTGCCGTCGTGGGCGGCACCGCGGCCGCAGCGCCGAAGAAGGCGAAGAAGAACGCCACCCTGGAGATGAAGGGCAAGCTCATCGTCAAGCGGAACAAGTTCATCAAGGACGAGGCGCGCTTCAGCCCGGGCAACGTCCAGATCCGCTCCGGCGGCACGCTGACCCTCCGGAACCGGCAGGAGCAGCCGCACACGTTCTCGATCGTCAAGGGGTCGGACGTGCCCCGGTCGACGAACAAGATCCTCAACTGCGGGGCCCCCGGCACACCGTGCGACACGATCTTCACGGCGCACGCGCCGGACCCGGAGGGCAACCCGACCGTGCCGGTCGTCGATGTCGGCGCGCCGGGGATCGACCAGCCGGGCGACTCGGTGATCCTCAACCCGAAGCAGACCGTGAAGGTGAACGTCAGCGCCCCCAAGGGCACGACGCTCAACTTCTTCTGCGCCATCCACGCGTGGATGCAGGGCCGGCTGAGGTCACGCTGACGAAGTGGGGCGACGCGCCGCGCTAGCACTGGCGGCGGCCGCGGTCCTCTGGGCCGCGGCCGCCGCCCCGGCGCATGCCAAGGTCCGCCGGTACTGGGTCGCCGCCGTGCCGGTCAGCTGGAACGTCGTGCCGAACGGGCACGACGCGATCATGCACCAGACCTACTCGCCCGCCGACACGGTGTTTCCCACCGTCGTCTACCAGCGGTTCACGGCCGGCTGGAAGCGCCGGCTCCCGAACGCTCCTCGGGCCAGCCAGCCCAACACGGCCATACCCGGGCCGCTGCTGCGGGCGCGCGTGGGCGACCGCATCGTCGTGCACTTCAAGAACATGGACACGGTCCTGAAGCAACCGCACTCGATGCACTTCCACGGCGTGCGCTACAAGCCGTCGTCGGACGGTGCCTTCCTGCCCGGGTTCTCGGGCCGGGACGGGGACGTGAAGCCCGGCCAGACCTGGACGTACCGGCTGCGGGCGGGGCGCAGCGCAGCCGGCGTGTGGCCCTACCACGACCACTCGCCTTCGATGGAGGGCTCGATCGCCGGCGGGCTGTACGGGGCACTGTCGATCCTCGGCCGCCGCGATCGCGCGCCTGATCGCGAGTTCGTGGTCGCCTTCGAGACCACCCATGGCTTCTCGACGATCGACGGCCGGGCATTCGTGGGCAACACGCCGGTCATGAAGGCGCGCGTCGGCGAGCTCGTCCAGTGGGACGTGATCGCGCTGGGGTCGGAGCACCACACCTTCCACGTCCACGGCCACCGCTGGCGCGAGCGCGGGGTGCCGCGGGACACCAAGACCCTCGGCCCGGCGGAGAGCTTCCGGATCAGGTGGCGCGAGGACGCGCCCGGGACGTGGCTCTACCACTGCCACGTCGAGCAGCACATGATGCACGGCATGATCGGCATCTACCAGGTCGCACGTAAGGCCGCGAGACGGCCGCGATGAACGCGCGCACGCTGCTCTCGGCGGTTCTCGCCGCCGCGGTGCTCGCCGTGCCCGCGCGCGCCGACACCACCTCGGTCCAGATCCTCGATACGGGCTACGAGCCAGGGCGCGCAGGTCGTGCTCACGGGCGACACCGTCGGCTGGCGCAACAGCAGCTTCGTCAACCAGCACACCGTCACCGGCCGCCGGGTTCGACTCGGGCCCGATCGTCCCCGGCGGGGGCTTCTTCCACGAGTTTCCCGTGCCCGGGGCATACCGCTACGCCTGCACGATCCACCCCTTCCTGAGCGGCGTGGTGGACGTGTTCGGGCTCCTGATGAGCGGTCCCGAGCGGGCCGTGGCGCGGGGCGCCGCGACGCCGCTGCGAGGGAAGGCGGCCGCGGGCATCGGCTCGATCACGGTGGAGGAGGACACCGGCGCCGGTTTTCACCCGGTCACGACCACAGAGGCCTCGGATGGGGCCTTCAAGGCGACCGTGCACCCACCCGCGAACGCGACCTACCGCGCCGTGGCGGGGCCGAACGTCAGCCCGCCGGTCCAGGTCGCAGGTGTCCGACCGCACGGAGATCGCGTTGAAGGGCAGCGGTCGCGGCCGTCGTCGAATTGCGCGTTCACGTCGATCCGGCCAATCCCGGTGCGAAGGTGTCGCTCCAGCTCAAGCTGCGCGAGCGCTTCGGGTGGTGGACGGTCGCGCGGGCACGCCTCGACAAGCGCTCCGACGCACGTTTCCTGAACCGCCGGCGCAGGCGCGTCTGGGCGCGAGTCGTGCTCACGCAGAGCGACGGCTGGACGATCCTCGCGGCGAGCACGGCGGTGCGGCTACGGCCGCGCCGCTGATCTAGAGGCCGTAAGTGCGGCCGATGATCTCGCGCTGGATCTCGTTCGTCCCGCCGAAGATCGTCGTGACCAGCGCGCTGCGCACGTAGCGCTCCATCTCGTACTCGGTCGCGTACCCGTAGCCGCCCATCATCTGCATGCCCTCGAGGGCCATGCGCTTGGCGGTCTCGGTCGCCTTGAGCTTGGCCATCGACGCCTCTCTGGGCAACATCGCAGTGGGGTCGGCCTCGACCCGGGCCGCCACGTCGTAGACCAGCAGGCGCGTGCACTCGATCTCGGTCGCGAGGTCCGAGAGCCGGTGCTTGAGCGCTTGGAACGAGCCGATCGGGCGGTCGAACTGCCGGCGCTCGGTCACGTACTGCAGCGTGTCCTCGAACGCGCGGCGCGCCAGACCGAGCGCCTGTGCGCCGAGGATCAGCCGCTCCACGTTGAGGCCCGCCATCAGCTGCGTCCAGCCGTGGTCCTCGCGGCCGATGAGCGCATCGGCGGGCAGCACGCAGTCGGTGAAGAAGACGTCGTTCACCTCGCGGCCGCCCATCGTGTCGATCGGGCGCAGCTCCATCCCGGCGGCGCCGGCGGGCACGTTCACCATCGTGAGGCCCTCGTGCTTGGTCTCGCCACGGGTGGTGCGGCCGATGACCAGGATGTGCTCGGAGATGTGGGCGTTCGAGATCCAGGTCTTGTGCCCGTTCAGCACGTAGTTGCCGTTCCGGCGCTCGATCCGGCAGCGCATGCTGCCGACGTCGGAGCCCGACTCGGGCTCGGACATCGCGATCGCCTCGACCGCGCCGCGCACCACCCCGCCGAGGATGTCCTGCTTCTGCTCCTCGGTGCCGAAGCGCTCGTATGCGCCTGCCACGATGAAGGTGGTGCCGATCCCGGCGACGGGCGCGTTGCCGTAGGCGAGCTCGTCGAGCAGCAGGCACATGTCGACGGCGCCGGCGCCCGAGCCGCCGTACTCCTCCGGAACGGCGACCCCGAGCCATCCCAGCTCGGCCATGCGCTCGTACAGCTCTTGACTGTGGGCGTGCTCGCCACCTCCGGTGAGCCGGTCCCGCTGCTCGCGGGTACCGCACTCGCGACGGCAGAAGTCGCGAATCGAGTCGACGAAGGCACGGCGCTCGTCGGTGAGCTGCAGGGTGGGGGTGGTCATAAGGTCTCCTGTCCAGGTTGTGGCTCCGAACTTACCGGACGAATGCGCCAGGAGGTGCTCGTGGCCGATCGTGTGCTCACGCATCGCGAGCTGAACCGCACGACGCTCGCCCGCCAGATGCTGCTCGCCCGCGAGTCGCCGACCGCCGCGCAGGCGGTCGCACGACTGGCCGGCCTGCAGGCCCAGTCGCGTGATTCCTCCCTTCGTGGGGTTGTGGACGCGGCTCGACGGCTTCGAACGCGCGGAGCTGGCCACGCTGGTCGAGAGCGCGAGGTCGTGCGGGCGACCATGATGCGCCACACGCTCCACCTGGTGACGGCCGATGACTACGTGCGGCTGCGGCACGCGGTCCAGCCCGCGATCACGCGTGCCTTCGCGGCATCACCCGGAAGCGGCTCGCGGGGCTCGACCTCGAGCGCATCCTGCGACCGGCCCGCGAGCGGCTCGAAGAGGGCCCGGCCACGTTCGCCGAGCTTCGCGACATCGTGGCGAAGGCCGCGCCGAAGCGCGACCCGGCCGCGCTTTCATACGCGGTGCGCACGCACCTGCCGCTGGTGCAGGTTCCGGGCGGGGGCGCTTGGGCCTACTCGACCACGGCACCGTACGCGCTCGCGGAGCGGTGGCTCGACCGGCCGCTCGAAGAGGGCTCCGAGCCGGGCGGTCTCGTGCGCGCGTATCTCGCCGCCTTCGGGCCGGCGAGCGTCAAGGACGTCCAGGCCTGGTCCGGCCTCACGGGACTGAAGAACGCCGTCGAGGAGATGCGGACCGACCTGCGGGTGTTCCGGGACGAGCAGGGCGCCGAGCTGCTCGACCTGCCGGACGCGCCGCTGGCGGAGGCGGACAGCGGCCGCGCCGGCCCGCTTCCTGCCCGAGTACGACAACGTCCTGCTCGCGTACGCCGACCGGAGTCGTGTGATCCCCGAGCGGTATCGCCGCACGGTGTTCCTGACCGCCGGGCGCGTGCGGGCGACGTTTCTGCTCGACGGCTTCGTGGCCGGCACCTGGAGGATCGAGAAGGACAAGCGCGCGGCGACGCTCTTGATCGAGCCCTTCGAGCGCCTCGCCAGACGAGACCGGGACGGGCTCGTGGCCGAGGCCGAGCGCCTGATCTCCTTCGTCGAGGAAGGCGGCGGCGACACCTCCGTGCGGATCGCCTCCGCTGCGGCTTAGGATTGCGCGGATGGCGACCCCAGAGGACGTCGCATTTGCCGGGTTGACGGGGCAGGCCGAGCTGGTCCGCCGCGGGGAGATGTCCTCTCGTGAGCTGACCGAGCTCAGCATCGAGCGGATCGTGCGGCTCGACCGGCAGCTGAACGCCTTCCGCGTGGTGCTCGCCGAGCGCGCGCTGGAGGAGGCGGACCGGGCCGACCAGCGCCGAGCGGCGGGCGAGGAGGCGCCGCTGCTCGGGGTGCCGGTCGCGGCGAAGGACAACGTCGACGTCGCCGGGGAGGTCACGACTCACGGCACGAACGCATACGGCGGAGCGCGATCGAGGACGCGGAGATCGTCAAGCGGCTGCGGGGCGCGGGCGCCGTGATCGTCGGCAAGACCAACCTTCCGGAGCTCGCGATCTGGCCGTTCACGAGCTCCCAGGCCTGGGGGACGACGCGCAATCCCTGGGACGTGAGCCGCTCGCCGGGTGGCTCCAGCGGAGGCGCGGCGGCCGCGGTCGCCTCCGGCATGGTGGCGGCCGCCCATGCCAGCGACGGGGGCGGCTCGATCCGCATCCCGGCCGCGTGCTGTGGACTCTTCGGTCTCAAGCCGCAACGCGGGCGGGTCTCCCTGATGCCCGACGCCGAGCACTGGTATGGCCTCTCCGTATTCGGCTGCCTGACGCGCACGGTGGGCGACTCGGCCCTCTTTCTCGACGTCGTGCGCGGCCACGTGGACGGCGACGCCCACATCGCGCCCGATCCGCCGACGTCCTTCGCCGAGGCGGCGCGGACCCCGCCCGGCAGGCTGCGGATCGCGTTCTCGACCAAGCCGGTCGCCCCGGGGCCGGTCGCGGACGAGGTCAAGAAGGCAGTCCACGACACCGCCGAGGTGCTGCGCTCGCTCGGGCACGATGTGCGCGAGCAGAACCCGACCTGGGGACTCCAGCTGCCGGGCTTTCTCCCGCGCTATCTCGCCGGGATCCGCGACGACACCAACCGGATGGCACATCCCGAGCGCCTCGAGCAACGCACGCGCCGGCTCGCGGGCTTCGGCGAGCGGCTGCGCAAGCGGCCGCTGCAGCGCGCCTTGCGAGCGGAGCAGAAGCATGCCCGGCGTCTCGGCGCCCTGTTCGACGAGTTCGACGTGCTGATGACGCCGACGATGGCGCGCCTCCCGGTGGAGGCCGATCGCTGGCAGGGCGCAGGCGCGGTCATCGACCATCAACGGCGTCGCGCGCTACGTGCCCTTCACGACGCCTTGGAACCTCACCGGCCAGCCGGCCGCGGCCGTCCCGGCCGGCTTCTCGCCGGAGGGCCTGCCGCTGTCGGTGCAGCTCGTCGGCCGCCCCGCCGACGAGACCACGCTGCTCTCGCTCAGCGCTCAGCTCGAAGCGGAGCGGCCGTGGTCCGATCGCCGGCCGCCCGTTTCCTGACCGTCCGGAACGAGCGCTTGCCCCGTGATACCCCCCTAGGGTATGCAAGAATGGAGGCGTGGCTGAGACCGCGCGCTACGTCCCCGCGCTCGGGCGCGATTCGCTCACGGCGCTCTACGACCCGGTACTGAAACTCGCGACCCGCGAGCGCACCTTCAAGGAACGGCTCCTCGCAGCAGGCCCACCTCGGCGACGGCGTCGACGTGCTCGACCTCGGCTGCGGCACCGGGACGCTCGCTGTCTGGGCCAAGCAGCGAGTGCCGGCCGCAAGCATCGTCGGACTCGACGGGGACGAGCGGATGCTGGCGAAGGCCCGCGGCAAGGCGGCACGGGCCAGAGTCGAGATCCGCTTCGACCAGGGGCTGTCGTTCGATCTGCCCTACCCCGACGGGAGCTTCGACCGGGTCGTCACGAGCCTCTTCTTCCACCACCTCACCGACCGCGACAAGGAGCGCACGATCGGCGAGATCCGCCGCGTGCTGAGGCAGGGAGGAGAGCTGCACGTCGCCGACTGGGGCGAGCCCGCCGATCCGTTCATGGGCGCGCTCTCTCAATCGATCCGCCTGCTCGACGGCTCCGAGACCGACGCGGGCGAACCTCGCGGGCGAGCTCCCGCGGCTCTTCGAGCGGGGCGGACTGCGGCATGTGCGCACGCGCGGCGGGCTGCGCACGATCACCGGGTCGCTCGCGTTCTACAGCGCCGAGCGCTAGCTGCAGGCTCCCGGCCGATACGATTTCGGCGCTTCCGCCCTTCTCATCAGCAAGGAGCCCACCCATGGCCTACAGCGTCCCCGACCTGCCTTACGCCTACGACGCGCTCGAGCCGCACATCGACGAGCAGACCATGCATCTTCACCACGACAAGCACCATCAGGCCTACGTGGACAAGGTCAACGCGGCGCTCGAGGGCACCGAATGGGAGGACAAGCCGATCGAGGAAGTCCTCAAGAACCTCGACAAGCTCGGCGACAAGGCCACCGCGGTGCGCAACAACGGCGGCGGTCACTACAACCACTCGCTCTTCTGGGAGTGGATGAGCCCGGACGGCGGCGGCGAGCCGAGCGGCGCGCTCGCGGATGCGATCGGCTCGGCCTTCGGCTCCTTCGACTCGTT
This sequence comes from uncultured Solirubrobacterales bacterium, assembly GCA_963759145.1. Taxonomy (GTDB): domain Bacteria; phylum Actinomycetota; class Thermoleophilia; order Solirubrobacterales; family JBBDJG01; genus JBBQKG01. The sequence continues at coordinate 35,685 of CAVWYB010000017.1, forward strand.
CAAGGACGAGGTCAAGACGGCGGGCGTCAACCAGTTCGGCTCGGGCTGGTCGTGGCTGGTTCACGACGGGTCGGGCCTGGCGGTGGTCTCGTCGGCGAATCAGGACAACCCGATCTCCGGCGGCAGCACGCCGCTGCTCGGCGTCGACGTCTGGGAGCACGCCTACTACCTCAAGTACCAGAACCGGCGCCCGGACTACATCGATGCCTGGTGGAACGTCGTGAACTGGGACAGGGTGGGGGAGCTGTACTCGGCCGCTTCCTAGCGCGCGCGGCTCTCGCGGTCGAGCCGGAACAGCAGGCCGGCCGTGGCCCCGGGCTGCTCGACCATCGGCGAGTGGCCGGCCTCGGGGATGGTCTCGACCGGCACGCGAAACTCCCGGCGGTAGAAGTTCGCGGCCTCGAGCGGCGGCTCGATCAACCGGTCCTCCCTGCCGAAGATGATCAGCTTCGGGACGCGCACCGACCGCAGGTCGTCCGCCAGATGGCCTTCGTCCACGTAGTCCGCTGACTCGTCGTACGTCTTCTTGTAGGCGGTGTAGGTGAGCTTGTTGAAGTCGTCCACGAACTGCGTCGGGCACGTCGTAGCCCTCCGCGAACGCCTGCCCCAGCCCCTCCTTGATCGTCCCGTCCGTGGCGAGCCGCCTCATCGCCTGGCCGATCACCGGCGTGACGCTGAGCTTGGCCAGCAGGTCCGGGTCGACGAATTTCTCGTCCGGCTCGGTGTCGATCACCGCGAGCGCGCGCGTGAGGCGCGGGTGGCGAGCCGCGAGCGCGATCGCGACCTCGCCCCCGGTCGAGTGACCCGCGACCAGCGCGCGCTCACGCCGAGGCGCTCGAGCGCGCTCGCGACGCGGTCGGCCTGCTCCTCCATCGAGTAGCCGTCCTTGGGCTTCTCGGAGCCGCCGTGGCCGAGCAGGTCCACGCTGATCACGCGGTAGTTGCCTTCGAGCAGCGGCGTGAGCCGGTCGAACCAGCGGCTCGAAGCCGACCAGCCGTGGATCAGCACCACCGCTGGCGCACCGGCGCGGCCCTCCTCGCGGACGTGCAGGTCGCCTCCCGGCAGGTCGATGATCCGGCCGCCGTCGGCCTCGGCCGACTTGGTCTCGGCGTTCGTGAGGAAGGTGTTGACCGCGAGCAGGACGACGAGCAGGGCAACGACGGCCCCCAGGATCTTCCATCCGCGCCTCACGCGCGGGAACCTACCGGCTGCTGGACACCGCCGCCGGGAAGCGCTCCGCGAACGACTCGAGCTCGACCCGGGCCGCGTTCGCGGTGAACGAGACGAGGTGGTAGAAGCCCGCGACGGCGATCAGCTCGATCAGCTGCTCCTCGGTCCAGTGGGCTGCCAGGCGCGGCCCAGAGCTGGTCGGAAACGTCCGCGTTGTCGTGCAGCTCGTCGGCGAGGCGCACCAAGAGCGACTGGCGCTCCGACCACACGGGATCGTCCGCGTCGCCGGAAACGGTCGCGGCCAGCTGCTCCTCCGAGAGGCCGACGCCGCGAGCGAAGACCGCCGCGTGGACGCCCCATTCGTACTCGCAGCCACAGCGGCGCACAGGTGCGGTGCAGGACGATCTCACGGTCGGCCGGATCGAGCGTGCCGAAGTTGAGGAGGTAGGCGCCGATGGTCCGGAAGCGCTCGAGCACGTGCTCGTTCCGGGCCACGGTGCGAAAGAGCTTCAGCGGCTCCGTGTCCGGCGGCATCATGCGTCGCAGCGTCTCGCCGACCGCCTCGGGATAGGGAGGCTCGAGAGGCTGGATGCGAGGGAGCTTGGACGTCGGTCATGGCGGCCTCCTGATCGTGCTTCGGAAATAGAAGCGGGTAGCGCTAGTGCTTCTGAATTCGAAGCGCAAACCCACATCTCCCGATGCCCGGCCGCCCGGTGCGCGGCTCGCGGACCGGCAGGCCGATCATGGCGCTGCTCGACCTGCTCGGCAGGCGCTGGACCCTGCGGGTGCTCTGGGAGCTGCGCGACGGAGGGGCTCGGCTTCCGAGAGCTGCAGACCCGCTGCGACTCGATGTCGGCGAGCGTGCTCAGCCGCCGCCTCCAGGAGCTCCGCGACGCGGCCATCATCGAGACGGACGCGGCGGGCGTGAACCGCCTGACGGCGGAAGGCACGGCGTTGCTCGATGCCTTCGAGCCGCTCGACCGCTGGGCCAAGCGCTGGTCCGCGCGGTCCGGCTAGCGGAAAGGCCCCGTCCGGCGGAAGATCGCGCCGCACGGTCTCGAACGCCGGCTTGCGGAAGCCGGCGTCGTCGATCAGTCCCTTCTCGTTCACCGGCGGGTGCGGGAGCGGGTTGCCGCCCGCCCAGCCGGGCTTCACGCGGAAGTCGTGCAGTGACCAGACGATCGCGCCGTTGATGAATGGCTTCCGGGCGAAGACGCGCAGGTGATAGTCCAGGAACTCGGACTGGAACTCGTAGGTGCCCTTCTCGCTCACCGGCCCGTGACGGTTCGCCTCCGCCCCGAACTCCGTGATCATCAGCGCGGTGCGGGGATAGTCGGAATGCATGCGGTCGAGGTAGCCGTCGAGCCCGCGCGGATCGGCGATCGAGCCGGCGGGCCCTGGATACCAGCCGAAGTAGTCGTTGATCCCGATCACGTCGAGGCGGCGGTAGATGGCCTGCTTCTCGACCGTGGGATAGCCGGAGATCGCGATTCCGGTCAGGCGCGTGGGGTCCAACCGGCGGGCCGTGCGCGTGGCGATGCGGATGTAGCGCCGAAGCCCGCGCTTCGGGCGCGAGGCGTTCTCGTTGCCGAGGCTCCACACCATCACCGCGGGATGGTTGTAGTCGCGCGTGATCGTCTCGCGCAGCATCCGCAGCGCGCGGGCGCGGATCGCCGTGACGTTGAAGAGCGTGCTCTTCATCCGGTACACCGGGATCTCGGACCACACCAGGATGCCGTAGCGATCGGCGAGCTCCAGCTCGTAGGGGCTCAGCGGGTAATGGGCGCGCGTGATCGTGGCGCCGAGATCGCGCAGGTTCTCGAACACCTGCCTCATCTGGCTGCCGGGTGAGGGCTGCGCCGCGGTCGAGCGAGTCTTCGTGGAAGGCGGCGCCGCGCAGGGCGACCTCGCGGCCGTTCAGCTCGATCCGGCCGAGCCGGTTCACCTTCAGGCTGCGGATCCCCGTCCGGGCCCCGTAACGCTGCACGATGCGCCCGCGCCGATCGATCAGGAACAGCGACATCTTGTAGAGACGCGGGTGGCCGGGCTCCCACAAGCGCGGGTTGCGGATCCTCACCCGCGTCCTGAACCGGGCCGAGCCGAACCCGCGAACGCGCCGCGTCCCCAGGCGCAGCGGCCGCCCGCCGAACCATCCGGCCACCCTGGCGCGCTGCACGCCGCGGGTCACGTTGCGGACCCTCACATCGACCGTCACCGTGGCGGCGCACCTGCGACAGCGCAGCTGCGGGCGCACGAAGGCATGGGCGAAGTCGAGCTTCCGGACCTTGCGCAGGTAGACCTCGCGCAGGATCCCGTTGTAGTTCCACCAGCCGCCCTCGAACGCACCGGTCTCTCGTTGGGAAGCGGCGGGATGTCATCCGGCTGCCTGCGGCTGTCGACCTGCACGACGAGGCGGTTCACCCCCTGTGGATGGACCGTGCGCTCAACTCGAAGGGGAGATATGCGCCCACGTGCGACCCGAGCAGCCGGCCGTTGAGCCACACCGTCGCGCGGTGGCTGACCGACTCGAAGCGGAAGCGCCAACTCGATCCGCCGCGGGCACGAGGGAGCCGGAAGTCCTTGCGGTACCAATGGACCGAGCCGGTATAGCTGGACGGGGAGAAGTCACCCGCGTTGGCGGCGAGCGGTACCGTCACCGGGCGCCAGCCGGTGAGGCTCGTGCTCGCAGGGAGGCTCTCACGCACGGCGCTGTCGCCGGGGTCGGGCCGCTCGTGCCAGTCGCCGTCGAGCATGTAGCGACCGGAGGGGCCCTCGCGAGCGGCCGTCTTCGCCTTCGGGGTCGCGACCGCGAGCACTGCCGAGGGCACCACGAGGATGCCGCCGAGCAGCGCCAGGAGCGCGACGATGACCCGGGCGGAGGAGGACACGACGCCGGGAACAGTACGCTTCCGGCCGTCACCCGTCGACAGGAGGATTGCCCGTGACAGAGGTCGTGATCACCTCCGCCGCCCGCACCGCGGTCGGACGGTATGGAGGAAGCCTGAAGGACCAGCCGCCCACGGACCTGGGGGCGCTCGCGACGAAGACCGCGCTCGAGCGCTCCGGCATCGAGCCCGATCAGGTGGACCAGGTCGTGTTCGGCAACGTGATCCATTCGGCGCCGGAGGACATGTACATGGCGCGCGTGGTCGCGATGAAGGCGGGGATCCCGCAAGAGGTGCCGGCGTTCACGGTCAACCGCCTGTGCGGGACGGGCGTGCAGGCGATCGTCTCGGCGGCGCAGTCGATCGCGACGGACGATGCCGAGGTCGCGATCGCGGGCGGGGCCGAGTCGATGAGCCGTGGGCCCTACTGGATGCCTGATGCGCGCTGGGGCGCGCGCATGGGGGAGACCAAGATGGTGGACCCGGTCGTGGGGGGCCTCACCGATCCGTTCAACGAGATCCACATGGGCGTCACCGCCGAGAACCTGGCCGACTCCCACTCGATCAGCCGCGCCGAGCAGGACGAGTTCTCGGTCGAGTCGCACCAGCGCGCCGCGCGCGCGCAGGAGGAGGGACTCTTCGACGAAGAGATCGTGCCGGTCGAGCTGAGGTCGAAAAAGGGCACCTCGGAGTTCACGAAGGACGAGCACGTGCGCCCGGACGCGACGGTCGAAGGGATGGCGAAGCTCAAGCCCGTCTTCAAGCCGGACGGCACCGTGACCGCCGGCAACGCGTCCGGGATGAACGACGCGGGCGCGGCGGTGGTGCTGATGTCGGCAGAAGCAGCGGAGCGCCTGGGCGCGCCCGTGCGGGGGCGCATCCTGTCGTACTCGTACTGCGGCGTCGATCCGAAGATCATGGGCATCGGTCCCGTGCCGGCCGTGCGCAAGGCGCTCGATCGGGCGGGCCGGTCGTTGGACGAGGTCGACGTGATCGAGCTGAACGAGGCGTTCGCGGCGCAGTCACTGGCCGTGATCAAGGATCTCGAGCTCGACCGTGAGAAGGTCAACCCGAACGGTGGCGCGATCGCGCTCGGTCACCCGATCGCGGCGACCGGGGCCGTGATCACGACCAAGATCCTCTACGAGATGGAGCGCAAGGACCAGCACCTCGGGCTCGTCACCCTGTGCATCGGCGGCGGTCAGGGGATCGCGATGCTGATCGCGCGGGACTGAGCGTCTGGGAAGGTACGGCGAAACCGCCCGGGGGTTCTTAAAGAACCGGCAGTAAGGGGATGGGTTTCGGGGGCGCCGCGGCGGGGGTCATGTGGCGCCCGCGCTGATTCGTACGCCAGGCCAACAGGAAGGTCAATTAAAGGCTGCCGTGTTCGAAGACGTGATGGGCCGCCCGGAGCAAACCGATTTTGTGGGGGCTAGGGGCCGCACAAAACGGACTTTGCTCCCGAGCACCCTCACGAGTTTTCCAACCGGTATCGGAATACCCCCACGACTTGGCCCTTTGTTAACACTCGGCGAGGCCCGACCCCTCACCCTCCTACCCAGCCGGTTTTTGGTTTTTCCGAGCCCCGGCGACGCTAAGTCCCCCTGGACGTGCTTCGCCGCGACGAACGCGATCCAGCGCCCGTCGGGGGACCACTCGAGCTCGAAGAAGTCCGCGCCGGCCAGCGTCGCAAGCGTGCGCTGCCCGCTGCCGTCCGGGGCGATCACGTTCACGTGCCCGTCATAGTCGGCGAACGCGAGCAGCTTGCCGTCCGGTGACCAGGTGGGGCGTAGCTCCGCGACCAGGCCGGTGACGGGCACCTGGCGCGCTCGTCCGGCAGCGTCCACGACGAAGAGATGCGGCCGGTTATCTGCGGCGATCGCCGTCAAAGCGATCTGGCGGCCGTCGGGCGACCAGGCGGGATTCCGGGGCCCGCGCAGCCCCGTCGCAAGGCGGCGCACGTCGCGCCCTTCCGGCGCCACCGTCCACAACTGGTAACGGCCGCGTCCCACCTGATGCACGAAGGCGATTCGCCGGCCGTCGGGCGACCAGCGCGGATCCGTGTCGTCGCCGCCGAGGGCGATCACTCGCTTGCGACCGGTGCGCGACGCGACCACGAGGTCGAGCGCCTCGGTCGTCGGGTTCACAGGCGGCGCGGGCTTGTTCTTGGGCGGGCGCCACTTGCGCTGCCGGATGTAGGCGAGCCGGCGGCCGTCCGGGGACCAGACGGGCCCGGAGTCGACGATCGCCCCGAACGGGTGGGACGCCAGCCGTCTGAGGCCCGACCCGTCGAGCCGGATTCTCGCGATCGTTCGCCGCAGGTCGAACTTTCCTTCGCGGACCGCCGCAAAGGCGAGCTCATCGCGACGCGGGGACCACGGCGGGATCGGTCGGATTGCCGAGTCGTCGCGGGACTGCCACTCGCCGGATCGCGCCCGTGTCGGCGGAGGCGATCTCGATCACCGTGCGCCCCTTCGACCGCGACGTGAAGACCAATCGCCGGCCGTCCGGCGACCAGGCCGGGTCTCGTTGCGATTTCTCCGAGGGATTGACCTTGTGGAGCGCCTGTCCGTCGCTCCGCACGATCCAGACCTGATCGGCGCTTCCCACGGTCTCGCCGGACTGCGCGCGCAGGAGCGGCACGAGAGCACCTGCCGCGACGAGCAGGAGCAAGCGCGAAAGCGACTTTCGGGCGAGTGAGGCGCATGGTCGATCCTCCGGCGTTATACCCGCGATACCCTTGCGGCTGCGCCCCCTGGGAAGAGGAGGAAAAGTTGCCCGTTTTCAAAGACGACCAAGAGGTCTACCAGTACATCGGCAGGCTGTTCCAGGATCTCACCGACGACCCGGAGCTGTCCCCGAAGTTCCGCCGGGCGGACACGATCGTGCAGTACCGGTACTCGAACCCGGACTCGCAGATCACGGTGAAGATGAAGGAGGGCGAGGACGGCCAGGTGGATTTCGGCGAGACCACCCTGGATCCCGAGATCGTGATGTCGATGGAGGCCGACACCGCGCACAAGTTCTGGCTCGGCAAGGTCAACGTCACGATGGCGCTCGCGAAGGGCCAGATGAAGGCCAAGGGCCCGGTCGCGAAGATCCTCAAGCTCGTGCCGCTCGTGAAGCCCGTCTTCCCGCGCTACCAGAAGATGCTGGAGGAAGAGCACCGCGACGACCTGCTGAAGGCGGCGTAGGAACGCGTTCCCAGACCCGGACGGACGGAGTCGCCGGGAGACTTCAAGTGGACGAGCTACGGCTGATCGAGACGCGCGGACGAGCTCGACGAGCTCATGCCCGCATGGGAAGCGCTTGCCGCCCCGGCCGGTAGTCCCGATGCAGCGCCACGCGTGGGCGAAGGCGTTCGTCCAGGCATACGGGACGGAGTACGAGCTCAAGGTGGTCGCGATCGGCTCGGATGGCGAAGTGGAGGCGATCGCTCCGCTTGCCACGCCGCGCACGGGGATCAACCGGCTCGGGCTCGTGGCGGGGGAGGAGCTCTCCGAGCCCGGCGACTTCGTGTACCGCGACCGCGACGCGCTCGAGCGGCTCGCCGCGGGCGTCGCCGGCTCTCGATGCCGGTGCTGCTCGCACGCGTGGTCGCGGATTCGCCCACCGTCGAGGCGCTGCGGGGCGCGTTCCGGCGGCGGACGATCTTCTACAGCCGAGACGCCGCCCCGTATCCCTGGATCGCGCTCGACGAGGGCTGGCGCGAGCCTGAGCAGAAGTTCAAGTCCGATCGCCGCTCCGACCTGCGACGGGCGCGGCGGCGCGCGGAGAAGGACGGCGAGGTGGTCACGGAGGTGCTTGCCCCCGGTCGCGACGAGCTCGAGCCGCTGCTCGAGGAGGTGTTCCGGGTGGAGGCGGCGGGATGGAAGGGTCGCGAGGGCACCGCGCTCGCGGCGGACGCTCGCCTGCGCGACTTCTTCACGGCGTTCGCGCAGGGCGCAGCGGATGCCGGCTTTCTGCGCCTGGCGTTCCTGCGGATCGGCGACCGAACGGCGGCTGTCCAGCTCGCGGCCGAGTGCGGCGGTCGGTTCTGGCTTCTGAAGGTGGGCTATGACGAGGAGTTCAAGCGCAGCTCGCCCGGCACCCTGCTGATGCTGGAGACCGTTCGCTACGCGGCCACGCAGGGCCTCAGGTCGTACGAGCTGCTCGGGACAGCCGAGTCGTGGACGCGCGTATGGACCGAGACCGAGCGCGAATGCGTCGCGCTGCGCGCCTATCCGCCGCGCCCCGGCGGGATCGCAGCGGCCGCGCTCGACGCGCGGCGGTTCGCCCGGCGCGGCAGCCGCGCGCCCGGCGGGTGACGCCTCGCGCGAAGCGGATCGGACTCGCGGTCTGGCGGCCGATCGAGCGCCGCGCGGCCGGCGTCTACTTCGCCGGGCCTGAGCTCGCCGACGCCCTGGCCGCCGCCGATCGGATCGCGGAGCGCGGTTACGGAGTCCTGCTGGGCTTCTGGAACGCGGACGGCGCCGATCCACGGGAGGTGACCGCGCGAGAACCTCGCCGCACTGGCGGCGCTCAGCTGCGCGCGGCCACGACCGGTACCTCTCGGTCAAGGCGCCGGCGCTCGATTACTCGTTGGACCTGGTCCGCCGGATCGCGTCGGAGCGACCCCGACGTCCTCCACTTCGACTCGCACGGCTGCGAGGCGGCGGAGCAGACCCTGGCCCTCGCCGCGGCGGCGAGCGAGGAGCACGCGAGCGTCGGGGTCACGATTCCCGGCCGCTGGCGGCGCAGCCCGTCGGACGCCGAGCGAGCGGTCGAGCTCGGGCTGAGGGTGCGAGTCGTCAAAGGCGAATGGGCCGACCCGGACCAGCCGGATCTCGACATGCGCGGCGGGTTCCTGGCGGTGGTGGACCGGCTGGCGGGGCGCGGCCGGCACGTGTCGGTCGCCACGCACGACGCGGACCTCGCGCGCGAGGCGGTCAAGCGACTGGCGGCGACCGGTACTCCGCACGACGTCGAGCTGCTGCTGGGGCTGCCGTTCGCCCGCATCGCCGCGGTCGCCATGGAGGCGGGGCTGCCGGCGCGCGTGTACGTGCCGTACGGGCATGCATCGCTGCGCTACGGGCTGGGCTACCTGCGCCGCAACCCGCGTCGCGTGTGGTGGCTCGCACGCGACCTCCTGTTCCGCAGGCGCCGGGCGACGCCGCCGCCCTACCGGGGGCCGACCGAGATGCGCTCGCGGTCCTCGCCGGTCTGAGCGCCCTCGCGCTCGGAGCCGCCGGGGCCGGCCGTCGATTTGCTCTCCGCCTCGGTCGCGGCCTGACAGCTCGGCGTCGCGCCCGCCGAAACGACTCTGGGCGCTTCTCACCGTGCGGCCGAGGCGGTTGCGAAGATCGGTGGCGGCGAGCGCCGAGCGCGAGCGCAGGCGGTCGTTGCCGACGACCACGGAGGGGCAGTGGCGGTCCACGGCCCCGAAGTAGTACTTGAAGCTCTCCTGGCCGCGGGTGAGGTCGAAATACCGGCGGCCCGTCTCGATGCTCCAGCGGATCCCCTGCGCGATCGAGAGCTTGCCGATGCCGAGCCGCGAGTGCCGAGGGCTCGAAGCCGCTGAGGTACCAGTAGAACGCGTCGCTCGTCGAGCAGGTTCACGTACACGCCGACGACCTCGCCGTTCGCGCTGAACTCCCAGACCGTCGCGAGCCCCTGCGGCACGAGGGCCCGCATCGCGTCGAGCAGGAAGTCGTGGAAGCCGCGCGTCAGATGCGTGGGTTCGATCGACCTCTCGAGGGTCTCCCAGCGCTTCAGGTGCAGCGCGTGCCAGCGCCCGATCGCGCCGTCGAGCTCGCGGCACCTCCGTGACTTCGCGCAGCGTCACGTCTCCGCGGTCGAGCTTGCGGATGTGCCGGCGGATGTTCCCGCGGCGCGAAGCGGGCAGCAGCGCCAGGTACTCGTCGAACGTCCCGGGCAGCTCGATCCGCGGGCAGGGCGTGGACGGGCGGGGTCGCATGCGCAAGCGAGCGCTGGCCGAACAGCGCGGCCGTCGCGGAAGCCGCCCGGCTGGCGGCGCACAGAAGAAGACGTCCCACCTGTCCTCGAGGCGCGACAAGCTCCGCTGCCACCGCCCGGGTGACATCGTCGCGGTGCTCGGGCACGGCGAGCACGTCCCAGTAGTCGCCGGGCTCCTTGCCCAGCATTCGCACGACGCGTGCGCCGCGATATCGCTCCAGCGCCAGCGGGGCGAGCCCCACCAGCCGCTCCGCGTCGCGGACCGTGATCAGCCACGGCTCGGCGCTGCGGCTCCAATGCCGCATCCATGCCTGTCCCCAGCCGGGCGAAACGAACGGCGTGGCGCTCGAATCGGACCTGTAGAGCTCCTCCCATTCCTGCGTGAGCTCCTCAGGCGGACCTCCGTAGAGCTCTGTCCGCACCTCCCAATCCTAACCCCACCCAGAGATGCCGGTGCGGCGCTACCGCACGAATCTGGTCAGGACCTAGACCTCACTTATGATGAATCGACGGCGTGTTCAAAGGAGAGGGGTTGCAGTGGCGATCGACACGACCACCCGGACCGAGGTCCAGCACTACAAGAACTACATCGGGGGTGAATGGGTCGACGCCGGGTCGGGTGAGACCTTCGACATCGTCAATCCCGCCACCGAGGAGGTCTTCGCGACCGTCCCGAAGTGCGACCGCGACGACGCGCAGCGCGCGATCGCTGGCGGCCCGGCAGGCCTTCGACGACGGCCCCTGGGCCTCGATGGAGGCGGAGGAGCGCAAGCGGATCCTGCTGTCCGTGATCGACCGCTTCTCGGCGCTCGAGGACGAGCTCGCGACCATCGAGACGATGCAGGCCGGGATGACGATCCGCGCCACCAGCACGGTCGTGATCGGGTACTGCATCAACCACTGGGACTACTTCGCGAGCCAGGCCACGCGGCCCATGCAGGAGGCGCTCGAGCCGGTCAGCTACCCGACCCACTCCTACAACTTCGTGCTGCGCGAGCCCGTCGGCGTCTGCGCCGGGCATCATCCCGTGGAACTTCCCGCTCGTGATGGCGGTCTGGAAGCTCGCTCCGGCGCTCGCGATGGGCAACACGTGCGTGCTGAAGCCGGCCTCGAACACGCCGCTGACCGCGCTGAAGCTGGCCGAGATCCTCGACGAGACCGAGCTGCCGAAGGGCGTCGTCAACGTGATCACCGGCGGCGGCACGACCGTCGGCGAGGAGCTCGCCTCGCACCCCGACGTCGACAAGGTCGCGTTCACCGGCTCGACGGTGGTCGGGCGGCGGATCATGCAGCTCGCCTCCAGCACGATCAAGAAGACGACGCTCGAGCTGGGCGGCAAGTCGCCGAACATCGTGTTCGAGGACGCCGACATGGAGCAGGCCGTCGACGGCGCGCTGTGGGCGACGTTCTTCCACCAGGGCCAGGTGTGCGAGTCGGGCACGCGGCTGCTGCTGCCCGAGTCGATCCACGACGAGTTCGTCGAGCGGCTGGTCGAGCGCGCGAAGCAGATCAAGGTCGGCGACCCGCTCGACTACGAGTCCGACCTCGGGCCGCTCGTGTCCGAGCGCGCAGCGCGAGACGGTCGAGAACTACGTGCGGATCGGCAAGGAGGAGGGCGCGAAGCTGGTGCTCGGCGGCAAGCGTCCCGAGGGCGACGGCTTCGAGCGCGGCTACTACTACGAGCCGACGATCTTCACCGAGGTCGACAACTCGATGACGATCGCGCAGGAGGAGATCTTCGGCCCGGTGCTGTCGGTGATCAAGTTCAACGACGACGACGACGCGGTGCGGATCGCCAACGACTCGATCTACGGGCTCGCCTCGGGCGTCTGGTCGCCAGGACCCCGACCGCTGCCTCGAGATCGGCCAAGCGGCTGCGGGCCGGCACGGTGTGGATCAACGACTTCCACCTGATCAACTGCATCGCGCCGTTCGGCGGCTACAAGCAGTCGGGCATCGGGCGCGAGCTCGGCACGCTACGGCCTCAACGAGTACACCGAGGTGAAGCACGTCCACTGGGACCTCGGCACGCCGAAGGAGCAGAAGATGTTCGGCGTGCTGCTTGTCGGAGTAGCCGGCCGAACTGGCGGCCCGACTCCTAGCCGCCGCGCTTCGCGAGCTCGCGCTTCGCCATCTTGCGGAAGCGCAGCATGCTTGCTGCAGTTGCTGGCGGAAGGCCTCCAGCTTGCTCTTCGGCAGCTCGAAGCCGCCGACCAGCCGGTGCGGCACGAGCGACCAGCCGTCGTCGTCGCGGACCAGGTCGCCGCGCACCTGGAAGTTGGTCTGCCACACGAAATCGGGCGCGTGTTCGTGGGCTGTCAGGCACGCCTGTCCGGGACCGGCGGCGAGCCATTCCGGAGCTCGCCGAGCCGGATCCGGCCGGCTGCCGCGGTCGGGCTCGACGGTAGGCGGCTGGAGAGCGGAAAGCCGTCGGGGCCCACGACCGACAGCACCGCGGTCGGGTGCCGGCGCCCGAGCTCCTCCAGCCGTTCGTCCCACGCGACTGCGCCGCCCTCCGGGGCCGGGCGCTCGACCTCCGGCTCCTCCGAATGATGCGAGCGAACCTCCTCCATGTGAGCGTCGTACAGCGTCGGCTCGGCCGTGAAGTCGCCGTCGGGCCAGACGTAGACGCGCTCGGGCCGCACGTAGACGTAGATGCGCATGAAGTACCAGTCGAGCATCGCGCGAATGCAGGCTTCGGCGGATGCATGCTCTTGGTCGCCGGGTAGCTTCTCGAGGCTCTCGCGGCAGTAGCGCTCGCGGTTTCGATCGAGGTTTCGATCGTCGACCTGCGCGGTGCCCTGCACCAGCACCGCGCACGGGATGCTCGATGCCGCGATCCGGTGGGGTCGGAGAAGAGCAGCGAGACCTGCGGGTTGCGGGCGGCGTCGTTGGCCTTCTTCGGGTAGCCGAGCCCGGTCGTGATGTCGATCGCGCCGTCCCCGGCGCTGTAGTAGGGCGTGACCGGCCAGGTGATCGGCTGCCCGGAGGCGTCGACCGTCGTGTACTCCGTGGTGATGAACCGCTCGAAGACCTGCTGGACATCCTGCGGGAGAGTGGCGGTCATCGCGCCGAGTATATTCCGGCGGATGGCCGCCTGAAACGTCGACACGAAGGTCGTTCTGACCGCGCGGCCGCGGCGGACGTGATCGGCGCGTCGAGGAGCGCCAGGACGGCCGTGAGCTCTCGCTCGTGATCGGCAACGGCTGCTGCGATTCGACCGCGCCGTTCCTCTTCGCCGACTACATGGCGGGGCCCACCGAGCGGCTCGTCGGCGAGGCTCGAGGGCGTGCGCGTCTTCGTGGACGACCTGGATCGCGCATCCTTCGCCGGCCGCGAGGTGGTCGTGGACGCGAGCGACGATCCGCAGCCCGACAGCTTCTCCTGCGAGGCCGAGCTCGGCTTCCGGTTCTCGCTGGACGCGCCGGCTCGCCCGGCGGTTCAGATACCCCGGGTCGCCCGGCAGCAGGACGCGCGGCTCGGGCCCCGACGTGTCGACCCGCGGGCAGGATCGGCTCGACCGTCAGCGCGGCGACCGTCTCCAGCGCCTCCTCGGGCGACGCGAAGTGCGTCAGCGTCTCGAGCATCTTGATCGTCGGGAACACGAGCAGGAGATCGTCGGCGCGGTGGCGGGCGAGGGCGTCGGCCGGCGAGAACCAGCCGACCTCGACGATCTCCTCGCCGTCGGGCTTCGGGACCGTGTGGGCCGGCGCCTGCGCGAGATAGAAGCGCGTGTCGTAGCGGATCTTCACCTGCTCCGGCGTGATCCAGCGTGAGAACGGCACCAGCGCCTCCGGGCCCGGGAGCGTGACTGCGGATTCCTCCTCCAGCTCGCGCAGCGCCGTGGCCCGATGCGCGCGGTCGTCGTTGGCGGAGCCGTCCACGCCGCCGCCGGGGAAGACCCAGACGTCGGCCATGAACCGCGCTCGGGACGTCCGCCTGCCGAGCAGCACCTCGAGCCCGCTCGACGAATGCTTGCCGCCGTGGCGCATCAGGATCACTCCCGCCGCGGGCCGCGGCGCGGTGGGTGCGCCCCGATTCAGCTCCTCGAGGCGCTCGTCGATGCGATCGTCGGCCACTGACGGCCTGTCTACAGCACTCTCGCCCGCTATGTCAAACTGGCGCCCGATGGAGGCGGCGACACAGACGCGAAAGTGGATCTGCGAGTCGTGCGGGTTCATCTACGACCCCGACGAAGGGGACCTCGACGGCGGCATCGAGCCGGGCACCCCCTTCGAGGCGATTCCCGACGACTGGTTCTGCCCCGTGTGCGGGGCGCGCAAGAAGGACTTCGTTCCCTACGAGTAGGTAGGAACGGTGCCGCCCTGGGCCTCGATCATCGAGGCGTAGCGGCCCCCCAGCTCGAGCAGCTCCTCGTGGCTCCCGAGCTCCGCGACGCGCCCGGCCTCGAGCACGGCGATCTGCTCGGCGTCGCGCACGGTCGACAGGCGGTGGGCGATCGCGAGCGTCGTCCGTCCCCGCGCGAGCTCGTCGAGCGCGGCCTGGACCGCGCGCTCCGTCTCGGTGTCGAGTGCGCTCGTGGCCTCGTCGAGGATCAGGATCGGCGGGTCGCGCAGGATCGTGCGCGCGATCGCGATCCGCTGCTTCTCGCCTCCGGAGAAGCGGTAGCCCCGCTCACCGACCATGGTCTCGTAGCCGTCCGGCAGCGCATCGATCAGGTCGTGGATCTGCGCCGCCCGCGCGGCCCTCTCGATCTCGTCCTGGGTGGCGGACGGCTTCGCAAAGCGCAGGTTGTCTGCGATCGAGGCGTGGAAGAGGTAGGTCTCCTGCGACACGACGCCCACGATCGAGGCGAGCGAGGCGTGACTGAGGTCGCGCACGTCGACGCCGTCGATCGTCACGCGACCCTCCTCGACCTCGTAGAGGCGCGCCAGCAGGTAGGCGAGGGTGGTCTTCCCCGAGCCGGTCTCGCCGACCACTGCGAGCGTGGTCCCGGGCGGGATCTCGAGGTCGATGTCGCGGAGCGTCCACGGGCCGTCGGGGTGGTAGCGAAAGCCGACGTGCTCGAACGCGACGGCTCCGCGGACCAGCTCGGGATCGGGCGTGATCGCGCCCTTGCGCTCCTCGATCTCGACCGGCAGCTCGAGATACTGGAACACACGCTCGAACAGCGCCAGCGAAGCCTGCACGTCGACCCCGACCGACAGCAGCGACTGGATCGGGAAGAGCAGCCTGGTCTGCAGGGTCGTGAAGGCGACCAGCGTGCCGATCGTGATCGCGGCGCCGCCGTTGGCGATCGTGAGACCCGCGAAGAGATAGATCAGGGCCGGCATCGCGGCGAAGCTGATCTGCACCGAGGCCATCCGCCAGCGGCCCGCCATGCGCGAGCGGACCTCGAGATCGGCCAGCTCGGCCGACTCGCGCTCGAACCGCTCTGCCAGCTCGCCGGTGCGGCCCATCGTCTTGCCGAGCAGGATGCCCGAGACCGACAGCGACTCCTCGACCAGGGAGGAGATGTCGGCGAGCCGAGTCTGGCGAACGGCGGTGATGCGCCGGCGCTCCTCGCCGACCCGCCGCGTCAGCCATACGAAGAACGGCAGCAGGCCGAGCGCGGCGAGCGCGAGGCGCCAGTCGAGCAGGAACATCGCGACCGTGGCCGCCAGGACGGTCGTCACGTTCGAGACGATCGAGGTCGCGGTGCTGGTCACCACGTTCTGGACGCCGCCGATGTCGTTTGCGATCCGAGACTGGATCTCGCCGGTGCGGGTCTTGGTGAAGAAGGCGAGCGAAAGCCGCTGGAGATGGCGGTAGACGGCGGCCCGCAGGTCGTGCATGACGCGCTGCCCGACCGTGTTCGAGAGCAGCGTCTGGGCGACGCCAAGCGCGCCCGTGGCGACCGCGATCGCGATCATGCCCGCGACCAGGCCCGCCAGCAGGGTCGTGTCCTGATGCGGGATCGCCTCGTCGAGGACGGCGCGCAGCAGGAACGGGGAGACCATCCCGAGCGAGGCCGAGATCAGGATCAGGAAGAGCACCGACCCGAGCCGCACCCGGTAGGGGCGAAAGAGGCCGAGCAGCCGGCGCCGGTCGAGCGCGTGTGTCGCTCAGCACTGGCCCCGCTGCGCCGCCTCTCGGGCGTGCACGAATGCCCGGCGAGGCGCTTCGAGGAAGCCGTGGAGCTGATCCCGCTCGGCTCGCGTCGAGTGGCGCGAGCAGCTCCTGCTCGGCCTGGGCCACCGCGCGCTTGGCCTGCACCAGGCGCGTCTGACCCGAGGGGGTGAGGCCGACCAGGTGCCGGCGCCGGTCCCGCGGATCGCGGGGGCGAACGATCAGGCCGTCGGCCTCGAGCGCGTCGAGCAGCCCCACGAGGTTGCTGGGATTGATCCCCAGCGCGCCCCCCAGCTCCTGCTGGGAGAGCGGACCCGCCTCGTGGAGGTAATGCAGCACCGCGAACTCGTTGGTGCGCAGCTCGAGCGCCGCGAGGGCCGCGGTCAGGCGGTAGCCCGTCACCCGCGCCAGCCGGAAGACCAGCATCGCGTGGCCCGCCGTGGCGGCGGGCCTGGGGCAGTTGTCGACGTAGGTGCTTTCATTACCCGAGGACTATGGTAGCGGCATAGTATGATGTGTGCCAATATGTTGTTAAACATAACGATTCCTCGGCTACACTTTCTGAAGTATTGGCTATGAGCACTGAAAGAGACCAAATGGAAACCTTGCTGCTAGTCCCCATGGAAGACTCGGTCGTCTTCCCGGGCATGACGGTCACGCTCGCTCTCGACCTCGAGGACGAGGAACGCGTGCTGCTCGTGCCTCAGAACGACGGCGAATTTGCCGCGGTAGGTACCGTGGCCGAGGTCGCCGATCAGATGCGCCTCCCGGGCGGCCTGCGGGCCGTGACCGTGGAGGGCATCGCTCGTGGGATCCCCGGCGCGGCACACACCGACGCCGGCGGCACGCTGCGGGTCGAGGTGACCCGCCACGAGGACGAGCGCGCTCGCGGCGACCGCGTGCGCGAGCTCGAGCGCGAGTACCGGGCCGTGGTCGAGGAGATCCTCGAGCTTCGCGGAGCAGACGCGCGCGTGCGCGCGTTCGTCCGTTCCGTGACGGAGCCGGGCGCCCTCGCCGACACCACCGGCTACTCGCCCGACATCAGCCACGAGGACAAGATCAAGCTGCTCGAGACGCTCGATGTCACCGAGCGACTCGAGAAGGCCCTGGAGCTGCAGCGGGAGCGGCTCGCGGAGCTTCAGGTCCGCGTGCGCATCCGCGACGACGTCCAGTCGGGCGCCGAGCAGCAGCAGCGTGAGTACTTCCTGCGCAAGCAGATGGAGTCGATCCGCAAGGAGCTCGGCGAGGACGAGGGTTCGGTCGTGGACGAGTACCGCACCAAGATCGAAGAGGCCGGCATGCCGGAGGCCGTGCGCGAGCAGGCCGAGAAGGAGCTCGGGCGGCTGGAGCGGATGGGCGACTCCTCAGGGGAGTCCTCGATGATCCGCACGTACCTGGACTGGCTGGTGGCGCTGCCGTGGTCGAAGCGCTCGGAGGAGCGGCTCGACCCGGTGCACGCCCGCGAGGTCCTGGACTCCGACCACGCAGGGCTCGAAGACGTCAAGGACCGGATCACGGAATACATCGCGGTGCGCAAGCTGCGCCGTGAGCGGGGCATGAAGGAGGAGGGACGCGCCGCGGGCGCGATCCTGACCCTCGTGGGACCGCCCGGCACCGGCAAGACCTCGATCGGCGAGTCGATCGCGAAGGCGACCGGCCGCGAGTTCGTGCGCATGTCGCTCGGCGGCATCCGCGACGAGGCCGAGATCCGCGGTCACCGGCGGACATACATCGGCGCGCTTCCGGGCCGGCTCGTCCGTGCTCTTCGCGACGCCGGCACGATGAACCCGGTGATCCTGCTGGACGAGGTCGACAAGGTGGGTGCCGACTGGCGGGGTGACCCCTCGTCGGCGCTGCTCGAGGTGCTGGACCCGGCACAGAACCACTCGTTCCGTGACCACTACCTCGACGTCGAGCTCGACCTGTCGGAGGTCCTGTTCATCGCGACCGCGAACATGATGGAGACCATCCCCGGGCCGCTGCTCGACCGCATGGAGATAGTGCGGTTCGACGGCTACACGACCGAGGAGAAGGTGGCGATTGCACGCGGCTACCTGCTCCCGCGCCAGCTGGAGCGCAACGGGCTCCACGAGGCCGAGGTCGAGGTGCCGCAGGACATCCTCCGGAACGTGATCGTCGAGTACACGCGCGAGGCGGGTGTCCGCAACCTCGAGCGGGAGCTCGGCAAGCTGCTCCGCAAGACCGCGACGAAGCTGGCCGCAGGCCAGGCCGAGGCGCCGGTCGTGATCGACCTCGCCGCGGTGCGCGAGGGTCTCGGACGTCAGCGCTTCTTCCAGGAGGCGGTCGAGCGGACCGCGGTCCCGGGAGTCGCGACCGGGCTGTCCGTGACCGGCGCAGGCGGCGACGTGCTCTTCATCGAGGCAACCTCGATGCCGGGCAAGGAGGGCTTCGTGCTGACCGGCCAGCTGGGCGACGTGATGAAGGAGTCGGCGCGGATCGCGCTCTCCTACGTCCGTGGCCACGGCGATGGGCTCGGGATCACGGAGGACCGCTTCGATCACCGCGAGTTCCACCTGCACGTGCCGGCGGGCGCGATCCCGAAGGACGGCCCGAGCGCCGGCGTCACGATGACGACCGCGCTCGCGTCGCTGCTGACGGGTCGCCCGGTGAGGCACAACGTGGGCATGACGGGCGAGGTCACGCTTCAGGGACGGGTGCTGCCGATCGGCGGCCTCAAGCAGAAGGTGCTGGCCGCCCACGCGGCCGGGCTGACCGACGTGGTCCTGCCCGAGCGCAACCGCGGTGACCTCGACGACGTCCCCGAGGAAGTCCGTGAGCAGATGACCTTCCACCCCGTGATGACGGTGGAAGAGGTCCTCGACCTGGCGCTCGAGCCGGCGCAGGTCGACCTCGCTCACGCGGCCTAGAGAACTCCTCCCCCCGGCGGGAACCGGTCAGGCGGCGAGCATCTCGACCGCCTGGCCGGTCGCCGTTGCGATCGAGTCCGACGTGATCTCGACGAGCTCCTCGAGCACGTCGGGAGCGATCGAGAGGGGTGGCATCAGGACCACCGCGTCGCCGAGCGGCCGCACGATCGCTCCGCGCGCGCGGGCGGCCACCGCCACCGCGTGCCCCATGCGCAGTGCCGCGTCGTAGCTCTTGCCACTGCGGGGGTCGGCGGCCAGCTCGATCGCGCACATGAAGCCGCAGCGGCGGACCTCGGCGACGTGGTCCAGCGGCGCGACCAGGTCGTTCAGCAGCTGCTCCAGCAGATCGATCTTCGATGCGAGACGCTCGAGCGTGCGCTCCTCCTCGAACACGTCCAGCGTCGCGAGCGCGGCCGCGCAGGCGAGCGGGTTGCCCGTGTAGGTGTGGCCGTGGAAGAACGTCCGGAAGTCGTCGAAGTCGCCCAGGAAGCCCTCGTAGACACGGTCGGTCGTAAGGGTCGCCGCCAGCGGCAGATAGCCCCCGCTGAGACCCTTCGCGAGACACAGGAAGTCCGGCACGACCTCCTCCTGCTCGCACGCGAACATCGTTCCGGTCCGCCCGAAGCCCGTCGCGACCTCGTCGCAGATCAGGAAGACGTCGTGCGCGTCGCACAGCTCCTTCACCGCCCGGAGATAGCCGGGCGGCTGCAGCAGCATCCCGGCGGCACCCTGCACGAGGGGCTCCATCACGACTGCCGCGATCTTGCCGGCCGATCCCGCGAGCACCCGGTCGAGCGCGACCGCGTCGCCGGCCGGCACCTCGAGGGCGCCGAACAGGAGCGGCCCGTAAACCGAGTGGAAGAGCTCGATGCCGCCCACCGACACGGCGCCCACGGTGTCGCCGTGGTAGGCGTTCTCGAGGCGCACGAACGTGGTGCGCCCGGGCCGGGGATCCGGCGCCTGCTGCCAGTACTGGTAGGCCATCTTGAGCGCCACCTCGACGGCGGTCGAGCCGCTGTCGGAGTAGAAGACCCGGGTAAGCGGCCCGGGCGTGGGCGCGCTCGCGCCGGGAGCGATCGCCACCAGGCGGCGGGCCAGCTCCTCGGCGCCTGGGTGCGAGAGCCCGAGCATCGTCGAGTGCGCGACCCGGTCGAGCTGGTCCCGAACGGCGCGGTCGATCCGCGGATGCCGGTGACCGTGGACGTTGCACCACAGAGACGAGATCCCGTCGATGTAGCGCCGGCCGTTCGCGTCCACGAGGAACTCCCCGTCGCCCGAGACGATCATGGGCGCGCGCTCGCCCGGCCACTCCTGCATCTGGGTGAAGGGGTGCCAGACGTGGGACTCGGCATGGCGGGTCGGCATCCGCGCGATGGTAGCCTCGCCAAAGGTCGGAACCCGTGCGCGACTTTCCTCCTCTTGGGCTCCTCGTCTTCGCCGTCGGCGCAGCGTCGCTCGGCGCGGAGATCGCGGCTGCGCGGCTGCTCGCGCCGTTCTTCGGCGCGTCCACGATCGTGTGGGCGAACACGATCGGGATCGTGCTCGTGTCGCTGTCGGTGGGCTACTGGCTCGGCGGCCGGTTCGCGGACCGGCATCCGGTCAAGGAAGGCCTCTGCGCGCTCGTCCTGATCGCCGCGCTCGCGGTCGCGGTCGTGCCCTTCGCGGCGGATCCCTTCCTCGACGTGTCCGTGAAGGCGCTCGACGACCTGTCCGCCGGCGCCTTCATCGGATCGCTGCTGGCCGTGACGGTCCTGATCGGTCCCCCGGTGGTGCTGCTCGGGGCGGTGTCCCCTTACGCGGTCCGGCTCGCCGTGAGCACCGTGGAGGAGAGCGGGTCGGTCGCGGGCCGCATGTACGCGATCTCGACCGCCGGCAGCCTGGCCGGCACCTTCGCCTCGGCGCTGGCCCTGATCCCGCTCATCGGGACGCGGCGCACCTTCATCTTCTTCGGGCTGCTCTGCGCCGTGGTCGCCGTCGGCGGGGTGCGGCGGAGGTTGGCGGTGGCGGTGCCGGCCACGATTCTCCTGCTGGCGGCACTGCCCGTCGGCACGATCAAGGGCAGCGAGGACGCGCGCGTGCTCGAGGAGGCCGAGACCCGTCATCAGTACGCGCGCGTGGTCGAGGATCCGGACGGAGAGCGGAAGCTCGAGCTCAACGAGGGGCAGGCGGTCCACTCTCTGTATCGCCCCGGCTCCTTCCTCACGGGTGACTACTGGGACGGTTTCCTGGTGCTGCCCGTTCGCGGCCCGCGAGCGGGCGCCGGGCAAGGTCGCGATCCTCGGCAACGCCGCGGGCACGACGGCCCGCGCGATGGGCCACTTCTTCCCCGGCGCGAGCGTCGACGCGGTCGAGATCGACAGCGAGCTCACGCGACTCGGACGTCGCTGGTTCGACCTGCGCAACCCACGCATGACCGTCCACCACGAGGATGCACGCCCGTTCCTGCGGCGAAGCGAGGGCGGCTACGACTCGATCTTCGTGGACGTCTACCGCCAGCCGTACATCCCCTTCTACCTCACCACGCGCGAGTTCTTCGCGCTCGCCCGCGACAGGCTCCGCCCCGGCGGCTCGGTGGTCGTGAACGTCGGCCACCCCGAGGGCCAGGACAAGCTCGAGAAGGCCCTCACGGCGACCATGAGGACCGCCTTCCCGAGCGTCGCGCGTGACCCCGTAGAGGACACGAACACGCTGCTCGTCGCCTCGCAGAGCCTCTCCCGGCCGAGGCTCGTGGATGCCGCCGGCCGCCTGCCGGCCGCGCTTACGCCGGTGGCGCGCGCGTCCGCCGCGCGGCTGGCGCCCCCGCTGACGGGCGGGCCGGTCTACACGGACGACCGCGCCCCGGTCGAGTGGCTCGTGGACAGGTCGATCGTGGACTACGCGGCCGTCGGGCGACTAGGGTCACCCCGTGGCAGCAGACGGGCGCAGGCGCTTCGACGGACGGGTCGTGGTCGTGACGGGTGGCGGCTCTGGGCTCGGCGAGGCCATGTGCAGCGCCTTCGCGCGGGAGGGCGGGCGCGTCGCGGTGCTCGACATCAAGGAGCCGGCGGCGAGGCAGGTGGCTGAGAGCTGTGACGGAGAGGCGCGGGGCTACGCGTGCGACGTGGCCGACCCGGCGGCGGTTCGTGAGACCTTCGCTGCGCTCGACGGCGATCTGGGCCCGGTCGAGGTGCTCGTGAACAACGCCGGCATCGCCCGCCGCGACCAGGCGGCGCAGGACCGGATGCTGGCCGAGATCGAGGGCGCCCTGAGCGGCGGCGAGCGGCAGTCCCTCGGCACCACCAGCTTCTCTGTCCGATGAGCTTTGGGACCGCATGATCAGGGTGCACCTCTACGGCGCTTTCCACTGCACGCGCGAGGCGCTCAAGACGATGGAGCAGCACGGGCGGGGGGCGATCGTGAACATGTCTTCGGTGGCGGCGCTCCAGGGCCTCCCGGGCGCGCCCGACTACTCGGCGGCCAAGGGTGCGCTGATCGGGTTCACGAAGAGCGTCGCGCGGGAGGTGATCGGGTCGGGCATCCGCGTGAACGCGATCGCACCGGGCTGGATCCGTACGCCGATGGTGCACCGAGGAGATCGACCCGCGCCTGCTGCCGCTCCTGCTCGCGCAGGTGCCGGCGGGCACGATGGGCGAGCCCGAGCACATCGCCGCGCTGGCGCTGCATCTCTGCTCCGACGAGGCGGGCTACACCACCGGCCAGGTCGTGAGCCCGAACGGCGGCCTGTACACCTGAATTTGAAGGGCTCGCCGGTGGCGAGCCCTTCGGTCATTTCCGGTTCGGTCGAGCGGGGTCCTACGGACCGGCGCACTGACCTTCCGGCGCGGGCGAACAGGTTCGCCGCGGCGGTAAACGGCTGGGTGTTCAGCCTGCAGTCGATCGAGCTGTTCGCCGCCGTACCGATGTTGCCCTCGACGGACTTTTCAGCCGGGCCCTTGTTGAAGCTGACCTCGAGCTGCCTCTCGATCGTGTTGCCGCTGACGACCAGCTCCACGTCCACGAAGTTGGCCGCCACCGTGGCGCTCCGGGCCGAGTTGCCGGCGCAGCCGACCGCGAGTGGAGCGCCGACCAGGATGTCGGTGCCGCTGAACAGCACGTTGATGTCCCTCCCCACGGTCATGCCGCAGACGTTCACCCTGCCGGCCCTGGATGCGGGCGTGCCGAGCACGTTCGCCGACCCGCCGATCGAGCTGTCGAACAGGAACACGTTGTCCGTCAAAAGGGTCGTGATGCTGCCGCCGACGGTCGACCCGTCGTGGATGAACACCGTGTCCCCGAGCAGCGAGGTGATGCCACCTGAGGTGTCCGAGTTGTTGGACTCGAAATAGGCGCCCCGCTTGACGATCACGTTGCCGTTCACCTGCGAGTCGACCAGGATGCAGACGCCATCGTTCGGCACCACGATGCTGTCGAATGTCGCCCCTGTAAACGTCCCGTCACAGGTCTGCGTACCGCTCGCGGCGGCCGTGGTCGCCAATGAGAGCATGGCGATCGCGACTACAGCGAAGGCGAAAAGCGCTTTCTTCATACGGCCTCCCCCGTTTGAGATGCCTGTCGTCGCTGGCGCGACACAAGCTTGAACCCCTGCCGAGGAACTCGACAAGCCTGCCGCGCGAACTATGCAAGCGTGCCGGAGGCTGTCAAGTCTCCGGGATCGGCTGCAACTTTTCTTCCAACCCGGCCGGTTCGCCGACCCATCGCTCGGCGGGGATTGCGCGTACGGGGCCCACGCCGTATGCGATCTCGACGCGGGGGAGCCCAAAGGTCTCGACCTCGCCGAGCGACTCGATCGTGCGTCTGTTCGAGCGTTCGGCAGCGGGCGGGAAGCGGCTCCAGGGGGTGAACACCACCGCCGCCACCTCGAGCCCCACCGCCCGAGCGCACGCGATCGTCATCAGCGTGTGGTTGATCGTGCCGAGGCCGGGGCGCGCGGCGATCACCAGCGGCAGGCCGAGCTCGACCGCGAAGTCGCGCACGAGGTAGCTGCTGGACAGCGGGACGAGCAGCCCGCCGACGCCCTCGACCACCAGCACGTCCGCGTTCGCTGCGGCGGCCTCGGCTCCCGCCACGCAGGTGCGGCCGGCGCGATCTCGATGCCGACGAGCTCGGCCGCCAGGTGCGGTGAGACGCGCGGGCCCGAAGCGGTAGGGCGAGACTGCCTCGGCGGTCTGCGGCGAGTGGGCCGATCGCGGCAGGAGCTCGTGGTCGGGCAGCACGTCGTGCAGCTCCGCGAGGCCGGTGACGGCCGGCTTGAAGATGGCCACCCGCTCGCCGCGCGCGGCCAGCGTGGCGGCGATGGCGCACGCGACGACGGTCTTGCCGACCTCGGTGCCGGTGCCCGTGACGAAGAGCGCCCGGCGCTACGGTGACCGGCATCGCATCGTGCGTGCGGCGATCAAGCGGCGCGCTCGAACGCGGGCTCGTCGAGCTCGCGCGTCGTACAGGAAGAGCTCGCCCGCACCGGGCTCGAGCCGGCCCGGCTCCGCGCCGGCCTCGCTCGCCGCCGCCGCGAGCTGCTGCGCCGCCCAGCGAGCTCCGCCGGGCGTGTGGGTGGCCATCGCGGCGAGCCGCAGCCGCGCCGTGCCCGCCGGCACGGTGGGCGGCCGGATCGCCTGCGCGAACACACCCCGGCGAGGGCGCGCTCGCAGACGTCGAGCGCCAGCTCCGGGTCGCCGACGCACCAGCGGCACGATCTGCGTCTCGCCGGCCGGCAGGCTGAAGCCCTCCTCGGCGAGCGTGTCGCGAAGCACGCGCGCGTTGCGCCGCAGGCGCTCGACCTGGCGGGGCTCCGAGCGCAGCAGCTCCAGCGCCGCCAGCGCCGCGGCGACGGAGGGCGGGGGCGGCCCGGTCGAGAAGATCAGCGTGCGCGCGGTGTTGACGAGGTAGCTCGCCGTCTCCGCGTCGCAGCAGGCATAGGCGCCATAGCCGCCGAGCGCCTTGCCGAGCGTGCCGACGATCACGTCGACCTCTCCCTCGAGCCCCGCGGCCGCGACGCTGCCCCGGCCGCCCGGCCCGAGCGCGCCGGTCGCGTGCGCCTCGTCCACCATCACGCGCGCGTCGTAGCGGCGGGCCAGCTCGACGATCTCCGCGAGCGGCGCGACGTCGCCGTCCATCGAGAAGACGCCGTCGGTGACGATCAGGCTGCCGCGGCCGCGCGCTTCGTGCAGGCCCCATTCGAGGTGCTCGGTGTCGAGGTGGTCGTAGACGAACGTCTCGGCGCGCGCCAGGCGGCAGCCGTCGATGATGCTCGCGTGGTTGAGCGCGTCGGAGAAGACGACGTCGCCCTCCCGCGCGAGCGCCGAGATCACGCCCGTGTTGGCGAGGTAGCCCGAGCCGAACAGCACACAGCGCTCCGTGCCCTTGAAGTCGGCGAGCCGCTCCTCGAGCCGCCGGTGCAAGCGTCATGTTGCCCGAGACCAGCCGCGAGGCGCCCGCGCCGACGCCGTAGCGCATCGCCGCCTCCGCCGCGGCCGTCGCGCACGCGCGGGTGGTCGGCGAAGCCGAGGTAGTTGTTCGAGCAGAGCA
This sequence comes from uncultured Solirubrobacterales bacterium, assembly GCA_963759145.1. Lineage (GTDB taxonomy): Bacteria > Actinomycetota > Thermoleophilia > Solirubrobacterales > JBBDJG01 > JBBQKG01. The sequence goes on from CAVWYB010000017.1 coordinate 61,174, forward strand.
GCAGGACGCGCCGGCCGTCGAGCAGCACCCGCGGTCCCTGTGGACCGGAGACCATCCTCATCCGGCGGTAGAGGCCCCGGTCTCGAAGCTCCTCGAGGCGCTGGCCCATCTCGCTCATCGGCGCGGGCCAGAGTATTCGTCAGTCGCCCCAGCCGGCCGCGTCGGCGACAGCCTGTGCGTCGTCCTCCGGGGACCGCGTCGGATAGGCGGGCGGCTTGCTCTTGCTGCGCAGGCGCAGCTGGGTGGCGGGATTCCAGAAGTTCGCCTCGTCCTGGCGGTCGACGAAGTCGTCGATCGGCGTCTCCGGCGGCTCGCCGTCGAGCCAGCCGGAGCGGTTGTCGGGCCGCGGGTTGGCGCCGTTGTCGTCCTGGCGGGCGACGTTCAGGCCGAGCTCCTCGAACATCGCGCGGTCGTCCTCGGGCTCGGAGCCGAGCGTCGTGAGGAAGTTGCCCATCATGACGCCGTTCAGGCCGGCCTTGACGGCCAGCGGCTGCAGGTCTCCGAGGTTCTCGACGCGGCCGCCGCAGAGCCGGAACAGGGCCGCCGGCAGGATCAGGCGGAAGATCGCGATGAACTTGACCGCGTCCCAGGGGTCGATCAGCTCGCGGTCGCCGAACTTGGTCCCGGGGCGCGGGTTCGAGCAGGTTGATCGGCACGCTGGTGGGGTCGAGCTCCGCCAGCTCGAAGGCCATCTCGATCCGCTGGCGCGGCGACTCGCCGAGGTTGAGGATGCCGCCGACGCAGGTCTCCAGCCCGGCCTCGCGCACCGCCTGGATCGTGCGGATGCGGCCCTCGTAGCGGACCGTCGTCGAGACCTCGTCGTAGTAGCTGCGCGCGGTCTCGACGTTGTGGTGCACGCGCTGGATGCCCGCGTCCTTGAGCTCGCGCGCGCGGTCGGGCGACATGTGGCCGATCGAGGCGCAGCGCTTGAGGTTCGTGTGCTCGGCGACGAGCCGCGCGCCCTCGAGCACCTTCTCGAAGTCGCGCTTCGAGAGGCCCTGGCCCTGGGTGACCATGCAGAAGCGGTGTGCGCCGGCGGCCTCGGCCGCCCGCGCGTGCTCGAGGATCTGGTCCGGCTCCATCATCGCGTGCATCGGCGTCTCGGCGTCCGCGTACTTCGACTGCGCGCAGAAGCCGCAGTCCTCTGCGCAGCCGCCGCTCTTCGCGTTCACCAGCGAGCACATGTCGGTCGACTCGCCGAAGTTGTCCTGCCGCACCTGCCAGGCGAGCTCGACGAGCCGCTCGATGTCCGCGTGGTCGCGTGAGCTCGGCGAGCTCGACGCGCCTCCTCGAAGGTGATCAGGGAGGGCATTCGGCGCCAGCGTAGGCAGGCGCCCGGACGGCAGCCGCCGCCGGGTTCGGGCTACTCGTAGGCCAGCGCGTCCAGCACGTCGAGGCGCGAGGCACGCCGCGCCGGCGGGATCGCGGCCAGCACGCCCGCGACGATCGCGAGCAGGGCGAACACGAACAGGCTGGCGACCGGGATCGACAGGATGAACCCCTCGTCGGAGAGGGCGACAGTGGTCACGACGCCGAGGATCAGGCCGAGCACCAGCCCGAGGGCGGCGCCGATCAGGGCGGTGATCACCGACTCGTAGCGCACGATCCGCCGGATCAGGCGGCGCGACGTGCCGATCGCGCGCATCATGCCGATCTCGCGGGTGCGCTCGTGGATCGACAGCACGAGCGTGTTCACGATCCCGAACAGGGAGATGATCACAGAGAGGGAGAGCAGGAGATAGATCAGCGTCAGGAACTGGTTCACCCGCCCGGTGATCGAGTTCTTGAACTCGTCCTGGTCCTGAACCTCCTCGACGGGGAAGCGAGCTTCCAGCACGCGCGCCACGCGGTCTTGAACGGTATTGACGTCGGCGCCGGGCCGCACGGCTATGAACTGCAGCACGTCGTCACGCAGCGCGAACGCCCTGGTCACGACCTGGTTGGGAAGGATGAAGTCACCGAGCACGCCGCCCTTGTCCTCGAAGATGCCGATCACGCGAAGGTCGAGCTTGTCGCCGATGGGCGTTGTCATGTGCACCGTGTCGCCGACGTCGAAGGAGTTGCTGTCCGCGAAGTCCTTCTTGAGCGCGACCTCGCCGGGTCCCAAGGTCGCCAGCAGGTTGGGCGGCCCCTCGTCGATCTCCGTATCCCACACCCGATCGATCGTGCGGGGGTCGACTCCACTGCCGAACGGCTTGCCGGAAGCGCCCTCGACCTCCGCCTCCGGCCCCTTCACGGGCGACACCACCGCTACGCCCGGCACGCGCGCGATCGCGCGCGCCGAGTCCTCGCTGATCGGGCTGAAGTTGCCGTCGTTGTTGACTACGACGAGCTGCGCCTTCATGCGGTTCTTCACGGTGTCGTCGATCGACGACTTGGCGCCCGGCCGCCAGGATCGACACGAAGGTCACCAGCGCGAGGCCGATCATCAGCGATGCAGCGGTCACGGCCGTGCGGCTCGGGTTGCGGATCGAGTTCTCGCGCGCGAGCCGTCCGGCGACTCCGCGGAGCCGTTCGAGCGGATAGCCGACCAGCGCCGCGATCGGCGGGACGACGCGCGGGCTCAGCAGGGCGACGGCGATGAACAGCGCCACCGCGCCGAGACCCAGCACGCCGAGCGCCTGCCCGGCGGGCGCGCCGCCGAAGAGCGCGAACAGGATTCCCGCCGCGCCGATCAACAGCAGCACCCATGAGAGGACCCTGCGGCGCCGGCCGGGAGGCTGTGCCTGCGCGGCCTCCTCGCGCATCGCGGCCAGCGGCGGCACGCGGGTCGCGCGGCGCGCCGGGGCAAGGCTCGCGACCATGGTCACGAGCGTCCCGACGAGCAAGCCGACGATCGCCGTGCGAGCTTTGAACGTCAAGCCCTCCTGCGGGAGATCGGCCCCGAAGCTCTTGAACAGCTCGTTGAGGCCCTTGGCGGCGCCCACCCCGACCAACAGGCCGAGCAACGAGGCGACGAGCCCCACGATCAGCGCCTCGAGCATCACGGAGCGCAGTACCTGGCCGCGCGAGGCCCCCATCGTGCGCAGCAGCGCGAACTCTCTCGTGCGCTGCGCGACCGTGATCGAGAAAGTGTTGAAGATGATGAAGGCGCCCACGAAGATCGCGATCCCAGCGAACACGAGCAGCAGCGTGTTCAGGAATCCGAGGCTGTTCCTGACCGAGTCGGAGGCGTCCGTGGCGGCCTGCTCGACCGGTCTTCGCCTCGACCGTGTTCGGCAGGACCCGGTTCAGGCGATCCGCGAGCGCCGTCGGGGTGACGCCGGGCTCTGCGGCCACCTGGATCGAGTCGACCCGGTGCGGCTGACCGGCAAGGAGCTGCGCCTGCGGCAGCGTGACGACCGCCACCGTGGCGCCTCCGAGCGAGGAGACGTCACCGAACTTGGCAAGCCCCGAGATCGTGTAGGAACGCCTGCCGGTGCGGCCGACCAGCGAGATCCGGTCCCCGATCTTCAGGTCCTCGTCGTCCGCCGTGCCCTGGTTGATCGCGACCTGCGTCGCATTCGCGGGCGGCCCGCCCTCCACGTACTCGAGCGGGTCGAATCGCGCGGGTGGGCGCGAGAAGAGCAGCGGCGGCGCGCCCTGCGTCTTCACCTGGTCGCCGTTGGCCTTGAAGATGGAGGCGAAGTCCTCGACGCTACCTGCCGCGGTCAGGACACCCGGGACGGCTCGGACGCGGCGCACGAGCGAGTCGGGGACCTCCTGAGTCACCGGGCCGCTCTGGGTGTCGAACTCGGAGCGGCCGCTGACCACCACGTCCACGCCCTCGTTCGCGTTCTTGAAGATCTTGTCGAACGAGCTGTTGATCGTGTCCGTGAAGATGTAGGTGCCGGAGATCATCGCGACGCCCAGCAGCACCGCGAGCCCGGTCAGGAGCGCGCGTGCCTTGCGCGCCATGAGGCCGCGCAGCGTGACTGCCGTCATCAGCGGCGGGCCGGCGCATCGGCGCCGGCGGTCCGCATCAGCTCATGCACCTGCTGACTCGATCCGGATGCGGCGTCGTGACAGATGCGCCCGTCGCGCAGCACGACCAGGCGGTCGCCGACCGCCGCGGCGTCGGCGTCGTGGGTGACCATCACGACGGTCTGACCGAACTCGTCGACGGCGTTGCGAAGCAGTCTCAGGACCTCCTCGCTCGCCTTGGAGTCGAGGTTCCCGGTGGGCTCGTCCGCGAACACCACGGCCGGCCGCGTGACGAGCGCGCGCGCGATCGCGACGCGCTGCTGCTGGCCGCCCGAGAGCTCGGAAGGCCGGTGCGTGCGCCGGTCGGTCAGCCCAACGTTCTCGAGCAGCGTGTCGACCCACGCCTGGTCGACGTCGCGGCCGGCGATCGTCAGCGGCAGGGTCACGTTCTCCTCCGCGGTCAGGACCGGCAGCAGGTTGAAGGCCTGGAAGATGAAGCCGATCTTCTCGCGCCGCAGATCGGTCAGCCGCTTGTCGTCGAGTGCCGTGAGCTCGAGTCCGTCGATCTCGACGGAGCCGGACGTGGGCCGGTCGAGGCCGGCGAGGCAGTGCATGAGCGTCGACTTGCCGGATCCCGACGGTCCCATGATCGCGCTGTACTGACCACGCATGAAGCTGATCGTGACTCCGTCCAGGGCGTGGACGGCGGTCTCCCCGTGGCCGTAGATCTTGTGCAGGTCGGTGGCGGTGACGATCGCCGAGCTCTCCATCGTCGAACCTTTCTGTTGTCGCGGGGGACAGCGCGGGCCGGGCGGCCTAGCGCCCCTGCCAGCGGGGCTTTCGCTTCTCGCCAAAGGCACGCACGCCTTCGCGGAAGTCAGCCGTCTTGAACGAGGATAACCGGAGGGCGATGGCGGCCTCTTCCTCCTCGTCGGACAGCCGCTCGAACCCGACCAGCCGGTCGATCATCTCCTTGTTCCCGCGCAGCGACACAGGGGCATTCCCGGCGATTTCGGCGGCCAGCGCGACCGCGGTCTCGTCCAGCGAGTCGGCCTGGGCGACTTCGTGCACGAGGCCGATCTGCTCCGCGCGCCCGGCGTCCACGTTGCGACCGGTGAAGAACAGCTCACGCGTACGCGCGGGCCCGACCGCGTCGATGAACTTCTGCAGCCCGGTGTGGCTGTAGATCAGGCCGAGCTTCGCGGGCGGCATCCCCAGCTTCACGCCGGCGGCGGCGAGCCGCAGGTCGCAGGTGAGCGCGAGCTCGAGGCCGCCGCCGAGCGCATGGCCGTTGATCGCCGCCAGCGTGGGGAAGGGGAATGCCTGGACCGCTTCGATAGCGCGGCTGAACGGATGGGCGACCAGCCGCTCGGCCTCTTCCGCGAAGACCTCGTCCGGGATGTCGCCGATGTCGTAGCCGGCGGAGAACATGCCCTCGCTACCGGTGAGGATCACGCAGCGCGTGGAGATCCCCTCGTCGAGCTCCGCCATCAGCCGTCGCGATCCCGTCGAGGATCTCGTGGTCGAGCGCGTTCCGCTTGGACGGGTTTCGGATCGTGATGCGCGCGACCGCCTCGGCCGGGCGATCCAGCACCAGCTTCCCCGAGGCGCGCTCCTCAGGTGCTCCGTTCATTCGAGCGTTACAAGCGTGTCGCCCTCGCTCACCGCCTGGCCCTCCTCGACGTTGATCTCCTTCACGACACCAGGCTCCTCGGCCTCGACCGGCATCTCCATCTTCATCGACTCGAGGATCACGACGGTGTCCCCTTCGTCCACCGAGTCGCCGGGCGACACCTCGATCTTCCAAACCGTGCCGGTTATGTGTGCCTCGATTGCGGCCAAGCTGGCCTCCTGTCGCGTTGGGGGGTCGCGGTCCGCGCCAGAATACCCGCCGTGGCGCCCGAATCCGTGACCGTGATCGTGACCGCGCGCGACGAGGCCGAGCGGATCCAGGAGACGATCGGCGCGCTGCGAGTGGCGTTCCCCGGAGCGCGAATCGTGCTGGCCGAGAGCGGGTCTCGGGATGCCACTGCGGCGCTCGCCGAACGCGCCGGGGCCGAGATCGTGACCACCGAGGCACGAAGCAAGGGGAAGGGGCGCTCGGCCACCACCGCCGCACGCGTGGCGCTGGCCTCGCCGGGTGCCGCGAACGACATCTTCCTGCTCTGCGACGGCGACCTCGGTGCTTCGGCGGCGGGCCTCACGGCGCTGGTGCAAGCGGTGGAGGACGATCAGTGCGATCTCGCCGTGGCCGCGTTCTCGCGCAGGCTCGGGGGAGGCTTCGGGATCGCGGTCGGATTCGCCCGCTGGGCGATCCGCGATCTCACCGGCGTCGAGACCAAGGCCCCCATCTCGGGCCAGCGGGCGATGCGGGGCTCCTCGCTCGCGCGCCTGCTGCCGTTCGCCGACGGCTTCGGGATGGAGACCGGCATGACGGTCGACGCTTTGCGGGCGGGGCTGCGCCTGCGCGAGATCGAGATCGACCTGGAGCATCGGGCGACGACGCGCTCGGCGGCCGGCTTCGCGCATCGCGGGCGCCAGCTGCTTCATTTCGCGCGGACGTATGCCTCGCGGCGGTGGCGCCGGCGGTCCTCGAGGAACGGCCTCTTAGCCGAAGTCGAGGAAGTCCGACAGGAACTCGCGCTTCTTCTTCTTTTTCGGCGGAGCGCCCCGGCTCTTCCCGACCGCGCTCCTGCCGCGAGTCCGGCTTGGTGCCGTCATCGCCGTAATAGGCGCTCTCGGCGTCGACCAGGCGCTCCAGCTCGCCCCGGTCGAGGAACACGCCGCGGCAGCCGGTGCACTGGTCGATCACGATCCCGCTGCGCTCGTAGCTTCGCATCGGGCTCTCGCACTTCGGGCAGGTCAGATTGTTCGGCTGGTCTGACATCGGCGCGCATTCTGGCGAGTGAGCTCACGCGGCGCGCTGGTAACTTCACGCCGCGTTGATCCTCGCCATCGACCAGGGAACGACCGGCACCACCTGTCTCGTCTTCGACGAGGCCGCGCGGCTGGTCGGCCGCGCCTACCGGGAGTTCCAGCAGCACTTTCCCCAGCCCGGATGGGTGGAGCACGACGCCGAGGAGATCTGGGAGGTCTCGATGGCAGTTGCGAAGGATGCGATCGCCGCGGCCGGCGTGGAGCCGGCTGACCTGCAGGCGATCGGGATCACCAACCAGCGCGAGACCGTCGTCTGCTGGGACCGGCGGACGGGGCGGCCGCTTCACCGGGCGATCGTGTGGCAGGACCGCAGGACCGCGGCGCGCTGCGAGGAGCTTCGGCAAGCAGGGGCACGAGCCGCGGGTGCGCGAGCGTGACAGGGCTCGTGATCGACGCGTACTTCTCCGCCACCAAGGTCGAGTGGATGCTGCGAAACGTCGACGGGCTTGCGTGACCGCGACTGCTGCTTCGGCACGATCGATGCCTGGCTCACGTTCAAGCTCACGGGGCGAGCGGTGACCGACTGCACGAACGCCTCGCGGACGCTTCTCTTCGACATCCACGAGCTCGATTGGGACCCGGAGCTGTGCGAGCTGTTCGGCGTGCGCGGCGATCAGCTGCCGGAGGTCGCCACGTCGGCGGAGCCGTACGGCGAGACGCTCCCGGACGCCTTCTTCGGCGCCGTCGGTGCCGGTGGCGGGGATCGCGGGCGATCAGCAGGCGGCGCTGTTCGGGCAGGCCTGCATCGCCCCGGGACTCGGCAAGAACACGTACGGGACCGGCAGCTTCGTGCTGATGAACGCGGGCCGCACGCCGCCGCCCGTGTCCGAAGGCCTGCTGACGACCGTCGCCTGGGGCCTCCAGGACCGCACCGACTACGCCCTCGAGGCGAGCGTGTTCGTGACGGGGGCGGCCGTGCAATGGCTGCGCGACGGGCTGGGGCTGATCGCCGCCGCGGACGAGACCGAGCGCATGGCGGCCGCACTCGAGTCGAACGACGGCGTCTACTTCGTGCCGGCGTTGACCGGCCTCGGCTCGCCTCACTGGGATCCGTACGCGCGCGGCACGATCGTGGGCCTGACCCGCGGTACCGGGCGGGAGCACCTCGCCCGCGCGGCGCTCGAGGCGATCGCCTACCAGACGGCCGACGCAGTGGAGGCGATGGAGGCGGCGTCCGGCGAGCGCCTCGCCGAGCTGCGCGCCGACGGCGGCGCGACCGCGAACGCGTGGCTCATGCAGTTCCAGGCCGACGTGCTGGGCCGGCCCGTGATCGTGCCGGAGGTGGCCGAGACCACCGCGCTGGGGGCCGCGTACCTGGCCGGGCGTGGGAGCCGGCGCCTGGACGCTGGAACAGGTCTCGGGGCTCTGGCGAGAGGCGGCCCGGTACGAGCCGCGCATGGGCGACGACGAGCGGCAGTCGCTGCTGGAGCAGTGGCGGCGGGCGGTGCGAGCGCTCGCGCGACTGGGCCCGCCCGGTGTAACTGGGCCTCGCGGCGGGGGTAGCAACCGGCACCGATGAAGTCCCAGGTCTACATCGACCCGCGCCCGGAGGAGTTCTTCACCAAGTATCACGGGCGCACCCGCACGAGGCGGCCCGACTGGGTCTACCGGCTCGCGCGCGTCGTCCTGACCATCCCGCTGCTCGTCTTCTACCGGTTTCGCGCGATCGGCGTCGACATCGTGCCGGCGCAGGGTCCGGTGATCCTCGCTCCCAACCACTTCAGCTTCTTCGACCACTTCTTCATCGCGGTGCTCCTGCGCCGCGAGGTCCAGTTCATGGCGAAGTCGCAGCTCTTCAGGCCGCCGCTGCTCGACTTCATCCTCACGCACGGCGGCACCTTCCCCGTGCGCCGGGGCCAGAAGGACGAGGAGGCGTTCATCACCGCGCACTCGATCCTGGACCGCGGCGGGACCGTGCTGATGTACGCGGAGGGCGGGCGCTCGCGCTCGAAGCGACTCGGCGAGCCGAAGCCGGGCCTCGGGCGCCTGGTGCTGGAGTCCGGCGTGCCGGTGATCCCGATCGCGATCCACGGATCGCAGCACCTGCGCGAGGCGAAGCGCGGCCGGCTCTCGCCGAAGGTCACGGTCCACTACGGAGAGCCGATCACCTATCAGCAGGTCGAGCACCCCACGCGCGAGCAGGCTCAAGAGGTCGCCAACGAGGTGTTCGAGCGCGTGAAGGGCATGTACGACGCGCTCGACGCACAGGGCCGGCGCGGCGTGCTGGCGGCGCTGCGGGCCGAGCACCACAGGCCCGTTCACAACTACTAGAGCGCTCCGAGGTGGCGCCGGGCCGCCGGCCTGGCATATCCTGGCTCCGGTCTGGAACTACGCAGCGACGGCTGGATGGAGCCCGGCCGTGGAAAGGTCAGAGGCCCAACGAAAGGCCCATGAACGGATTCACGGCAGCAAGGCGAGCGCTCCTGTGCGCGGCACTCGCCGCGCGCTGCTCGCCCCCTCGGCCGGTGCCGAGCCGGTCGACCGCATGCACTCCTGCGACAAGCTCGAGCTGGCCCGGTTCGAGGACACAGCTCGCGGCCCAGGGCCTCGCCTGCCGGCGCGCCCGGGCGCTGCTGCGCGGCTGGCTCGCGAAGACCTGGTCGCTCGCGGGAGAAGGCCTTCCCCGCAGCACGCGACGGCATCACTGGCAGTGCCGGCGAGGCCTGGCGTGGTCGTGCGCGCTGAACGGCCGCCGGGTCCGCATGGTCTTCAGGCTCGAGCTGCGACGCACGGCCGACCTCGTCGCCACGCTCGAGACGGCGCACGGCACCGGGGTCGCGGGCGAGCGCCTTCGTCGACTACACGATCGTGGTCCGCAACCTGGGCACGGACGCGGTCGCCCGCACGCCTCTTCTTCACGATGCCGCCGGCGCGCATCTTTCTGGGGGGCGACGCCGAGCCAGGGCCGCTGCGGCCGGCCGGACGACGGCGGCCTGATCTGCGCGCTCGGCTCGATCGGAACCGGGATCGATGACCGCGCGGCGGTCACGATCACGATGGGATACGACTGCTTCTCGCTCGATCCGATCGGGCCGGCCGACGTGCTCGTATCGAGCATCGCAGGAGACCTCGACCGCTCCAACAACCGGGCGTTCGTGGACGAGCGTGATCGCGACTGCCCGGATCCGCTCGATACATGGTTCGACGAACCGGATCCCGCCCCGAGATTCCCGACGCCGCCGGGCCCCGAGGATCCGCCTCCGGCACCCGAGGACCCGGCGCCTCCACCGGAGGACTAGCCCCGGCGCCCTAATTCCGGCGGACGTGCCAGTCGACGCTCATCTGCGCGACGCTGGTGCCTTCCCCGTCGGTCAGGTCGACGTCGACCTGGAACTCGACTTTCCCGTCGGCGTCCAGCCGCGTGAGCAGCGCGCTCTTCTCCGCGGCCAGCGTGCCGGTCGCTGTGATCGGGCCCGCGCGCCAGCTTTCGGTACTCGATGCTGGCGCTGCGCGCGAGCGGCGTGAGACTGCCCATCTGCTCTGCGAAGCCGCCCGACGAACGCCGCGCCCGAAGCGGCTTCGCCTGCCGAGAAGAGCGCCCCCGCGTGCTGCGAGGCGACGTGGTTCAGCAGCGAGTCGGATTCGGGGAGGCGCACGACGCCACGCCCGTCGGCGACCTCGACCACTTCGAGGCCGAGGTGGTTGTTGTACGGGATCGCCTGCTGCATCCCGGCGCGTACCGCTTCGTAGTCCATCGGAACCTCCTCGACATAGACTGGGGCGATGCCGAACCGTAACGGCCCGGCTCCCGATGCGGCTGCCTTCGGAAGCGAGCGAGCGACCGTCTCGGACGGACTCGAGCTCTCGTTCGTGCGGCGGGGAGTGGGTGGATATCCGCTCCTGCTGGTCCACGGTTGGCCCGAGACCAAGCGGATCTGGTGGCGCAACATCGAGCCGCTCGCGGAGGCCGGTTTCGAGGTGATCGTCCCGGACCTCCGCGGCTTCGGCGACTCGAGTCTCGCGCCCGACGGCTTCTATGACCCGGCGGCGAACTCCACCGATCTGTATCGCCTCGTGCACGACGTGCTCGGTCACGACCGCTGCGCGGCGGCCGGAGGCGATTTCGGCGGCGTCGCGATCCAGGACCTCGGGCTGCGTTTCGAGGGATTCGTGCGAACGCCAGTGCCTGTTCAACACCGTGCTCCCCCTGCTGCCCGACGACTACGAGGCGGCCGGTCTCGAGCCGCGCATCCCGCGGAGGACGCGCGCCGCGGCCGACTACTTCATCCGCCAGGGGCGCGAGGCGGACGAGCTCGCCGCGGAGCTGGACACGCCGGCGCGCCGCCGCCGCTACATCGAGCAGTTCTACGGGTCGCGGTTCTGGGCCGCGCCGGGCGCCTTCGACCGCGACTCGATCGAGTTCATGACCGAGCCGTTCGCCGATGCCGAGAAGCTCCGCGCCAGCTTCGGCATCTACGAGGCCGGGATGGGAACCCGCCCGTTCTCCGAGCCACCGCGGATGCTCGAGAAGAACCCGCTGCCTACGCTCGTGCTCTACGGACCGGAGGATCACGTGATCCCCGGCGACTTCGCGGAGCGCTGCGAAGTCGCGTTTCCCGAGATCGTGGGCCCGTTCATCGTGAAGCGGGCAGGCCATTTCCTGCAGTGGGAGCGTGCCGACGTGCTGAACCGGGGTTTGATCTACTTCTTCGCGGACCTCAGGGCATGACCGTCAGGCTGGAAGAAAGCACGGTTTTGATCACGGGCGCGACCGGTGGCATCGGCCGCGCGATCGCACGCGCGCTGCACCGAGCGCGGCGCGACCCTCGTGCTGACGGCGCGCCGGGTCAACATGCTCGACGAGATCGCGAGGGAGCTGGGCGACCGAGTGGAGGTGGTTGGCGCTGATCTCTCGAACCGGCCCGACATCGACCGTCTGGCGCAACGCACGGACGTCGACGTGCTGGTCGCGAACGCGGCGGTGCCGGCCGCCGGACGGCTTCAGACGTTCTCCGACCGCGAGCTGGACCGCGCGATCGACGTCAACGTGCGCGCACCGATGCAGCTCACGCTCGCACTGCTTCCGCACATGCTCGAGCGCGAGGCGGGCCACCTCGTATACGTGTCCTCACTGGCCGGCAAGGTCGCAAGCGGCGGCAGCTCCGTCTACAGCGCCACGAAGTTCGCGCTGCGCGGGTTCGGCTACTCACTGAGTGAGGAGCTGCGCGAAACGGGCGTCGGGCGTGACGACGGTCTACCCCGGGTTCATCCGCGAGGCCGGCATGTTCCACGAAAGCGGCGCCAAGCTGCCGCGCGGCGTCGGCACCCGCACTCCCGAGGACGTCGCGAAGGCGGTCGTCGAGGGCATCGACCGCAACCGCGCCGAGATCGACGTGGCCCCGTTCTCGCTCAGCTCGGGCGCGAAGATCTTCGGTCTCTCGCCTCCGATGATGTCCCGGATCACCCGGATGCTCGGCGGGGACGGCGTCAGCGAGCAGCTCGAGGTCGGCCAGCGGGACAAGCGGTAGGGCGCTCGTCGCGCTCAGGTCCGGAAGACCAAAAAAACGGCAGTAAAGGTTGAGTCTGGAAGTGGGCGGCCGCCGCGAGGGCGACGGATCCACCGAACCTCGGATTAACCGGAAATATTCAGGTCGATCCGACGTTCGATGTTGTGACGCGACGAAGCCCGCCCCGTTTCACAACCAACCCTCACGAATCTCGGACCGCTTCCCGACCCCCGCCAACCCCGATCCTGCCTCCTCTTTACCGCCCGGTTTTGTTCGCCTAAGCCGCCACGGGCCTCCGCGCAAACTCGCCGATCAGCCCGGCCACCCGCCCCGGCTGATCCTCCATCACGAACGTATATGAGTCGTCGACGCGCTCCACGCGCGCGTCCGGGAACGTCTGCGAGAGTCGCTGGGCGTGCTCCCAGGGGAAGAAGTCCTTCTCCGGTGCCCACACGATCAGCACCGGACGATCGAACTGCGCGAGATGCTCAGCCGCCTCGAGCGTATAGCGCGGGTGGATCGCGCGGAGCACCTTGGCGAGGTCGCGGCGGACGCCGGCGTCCTCGAGCGCGGGTCGTATCCAGCCGTTGGTGATCTCGGCGTCGAGGCCGTTCTTGACCAGCCACCCGAAGCCCATGGGGCTGTGCCGGATGGCTGCGAGGCGCATCGGTTGCAGCATCACAAGGGCGCCCGCAGGAGACTTCGCCGGCATCAGCAGCCACTTGAAGAACCGCGGCGGGAAATTCTCGTAGGCGTCGCAAGGCGTCAGCACCAGCCGCCCGATCCGCTCCGGGTGCCTGGTGATCACGATCTGACAGAAGGCGCCGCCCGTGTCGTTGCCGACCAGCGTCACGTCTCGCAGCTCGAGCGCCGCGAGGAAGTCGTCGATCAGCTTCGCGACGCCGTAGGGCGAGAGGTCGGCGCTCTCGTTCATCGCCCGCGTGTGGGACCCGAGCGGAAGATCCGGCACGATGCAGCGGTAGTCCTTGGAGAGCTCCGGCACGACTTTGCGCCACAGGTCGCCGTTCACGAGCAGGCCGTGGATGAACACGATCGGATCGCCCGAGCCGCGCTCCCGGTAGGCGATCGTCCCCTGTGGCAGGTCCACCTCTTTGCGTTCGCCGAGTGCTGACGAGATCGACATCCGATCCTCCTATCCGAGTTTGTAGGTGACAAGGCCTTTGGCCACGAGCGACCCCTTTGCGTCAGTCACGTCGACTTCGCAGAAGCAGAGGCTCTTGCCCCGCCGGATCACGCGGGCATCCGCCGTGACCTCCTGGCCGCGGGCTGCCGCGACGAAGTCGACCGACAGTCCCACCGTCGTGCCGCGGAGCTCACCTGCGGCGTCGTGCGCCGACCACGATGCCGCCATCGCGGCCGTATCGACGATCGAAGCTCAGCGCGCCGCCGTGCACCACGTCCCCAACCGTCGCAAGCTCTGAGCGGTAGGGCATGGCCAGCCGGGCGCGATCGGCCTCGATCGAATCGAGCCGCATGCCGAGGTGAAGGGCGAACGGGGAGTGGCGCAGGAACTGCGTGATGATCTCGGCTCCACTGGGCTGCGTCATCGGGGTCGGTTACGCTCGATGGGACGTGACATACATACAGCCGGTATCTAACATACATACTGTCTGAATGTCAAGCAGGGCACAACAGTCGGAGGCGACGCGGCGGAAGTTGCTGCGCGTAGGCCGGGATCTCTTCGCGCGACGTGGTTACAACGACGTGTCCACGGAGGAGATCGTGCGCCGCGCGGGTGTCACGCGCGGCGCCCTCTATCACCACTTCCGCGACAAGCGCGACCTGTTCGCGGCGGTCGTCGAGGAGGTCGAGCGCGAGGTGATGGAGCGGGTGGCGCAGGTGGCGCTCCAGGAGACTGACGCCTGGGAGCAGCAGCGCGCTGCGATCGGCGCATTCCTCGACGTCTGCCTCGAGCCCGCCGTGCAACGGATCGTGCTCACCGACGCGCCCTCGGTGCTGGGACTCGCCGCCTGGCGCGAGATCGAGGCGAAGTACGGGCTCGCACTGGTGCAGGCCGGCATCCAGAGCGTGATGGACGCCGGCTACATCGAGAAGCAGCCGGTGGAGCCGCTCTCGCACCTCTTCCTCGGCGCGCTCACCGAGGGTGGCCTCGTGATCGCACGGGCCGACAACCGCAAGCAGGCACGGCGCGAGGTGGGGGAGGGACTCGACCGGATCCTGCGTGGGCTGCGGAAGTAGCTACGCGTAGGTCTCGTCCAGGCCCGCCCACAGCTCGTGGTCGTGGCTCGGGATGATCAGCGCGTCGGGGTTCTCGCGGCGGTAGAGCTGGATCTCTCGGAGCGATCGCCGCCAGTTGTGCTCGTCGTGGAGGAAGTGGCCGCGGCGCTCGTGCTCGAGCGCATCGATGCTGTAGATCGCGTCCCCGGCGAGCAGCGCCTCGCGCTCGGCCAGCCGCACGATCAGCGACTGGTGGCCGACGGAGTGGCCGGGCGTGTAGACGAGCCGGACCGAGCCGTCGCCGAACAGGTCGAACGACCGCCCGAACGTCGAATAGGAATTCGTCAACCGCGTGTCGTAGACGACCTCCCGGTAGTCGACCGCATGCGCCGCCTGTTTGTGGATGTAGCCGTTGAGCGTCGCGCGACGGGCGTTGAAGGCGGCCCACTCGCCCTCGCCCAGCACGTAGGTCGCCTCGGTGAAGTCCGAGATCGCCGAGGCGTGGTCCATGTGCAGGTGCGTCATCACCACCACGCCGATCTCGCTCGCCTCGGTGCCACGCTTGCGCAGCTGCGCGGCTGCGGCCTGCTCCGGCTTCATGTCGAAGTCGGTAGAAACGGCCGATCAGGCCGCCCATGTTCTGCTTCGGGTCCGTCGCGACCGACGCGTGCAGCCCCGTGTCGACGAGGATCTTGCCGACGCTCGGGTGCTCGATCAGGAACGCCGGCACCGGGATCCTCAGCCATTCTTCCTTCGGCGATGCGAATGCTCCGCCACGCCTTCCAGGCGCTCCCGTCCTGGCCATGAACTCGGCCGGCGAGAGCATGTACCCGGTGTTGATCGGGTGGACCCGAACGGTCGCGCCCTCCTGCCCGCCGGGCAGGGGCTGCGTCAGCCGGCTTGCCTCCGCGAGCGCCATCCTGGGCCGACCCTATTGCGCGCGCCGGTTCAGGACAACCTTGTTGATGCTCTTCGCAACCGTCTCGTCGCGCTGGTTCAGGACCGTGTTGTGGAAGGTCGCGAGCCCGAGGTTCTCGTCTCGCTCCTCCTTCTCCTTCAGCTCGACGTGCACGCGAATCGTGTCGCCGATCTTCGTCGGCAGGAAGAAGCGCACCTTTTCCATGCCGTAGAACGCGACGATCGGTCCGGGCTGCATCGGCACCAGGCCCGCCGCGTACGAGAGCACGAGCATGCCGTGGGCGATGCGCTCGCCGAACATCGTCTTGGATGCCCACTCGGCATCCACGTGCAACGGATACGTGTCCCACGTGAGCGCGGCGAAGTTGACGATGTCCGCCTCCGTGATCGTGCGCCCCTTGGTCGTGAACGAGTCGCCCACCTCGAGATCGTCGAAGTAGCGCGCGAACAGGTCTGGTGCTGTCGTTTCCAATGTCATATTCTGCAACCTCCACGATCGCCTCGACTTCCACCGGTATATCGAAAGGAAGCTCGCTCGCGCCGATCGCCGAACGCGCGTGGTGCCCGGCGTCGCCCCAGAGCTCGAGCACCAGATCGCTGAAACCGTTGATCACGCCGGGCGTCGCGCTGAAGCCGGGCGCGCAGTTGACCAGGCCCAGCAGCTTCACCCAGCCGGTCACCCGGTCGAGGTCACCGAGCTCCCGCTCCAGCGATGTGAGCACCGACAGTGCCGTCAGGCGCGCCGCCTCGTAGCCCTCCTCCGGCGTGACCTCGGCGCCCACCTTGCCGCGCACGAGCACCTCCGAGCCGTCGAGCGGCCCGTGCCCCGAGACATATGCGTGCCCGCCGCTCACCCGCACGAGGTCGAACCGGAACTCGATCCCGGGCGGCGGCGTGAAGGGCGCCGGCAGCGAGAGCCCGAGCTCGGCGAGCCGGTCGGCGATCCGCCCCATCTACCGGTTTCCCCAGCGGCGCAGCAGCCGCTCGGCGCCCTGGGCGAGGTCTCGCACGATCGTCTCCGCGGGCTGCAGCCTCTGCACGGCGCCGACCGACTGACCGGCGTAAAGCGCCATCGCGTCGATCCTGCCGGTGGCCGTGCGGCCCGGCGCGGGCGGCGCCAGCCGGGGAACCGGTTGGCGGTGACCGGCGTGCTCGATCTCGCCCGCGAACTCGTCTTCCAGGGCCTCGGCCGCCACGACGCTGGAACGCAGCACGCGGTGCGGTGCGTTCGGCCACATGTTCGAGAAGGTCTCCGTCAGGACCGTGTCCTCGGGACGTGCCTCCACCAGCGCTTCCGCATAGGAGGGGTGGACGTCGGCTTCCTCTGCGGCGAGGAACCGGGTGCCCACGCGGACCGCGTCGGCGCCGGCGGCAAGCGCCGCCGCCATGCCTCGCTCGGTGCCGACGCCGCCCGCGGCGACGACCGGCACCTCGACGGCGTCGAGCACCTCGTCCAGCAGCGGCAGCAGCCCTGTCGTCCCGCGCACGTGACCGCCTGCCTCGACGCCCTGCGCGATCACGAAGTCACAGCCCGCGCTCTCCGCCGCGCGCGCCTCCTCGCCCGAGCCGGTTTGCCATGCGGCGAGCGCGCCGCCGGAACGCACGAGCCGCACGAGCTCCTCGTCCGGGTCACCGTAGAAGAACTCGACCACGCGGCGCTCGCCCGGCGGTCGCCTCCACCGCCTCGCGGTCCAGGAACGGCATCAGGAAGTTCACCCCCACCGGACCGCCTGCCTCCAGGCGCGCCGTCTCGACCTCCTCGGCGAGCAGGTCCGCCGGCTGCATCACGCCGCCGATCATGCCGAGCCCGCCGGCACTCGCGACAGCCACGGCGAGCTCCCGGCGGGCGTTGCCCATACCCGCCTGCTGGATCGGCACCGCACAACCGACGAGCGCCGTGAAGCGGGTCTGGAGCATCAGCGCGCGTGGCCGCCGACTAGCAGTACATCCCGCCGAACTGGCCGCCGGTGACGTTGATCACCTGGCCGTGGATGTAGTTCGCCGAGCGGCGACGCCAGGAACAGGACCGGCCCGGCGGCCTCCTCCGGCTGCGCCGGACGTCCGAGCGGGATCACCATCGCCGCCATCGCGCGCATCTGCTCGGGCACCCCGATCGGCACTTCGGGGCCGCCCTCGCCCGCCTGGACGGTCTCGCCCTTCTCCTTTGCCTGGGTGAGGCGCGTCTCGACGAACCCGAAGGCGACCGCGTTCACGTTCACCTTGAACTGGCCCCATTCCTTCGCGAGCGTCTTCGTCAGGCCCGTGACGCCGGCCTTGCCCGAGGAGTAGTTCACCTGCCCGGCGTTCCCCATCGTGCCGGATACGGACGTGATGTTGACGATCTTGCGGAAGACCTCCTCGCCGCGGTCGCGCTCGGCCTTGGCCGGGTCGCGCATGTGCGGCGCGACGGCCCGGCACATCCGGAACGGCACGATCAGGTGGATGTCGAGCATCGCCTGGAACTGCTCGTCGGTCATCCGGTGGGCCACGCCGTCCCAGGTGTAGCCCGCGTTGTTCACCAGGATGTCCACCTTGCCGAACGCGTCGACGGTCTTCTGGACCACGTCGTCGCACGCACCGGGCTTCGTGAGGTCGCCGGAGACCGAGATCGTCTCGCCCTGGATCTCGCCGGCCGCCTGCTCGGCGATGTCGCCGTCGATGTCGTTGATCGTGATCTGCGCGCCCTCCGCGGCGAACAGCTCGGCCGTCGCGCGGCCGATCCCGCGCGCCGAGCCGGTGATGATCGCCGTCTTGCCGTCGAGTAGTCCCATTCGTCTGTGCTCCTATCCGATCCCAAGGAAGTTGCTGGCCGCGGAACCCTATCGAGCGTAGACTCAAGGCCTTCCCCGGAGAGGTAGCTACAGGAGGTCAGTCGATGTCCGCACTCGAGAACGCCGAAGTCGCCGTACAGCCCAACGGCGCCGCCAAAGACGCCCGCAAAGACGCCGAAAGGCCGCGCATCGCCGTCGAGAACCCCGCCACCGGCGAGACCGTCGGCTATGTGGACGACATGGACGCGGCCACGGTCGCCGCGATCGTCGACCGCGCCCGCGCGGCCCAGCCGGACTGGGAGGCGCTCGGATTCGAGGGTCGGGCGGCGAAGCTGCGCGACCTGCGGGTCTGGATGGTCGAGAACCGCAAGCGCGTCATCGACATACTGGTCAAAGAGGGCGGCAAGACGCCCGAGGACGCGATGCTGGCCGACCTCTGGTACGTGTGCGACGCGCTCGGCTTCTGGGGCAAGAAGGCGAAGAAGTACCTGGCGGACGAACGGGTCAAGACGCACTCGCCGCTTCTGTTTGGCAAGCGGGTGATCGTTCGCTACCGGCCGCTTGGTGTGGTCGGCGTGATCGGTCCCTGGAACTACCCGCTCACGAACACGTTCGGTGACGTGATCCCGGCGCTCATGGCCGGGAACTCCGTCGTGATGAAGCCGAGCGAGGTGACGCCGCTGACGAGCCTGCTCGTGGCCGAGGGCGCCGCGGCGGTGGGATTGCCCGAGGGGGTCCTCTCGGTCGCGACGGGTACCGGTGAGACGGGCGCGGCGCTGATCGACAACGTGGACATGATCATGTTCACGGGCTCGACGCGGACCGGCAAGAAGGTCATGGCGCGCGCCGCCGAGCGCCTCATCCCGGTCTCGCTGGAGCTCGGCGGCAAGGATCCGATGATCGTGCTGAGCGACGCCGACCTGGAGCGGGCGGCGAACATGGCCGTGCAATGGGCGATGTCGAACAGCGGCCAGATCTGCATGGCGGTGGAGCGGGTCTACGTCGAAGAGCCGGTCTATGACGAGTTCGTCTCCTCGGTGGTCGAAAAGGTCGCGACGCCTCCGACAGGGCGCGCCCGGCGAGCCCGGCACGGTGGACGTGGGCGCGATGACGTTTCCGCCGCAGATGGAGATCATCGACCGCCACGTGCGCGACGCGATCGACAAGGGCGCGGAGGTGCTCGTCGGCGGCAAGCAGGGTCCCGGCCCCGGCCGCTTCTACGAGCCGACCGTGCTGACGGGCGTGGATCACACGATGGAGGTGATGCGCGACGAGACCTTCGGGCCGGTGCTGCCGATCATGAAGGTGCGCGATGCCGAGGAGGCAGTCCGGCTCGCGAACGACACGCGCTACGGCCTGAACTCGAGCGTCTTCACGAAGGATCTCGAGAAGGGCGAGCGGATCGCCCGCCGCCTCGAGGCCGGCAACGCGTGCGTCAACGACGCGCTCATGAACTACCTCGCGCAGGAGGCGCCGTTCGGCGGCACGGGCGAGTCGGGCCTCGGTGTCCGGCACGGCCCGCAGGGGATCCAGAAATATGCTTCCCAGCAGACGATCCTGGTGACCCGGTTCGGCGCGAAGCGGGAGCCGACGATGTTTCCCAACAAGCGCCTGACGGCGAAGCTCTTCGAGCGCCTGATGGTGCTCATGTGGGGCCGTCGCAGGCGCCGCCGGTAGCCGGCTTCCGACAACCTGGCTCGCCGCTATGCTCGCGCGCTCTGATGCGCGCGCCCGGCTATCGCGTTGCTCCTCTGGTCGTCGTGCTGGCGGTCGTCGCCGTCGCTGCTGGCGCTCGCGGACGGCTGCGGCTCCGGCTCCGACGAGGCGGCACCGCCGACGACCGTCGCGCCGTCCGCATTCGTCGATCGGACGCGCGCGAGCGCGTGGTCGTGTGGGCGGTGGGCGACGGGCCCGACGGCGGCCCCGACGCGCGCGACGTGGCGCGCCTGATCGGGCGCGGCACGGCCCGACCGCGTTCCTGTATCTCGGTGACGTCTACGAGAACGGCACGGCCGACGGAGTTCGCCCGAGAACTACGACTCGGTCTATGGCGGGCTCGCCGGCGCACCGCGCCCACGCCGGGCAACCACGATTGGTTCAATCACGTCGAGGGCTACGACGCCTACTGGCGAAAAGCGGGCCCACGGCAGGACGGTGCCGCCCTACTACTCGTTCCGGACCGGCGGCTGGCAGGTCATCAGCCTGAACTCGGAGACCGAGCACGGACGCCAGCTCGCCGCAGGTCCGCCTGGCTGCGCTCCCAGGTGAAGCGGCGGAGGCACGTGCCGCCTCGCGTTCTGGCATCGTCCTCGCTACAGCGCCGGCGAGCACCACGGCGACCAGCCCGACGTGCAGCCGTTCTGGGATGCCCTGAAGGGGCATGCCGCGGTCGTCGTGAACGGCCACGAGCACGACATGCAGCGCTTCGAGCCGCGGGACGGGATCACGGAGTTCGTGTCCGGCGCGGGCGGCGCACGACCTCTATACGGTCGACAAGCGATACACGCGGCCTCGCCTTCGGGAACGACAACAAGTTCGGCGCGTTGCGGCTGGAGCTGTCGCCGGGCGCGGCGACGTACCGCTTCGGTCACGTCGCAGGGGCGGACGATCGACTCAGGCAAGGTCGCCTGCAACCCGGGCTAGCGCGGCCCGACCACGCACTCGCTTCGGGCTAGTGTCCGGGCCGTGGAAGACGACTATCCCGTCCGGTTCGACGTCGAGTACCCCGACCGGCCGCTCAACCGTCTCACGACGGCGCTGCGGATCTTCACGGTGATCCCGATCGTGATCGTGCTGGCCACGATCAGCGGCGGCTACGGCGAGTGGGGAAGAGGCGACGGCTACTGGTCCGCCGGCTTCGGCGGGGCCGGGCTGCTCTTCGTCCCCGCGTTGCTGCTGCTGGTCTTCCGCGAGAAGTACCCCCGGTGGTGGTTCGACTGGAACCAGGAGCTGCTGCGCTTCTTCAGCCGCGTGTGGACCTATCTGGCGCTCATGGACGACCGCTATCCATCGACGGACGAGCACCAGTGGGTGCGACTCGATCTTCCCTACCCCGGCGCGCCCGCGACCGTCAACCGCTGGCTGCCGCTCGTGAAATGGTTCCTCGCGATTCCCCACTACATCGTGCTGGTCTTCCTGTACCTGGCCGCGTTCGTGGTGGTCGTGCTCGCCTGGTTCGCGATCCTCTTCACCGGGCGGTATCCACGCGGGATGTTCGAGTTCGTCGAGGGCGTATTCCGCTGGCACACCCGTGTGGCGGCCTACGCGTTCGCGCTGGTCACGGACAGGTATCCGCCGTTCCGGCTGTCGCCGTAAGAGAAGGGAAGACGGCACCCCCCGACATCCGTCCAGTGGTCGATCGATGGCTCGAAAGGAGGGGCTACGATCGCGTTGACCACGCGTGAGAAGGGCCTTCATCCCGCTTTTTGTGGCCCGGCTGGGGGCGTGGCTTCCGCTTGCCCTGACGCTCCTCCTCGGATCCGCTGCGCCGGTCGCGCAGGCTGCGCCCGAGCCGCTGTTCACCTTCTCTCCGGCAGCGCCCCTGACCAACGAGACCGTGACGTTCACCTCGTCGGCGACCGGCGTGGTGGAGCCTCAGCAGTGGGACCTCGACGGCGACGGCGCCTGCGATGACGCCGAGGGGCCGACCGCTCAGCGATCGTTCGCGCTGGCGGGCTGGTACTGGATCAGGCTGTGCGTCACGGACGGAACACGCTGGTGGACCGATACCGGCAGGTTGCCGGTCCACAACCGATCTCCGCAGGCGGTCTTCACGTATGCGCCGCAGGCCCCGTACACCGGCGACCGCATCCTGTTGACCTCGATCTCCTCTGATCCGGACGGTCCCATCGTCGCTCAGGGCTGGGACCTGGACGGCGACGGAGCCTTTGACGACGGCGCCGGCCCCACCGCCGAGCTTTCGTTTCCGGCAGCGGGGCTCTATCCCGTGAGGCTCGCGGTCGCGGATCGGGACGGAGCGACCGCGGTCGCGCTGCTCCAGATCCCGGTTCGCGAGCCACCGCCGGAGCCGCTCACCCCGTTTCCGATCGTGAGCATGCTGGCCGTGGTCGGCGATCGCGGCACGAAGGTCGAGGAGCTGGTCGTACGAGCGCCGGCGGGCGCGCGCATCCGGGTGCGCTGCCGTGGAAGGGGATGTCCGTTCCGTTCCTTCGTGCGGAAGGCCAAGGCGCAGGCGCGAGCGGCGCGGATCGTCCGGATTCGCCGTTTCGGGGACCACCTGCTGCGGCCAGGCACGGTGATCGAGATCCGGGTCACGAAGCGCGGTCGAGATCGGCAAGTTCACGCGCTTCCTGATCAGGAAGGGCAAGCCGCCGAAGCGCACGGACCGCTGCCTCCCGCCGGGCGCGAAGCGCCCGAAACGCTGCACCTGAGCTGAGAGCGAGGAGCTAGGCCGCCGCGGCCTGGGCCCGCGTGACGGGCCGACGACCCCACTCCGCGGCCTGGGCGAAGTCGAGCAGGCGATCGAAATAGCTCTCGATCGGCGGCGCCGTGATCCCGGCGGGCTCGAGCCGCTCCCGCGCACGCTCGTTCTGGTAGGTCACGTCCATCGCGAAGTACGGGAAGAACACGCTGTTCTGCTCGAGGCCGCGGCCGGCGCTCCCGCGCCGGCGAAGTACCGGGTAGACGAGCGTCTTGAACAGGGTCGGCGGGATCACCGTCGGCTCGCGTCGCTCGAGCCGGTCCGCCGAGAGCTCGATCAGCCGGCCGACGGTGGTGGCCTGAGGGCCCGCCACCAGGTTGTATGTCCGGCAGCGGTCCACCGGATCGCGCGAGAGCTCGAACACGGCGTCCGCCACGTAGTCGACGGGGACCACGTCCACCGGCGCCGAACGGCGCGCGGGCATCGCCGGCAGCTTGCCGCGCACGAACGCTTTCAGGGGCGTGTAGAGCACGTTGAACGACGCGGTCCAACCCGTGGACTGCTCACCCACGATGATGCTCGGCCGGAAGATCTGAATGGGAAGCCGGCGGGAATACGCTCGTACCAGCCGCTCGGCCTCGAACTTCGACTGCTCATAGGGATTCCGGAAGCTCTGCCCGATGTCGAGGTCGTCCTCGCCGAACGCGCCACCGTGCCGGCCGGCGACGTACGCGGTCGAGATGTAGCGAGAAGCGGTTGAGCCCACCCCGTCGACGGCAGCGCTCTGCCAGTCCGAGCATGTTGCGCGTCCCATCCACGTTCACGCGTCGCGACTGGTCGAGTGGCAGCGAGAACGACACCGACGCCGCGCAGTGCACGATGTCGGTGACCTGCTCGGCGAGCGCGTCACTGGCCGCGTCGGACAGCCCGAGCCCCGGCTGCTCGATGTCGGCGCGCAGCGCGAACACCCGATCCCGGTAGGCGTTCCGGTCTCCGAACAGGCCCTCGAGCGTGTCGCCGACCCGTGCCTCGGCCTGTGTCGCGTCCGAGGCCCGGACGGCGACGAAGACCGACGTGTCGGTGCGGTCGAGGTACCGCGCCAGGATCTCCATCCCGACGAATCCGGTTGCTCCTGTCAGCAGCAGTGACATCAGCCGCGCCTACGGAGCCAGCGCGAGCAGCTCTTCGACCGACTCGTCGATGGCCGCCGCGACGAGGTCGGCGTCGGGGAGCACCTCGCGATCGGCGTAGACGCCGAAGCAGGCCTGGTCACGAATCGTGGTCACGCCGATCGAGAGCGCGTGCCGGTCGGCGATCGGCACCACGGGATATGCCTCCTCGAGCTCGCAGCCGAGCATGTACATCGGCTCGCTGGGCCCGGGAATGTTCGACACCGTCAGGTTGAAGACGAGCGGGCTGGCGATCACGTGTGAGACGGCATCGCGGACCGGCTGTGGGAAGTACCCGATCGCGCCGAGCATGTCGCCCACCCAGCGCGACTCGTCGTCGCCCTTGCGCTCGGCCGTGTCACCGTGGATCGAACGCAGGCGGCGCACGGGATCCGGCTCGTCGCACGGAAGGTCGACGAACATGAACGAGATCCTGTTGCCGGCGCCGTTCTCTCCGGGCGCGCGGACGTTTACCGGCACCATCGCCTTCAGGCGCACGGGCGGCTCCGCGCGCTGCTCGAGCAGGCGGCGTACGCCTCCGGTCGAGGCCGCCAGCACGACGTCGTTGACGGTCGTGCCGAAGCCGGTCTTGATCGTCTTCAGGTCGGCGAGCGGGCGCCTGGCGGTGGCCAGATGCCTCAGGGGTGAGATCGGAGCGTTGAGCGCCGGGATCGGATGCGCCGGGCGCAGCATGCTGGCGCCGGCCTTGACCGCGCCGAGTCCCTTCCTGGCCACGCCGAGCGCGCGCAGCGGGGACCTGGCGATTCTCGCGGGGACGCGCAGCAGCTCGAAGTCGCCCCGCAGCTGGTCGAGCACCCCGCCGGCCAGCCGGCTGATCGCAGCCGGTGTGGGCGCCGGGCGCCAGCCGTCCGGGCGCGGACGGCTCAGCCTCGGGGGTGGGGTCGAGCAGCAATGCGGCCAGCTCGACCGCGGCGATCCCGTCCACCATGCAGTGGTGCGCCTTGCCGACGACCCCGACACGGCCGTCGTCCAGCCGGTCGGCGATGCAGAACTGCCACAGCGGGCGCCTCCGGTCGAGCTGCTGCGACATGCAGTCGTCGACCACCTCGCTGAGCGTCGAGGAGGTGGCGCGGACGATGTGACGCGCCGGGTCGAAGCGGGTGTCGTCGATCCAGAGCGGAGCGTTCAGGCCCAGCGGAACCGACGCCAGCCGCTGGCGGAAGCGAAGACCCCGCGATAGTCGCCCGGCGATGTGATCGAACAGGTCGTCGAACGACGGGCGCGCACCGTCGGGCGGCCTGAATGCGCAAGCCCAGCCGACATGCATGTGCGCCGTGGGGCTCTCGACCGCGAGAAACGAGGCGTCAAGTGGTGATAGCCGGGTTGTTGCCACAGCACCCCCCGGGGCTAGTTACGTTGACGAAAGTTGAGGCGGGCTGCTTCGCGATCTCCTCCCGGGAGCACGAGTCAGCGCCAACCCATAGTGCGGGAATCTGCCCACTTCGAATGCACGATAAACGCCGCATTTCGCGAAGTGTCAGAGAACCGCACGGAAATCCCGCTGATTGGCCGAATAATCGAGCGGTGGGAGCGCTGGGCGGCGTCCAGCCCAATTTCAGGGGGCGTTCGCCAAGCCCGATATTCGTAGTGATGAATGTCACGCGGACCCGCTGAGGGCGGCCAAGCGACGCCCGCGGTTCGCCCAAGTCACGCGGCAGCCGATACCGAAGAATGTGAGCTCTTCCCCGGACCACCAAAGCGGCCGCGCACGGCCCCGCCTGAATCCTCAACACGATCTCGCGTTCGTCGCCCGCATCGGCGGAGCGATGTTCGCCGCCGGGGCGACGCTGGCCGCCACGTCGCTGGCTCTGCCTCACGAGGACCGGCTGAACGAAACCGGCATCGCGTTCGTCGCCGTGGGCGCGTATCTGACCGCCGTGGTTCTGGTCGCGCTGGCGCCACGGTTCTCGGTGACGGGCATCCAGATCGCGAACGGCGCCGGCATCCTGCTCGTCACCGGCTGCATCTGGTTCAGCGGCGAGGCCACCAGCTCCTACGTCGTCCTGTACCTCTGGACGGGTCTTTACGCCTTCTATTTCCTGCCGGTCAGGCGCGCGCTTTTCCAGGGCGTGCTGATCGCGGTCGCCTACGCCCTCGTGCCGTTCGGCGACCACGAGCTCTGGTGGCTGCTGGTGATCGGCACGGTGTTCGTGACCGGCGCCCTGGTCGTCTTCCTGCAGAATCGCCTGGGCGGGCTCGTGAGCGAGCTTCGCGAGGCGGCACGGGAGCGGGAGCTGCTGGCGGAGATCGTCCAGTCCTCGGACGACGCGATCATGTCGGGCGCGCCAAACGGCACCGTGACGAGCTGGAACCCGGGCGCGGAAAGGCTCTACGGCTTCACCTCGGAGGAGGCCTGCGGCGTGAACATCCGCGACCTGATCATCCCGGCGTCGCATGCCGGCGAGGACAAGGCGATCATCCAGAAGGTCTTCGCGGGGGAGAGGGTGGACAACTACGAGACGCAGCGGCGGCACAAGGACGGCACCTTGATCGACGTCTCGGTGAGCGCGTCTGCGATCAGGGACGTGGACGGCGAGACCGTGGGCGTCTCGGTGATCACGCGCGACATCACCGACCGCAAGCGTCGCGAGGCCGAGCTGCTGGCCAACGTCGAGGCATACGAATGGCTGCGGCGAGTGCGCACTGCTCTCAACGAGGACCGGTTCGTGCTGTACAGCCAGCCGATCGTGGAGGCCGCGGACGGGCAGGGTCGTGCGCGAGGAGCTCCTGCTGAGGATGCTCAGCGACCGCGACGACGGCGACGTGATCGCCCCCGGGGCGTTCCTGCCGGTGGCCGAGGAGTTCGGCATGATCGGCGAGATCGACCGGTGGGTGATCCGCGAGGGCATTGCGCTGGTCGGCGACGACCGCGAGGTCACGATCAACCTGTCCGGGCGGTCGATCGGCGACCCGTCGATGACGAAGCTGATCGAGGCCGTGATCCGCGACCTGGAGGTCGATCCGAGCAAGCTCACGATCGAGATCACGGAGACCGCCCTGGTCCAGGACATGGCGGCCGCGCGCGCCTTCACCGATCGCATCGAGCGCCTCGGCTGCGCGCTGGCGCTCGACGACTTCGGGACGGGCTACGGCAGCTTCACGTACCTGAAGCACCTCCCGGTCCAGTACATCAAGATCGACGTCGACTTCATCCGCGAGCTCGCGACCAACGCGGCCGATCGCCGGATCGTGCGCTCGATCGTGGGGATCGCGAAGGGCTTTGGCATCAAGACGATCGCCGAGGGCGTCGAGAACGAGGCCACCCTCCAGCTGCTGATCGACTACGGAATCGACTTCGCGCAGGGCTTCCACATCGATCGCCCCGCGCCGGCCAGGCAGAACGGGGCGCGGCCGACGCCCGCGGTGACCTCGGTCGAGGCGGGCAGCTTCTAGGAGGCGGCCCCGTCGCGCGGTGCGGCGTCGAGCCAGCGGCGGATCGTGGCGGCGTCGTAGCCGGTGAGCTCGACCAGCTCCTGCTCGGTGATCTCCGGCCGGGCGGCGAGCATCTCGCATCACCTGCGTGCGCGGCCCCACCCTGTGCGAGCGCGACGACGTCGCGCCGGCCGTATCCCCGCTCGGCATAGCCGACCAGGCGGAGCCCCGGGCGCTGCTCGAGCAGCCGGCACACCCAGGCGGGAGATCATGACGCGCGACGCGCGACTCTTGGTCGCGCTCCGCGCAGGTCGTACCGACCGCGGGTGGTGAACAGGAGCAGTCCCCATGGGTCGAGGCGGCGTCTCCAGGAACCGGAGGAATCCGAGCCAGCGGTCGCTGTCGAGGTGGGTGAAGAGCGAGTCGCACCAGATCAGGCCGAACGTCGCGTCGGTCTCGATCCGGTCGGGGTCCTCGTGCGAGTAGAGCGGCGTCGCGCCGAACGCCTCGACGCAGAAGTCGACGGCCTCCCGGTCGAGGTCTCCGGCCGTGAAGTCGGCGTCCGGGAAGGCCGTCGTGAGCGCCCGCAATGCATGTCCGCGGCCGGAGGGAAAGACGAGGATACGCTCGAGCGATCGCTCCGCCACCGGCGGAAGCAGCAGTTCCGCGGAATGGATCGCGGCCTCGATCGCGCGCAGCGCGGCCTGGCCGCGCTCGGCATAGAGCGCCTTCTCGTCGGGCGGGGGCAAGGGTGGCGGCTGCGGGATCGAACGGGGCCCGCGCGGCCATCTCCTTCAACGCCTCGCTGACCGCCGGGACATAGCGGATGAGGGCGTCGTCCCGCGTGTCGTGGAGGCGGTCGTGCAGTTCCTCGAGCGGAGCGATGCCACCACGCATCTTCACGGCGTCGCTGCCGCGACCGCGCGCGTACTTGAAGATGGCCTCCTCCTCCGATCGCGTCATGTAGTGGTTGATCCGCAGGCGCGACCACAGGGGGCGGTCCGTGAACTGGCCGGTGATCGGCCGCTTCCGCTCGTCGACCATCGTTCCATCGGTGAACGCAAAGCTGTGCGGGTCGAGACACCGGCTCACCCGGCGCGGGTCCACGATGCACTTGTAGAGCCTGTTGCGCGGCTGCTCAGGATCGTCGTTCCGCCACAGGTAGCTCTCGATCAGGAGTCCCGGGGGCCGCGTGCGGTGACCGGAGCTGCCGTACAACGTCCAGTTGGCGACCACGCCGGGCCACTGCTCGTAGTCGGCCAGCACCTCCGGCAGTGACCGTCCGGTTGGCGAGAACAGGAATTCGTCCGCGTCGATGAACGCGATCCAGCGCGACTCGTCTCGGTGCTGCTCCAGGCACCGGTTGTACATGTCGGTCTGCACCGCCGGCACGTCGGGCCAGTCCTCGAGCGTCACGACCCCGTCCTCGATGTACGGGGCGAGCGCCTCGCGGTGGTCGTCCGTGCTCGCGTGGTTGTAGAGGAAGAACCGTTCCACGCCCACGACGCGGTGGAACTCGATCCATTCCCGAAGGTATGAGGCCTCGTTCTTGTAGGCCAGGCAGATGGAGAGATATGTGCTGCGCGACCCGCTCTCTCCCACGTCCGCGCAACAGTAGCAGGGCCGTTTGCCGGCGCTATATGCTCGATCCATGCGAAGGACGCGCCGTCACATCGCCCGCCGTGACCTGCTTGGCGGGTCGAGGCGGCGCTTCGACTACGACCGCCGCCTGCTCCCGAATCCGCAGGTGGCGGCGCTCGAGCCGGCCGAGGTGAGCGGTCGAGACAAGCTCACCGACGCCACCTCGTGGAGCCTCGGCTATCCGGCCTGGAACCTCCTCTACTACGCGCTCTACACGAGCATCCTGCCGGAGCGCGACGACGTGGTGGTGCTCGAGACCGGCACGAACCGCGGCGTCTCGACGATCGTGATCGCGCAGGCCCTGAAGGACCTGGGCGTCGATGCCGTGCTCGACACCGTCGAGCACGAGCCGGAGCTGGTGGAGGCCGCCCGCGAGAACCTGAAGCGCGCGGGCTTGGAGGACCGCGTGCGCTTCCACACCGGCGACGCGATCGAGTTCCTGGCCGAGATGGCCGAGCGGTTCGACCACTTCGACTTCGTGCTGATCGACGACCTCCACACCTACGACCAGGTGTGGCAGGAGATCGAGATCGTCCAGCCGATGGTGGCTGCATGTGGCGGCAAGATCTACTTCGACAACACCGGCTACGGGGACGTGGACCGGGCGATCCTGAAGCTGCGCAGGCAGTACGGCGGCAACCTGGTGACGTTCGACAACTGCTCCTACGCGCCGCCCGGCAACGCGATCTGGCAGCCGGACGTCGAAGACGAGGACGGCGCGGCGGAGTGAGGCCGGCCGCCTACAGCCCCAGCTGCTTGCCGATGATCTCCTTCATGATCTCGTCGGTGCCGCCGCCGATCGGGCCGAGGCGGGCGTCGCGCAGGGCGCGCTCGACGTCGTACTCGCGCATGTAGCCGTAGCCGCCGTGGATCTGGACGGCCTCGTCGGCGACCTCGACGGCGGCGTCGCAGGCGAACAGCTTCGCGATCGAGACCTCCTTCGAGCGCGTCCTGGCCCGAGACGAACAGGCGCAGGGCGTGGTAGGTGAGGTCGCGGCACGCCTCGATCTTCGTCGCCATCTCGGCGAGCTTGTGGCGGATCGCCTGGAAGCGGCCGATCGGGCGGCCGAACGCCTCGCGCTCCTTCGCGTACTCGAGCGTGCGCTCGAACGTCGCCTGCATGCCGCCGACCGCGCCGAGCGCCATCGCGAGCCGCTCCCACTGGAAGTTGGCCATGATCAGGTAGAAGCCCTTGTTCTCCTCGCCGAGCAGGTTCTCCGCCGGCACGCGCACGTCCGAGAACGACAGCTCGCCGGTGTCGGAGGCGTGCCAGCCGAGCTTCTCGAGCTTGCGCGAGACCTCGAAGCCCGGCATGCCCTTCTCGAGCACGAGGAACGAGAGGCCGTGGTGGCCGCCCTCCTGCGTCGTCTTGACCGCGGTCACGTAGATGTCCGCGCGCACGCCGTTCGTGATGAACGTCTTCGAGCCGTTCACGACGTACTCGCCGTCCTCGCGGCGCGCGAAGGTCTTGATGCCCGCGACGTCCGAGCCGGCGCCGGGCTCGGTGATCGCGAGCGCGGCGATCTTCTCGCCCTTGATCGCGGGCACGAGCCAGCGCTGCTTCTGCTCCTCCGTGCCGAACTTGAAGATCGGCGGCGTCGCGATCCCGATGTGGCCGCCGATCCCGGCCGCTACGCCGCCCGACCCGCAGCGCGCCATCTCCTCGGCGAACACGGCGTCGTGCACGTAGTCGCCGCCCTGGCCGCCGTACTCCTCGGGGTACTTGAGCCCCAGGAAGCCGAGCTCGCCCATGCGGGTGAACAGCTCGCGCGGGAACTCCCGCGCCTCCTCCCACTCGGGCGCGTGCGGGCGGATCTCCCTCTCGACGAACGAGCGCAGCGACTCGCGCAGCGCCTCGTGCTCCTCGGTGAAGGGGGGGATCAGTGGCGCTCATGCCCGTCACCCGGTCCTCCGGCGTCCGGCCCGGCGCCGTCGCGCTCGCGCACCTCGTCCCAGCGCTCCAGCGTCGTGTGGCCGCGGCCGGCGTGGTCGAAGCCGAGCAGGTCGCCCGCGGCGGTTCTTGGCGTCGGAGTGGTGGTAGGCGCGCACCTCCGCGATCAGCCCGTCGCGCACGATGAACCACTCGGTCCCGCGGTCGAGCCGCTGCTCGTTGCCGTGGCGCGGGTCGCGCCAGAGCATCGTCCACTCGATCACGACCTCGTCGCCCTGCTCGATCGCGTGCTCGAGGTGCCAGCTCGCGTCGAGGTGCTTGACGCCCTGCTCGGTGAGCTCGCCGATCTCCTGCGCGCTGCGGTGCGGGCCGAGCCGCGTGTAGAAGTGGTTCGCGTCGGGATGGAAGTGGCGCGCGACCTTCTCGGCGTCGCCGGTGTTCAGGTCGCGGTAGTAGGCGCGCACGCGCTCGAGCGGGCGTGAGTGTCGTTCATCGTCCGGTGATCCTCCAGCGGTACCGCGACGAAGTGGAAGGCGGTGATCGAGTAGCGCTCGCGGAAGTAGAAGCGGTGCGCCTCGCGGCGCTGCGCGTTCGAGTCGAGCTGGACGCTCGTGCAGCCCTCGTTGCGGGCGAGCTCGATGAGGTACTTGTTCAGCAGCCGGCCGTAGCCGTGCGAGCGCCACGCGCTCGGCGGTCACGAGGTCGTCCACGTACAGGTGGCGGCCGCTGACGAAGTTGGTGATGAGCCGGTAGCCGGCGGCGGCGCGGCACTCGTCGCCGTCGAACACGGCGGCGATGCGGTAGCCGTCCGGATGCCCGCCGTCGTAGATCGCGTTGAACTCGTCCTCGCTCAGCTCGGTCGCGCAGCTCGCGCATCACCGGGAAGACGGCCCGCAGCCGCTCGTCGCCGGGCGGGATGCTCCACGATCTCCATCGTAGCTCTCGGGCCGGTCGCCCGCGCCTCGCGCGACGGCCGCCGCCGGGCTGCCCGTCCAGGGCTCGCCGTGACCGGGCAGCACGACGTCCGCAGACAGGCCCTCGATCCGGTCCAGCGACTCGAGGCTCTGCGCGCTCGACATGTTGAACGCCGCCGGCATGATCTGCGGGCCGCGGCGGCCGAGCAGCGGGTGCCAGGTGCACAGCAGATCGCCGACGAACAGCGCCCGTGCCCCTCGAAGTGGAGCGCGCAGTGGCCCGGCGTGTGGCCGGGCGTGTGGATCACGCGCGGCCGGCCGGGCACGTCGAGCTGGTCGCCGTGGCGATCGGCTCGGGTCGTCGATCTTCGGCGGCTTCAGGCGCCGTTGCGCACCATGTGCGCGAAGAATCCAAGACGCCGGATGGCGAAGCACCGATAGGGCACTGCCCTCGCGCTTCCAGGGCTCCTTGCCGGTCCTCAGCAGCTCGTGGTCCGCAGCGTGCAGGTAGACGGGCACGCCGCGCTCGTGCAGCCTCCCCGCGACGCCGGTGTGGTCGGAGTGGGCGTGGGTCAGCACGACCGCCGCGACGTCGTCGAGCCTGCGCCCGATCTGCTGCAGCGCCGGCTCGAGCTGGTCCCAGTACCCGGAGACCCCGGCGTCCACGACCGTGACGCGGCCCCCGTCCTCGACGAGGTAGAAGTTGACCGGTCGCTGCCGAGCCGGTGGACGCCCAGCGCGACCTCGTGGGCCGCCGTCACAGCCCGTACGAGCGGCCGATCACCTCGAGCATGATCTCGTCCGTGCCGGCGCCGATCCGGTTGAGGCGCATGTCGCGCCATGCCCGCTCGACGTCGTACTCCTTCATGTAGCCGTAGCCGCCGTGGATCTGGATGGCCTCGTCGCAGACCTCGCACGCGATCCGCGAGGCGTACAGCTTCGCCATCGAGATCTCGCGCACCGGGTAGTCGCCGTTCTGGACCCGCCAGGCGGTCGTGTAGACCATCTGCCGCGCGGTCTCGATCTTGGTCGCCATCTCGGCGAACTTGTGCCGGATCGCCTGGAAGCGGCCGATCGGCCGGCCGAAGGCGTTGCGCTCCTTCGCGTACTCGAGCGTCTCGTCGAACACGCGCTGTGCGCCCGCGACGGCGCCGGCGGCGCCGATCAGCCGCTCGCCCTGGAGCTCCCACATGATGTGGTAGAAGCCCTTGCCCTCCTCGCCGAGCAGGTTCTCGGCCGGCACGCGCACGTCCTCGAACGTCAGCTCGGCCGTGTCGGAGGAGTGCATGCCGAGCTTCTCGAGCTTGCGCGACACGTGGAAGCCGGGCGAGTCGGTGTCGACCACGAACAGCGAGAAGCCGTCGTAGCCGGCGTCGGGGTCGGTCTTCGTGACGAGCACGATGAAGTCGGCGCGCGCGCCGTTCGTGATGAACGTCTTCGAGCCGTTGATGACGTACTCGTCGCCGTCGCGCACGGCGCGCGTGCGGATGCCGGCCACGTCCGAGCCGGCGCCGGGCTCGGAGATGCCGAGGCAGGAGATCTTCTCGCCCTTGATCGCCGGCACGAGGTAGGTCTGCTTCAGGTACTCGGAGCCGAACTTGAGGATCGGCGGCGTCGCCATGTCGGTGTGCACGGCGATCCCCATCACGAGGCCGCCGTTGTTGGCCTGCGCCATCGCCTCGCCGCGCACGATCGACATGAAGTAGTCGCCGCCCTGGCCGCCGTACTCCTCGGGGAAGTAGATGCCGAGGAAGCCCGAGCTCGCCCATGCGCTTGAAGACCCAGTCCGGGAAGCCGTCCTGCTCCCACTCCTCGGAATGGGGGGCAAGCTCCTGCTTGGCGAAGCTCTCGATCGACTCGCGCAGCGCCTCGTGCTCGTCGGTGAGGCAGAAGTGCCTCCTGGGAGCGCCGAAGTCGGGCTTGATCTCGGTTGCGAGCAGTTGCCATCGTGGAACCTCCGGGCTCGGTGCGCTTGACAGACGCTGTTGCGCAAAGCTACAAGACAGTCCCGCCAAAGTAAACAGTAGGACTTCCTACTTACCTAGCATGCGTCCGAACGTACCCGATTCCGAGACCCTGCTCTACGACGTCGAGCGACGGCGTCGCGACCGTCACGCTGAACCAGCCGGACACCCGCAACGCGCTCTCGAACGAGCTGCTCGGCGAGCTGATCGCGGCCTTCGAGTCGGCCCGCGACGACGACGACGTGCGCTGCGTCGTGCTCACCTCCTCGCACGACAAGGTCTTCTCGTCGGGCGCCAACCTGGCCGGCTTCGCCGCCGACGTGCCGATCGTCCACCGCCACTTCGGCACCGCGCAGTTCCCGCGGCTCTTCCGGCTGATCGGCGAGCTCGGCAAGCCCACGATCTGCGCCGCCAACGGGCACGTGCTCGCGGGCGCGCTCGGCATCGCGCTCGCCTGCGACCTGATCATCGCCAAGGAGGAGCGCCACCTTCGGGACGCCCGAGATCAACGTGGGCGCGTTCCCGTTCATGATCATGGCGCTGATCTACCGCAACGTGCCGCGCAAGAAGACGAACGAGCTGCTGCTGCTCGGCGACCGCATCGACGCGCGCGAGGCGGAGCGGATCGGGATCGTGAACAGGGTCGTGCCCGGCCGCCGAGTTCGACGCCGCCGTGCGCGAGTGGGCGGCCAAGCTGGCGTCGAAGTCGCCGGTGATCATGCGGCTCGGCAAGGACGCGATGTTCCGCCAGCAGGACATGGCGTTCGAGGACGCGCTCGACTACCTGCGCTCGCAGCTGAGCCTCGCGATGACGACCGAGGACATCGTCGAGGGCGTGCAGGCCTTCTTCGAAAAGCGTGAACCGCAGTGGAAAGGACGCTGATGGCGACGGAGGAAAAGCCAGAAGGTCGATCAAGCAGCTCGAGCACCAGCTCGAGGTCGTCGAACGAGCTGTCGCGCGACCCCGCCGACCAGCACCCGGGCGAGGTCCCGTCCGCGCCGCTCACCGAGCACGGGGAGACGAGCGGGCTGAAGCCGCTGGTCGACGACCTCCACGACCGCCGCGCGAAGATCAAGCTCGGCGGCGGCGCCGAGAAGATCGCAGGGCCAGCACGCGCAAGGGCAAGCTGACCGCCCGCGAGCGGATCGACCTGCTGGTCGACCGCGGCACGTTCGTCGAGATCGGCATGCACGGCCGGCCGCACTTCTCGCAGCGGTCGATGGAGGGCCGCGAGGCGCCCGCCGACGGCGTGATCACGGGCTGGGGCGAGGTCGACGGCCGCCGCTGCGCGATCGTCGCCTACGACTTCACGGTGATGGCCGGCTCGATGGGCATGACCGGCGAGATCAAGGTCGCCCGGATGCGCGAGATGGCGCTGCAGAAGCGGATGCCGTTCATCTGGCTGCTCGACTCCGCCGGCGCGCGCATCCAGGAGGCGGTCGGCTCGCTGTTCGCCGGCTCCGGCCACCTGTTCCGCGAGGAGGTGATCATGTCCGGCGTCGTCCCGCTGGTGGCCGGCATGCTCGGGCCCTGCGCCGCCGGCACCGCCTACATCCCCGGGCTCGCCGACTTCGTGCCGATGGTCGTCGGGCAGGGCGCGATGGCGCTCGCCGGGCCGCACCTCGTGAAGGCGGTCACCGGCGAGGACGTCAGCATGGAGGAGCTGGGCGGCGCGAAGGTCCACTGCCGCAAGTCGGGCGTGGGCGACCTCGAGGTGGCCGACGATCGCGAGTGCATCGAGGCGATCAAGACCTACCTGTCGTTCTTCCCCTCCAACTGCGAGCAGCAGCCGCCGATCCGCGAGACCGCCGACCCGGTCGACCGCATGGACGAGGA
Organism: uncultured Solirubrobacterales bacterium; assembly: GCA_963759145.1. GTDB lineage: Bacteria > Actinomycetota > Thermoleophilia > Solirubrobacterales > JBBDJG01 > JBBQKG01. Next base: position 96,539 of record CAVWYB010000017.1, read on the forward strand.
GCTGCTCGACATCGTGCCCGAGTCGCCGCGCCACCCGTACGACATGTACGACGTGATCGAGCGGATCGTCGACGACGGCGAGTACTTCGACATCAAGCCGAAGTGGGCGAAGACGATCATCACCTGCTTCGCGCGCTTCGGCGGCCGGCCGGTGGGCATCGTCGCCAACCAGCCGAAGCAGCTCGCCGGCATCCTCGAGAACGACTCCGCCGACAAGGCCGCGCGCTTCGTCAACCTCTGCGACGCGTTCAACATCCCGCTCGTCTTCCTGCAGGACGTGCCCGGCTTCATGGTCGGCACGAAGGTCGAGCAGGAGGGCATCATCCGCCACGGCGCCAAGATGCTCTACGCGGTGTCGCGCGCGACCGTGCCGAAGGTCACGGTCGTGATCCGCAAGGCCTACGGCGCCGGCTACTACGTGATGAACGGCCGCGCCTACGAGCCGGACCTGCTCGTCGCCTGGCCGGGCGCCGAGATCTCGGTGATGGGCGCCGAGGGCGCCGTGAACATCATCTTCCGCAAGCAGATCGAGGCGGCGGAGGACCCGGAGGCCACGCGCAAGGAGATGGTCGACAACTTCAAGGCGATCATCGACCCCTACATCGCCGCCGGCAACGACATGGTGGACGACATCATCGACCCGCGCGAGACGCGCCCGCGGATCATCCGCGGGCCTCGAGATGGCGGCCACCAAGCGCGTCGAGCGGCCGTGGAAGAAGCACGGGGTGATGCCGGTATGAGTCGCGTAGAGGACCTTTCGAACCGGTTCTACGACCGGATCCGCAGCCGCGCGGCATACGAAGCGGCGCGGGACTCCGAGACCGGTTCCTTCGACCACCTGCGCGGACACAAGTACTGCCTGATCGTCACCTTCAAGCGCGATGGCGAGGCCGTGCCGACGCCGGTCTGGTTCGGCCTCGATGACGCAGGGCGGCTCTACTTCCGCACCGGAGCCGAGGTCGCCAAGCTCCGGCGGATCCGGAACAACCCGCGCGTGCTGGTCGCCCCGTGCACGGTGCGCGGCAAGCCGCGCGGACCGTCCGTCGAGGGAACCGCGCGCGAGCTTCCCGAGGATGAGTGGGAGCACGCGGAGGCCGCGATCAAGTCCAACTACGGCCTCGGCCGCCGCCTGTACGAGGGCGGCGCCGAGCCCTTCGCCGGACCGATTCCGTACGTCGAGGTGGTGCCTTCCCGCGAGTGACGGACATCGAGCAGACCATCCACGAGCTGAACGAAGCCACCGCACGGAAGGACATCAGCGCTTTCGTCGAGCTGCTCCATCCCGACGCCGTCTGGGAGCACAACCTCGGCGCCGGCTCCCCGGAGGAGGGGGTCTACGGGGAAGGGAGCAAATCGGCCGGCTCGTCGAGCGCATCTTGGAGGGCTGGGAGTACCTGCGTCTCACTCCCACTGAGATACGCGAGCTGAAACCCGGCGTGTACAGCGTCCGGGGGGAGCTGCACTGCAAGCACGCTGACTCCGAGAACGAGATCGTCGAGCAGTATCAGCAGCAGATCGAGTTCCGTGGCGAGTTGATGGCGAAGGGCCGGATGACGATCGGCACGACAACCCATGGGTGAGTCGGAAAACGTGGCGGCCGTGCGTCGGTTCAACGACGCGTTCAACCGGCGCGACATCGATGCGCTCCTGGCGACGCCGACCCCGAGGTCGAGCTCCGGGAGTGGCCGACGGCGCCCGGCGCGCAGACCTACCACGGCCGCGACGGCGTGCGGCAGGCGCTCGACTCGTGGTTCGAGACCTGGGAATGGATGCGGGTCGAGATCGAGGAGGTGCGACGAGGCGGATGACCGGGTGCTCGTTCGACGCTCCACCAGCGCGCCAGGGGCAAGCGGCAGCGCAGGTCGAGGTCGAGATCAAGTCTTCGAACGTCTACACGTTCCGCGACGGAAAGGTGGTCCGCATCGAGCTCTTCACCGAGCCGCGAGCCGGCGCTCGCAGGCCGCTGGACTCACCGCAAGCAATACGAGGAGGAGAAGCGATGAGCCGTTTCGAGGATCCGGTGATCATCACGTGCTCGATCTCGGGCGCGGTCGCGAACCGCGAGCAGTGCCCGGCGATCCCCTACACGCCCGAGGAGTACGCGGCCGAGGCGCGCCGGATCGTGGACGAGGGCGGCGCGATGATCCACATCCACGCGCGTACGCCGGACGGCACCCCCAGCTACGAGGTCGAGGACTTCCGCAACATCACCGACGCGATCCTGGCCGAGGTCGGCGACGTGATCATCAACTACTCGACCGGCGCGGTGGGCGTTCCGATCGAGAAGCGACTCGAGTACCTGCGCGAGCTGCGCCCCGAGGTGGGCGCGCTCAACATGGGCTCGATGAACTACGCGAAGTACTCGAAGCGGCGCAAGCAGTTCGTCTTCCACACCGTCTTCGAGAACTCGTTCGAGACGATCATCACCTTCCTCAACGCGATGAACGAGCTCGGCATCAAGCCCGAGCACGAATGCTTCGACTCCGGCCACATCGCGAACCTCGACCCGCTGCTCGACATGGGGCTGCTGCGCGAGCCGCTGCAGGTCTCGTGCGTGATGGGAGTCACCGGCGGCATCAGGCCGAACGCGCGCAACCTCGCCCACATGTCGGAGCAGATCCCGGGCGGAGCCGAGGGCTCGAACAACTGGGGCGTGATCGGGATCTCGCGGGACCAGTGGATGCTGGGCGCCGCGGCGCTCACGCTCGGCGGCAACTTCCGCGTGGGGCTCGAGGACAACTTCTACCTGCCGGACGGCGAGATGGCGCGCTCCAACGGCGACCTGATCGCGAAGGCGCGGCAGATGGTCGAGGACACGGGCAGGCGGGTCGGCGACGGTCGAGGAGGCGCGGGTCATGCTCGGCACCCGGAAGATGAAGTGGCCGCCCGAGCCGGCCGCGGCAACGGTGGCCTGATGGCTCACCGGCCGCTCGAAGGCATCCGGGTACTGGACCTGACCCGCCTGCTCCCCGGCGGGTTCTGCACGCTGCTGCTCGCCGACCTCGGCGCCGACGTGCTGAAGGTGGAGGACACCGCCGGCGGCGACTACATCCGCTGGATGCCGCCGTACTACGGGGGCGACGAGCAGCGCGCCGACGGCACCGCGTCGGCCTACTTCCTCGGGCTCAACCGCAACAAGCGCTCGCTCAAGCTGAACCTGAAGGACCCCGAGGGCCGCGAGATCCTGCTGCGGCTGGCGGAGGACTACGACGTGCTGGTGGAGAGCTTCCGTCCCGGCGTGATGGACCGGCTCGGCGTCGGCTACGACGCGCTCGCGGAGCGCAACCAACGGCTCGTCTACTGCGCGATCTCCGGCTACGGGCAGAACGGCCCGCTGCGCGAGCGCTCCGGTCACGACACCAACTACCTCGCGCTGGCGGGACTGCTCGGGCTGACGGGCCGCCGGGGCGGCCCGCCGATCCAGTGCGCCGGCCAGATCGCCGACCTCGGGGGCGGCGGGCTGATGGCGGCGGTCGGCATCCTCGCCGCGCTGCACGAGCGCGAGCGCTCGGGCGAGGGCCAGCTCGTCGACATCTCGATGACGGACGGCGCGCTGTCCTGGCTCGCGATGGTGATCGCGCGCTACTTCTGCGAGATGGAGGTGCCGCGGCGCGGCGAGCTCGAGCTGGCCGGCGGGATCCTCTGCTACTTCCCCTACAAGACCAAGGACGACCGCTGGGTCTCGCTGGGCGCGCTCGAGCCGAAGTTCTGGCACAACTGGTGCGACGGCGTCGGCCGCGAGGACCTCAAGGAAGAGCAGTTCGAGCACCCGCAATCCGACGCGGGCAAGAAGGTGGCGGCCGTGTTCCGCAGGCGCACGCGGGACGAGTGGACGGCGTTCGCCGGCGAGCACGACTGCTGCCTCGAGCCGGTGCTCGACCTCGACGAGGCGCTCGCGCACGAGCAGACGGTCGCGCGGCAGATGGTGGTGGAGCTGGACCAGCCCGGGATCGGCCCGGTGCGGCAGGCCGGCTTTCCCGATCGCGCTGTCGCGGACCCCCGCGAGCATCGCGCGGCCCGCCCCGGCGCTCGGGGAGCAGACCGACGAGGTCCTGGGCGCGATCGGATTCGACGGCGAGCGCATCGAGAGGCTCCGGGACGAAGGAGTGGTGTGAGCACTGGGATCGAGCCGGACGGCGAGCTGCTGCGGATGCGGGAGCTCGCGGAGGCGGCCGGAGTGTCCGCCGGCACGATCAAGCACTACCTGCGCGAGGGCCTCCTGCCGGAGCCGGTCAAGACCTCGCGCAACATGGCCTGGTATCCGCGCGAGTTCGTCGAGCGGGTGAAGCTGATCAAGCAGCTCCAGGAGGAGCGCTTCCTGCCGCTCAAGGTGATCAGGGAGGTGCTCGAGAACGGCAACGGCCTGGAGGGACCGGAGCGGCTGCGCGCGCTGATCGAGCTGGAGGACCGGATCCTCGAGCGGGCGCTGTCCGGCCAGGACGCCAAGGGCCTGAGCGCGCGCGAGGTGAAGCGCCGCTACGGGCTGCCCGACGAGGCGCTGGAGCGGCTCGAGAAGCTCGAGGTGCTGACGCCGATCCAACAGAACGGCGCCAAGCGCTACGGGCCGGCCGACGTCCAGATCATCGAGGCGGTCGGCCGGATGCGCGCGTCCGGATACTCGGAGGCGCTCGGGTTCACCGTCTACGACACGCTCATCTACAAGCGGCACCTCGAAGCGCTCGTGCACGAGGAGGTCGGGGTGATGATGGAGCGCGTGGCGGGGGAGATGGACACCGACGAGGCCGCGGACCTGCTCGAGCAGGCGGTCGAGCCGATGCGCGACCTGGTCGCGGCGATGCGCGCGAAGCTGATGATCGCGGAGCTGCAGGCACGCCGGGCGCGTTGATCGAGTTCGAGATCCGCGAGGCGCGCGAGGGTGACCAGGAGGAGCTCTTCGCGCTCTACGCGCTCGTGGTCGAGGAGGGCAGCGCCTTCCCGGCGGCGGCTCCTGCCACGCGCGAGGACTTCGAGCGCACATGGATGCGCGACAAGACGATCGTGCTCGGTGGCGCGCGCTGGTGACCGCCTCGCCGGCTCGTACCACCTGATGCCGAACTTCGGCGGCCGCGCCGCGCACATCGGCAACGCCGGATACATGGTGCACCCGGACTTCCGCGCGGCAGGGCATCGGCCGCGCGCTCGTCGAGCACTCGATCGCCGAGGCCCCGCGCCACGGCTTCGACGCGCTGATGTTCAACCTCGTGTTCGAGTCGAACCCGGCGCGCCATCTGTACGAGGGATTCGGGTTCCAGGCGATCGGCCGCGTGCCCGAGGCGGTCGAGGGCGAGGACGCGATCGTCTACTGGCGCAAGGTGTAGTCGGCCGCGCGCACGTCGTTCGGTCGCTGCAGACGGGCGGAACGTTACCCGGCTCGTATAATCGGCCTCGGTTGACTGGTCAGTCAACCGGCGACGAGGGAGCACCTGATGCGCGCGTCGGCCGTTCAACTCAACTCGAATGAGGACAAGGAGCGCAACCTCGAGATCGCCGAACGCCTCGTGCGGCGCGCGGCATCCGAGGGTGCGGAGCTGGTCGTGCTGCCGGAGAAGTTCAACGTGATCGGCTCGCCGGAGCAGCTGATCGCCGGCGCCGAGCCGCTCGACGGCCCGACGCTGCGCTGGGCAGGCGCCCTGGCGGCCGAGCTCGGGTTGTGGCTCGTCGCCGGCAGCATCGTCGAGCGCGTCGCGGGCGACGACAAGCTCCGCAACACGTCGGTTCTGTTCGCTCCCGACGGCGACGTGGCGGCGCGTGTACCGCAAGATCCACATGTTCGACGTCGAGGTCGGCGGCGTCACGTACCGGGAGTCCGACGTCGAGACGCCCGGCGACGAGATCGTGCGTGGCCGACGGCCGGCGAGCTGAAGCTCGGGCTGGCGGTTTGCTACGACCTTCGCTTCCCCGAGCTCTTTCGGATCATGGCCGTCGAAGGCGCACAGGGCTTCACGCTGCCATCGGCGTTCACCGTCCCGACCGGGCGCGCGCACTGGGAGATCCTGATCCGCGCGCGGGCGATCGAGAACCAGTCGTTCGTGATCGCCGCCGGCCAGGTCGGCCACCACCCGCCCGACCACGAGAGCTACGGCCACTCGATGATCGTCGACCCCTGGGGCACGGTGCTCGGCGGCCGCCACGGACGAGCCGAGCGCGTGGTCGTCGCCGACATCGATCTCGACGCGCAGGCAGAGGTCCGCGCGAAGCTGCCGTCGCTCGCGAATCGGCAGCCGGGCGCCTATCGCGAGCGCCAGGCGGCGACCCGATGACCGCGCGCAACCAGAACGCGGTCGACAAGCGCCGCATGATCCTCGACGCCGCGATCCGGGTGTTCGCCCGCGAGGGCTTTCACCGCTGCCGCGTGTCCGAGATCGCGAACGAGGCGGGCGTCGCGTACGGCCTCGTGTACCACTACTTCCGCTCCAAGGACGAGGTCCTGGACACGCTCTTCACCGAGCGCTGGACCCTGCTGCTGGAGGCGATCGCCGAGGTGGACGCACGTGACCTGCCGATCCGCGACAAGCTGCAGGCGATCGCGTCGTTCATCATCGACTCCTACCGCAACGACCCCGACTTGATGAAGGTGATCATCGTCGAGGTGACACGGGCGGCCAACACCTTCGGGCGCGCACACCTGGACGAGATCAGCCGGGCCTACGAGGGGATCGCGGAGATCATCCGCAAGGCTCAGGAGGCGGGCGCGTTCCGCAGCGACTTCTCGGCCGAGTTCGCCACGCTCTGCTTCTACGGCGCGATCGAGCAGCTGCTGACCGCCTGGATCTTCGAGGCGATCCCGGCCACACCGGAGACGTTCGAGCAGGCCAAGGAGATGGTCGTCGAGACCGTCTGCGGCGGCTTGGAGGTACGCGTCAGCTAGCGCTAGCGCCTGGCGCGCGACGACGCACCGGCTCTGAACCGGTCGCCGTCGACCTCGACCGCGGCGATCTTGTAGCTGAGCTTCAACCGGCCGCGCCTGCTTCCTGCGTACCTTTCGGCGCGCCTTGGCCGTGAGCCTGACGGCGCCCTTGTCGAGCCGGAGCGAGATGGTGGAGGCCCCGCCCTTCGGCAGCCCGCTGACCGTCACGGTGCGGCGGCCTTTCACGCTCACGGCGCTGCGCGCCAGCTTCTTCGAGGCGATCGCCTGCGCCTGGCGCTTGACCTGCGCGCGGTTCAGGCGCAGCTGCTTCGGCAGGGTCAGCGTGAAGCGCGCCAGCTTGCCGCCATCGGGGTGGCGCCGGAGCTTCAGCCGCAGGGACGGCCGCCTGCTCGCCGCCTTGCGGAGCGACACGGCGGGCACAGGACCACACCCCGGTACGTGCACGGGGGGCTTGGAGGCCACCGTGGCGCCGTTCTGGCCGGTGAAGGTGACGTCCGCGCTCATCGCGCGCGGCTTGGAGCCCTTCCGGCAGAGGTCGAACTTGTTCTCGAGCGGGCTGCCCGGGCCCGCGTCCAGCGCGAGGTCGAAGGTCGAGACCGGCAGGTCGGGAACGCCGGTGACCGTGGACTTGATCAGCCTGCCGCCCAGGATCGTGTTCGCGATCGTGAGCTGCACGCGCACGCGCCCGCGCAGGTCGGCGACCAGTGCCGGCAGGATCACCCCCGGCTGCTGCACCAGGTACACCGGCCCGGACAGGGGCGTGGCGACGAAGTTCGACGTGGCCGTGGTCGTCCCCACCCGAGAGCCCGCCGGGCAGGCGTCCGCCGCCAGCTGCGCGCTCGTGCACAGGACGTCGAACGCGCCCAGGTTCGGGCCCAGCTCGAATGGGAGCGTGACGCCATTCGCCGAGATACCGGCTTCACCGGCGCCCTGAGTCACGTGGACCGCGAGCGACGGGTGGTCTCGCTCGCCGGTCGCTCCCTTCGAGCCCACCGCGATCGAGAAGGTTGGCTTGAACGGCAGCTTGTCGCAGTTGGTCGGCGTGTAGGACGACACCGGCCCGTCCTTGACCGCCGTCGGGTCGTCGTAGCCGAACGCCTCCCCGGTCGAGACGTGCAGCGAGCAGTTCGTCGGGCCGCGAGTGAACTTGCGGCCGTTGACCACGCCGAACAGCGTGAAGCTCAGCCTCTTGATCTGGGTGTTGCCCACGCCGAGCTGCGTCAGCGCCCGCGGCAGGTCGTCGAGCACGCCGTCCAGTCCGTAGTCACCGTTCGAGCGCACGTAGAAGGGCGCGGTCAGGAACGTCTTCGTCACCGGCGTGTCGAGGATGATGCCGAGCCGCCCGGCCTCGCCTTCCAGCAGCTCCTGGTTGTAGATGCGCCCGGTCACCGTCATGGTGATGCCGGTGTTCGGAATCGTGTCGATCTCCCCGGAGGAGCTGCCGATCAGCGTGTCGGCGGGGCAGGCGTCTGCCAGGTACTGCGCCTGCGGACAGTGTGGAACGGTCTCGGGATTCGCAAGCAGGCCGGGCGCGAAGTGCCCGATCGTCTTCTTCACGTCCTCGGTCGAGTTCGCGTAGGACAGGCTCGTGGAGCTGGACGCGTCGACGCTCGCGCCCGCGTCGGGGGCCGCGGGCGCGAGCGTGAAGTCCGTCACCGTGATCGCCGGCGCGGCGGCGGCCCCGGCGGGCGCGCCGAGCACGAGAGCCAAGACGATGAGCACCGTGATCCTCCTCATCCCACCTCGAGGTATTTCCCGTGTGAGGGTGAATCGCCTTTGGCTGGACGGATCTCGTATGGGTCCCCGTGCTTTACTTCCGACCCGTGCCCCAGAACGAGATGATCAAGAGGCTCATGTGGAGCGGGCTGATGGCGGCCATCGGCGCGCTTGCGACGATCGCGGCGAACCGCATCGCGACGACCATCTGGAAGCGGGTGTTCGACGAGGACCCGCCCGATTTCTAGCCGCGCTGATTTACTGTCCCCTCCCAACGCCGAGGTGCCGATGGAGCAACACGGACAAAGTCAGGCCACCGCAGAGATTCTCGCCGGCGCGGACATGCATTCGACGTCCTCGAACGGGTTCGGCGCCGATACGTCGCCGTCCATGCTGCCCAGCCCCGCGGTGATCGTGGGAGCCGCGCTCGTCGGCGGCCTCCTGCTCGCCGGACTGGTCAGGCTGATCCGTGGCTGACGGCGACTACAGCAAGGTCTCCGACAAGTCGCTCGCCGAGCTGGTCACGCGCGTCTCCGAGCAGGCATCGACGCTCATCCGCGAGGAGATCGAGCTCGCCAAGGCCGAGATGGAGATCAAGGCCAAGCGGCTCGCCCAGGGCGCCGCGGTCGGCGCAGCCGCGGGGTTCTTCTTGTTCTTCGTTTTGGTCTTCGCCCTCGAGGCGCTCGCCTGGGGCCTGTCCGATGCGTTCTTCCCCAACGACATCTGGGCAGGGTTTCTCGTCACTTCGTTCATTCTGCTGGTGCTCGCCGGGCTGGCGGGATTCATCGCCTACCGCGCCTTCAAGGCCGGCACGCCGCCGACGCCGCAGCAGGCGATCGAGGAGGCAAAGCTGATCCGGGAGACGCTCGAGCATCCCGAGACCGCCGCCGCGGCGGCCCGCAGCACGCCGAACCCCTGATGGCGACCCGCAGCCCGCAGGAGATCAGGGGCTCGATCGAGCGGACGCGCCGCGACCTGGCGGTGTCGGTCGACGACCTGCGCACGAAGTTCAAGATGCTGACCGACTGGCGGTGCCAGGTGAACGAGCACCGCACCGCGGTGATCATCGGCACCACCGTCGTCGGCTTTGCGATCGGCGGCGGGATCGCCGCGATGATCGGCCGCCGCCGCCGGCGGAGCTGACCCCGGCTTCAGCCCTCGCCGGGCCGCCGGGCCGGGCCGTCTTGCGCTCGGACTAGCTTGTTGTGAGATGGGCGCGGCGACCCTCTCGGCCCGAGCGATCCTGCGAATCGTCCTGATCATCGTCGGGGTCGTCCTCTGCCTCTACCTGATCTACCTGCTGCGGAGGCCGATCACGTGGATCCTGATCGTCGCTCTTCCTGGCGGTGGCGCTCGCGCCCCGGTCAACCTCCTCAACCGCTACATGCGCCGCGGCTTCGCGATCGCGCTCGTCTACCTCGGCTGCTCGCGGCGGTCGTCGCGCTCGGCCTGCTGCTGATCCCGCCGGTCGTCAGCCAGATCAACAAGCTCGCCGACAACGCGCCCGAGTACGTCCAGGACGTGCAGGACTACGTGCGAGAAGAACGAGCGCTGCGCGAGCTCGAGGAGGACTACAACATCACCCAGAAGCTCGAGGAGGAGGCGGCCAAGCTGCCGTCGAGGCTCGGCAACGCGGCGGGGATCCTGACCGACATCGGCTTCGGGATCGTCAACAGCCTGTTCGCGCTCATCACGATCCTGGTGCTGACCGCCTTCATGCTCGGCAGCGGGCCGCCAATGGCGAAGATCCTTCGTTGCAGCTCCAGCCCGCCGACCGCCGCGAGCGATTGGACCGGATCCTCGACCGCATGTCGAACGCGGTCAGCGGCTACGTGATCGGCGCGTTCACCGTCTCGTTCATCGACGGGCTGGCGGCCTTCGTCGTGCTGACGATCCTCGGCGTCCCGTTCGCGGCGCCGCTTGCGATCGTGATGGGCATGATGTCGCTGATCCCGCTGATCGGCGCGACGATCGGCGCGGTGCTCGTCGGGATCGTGACTCTGGTCGCCGGGGACTTCCCGACCGACACGATCATCTGGACGATCTACGCGATCCTCTACCAGCAGTTCGAGAACAACCTGATCCAGCCGCAGGTGCAGAAGCGGACCGTGCGCGTGCATCCGTTCGTGGTGCTGGTCTCGGTGCTGTGCGGGGCGACGCTGCTCGGCGTGCTCGGCGCGCTGATCGCGATCCCGGTGGCGGCCTCGATCGAGATCCTGGTCAAGGAGTGGTGGAGGTGGCGCCAGGAGCAGCGGGAGCTCGAGCAGCTCGGCGTGTCGGTGCCCGAGAGCTGACCGACGAGGACTACTCGAGGTCGGCGGGGGGCACGCCGCCGACGCCCAGCAGGCCCGGCCCGACGTGGGCGCCGATCACCGGCCCGACCTCGGACACGAAGGCGGGGCCGCGGCCCATGATGCGCTCCGCTGCCTCCATGAGCTGTCCCGCTTCCTCGGGCGCCTGCATGTGCTGGACGACCCAGGCGTCGGCGCCGTCGTCGTGGCGCTGCTCGGCGTACTCGGTGAGCCGGCGAATCGCCCTCGCTCCGGTGCGCACGCGCTCGATCGGCGTGATCTCCTTGTCGAGCGTCAGGATCGGCTTGATCTTGAGCGCCGAGCCGAGCCAGGCCGAGGCCGCCCCGATCCGCCCTCCGCGGCGCAGGTACTCGAGCGTGTCGACGGCGAACCACATCTTCAGGTCGGCTCGCGTTTGCTCGATCCGCTCGATCACGGCGCCGGCGTCGCCGCCGGAGCTCGCGACGCGGGCGCCGGCCAGTGCCATCAGGCCGAGGCCGCCGGCCGCGCGCTCGGAGTCGATCACCGTGACCCGGTCCGCCCCGGAGTCCTCGGCGAGCCGCTCCTTGGCCTGGCGCGCAGCCTCGACGGTGCCCGAGATGCCGCCCGAGATGTGCATCGACACGACGTCGTGGCCTTCCGCGACGAGCGGCCCGTACACGTCCAGGAAGTCGCCGATCGAGGGCTGCGAGGTGGTCGGCAGGCGGTCTGCGCTGCGCAGCCGCTCGTAGAAGTCGTCGAAGTCCGGCATGTCCAGCTCGCGCTCGCGTGCTGTCGCCCCAGTTGACGTAGAGGCTCACGAGATGGATCCGGTTCTGCTCCACCAGCTCTCGCGGGAGGTAGCAGGTGGTGTCGGAGACGATCGCGACGGGCACGGGCTCGGGCTTGTATCAGTTAGCCGGGGGCCATGCGAGGAGACCCCGGCGGAATGCACCGCTACAATCGAGGCGTAGCCAATAGGCGTCCCTAAGGCGATTCGCCCCGGGTGCCGACTACCAGGAAGCGACGGAGGTTTTCAATGGTCACCCTCACCGACACGGCGGCCGGCAAGGTCAAGGAGCTCATGAACGGCCAGTCCGAGGCCGAGGCAGGCCTGCGGGTCGCGGTTCGTGGCGGAGGCTGCTCCGGCTTCCAGTACGCGCTCGCGTTCGACGAGCAGCGCGAGGCGACCAGGTCTACGAGTACGCCGAGATCCGCCTCCTGATCGACTCCGAGAGCCTCCCGTTCGTGGACGGCTCCGAGGTCGACTACGTCGAGGGTCTCCAGGGCGCCGGCTTCGCGGTCAACAACCCGAACGTCGTCGCCGCCTGCGGCTGCGGGCAGACCTTCCGCACCAGCGGAGTAACCGCTCGCTTCGAAAACACGGGCACGCAAGAAAGTGTCGGCCCGTGTCCGGATGCGGCGCCTTCCGGCGTGGTCGACCGCGTGAGAGGTGGCAAAGCCGCAAGATATCGCCGCTCATGAAGAGTGCGACGCATCTGGAGTCGTCACTCCCACGATCACGGTTCGCAAGCCACTCCGAGTTCAAGCCGCCTCGGAAGGCGCCAAAGCCGCTGATGACGCAAGCCACCATTACTTCTCTGCCGCGGGCGGCGCCGTGCAGCAGCTCGTATCGCGTCAGCTTCACCCGCGGGCGGAGGCCGGCGCCGAGCTCCTGCTCGTGCGCGTCGATCCGCTCCCAGCCCTGCCAGCTCACCGGCTCGACGCCCCGTTCGGCGAACAGGTCTGCGATGTCGCCGTCATTAGCGGGCGCGTTGAGCAGGCCGGCCTCGGCATCCTGGATCAGGCAGGTCGCCGCCTCCTGCCCGTCCTTCTTGTTCGTGCCGATCACGCCGCTCGGGCCGCGGCGGATCCAGCCGGTCACGTACTCGCCCGTGAGGTGATGCTCCCCGTCGATGACCCGTCCGGCCACGTTCGGGATCGTTCCGCGGCGCTCGTCGAACGGGACCTCCGGAATCGCGATGCCCTTGTAGCCGATCGAGCGCAGCACGAGGCCGCAATCCATCGTTTCGCGCTCTCCGGTCGGACGCGCGGCGAGTGAGCCGTCCTCACGGGCCTCGAGCCGGTTCCGCTCGACCACGATGCGCTCGACCCGCTCATCGCCCTGCAGCTCGACCGGCGAGGTCAGGAAGCGCAGCACGATTCGCTTCGGCTTGCCCTCGGGCTCACGCGCCGCGTACTCGCGCAGGATCCGCACGTTCTCGCGTGAGGTCTTGTTGGCCTCGTCTGAGTCGAGCCATGCCTGCGAAGCCTCGTCGAGCTCCATGTCCGCCGGGATCCACGATCACGTCCGCCTGCTCGAGCTCGCCGAGCTCGAGCAGCTCCGGGTTGGTGAAAGCGGCCTGTGCCGGCCCCCGGCGGCCGAGGATCACGATCTCCTTGACGGCATCGGAGGCAAGCAGGTCGATCGCATGGTCGGCCGTGTCGGTCTTGCGCAGCTCGTCGGCGCTCAGTGCCAGCATGCGCGCGCAGTCGATCGCGACGTTGCCGTTGCCGACGACGACCACCCGCTCGCAGCCGAGATCGAACTCACGGTCTGGATGGTCGGGATGGCCGTTGTACCAGCCCACGAACGTCGTGGCCGCCTCCGAGCCCGCCAGGTCCTCGCCCGGAATCCCGAGCCGCCGGTCGGTGGCCGCGCCGATCGCGTAGATGACCGCGTGGTAGCGCTCGAGCAGGTCGGCGCGATGGAAGTCGCGACCGAGCTCGACGCCGCCGAAGAACCGGAAACCCTCCTTCGCCGCCGTCTTCTCGTAGATGCGCACGACCGACTTGATCTTGGGGTGGTCCGGGGCGACGCCGGCGCGCACCAGGCCGAACGGCGTCGGCAGCCGGTCGAAGAGGTCGACTCCGACCGCCCGCTCGGCCGCCAGCAGATGACCGGCGGCGTAGAAGCCCGCGGGACCCGCGCCGACGATCGCGACTTTCAATTGCAGGTCCGAGTTGGACGTCATGGATGCGGTACCGGGAAGCTGGTGGAGATCAGGCGCGATCGACGGCCGGCGCCCGCGCGAGCCCGTTGTCCTCGGTGCTCGCCGTCATCGGGCTCTCGCCGTCGAGCGCATCGAGCGCGTGCCGGACGCTGCTCGAGATGCACGTGAAGATGGGCGTGTCACGGAGAGTGTAGGAGCTCGACTCGCTGCCTCGGAGCTCCTGCACCAGGTCGAGGAAGTCGCCGGGCTCGTCGGTCTCGAAGGCGACCACGAACTCCTGGTCGTCGAGCCCGAAGGAGTAGGTGGTGTTGATCGAGATGGTCGGGTACCGCTGGCCGATCTCGATGTGCTCCCGCATGATCCGCATGCGCTCCGGGCCGGGCAGCCGGTACCAATCCCGCTGCTTCCAGAACGGATACACGAACAGGTACTTCCGCTCGCTCGTGCGCAGCTCGAGGCGCTCCTCCTCGGAGTACTCCGACTCCTTGGTCATCGCCAGATACGAGTAGGGGGTCTCCGCCCATCCCATGAGGCCGCTCTGCCCGAGCACCACGTGGAACTCGTGGATGTCGGCCAGGCCCGGGGCCGAGCTCCAGAGCAACAGGTCCGTATCGCCCCGAGTGCCGACCAGCGAGAACGCCCGTAGGAAACGGTCCGCGCCGAAGTTCTCGCAGGCGGCCAGGAACTCGCGTTTGTGCTGCTCGCGCTGGGCGGGATCGAGCCGCCGCCATGCCGGGTCGACCTTCAGGAACGTGAATTTCACGAAATTTCGAGGCACGCCTTGAAGGTTATAGTGGCGCCGCGTGCACCGGGCCTCCCTCGCGCTCGTCCTCGCCTGCGCGCTCGTCTTGTCTGCCTCGGCGCCGGCCGAAGCCGCCACGCCGCCCGCCAGGGTCGCGCTGCTCTTCATGCCCAGCCCCGCCGCATCCGACCGAGGGCAGGACGTTCATCGAGCGCATCTCGGACGATCCCGGATGTGACCGCATTCGGCTTCGTCTCCGCGATCCAGGGCACCTACACGCCCGAGCAGGTCCTGCTCGACATCTCGGCGGGCACGCGCACGAACACCACCCTCTACGACCAGGACCTGCCGAGCGGGATCGCGCTCGCGCCGCGCGGCGCCGGCGGCGAGATCGAGCACTGGGCGGAGATCGTCGACCGCGCGGACACCCCGCCCGCCGACATCGTGCCCGGAACGCTGGCCCAGTCGGTGCGCGACGGCGGCGGTCGCGTCGCCTACGTCGGAGGCCGCAGGGGCCCGAACCGGGAGGCGATCGTGGCCGCCGATCGCGCCGGTCGCATCGATCGCGTCTCGGTCGGCTCGCGCACGGACGTCGGAACGCGAGCGGTCGCCGCGTGGCGGGACGCGAGCCTGATGGTCGTGAGGCTGCCGGCCGGTGCGGCCGGCCGAAACGCGATCGACGCGGTGCTGGCGGCCCGGCGCGCACCGGACCTCGTGTTCGTGGTGCAGGGCCCGAGCGCGCTCAGGCGCAGCCTGCTCGCCGCCGGCGCGGCAGGACTCAGCGGGCGGGAGGCAACCTCCGATCGGACTCGACCCGCACGGACGGTCTCGTGCTCACGACCGACTTCGCGCCGACCGTGCTCGAGCGGCTCGGCCTGCCGGTGCCCGACGGGGTCACCGGCCAGCCGATCGAGGCACGCGGGAGCCGCAGCGTCGACCGAGCTGTCGGCGTTCCGCGAACGCCTCGGCGCGCTCGGCAACCATCGCTGGAGCATCGTCGCGGGCAGCCTCGTGCTCGAGCGTGCTGCTGATCGCCGCGGCCACGCGCGGACGGCGGCGAAGCGTGGGCAGGGGCGCGCTCCTGGCCGCGCTCTGGATGCCCGGCGTGATGCTCGTGACGGGCGCAATCGCACCCGCGGGCCTGGTCGAGCTCGGGATCCTGGCGGCGACCTCGGCGGCCCTTGCTCTCCTCACCGACCGCCTGCTGCCCTGGCCCCGCTCGATCGCCCTCCCGGCGGCGGTCACCGTGGGCGCCCACGTGGCCGACCTGGTGTTCGGCTCGGAACTGATCGTGCGCTCGCGGCTCGGCCCCAACCCGCTGATCGGCGCGCGCTTCTACGGGATCGGGAACGAGCTCGAGATCACCCTGGCGGTCGCGACGCTGCTGGGACTCGGCGCAGCGCTGGTCGGAACCGGCACGCGCGCGACCGCCTGGGCGATGTCGATCGCCGGGGGATTCGTGGCGTTCCTGCTCAGCTGGGGCCGGCTGGGCGCCGATGTCGGCGCCGCACTGACGCTTGGCTTGGGCGTCGCGGCGGCGGCCGTCTATGCGGCCGGCCGGGGGTCGTGGCGATCACGCGCGATGATCGTGCTGGGCGCGCCCGCGGTGGCATTGGGGCTGCTCGCGGTGCTGGACCTGGCGACCGGCGGAAATGCCCATTTCACGCGCTCGGTGCTCCGGGCCGGCGGGCTCGACGAGGTGGCGCAGGTCGCGCAGCGACGGTTGGAGCTCAGCTACTCGTCGCTCGGGCGCGGTGTGGTGGGCCCGCTGGTCGTGATCGCGTTCGCGGCGCTGCTCGTCGGGCTTCCGCCATCGAAAACGGCTGCTGGCCCCGCTCGAGGACCTGCCCGCCATGCGGGCCGGGTTCTACGGCGCCGTCGTGGCGGTGATCGGCGGCACGCTCACGAATGATTCGGGCCCGATCATCTTTTTGATCGGGACGACGTATCTTGCGCTCGCCGTAGGGTATTTCCAATCGATGCCGAAGTCCGATGAAATGCCGGCCCGCAAGCAGCGGGCCGTTTACTCGAGGCCGCAATGACCGTTGATAGCATCGGCACGATGCGGATAGCCCTCGTCTCGCCTTATTCCTGGACTTTTCCGGGCGGCGTGACCCGGCACATCGACTCGCTGGCGCGCGAGCTGCTTGCGGCGGGCCACCACGTGCGTGTGCTGGCGCCGGCCGACCCCGACGACCGCATCACGCATGCCGTCCACCGCCAGCGTCCGTCGACCGACGACCTGCCCGATTTCGTGATGCCCCTCGGCCGCACGATCGCGCTGCCGATGAACGGGGCCGTCACGCGGCTTTCTTCCTCCCCGGAGGCGGTCGTGCGCATGCGCAGGGAGCTCCGCGACGGCCGGTACGACGTGATCCACGTGCACGAGCCGATCACGCCCATGCTCGCCTGGGACGCGTGCATCTCCAACAGCGCGCCGGTGGTCGGCACGTTCCACGTCTATTCCTCGAGCTGGATCCCGAACGCGATCGCCCGCGGTCTGGGCGCGTCTCGTCTCTTCAACCACCTGCACGCCCGGATCGCCGTCTCCGAGGCTGCCCGCTGGACCGGCGAGCGCTACTTCGGCGGGAGATACGAGGTGATCCCGAACGGGGTCCATCTCGATGCCGCGCCGAGCGGGCCCAAGCCGCCCGGCGGGGAGCTCCGGATCCTGTTCGTGGGGCGCGAGGAGGAGCGCAAGGGGTTGCCCGTGCTGCTGTCCGCGTTCGCCGGGCTTCGCCGGCACATCCCGACCCGGCTCGACATCGTGGGCGCGCCGCCCGAGTCGGTCGAGCCGCTGCTCGCCGAGGTCGAAGGCGGCATGGAGTCGGTGGAGGCCCACGGGCACGTATCGGACACAGAGCTCTGGCGGCATCTCCACGGCGCCGACGTGCTCTGCGCGCCTTCGCTCGGTGGCGAGAGCTTCGGCATGGTGCTCACGGAGGCGTTCGCGGCCGGCACGCCGGTCGTGCGCCTCCGACATCGCCGGCTACCGGCAGGTCGTCACGCATGGGCGCGACGGCGTGCTCGTCCCGCACGGACGGCCGCTCGAGCTCGCCGAGGCGCTCCGCGCGCTGTGGCTCGACCCCGGCCGCCGGCAGGAGATGGGCATGGCCGCGCGCCGCCGCGCCGACGACTTCGCCTGGCCCCGCGTGGCCGAGCGCGTGGCGGGCGTCTACGAGCAGGCGATCGCCGCACCGGAGCCTGCCGGCGCCATGCAGCGGGTGAGCGTGAAATCCGGATTTCGCCAGGGCGACATGTCGCCGCGCCGGCCCGCACGGCGCCTCCCGTCGATCGAGCCCGCACCGCTGCCCGATCAGCGCACCCGCCGAGCCCGCGTGCTCGCGGGCGCCCGGCGCGCGGCGCTCGGGATCTCGGCCGTGCTCGGCCTGCTGCTGGCGTTCCTCGCGCTACGCCGGGTGGGCTTCGAGAACGTCGTCTCGACGCTGGTCCGCTCGAGCCCGAGCTGGGTGCTGATCGCGCTTGCGCTCTTCTCGACTTCGATGATCCTGAGGGCGATCTCCTGGTACGAGATCGTGCGCGCCGCGCTTCCGGACCGACCGGTCAAGCGGCGCACGATCTTCAGCGGCACGGTGATCGGCGTGCTCATGTCGGCGACGCTGCCCGCCCGCCTCGGTGAGCCGTCGCGCGCCCTGATCGTGGCGCGCCGGCTCGGGCGCATGCGCGAGACGCTGCCGGTGCTGGTCGGGACGCTCGTGTCCCAGACGCTTCTCAACCTGCTTCGCACTGCTGCTGCTGGGCGTGGTCGTGCTGGGCTCGAGCGACGTGCTGCACGGCCGCGAGGAGGCGGTCGTGCTCTTCAGCCTGATTCCGGTGGGGCTGGCCGCGGCTGTGCTGATCGTGCCCTCCCTGCTCGCCTCGAGCGACCGCCGCGTCGGCTCGCGGGGCGTGTTCGGACGGCTGGTCCGCGAGGCGGCCGCAGCGCTCCTGCGACTCCGCAAGGGGCTGATGGTCTTCCGCAGCGCCCGCAGCGCCGTGTGGGCCACGTCGGCCCAGCTCGCCGCCTGGGGCCTGCAGCTGCTCGGCGCCTTCGCCCTGATGCTCGCGATGGACCTGGGTGGCCACGGTGGACTGGGCGCCGCCGCGGCCGTGCTCTTCGCGGTCAACGTCACCGCGGTGCTCCCGGCCACTCCGTCGAACGTGGGTGTCTTCCAGCTGGCGGTGCTGACCGTGCTGGCGGGCGGGTACGGCGTTCCGGCCGCGACCGCGCTGGGCTACGGGATCATCCTGCAGGCGGTCGAGGTCGTGACCGCGGTCGTGTTCGGCTTGCCCGCCCTGATCCGGGAAGGCGTCTCGTGGCGGGACGTGCGCATGCGCGCGCTGGCCGCGTCGCCCGTCGAGCTCTCGCCGCGCTCGGCGCCGCTGCCTGAGCCTAGGTAACGGCTACCGG
Organism: uncultured Solirubrobacterales bacterium; assembly: GCA_963759145.1. Classification (GTDB taxonomy): domain Bacteria; phylum Actinomycetota; class Thermoleophilia; order Solirubrobacterales; family JBBDJG01; genus JBBQKG01. The sequence continues at coordinate 115,500 of CAVWYB010000017.1, forward strand.
CAGCTACGGTCGCCGCCACTCGCGGCTGACCTCGCGCAGCTCCGGCATCGGATGCCGGTGCAGCGAGCCACCGGCTCGCCTGGCGAGGCCCACGACGGCCGACGCGATCATCCCGAACACGCGGCGCCGGCTGTCGGTTCTCCTGGACACGCTGCTTTTCATCGAGCTCCCGGCCCGATTGTTTAACGGTGCAGCCTGAGAGTGGACTTAAAGACCAACTCCGTCCATTCCGCGTCCTTTCCGGCCGACGCCCCGAGCGGCCGACGCCCTATACTCAATGGCTCCTCCGCGTGCCTGCCGCACGCGTCAGTACGGACCAAACAAACTCCCCCAGGAGGATCTCTTGGCGAAGGCTCTTTCGAACGTCTCCGGATTTCCCCGCATCGGCGCCAAGCGCGAGCTCAAGCAGGCGACCGAGGGCTACTGGAGCGGCCAGCGCTCGGAGGACGAGCTCCTCGACACCGCCCGCACGCTCCGCGCCGCGAACTGGAAGCTGCAGCGCGATGCGGGCATCGACCTGATCCCGTCGAACGACTTCTCCTTCTACGACCAGGTGCTCGACACGATCGCGCTCGTCGGCGCGGTCCCGGAGCGATACGGCTGGGACGGATCCGGCGACGTCGACCTCGACACCTACTTCGCGATGGCGCGCGGCCGCCAGGCCGGCGGAATCGACGTGACGGCGATGGAGATGACGAAGTGGTTCGACACGAACTACCACTACATCGTCCCGGAGCTCGAGCGCGGGATGAGCTTCAGGCTCTCCTCGCGCAAGCCGTTCGACGAGTACCAGGAGGCCAAGGAGCTCGGGATCGAGACCAAGCCAGTGCTGATCGGCCCGCTCACCCTGCTGCTCCAGGGCAAGTGCGGCGGGGAGGAGTTCGACCGGCTGGAGCTGCTCGACTCGCTCGTCGACGTCTACGCCGAGGTGCTGCAAGAGCTCGGACGCCTGGGCGCCGAGTGGGTGCAGATCGACGAGCCGGTACTGGTCGAGGACCGCTCCGCGGCCGAGCTGGATGCGCTCGAGCGCGCCTATAGGCGTCTTGGGCGCGAAGGCGCCCAAGATCGTCGTCAACACCTACTTCGACCACGTCCGCGAGGCGTTTCCCGTGCTCGCGCGACTGCCGATCGCCGGCGTAGGGCTCGACTTCGTGCGCGGCGAGCCAAACAGAGAACTCGTTTCCCGGCACGGGTGGCCCGACGGCAAGGCGATCTTCGCCGGTGTCGTCTCCGGTCGTAACGTCTGGATCAACGACCTGTCACGAAGCCTTCAGCTCCTGCGCGAGCTCGACGAGGCGACCGGCGGGCAGGTCGTGGTCTCGACCTCCTGCTCGCTGCAGCACTCGCCGATCGACAAGCGCAACGAGCCGCGGCTCGACGACGAGGTCCTCAGCTGGATGTCGTTCGCGGTCCAGAAGCTGGACGAGGTCGCGACCCTGGCGCGCGGGCTCAACGACGGCGAGGACTCCGTGAGTGCCGCGCTCGAGGAGAACCGCAAGGCGCTCAAGGACCGGGAGGAGTCTCCGCGCACGCGCAATCCCGCGGTGCGGGAGCGTCTCGCGAAGGTCTCCGACGCCGACGGCCGGCGCCAGAGCGCGTTTGCCACGCGGCGTGAGGCCCAGCACCAGCGGCTGGGGCTGCCGCTCTTCCCGACCACCACGATCGGCTCCTTCCCGCAGACCGCCGAGATCCGCCAGGCCCGCATGCGCCTTCGCAACGGCGAGATCGACGAGCAGCAGTACCTCGACCTGATGCACGGCGAGATCGAGCGCGTGATCCGGCTCCAGGAGGAGATCGGCTTGGACGTGCTCGTGCACGGTGAGCCGGAGCGCAACGACATGGTGCAGTACTTCGCCGAGCAGATGGACGGATACGTGTTCACCGAGAACGCGTGGGTCCAGTCCTACGGCTCGCGCTACGTGCGGCCGCCGATCCTGTTCGGCGACGTGTCCCGTCCGAACGCGATGACCGTCGACTGGATCAAGTACGCGCAGTCGCTCACGGACCGGCAGGTGAAGGGCATGCTGACCGGCCCGGTGACGATGCTCATGTGGTCGTTCGTGCGCGACGACCAGCCACGCGCGGAGACGTGCAAGCAGCTCGCGCTCGCGATCCGCGACGAGGTCTCGGATCTCGAGGCGGCCGGCGTCGACATCATCCAGGTCGACGAGCCCGCGATCCGCGAGGGCCTGCCGCTGCGCAGCGACCGCTGGGACGAGTATCTCGACTGGGCGGTGCTGACCTTCCGCCTCTCGACCTGCTCGGTGCGCGACGAGACCCAGATCCAGACCCACATGTGTTACTCGGAGTTCGGCGACATCATGCGGCAGATCCAGGAGATGGACGCCGACGTGCTGCTGATCGAGGCGGCCCGCTCGAAGATGGAGCTGCTCGAGGATTGGAAGCGGACGGGCTACGAGAACGAGATCGGCCCCGGCCTCTACGACATCCACTCACCGCGCATCCCGTCCACCGAGGAGATGGCCGACCTGCTGCGGCGCGCCGCCCAGGTACTCGAGCCCGAGCAGCTGTGGGTCGACCCCGACTGCGGCCTGAAGACGCGCCGCTACGAGGAGGTCGAGCCGTCGCTGAAGAACATGGTGGCGGCTGCGAAGCAGCTGCGCGAAGAGCTGGTGCCGGCCGGGCGGTAGGTGGTTGGGCCGCGGTCGGCGTCAGGCCGTCCGTACGGCCGACAGCGTCCTCGGATGCTCACCACGGGTCCGCCGTGTCGCGCGGAGCCGTGAGAGCGCCTGCACCTCGGCGTCGATCAGCGCGGGGAGCTCGCCTACCTCCGGCAGCGTCTCGGGATCCGCGTAGAGGCCGAAGAACATGTGGTCGCGGTAGCTGAACATGCCCACGGAGAGCGAGTGCTCGCCGCCGAGCGGTACCACCGGATAGGCCTCGCTCAGCTCGGCGCCGAGCATGTACACCGGCACGCGCGGTCCGGGGATGTTCGAGATCGTGAGGTTGAAGACGCGGGCACTCGAGGCGATCTGGGCCGCTCGATCCTTGAGCAGGTCAGGCAAGAGACCGATCGCCCCGAGCAACGCGCCGGTGCCGGCCGGGCGTCCCGAGGCCTTGAACGCCGCGGTCGCACGATGAATCTCCCGGAGCCGCTCTCCGCGCGAGCGGATCCCCACCGGCAGCTCGATGAAAGCGAACGAGATCCGGTTGCCGAGGTCCTGGCGCTCGGTCTCGCCTCGCACGCTCACGGGCACCATCACCCTGAGCGGCTGCGCCCGCTCGCCCCGCAGCCGCGCCAGCTCCCGGAGCGCCCCGGCGAGCGCCGCGAGGCACACGTCGTTCAGCGTGACCCCGGCCTTTCGCTTTGCCTCGAGCAGGTCGGCCATGCGGGCACGGTGCCGCACGAGCGCGCGCCGCGGGCCGATCGGTGCGTTCAGGTACGAGGGTGGGGCCGACCGCAGCAGGTCGCGCTCGAAGGCGAGCGCCGCTCGCCGGAGCGTGCCGGTCAGGCCGCCGTCTCGCCGGGAGGCGGCGACGCGGGCCATGTCGCGCGCCGCGCGCAGCGGCTCGGCCGCGTTGTTGACCACCGCATCGAGGGCGAGGCGTGCGGCGCTCGGCGGCCGGTCGGGCCGCCACGTCTCGTGCGGCTCCGGCCCGGCCTCGGGCTCGAGGTCGAAGAGCAGCAGGGCCAGCTCGACGGCCGACTTCCCGTCGACCAGCGCGTGGTGCATCTTGAAGATCAGCCCGGCGCGGCCGTCCTCGAGGAGCGGCACGAGATGGAGGTGCCAGAGCGGCCGTGCTCGATCGAGCGGCTCTGAGAGCACCGCGTCGGTGAAATCGCCGAAGCCGGCGAGCGACATCGGCACATCCGGCGCCCCGAGGGCGGTCACGTGCCGGGCGATGTCGAACTCCGGATCGTCGATCCAGCAAGGCTCGGCCAGCCGCAGCGGCGGGTAGGCCAGCCGCTGCCGGAAGCGGGGGACGCGCCCGAGCCG
>CAVWYB010000018.1:0-23888 GCA_963759145.1 uncultured Solirubrobacterales bacterium
TAACCGCTTCTCGTCCAAAGCGGCTATCTCCTCACTCACCCCGCCCGCCGGTAGCGGATGTGCGTGGCTAGCGGAGAGTGGAGCACCTCGACCGGCTCGAACCCGAGCGACTCGACTCCGTCGAACAGCCGCTCGCCGGACCCGAGCAGGACGGGGGCCACGTCGAGCGTGAGTTCGTCGATCACTCCGGCGGCGAGCGCCTGACGGACGGTCGAGGCGCCGCCCGCGATGTCGATGCCATCCTCGCCGGCCGTCTCACGCGCCTGCGCGTATGCGGCCTCGAAGCCCTGGGTGACGAAGTGGAAGCTCGTGCCGCCCTCCATCTCGATTGGCTCGCGGGCGTGGTGGGTGAGTACGAAGACCGGCGCGTGGTAGGGCGGCTCGGAGCCCCACCATCCATCCCAGTCCTCATCCCACTCGCCGCGGATCGGCCCGAACATGTTGCGGCCCATCACGTAGGCCCCGCGCGGTCGCATGAGCCAGCCCTCTGCCGTCGCGTCGGCGTCGTTCGCGCGCTCATCGTCGAGGTGCCAGCTATGGACCTCCCTGCCGCGCTTCCCCAGCGGATTCTCCCGGCTCTGGTCCGGCCCGGCGACGAAGCCATCCAGCGAGATCGACATGTGGCAGGTGGTGTCCGGAATCAGCGTCCTCCCAGCAATTGCGGTTTGCAAGCGTCGGCACCGCAGCCTAGCCAGGGCTGGCCCGATAGCCGCTTTCCATGCAAAGCGGACCTATCGTCTCGCGCTGGGCCAAGCGCGGAGGCGCGTTAAGGCCGGGAGCCCTAGCCGGAAAAGAGCAGCGACCCCGGCGCACAACCAAGCCGGGGTCGCTGCGAGAACCGCCCCTCGGGTACACAGGAACGGTTTTCCCAAAGGGGCCGCCAGGAGCCCCACCCATCACCGGCGGCTTCCGATCCGACTACCCCAGCCCGGGCGAGGCAAGCGCGTCATGAAGGACGGAAGACGCCTCCTTACTCGAGTCGCCATCTTGGATCACTCGCCAGGCTCAACCGCCCTTGCACCTGCGGGAAGCCGGGGCCGAGTGCGAGCTGATCGGCCCTCGCTGGGCGGGTACCCGGCGCCCACTACCCCCCAAGCGGGGGTTGCCGTGAGGTCTGCGAAACGTGCTCGGCCCCGACAAGCTTGAGTCGAGGCCGACGCACACGGGGAGGGGTGGAGCCCAACTAGAGAGCAGAGAGCCGTGCTCCACCACCTTGGGAGACACGGTACTCCGCTCCCCCGAGCATGCTCCGTCTCGGTTTCGCGCAAACAGCGACCCCGGTGTTCGACCGGCCGGGGTCGCTGCTTTGACCGCCCTACAGGGACATAGAGCGGTACCCCGGGGCCGCCAGGAGCGCTAGGAAGAGCGCAGTCCTTCGCGCCATCGCTGGCGGCTTCCCATCCGATTACCCCATTCCGCGCAGTGCAAGCGGGCGTCCCGGCGCGGGACGTTCCGTCCGCAACCCTTTACCCCAGGCAGGCTCGGGAAGCCGTCCTCCCGATGACTATTGGTGCTGCGATCTTCCTGATAGCGGCCGGTGCGATCCTTCGCTACGCGGTCGATGACGCGATTGAGGGGGTAGACATGGCGACCGTCGGGCTCATCCTGATAACCGCGGGCATCGTCGGACTCGCCATCGGTCTGTGGATGGCGATGCGGCGTCCACCCGTGGCGGAAGACCGAGTGGTTGAGCGTCGCGTGGACCCGCGCGATCCTCGCTACTGATCCCGCAGCGGCGGCATTCTCTCGCTCTCGGCCAAGCTTGAGACCGGATAGAGCCTGACAATCCATGGGACCACGCGTCCCTTCTTACGAGATGCGGTCCACGGAGGGACATTTCCGAGCGCCCGCGCCGGTCAGCGAGCCGCGATCCTCAGATTCGGGCCCGCAGCGTTTGGTCGCTCGGCGCGAGCCGATTCTTAGTCGTGAGCTCGACGCCGATTCGAGCCGGTTGCGTGAGAACCTCGAAGAACTGGCCGCGCTGCTTCGCGGCTCAAGTCCTCGCGTGCGGCGGCGGATGCTGCAGGTGTTCGGAGAGCTCGTCGCGCTCTGGCAATACCGGCTGGAAAGGCCGATCTCGGTGGTCATTGAGTTCCTCCCGAATGCGGTGCGAATGAGCCTCCGAAGTCAGCGAGGAGCGCTTCCGCCGACGGCCTGGGAGCAGTTGTTGTCGCCGATCGTCCTCGACCTGATCGATTCCTGGGGCATCGACCCAGGACCGGCAGGAATCGTCTGGTTTGAGTTCCTCGACGACAGGCCTGCCGGGTAGGACGAGACCAAGGCCTGTTGTCAACCGGCTGACGTCTTAGGGGAGTACCCGAGGAAAGCCCCGTCTCTAATAGGCGGGGCTTTCTTATGACGGCGTGGTTGGTCATCGCCGACATCGTGGGTCGTTGCCCAGGTCGTTTCGTTGGTCGTCGCGGTGACCGCTCTAGTTCAACTCTGCTCCTCCTACTGGGACTCGGCTGCTAAGCCAGCAGAAATCAGCGCTGGATCAGCTGAGAGCGAAGCTGAGGGATCATCAACGTGCCGCCCACAACAAGACCAAAGCACTGAAACAGCTCACGCCGAATCCGATTGCGGCTCCCTCCCAGCTCCCGATGCCCGCGGCTACTGCGATCACGATGACGAAGATTGCGAGCTGCACTAGGGGCATCGCGTCCGGCGTGGAGCTCGGGAATGTCCCTCCTTGGACAGCATTTCGTACGAAGGAACGCGTGGTCCCATGGATTGTCAGGCTCTATCCGGTCTCGATGTTCAAGGTAGCCGCTTTCCATGCAAAGCGACCTAGTCGCTTCTCGTCCGAAGCGCTACCTCTGAGCTACTCCCGCAGCCCGGCGGCTTCGAGGGCCTCGTGAGTGGTCGCATATTCGCGGCAGGCCGCGATCTTGCCATCGCGGATCGTGAAGACGACGCCGAAGACCTGGCGCTGATCCTGGCGCGTCCGCCGAACCGCTCAAACGAGACCACTGTGTCTGGACCGGCATCGAACAGCTCGACCGCATCGAACCCGAAGTCGTCGAACGTGTCGATCCACTCCTGGATATGCGCGCGCAGGCCGTCCTTGCCATGAAGCGGCCGTTCGTCGCCGGGATTGACCCCCTGGAAGTCAAGATCGTCAGCCCAGTGCTCGAGCCACTGATCGATCCCCCCCTGGGCGAACGCCGCGTAGTTTGCCTTGACGATCTCCACGTTCTCCTGCGACATCGCCCGCGCAGTATCTCGCGGCAGCGAAGATGGGCAGGTTTCGAACCAGCGACCTCTCGCGTGTGAACTGTGCGCCCGGCGGCTGCGTGACCTTCTTCGACTGGCTGTAGACCGGGGGCACCAACTCAGCCGCTTTTCGTCCAAAGCGGCTACTTCGATAGCCCGATGGCTTCGAGGGCCTGTTCCCGGCTCGTGAAGGCCTGCCCCCGCACCACCTTGCCGCCCCGCGCCGTCCAAACGTGCCAGATGTCCCATGTGGTCTTTACGCCGCTCTCCTTGCCGCGGCCCTGGAACGTCAGCCCCGCCAGGACCTGAGCTTCAGCCTCGATCAACTCGCGGACCTCAACAACCGGCTGGTCGAACGCGCCCCAGAACGATTCAAGGAACCGCCTGAGTCCTTCAGGTCCGCGATACACCCCTCCGACCCCGGGGATCGCACCTGTGGTGACTTACTCGAAGTCCGGCGCGAGGTCGGCGACCATGCCCTCCGAGTCGCCTCGGTTGAACGCCGCATACGCGCGTCGCGCAATCTCAACGTTCTCCTGCGACATCGCCCGCGCAGTATCTCGCGGCAGCGAAGATGGGCTGGGTTCGAACCAGCGACCTCTCGCGTGTGAAGCGGCAGTGCGTCAGGCACGGATAGGCGTCATTCGGAAGCCGAAATGCCTGCCGGATGTGCGGGGATGGGTCGGCGGATTCGACTCGGAGGAATGCGGGTAAACGCCAATAGTCGATCCAAGGAGGGATCAGGCTGGGAGTTCACCTGGGCTTCTTTATCGCCGGGGCAGCCATCGCGCTGCTTGCGACGCTCGGGCGCGGAACAGCCGTCGCCCTGAACCGGGGTATCGGGCGGAGGGGTGAGTCCAGTTCCCTACGGATGGCTCCATGCCTGGGCGCGATTGCCCTGATTGGCGGGGGAGCCTGCCTGGTGGACCCAGGCCTGGTTGGCGCAGGCGTCGGGCGAGACGGGCAGCGCCACGGCGCTGAGGAGGATCTGCTCGCGAGATGGACCGAGCGTCAGGCCGAGCTCCGCGAGACGGTGCCGATCGCGCGTCGGTTCGGCCGCAAGACCCGAGCGGTGCTGTCGCTTCCCCTGCCAATGGTGAGGAAGGGTGACCGGATCAATGTCAACGGCGAGGTACTCGTGAGCACCACCTGCGTCGACCGCTTGCCCCGGTGCATCGGGGATCGCTATGGCTTCGACCCTCACCTGCGAGCCCAGATCGTGATCGCCGGCCGGCGGCGCTCGGCGGGCCCCGGCACGCTGGCGATCTCACGGTCCGTCAAGCACACCTGCCAGCAGACACGACCAAACCGAAACCACCACTGCCCCCTGGTCGTCAGCAGAGCTTCAGTTGTGATCGATCGCCCGCGACGGCTTCCATGCCGGCCGAGCAAGTGCCGCGTGAACATGGTGGTAGACGCCCACCAGCAACGGGCGGAGGGCGGCGAGGTGGTGCTCATCGGCGCGGATCGACCGGACGGCAGCGTCGACCAAGGCAAAGCGCGGCTGAACGCCGCCATCTCGCGCGAGGGCGGCCGGGATCACGAAGGTGCGTCGTAGCACCGGGCACCGCCTGGCGCGCCGGCTGCCGCCGTCGCCCGATGGTGGCTACCGGGTCGTCTACTCGCAGCGGATGGAGCGTCTGCAGGCCGGTGACGTGTTGCTCGTCCGTGCGCGACAGCGGACCGCGATCAAGCAGCTGCCGTACTTCATCGGCTCCAAAGTCGTGGTCGGCACGCGCCCACGGGCAAAGCGCGCGAGCCGTTCGCGCGCCGGATCGTCCCCCGCGACGGTACGGCCACCGAGACCAACGGGTTCAACTGCACGCTCGGGCCGAGCGCCTTCCGCAGCCCGTGCGTCACCAAGAAGGCAGGACTTGCGCTGATCCGGCGGACCCCGAGGCGGTCCGGGGGTGGACCGCGCCCGTTGTTCGTCAACCTCGTCTCGCGGGGGTTCCCGAAACCCGTACAGGCGAGACTCGCCTACCCACCGCTTCGCGTGATCCGCGGCGGGGAGCTGACCGTGACCCGGCTGCGCGCGGTGTCGGGGGGGCCGGCCCAAGGGGCCGGTATCAGGGAGGTTGCTCGGCGCGGAGGCGACTGACCGCCAATCTCCCGCCGCTCAGCACCCGCGCCGGCGGATAGGAGCCGGGGACGTTCCCGACCTTCGGGAAGCTTCTTGAGACGAGATTCACGTAGAGCGGCCGGATCTGGCCGCGGCCACGTCTCGGCGTACGCTCGATGACTGCGAGCCCAGCCTTCTTGCGAAGACACGGAGTGCGGAAGCCGCTCGGCCCCAGCGTGCAGTTGAAACCGTTGCTTCCGGTCGCTGCGCCGTTGGGCGAGACGATCCGCCTGGTGAGCCGACCCGGCCGCCGCGCCCGCGGTCGCGTGGCGATCACGACCCTGCTGCCGATGTAGTACCTGTGACGCTTGATCGCGGTTCGCTGCCGCGCCCGGACGAGCAGGACGTCGCCGGCACGCAGGCGTTCCATCCGCTGTGAGTAGACAACCCTCCGCCCCCCCTCGAACGACGCCGGGAGCTTCCGAGTCCGCCTGCGACCGGTGCTCCGAACCACGCTGCGTACACGTGCGCCCTCGCGGGCGAGTGCGGCGTTCAGACGGGCGCCGTCGCCCCCGCCGATGCCGTCGTGCTTGGCCGAGCCGACGACCACCACCTCGCCGCCCCTCGCCCTGCGGTTGTGGGCGTCGACCACCATGTTCAGGCGGCAAGCGCGCGGACGACACGGCAGCTCGCCCGGGCGCCTCACCAGGAGCGATCCCCCGCTGATCACCAGCGGGCAGTGGTGGTTGACGTTCGGTTCGGTTCTCTCGCAGGTGACACTGGCCCGGCGCGACACCGGCAGCGTCCCTCGGCCCGACTCGCCCCTGTGGCTCGCGAGCACGACCCGCGCGTGCAGGTGAGGGTCGAAGCGATAGCCGCGACCGATGCAGTCCGGCCCAGCCGGGTCGACACAAGAAGTGGTGGACAGCGTCACCTCGCCGTTGAGCCTGATCCGGTCGCCCAGGGCTATCCGCGGCAAGCGCAGGGAGAGCACCGTCCGCGACTTGCCCCCGTCCCGGCGTGCGATCGGTAGTTTCCTCAGCCGCTCGCGTGACGTTGACGCAGCGAGCAGGCCGCCGCTGGGAGTGCCCGCCCACCTCTCGCGGTCGCGCCCGTAACCCCCCTGAAGTTCGGGCGAGCTGACCACGGCGACCGCTACCCCCAAGGCCAGCTCTACACCTACCAGCGCCGACGCGCCTCGCGGGATGCCCATCCGGCTCCCTCCGTCACGATCGCCCCGCTTCCGCCCGTACCGTAGCGCTTCGGACGAAAAGCGGCCATTTCGCTTTGCATGGAGAGCGCAATGTGTCGCTCCGGGTCGAGGTCGATTGCCGGACCACTGACCGGAGAAGGGCGGCGCTTAGGGGTGGTCGGCGACCCAGGACAGGATCGCCTTCGAGTGGGCGATAACCGTCCCGTCAGCGAGCTTCAGCGCCTACGGCGTCAGGCCGGCTCCGTCCGCTGCTCGTTCAGATCCGCCTAGTGAGCCGTTCCTCCCGCCCCCTACGCTCCGCCCAGCGTGGCGGAGCGTAGCTGACCGGTCAGCATCTGCAGCGCCGCCACCACCAGGCCGACTATCAGCAGCCATTGGATGCCGACCCCGAGCGCCTCGTCGAAAGTTGAGCCTCCGGGGGAACCGACGGCGTTCCAGAAGAGGCGAACGAGCGCTCCGGACGCCAGCCCCACAAGGAACCCGGTTGCCACGCTCCTGGGGTCCCACAGTTTTCCCAGTAGGGCACCGATGAGGGCGCCGCTTACCGCGAACGCTCCAACCGAGATCGCACGGATATCGTCGACGGGGCCCAGCTCGGGCAGATACTGCGGCACGGCGACGATCGCTCCGCCGAGTACGCCGGCCAGCGCGCCCAGCCCGAGGCCGAGGAGCACGTAGTTGGCCAGCAAGCGGGGGTTGCCGCGAACGAGGCTGAGCCAAATCCCCAGGGCGCCCCCGAGCACAGCCAAGGTCACGGTGCGCCTCAGAATCACGGTCGCGATCAGGCTCGCCTCAGTCGCCCCCTCCGCGGACCGAATCGGGTCTGCAACCAAGCGGGCGATCAGCACCGTGAGACCGGCCACCAGCATGCCACCGATCAACACTCGCGCCCTGGGAGGAGGCGGGGTTCCGCGCTCAAGCTGCTCCAGCACGGACGCACGAGCCACCACCTGCTCCGAGATTCGCGACCCGCCTGCATCGCGGACCGTCACCGTGATCAGATCTCGACGCTCAGGGTCTGGATCCGCCCAGCGAATGACGTGGCGCTGGCGGGGATGAAGAGCTACGGCCTCGCCGAGCGGCTCTCCGTCCGAGTTCCTCGCCGATACGTCTAGGAGCTCGCAAGCGCCGGTGTTGACAACCGTGAGCTTCCAGGTCACCTCGTCTCCCATTCCCGTCTCGTCCAAACCCACGGAGAAGTCACCCTCCCCGACGGCCACCACGCCCTCCTCCTGATCTGTCCCCTCGCGTTCACCCTCCTCGACCTCAAAGAGGGTGGCATCGGTCGCTCGAAGGAACAGGACGGGCGTTCCGAACTCAACGTCGTTGCCGGCGGCGAAGATGGCTTTGCGCGCATGTGCAAGCGACGCGTCGATAGGGAAGCCCTGCGCGAGCGCCGTGTAGAGCCTTCCAGCGAAGATCTTGGCCGCCTCGTCGGTGACCTCGAACTGCATAGCCAACACCGCGGGAATCCTGTGCCTGAGGAGGCTCGACGCGACCCCCGAGAAGGGATCCACGTGCGAGGCCCTGGCTCCTTCGCATGAGTTGAGCACTACCAAGCGAAGGCTGTGCTCATCGTAAAGCACCGGGCCGAGCTCGTCCCCGGTCACCTCCCGTTGCTCTCCGCGATCGTCCTCGAGGATGAGGATCCCGCCCTCTCCCCGCTCGTCATAGGCGCCGTGGCCGATGTAGTGGAAGACGTGTACATTAAATGGCTCACCCACCACCTGCGCGAGCTCGCTCAGCGTCCCTCCCTCGAGCCAGCAAAGCTTGATCAGCCCTTGAGCCCTCGGCCCGCTGAGGGCCTCCTCGAGCTTTTCGCGCTCCTCCTCGACGTCGAGCGTTGCGAGTCCAGCGGGCTGACTCACCATCCCCAGGATCTGCAGCGGGAGGGTGACCTTGCGCGGTTGCAGCGCGCTCGTTAGATCCAGCGACCGGACCAGCGGCGTGTAGATCGATTGGGACAGGAAGCTCGGCTCGTCATAGAGGAACTCCCACGGGATCTCCATCAACCGCGGAGCGTCGCTCAGGTAGAGGGTGACCCTCAGGCCCCGGTCCTGCGACTCGGCGACTCGGCGCGAGCCCACGTAGACCTCGCGCACCTCGGCGCTCTCTGCGATAAGAGCCTGAAATAGGCTTGCGCCGAACTCCTTCGCCCGCTCCATCTGGGGCGAATGAAATCCTCGCACACCCCGTCGCGGCGCTCCCACTCGCAGGATGAAGTTGTCAAGCTCGGTCTCGGTGAATGGAGAGGCGAACGTCCCGTGTCCTACGCTGCCGTCCGGACCCTCCGCTCGCACTCGGTAGCACCCCTCCGAGTCCGGGTCGTGGATCCGGAGCTTGAGTTCCTCGTACTCTGGAACGCCCTCGGCCATCAGCCCTCGGGCCGAGCCCACCGCAGGGCGATGCGAAAGTTCGCCTCTCCACCGGTTCGGGCGATGATCACGCTCGCATCGGTGGAGAGCTTCACGGCGAACTCGACGTCAACCTGATCCGGCCAGTCGGCCGTTTCGCGGAGCTGCGTGACAATGCCTCGAAGGGCCGGACCCAGGCGGCCCAGCACCTGCTCGAGACTCTCGCCGGCCCTGGTCACCACCTCGTCCCCGCGCCCACCTCGGGTCATAGGACCACGTGACGGCTCGTCGGCCTCGACGAGGATCGAGCCTCCGTCCTCCAGCTCCAACTCTACGAGGTGAGTCACTGCCCCCCTCCTATAACGTGTCGGTGAAAGCACCGTCTACGGTACTCCTGACCCTGAGCGGGCGCTAGGCTCGCGAACCCGCCCCGCACCGCCTCGCGCACCACCCGTTCCATGCGTGAATCGTCGGCCTCGGCCATCAGCGAAGCTCGCGGCCGCGGGCGAGACTAATTCGCTCTGCAGCCCGGTCCATGAACCGCCACATTCGACGTCGGCCCGTCGGGGTGAAAATCAGAGCAATGGTCCCGAGCGCTTCGCCAGCGTCGGATTTCTCGCAGGTGTAGTGGATGCCGAGCTCGTGGTCAGCGCTTCGCTTTCCTGTCGGCTTGCCGGCGAGCGCCTCAATCCCCTCACGCACCATGTCTTGTGCGACATCGTGCGGAAAGTTGTACTCACCCCCGCCACCGACGGAAGAGACCAGGCTGACGCTCGGATCGATTGCCTCGACCAGCTCGAGGTTGACGCCGTGTTTGGAGCCGTGATGCGGGACCTTCAACACGTCGGCCCGCAGCGGCGTCGTCCCATTCGCGGCCCGCAGCGCTTGGCTCACCGCCGTTCGCTCGGGTCCGAGCTGTGGAAAATCAACCAAGGCTTGCGACCAGGACAGTGTCTGAGCGTCGGCGCCGAGAATCAAAGTGCGAGCGCTCGGCAGTCGGACATACGTGCGATCTTCGTGTCGCTCGATGACCCGTGAGGCCGGGAAATCGAGCTTCAGGGCGATCGAGGCATTGTTGATCTCGATGCCATATGAGTCGAAGCGCCCGCGGACGCCGACAGCAGGAGTGAGGACCGTGATTCCGAGGTTCCCTGTGAACCGAGTCGTGCCGCTGGTCGGTTGGGTATGGCGCAGGTCGTACTCCTCGATCGCACGCATCATCTCGGTGTAGGCATTGGTCGTGTGGTAGTAACCCGGCTCCCATACCTCTTCAACCAGGGCGTGGAAGCGGTCGAGAAAGCTGGCCATGCCGCCAATGTGATCTTCGTGCGGGTGGGATGCGACTACGAGGCTGAACAAGCGCTCGGTCTCCGGCATCAAGCTGGTGGTCGCTAGATGGTCGAGGAACGAGGCGAGCTTCGAGGCTCCGGCGACATCGACGACGACCGCCCGCCGCACGCCAGCGGCGTTTTCCGGCAGCAGCAAGAGCTGCGTGTCCCCATCGCCAACGTTCAGCAGGAAATAGACGAGGTCTTGCGGTCCACAGGCCGCCTCAAACCCACCCGGCTCGGCCAGTCTGGCGCGCGGAACAGTCGCCGGAGCGCTCATCGCTTCTTGGCCAGCTCGGCGGCGATCTGTTCAACCTCGGGCAACCCCATCGTCGGCGCGACGGCGGCGTTCAGAGCCGCCTTGGCCGCCTCCCGAGCATCGCCAGAGATGTCGTAGATCGGCGGAGTTAGCCAGCGTCGCACCTTGGGTACCGCGGCCCGACCCGGCGGACGCCTCGTCTTGGCGGCGAAGACATCGCCGATCCGCACCTCCCGTCTCAGCAGCGCTTCATCCTTCGCCTGCCCGTGAGGCAACTTACGATTTGCCAGCAGTGCGTGGAACTCGATCAGGTTGGCGCCGACACGCCAGGAACGGCCGGGAACGCGGAGTCGGCCGCGGTGATCGACGCGTGGCCACTCGCAGACGACCAAGCCGGCCACTTCATTCGACAGTTCGTCGACGACGATGTGCGACAGCACACCCAGGAGATCCGCTGGCGGGCGAACAAAGTTGGCCTCCAAGGGGGGGCTCCCTCGGGAATCGGGGGCGGTCCGCCCCGCGGCAGCCAGCTGCGCCTCTTTTCGGGACCGGCGGTCATCCCACGCCCACGTCTGGATAGGGGAAGGCCGGTGGTGGCTCAAGCGAGGTGTCGGCTTGTGAGCGCAGGCCCGCGTCAGCTGCGGCATAGCCCCAGTTGATCAGCTGCTCTTGTCGCAGGGGCGGTAGCGCGCGCAACCTCGTAGGTTCCTCGGCCAAAGTCAGCGTCTGCTCTTTCGGACACGGCAAGGCGTCCGGAGCGCCGAACTCGTCGATCGTCGACCAGATGCCCCAATACGCGCCCAGACGCCGGCCGGTACTAAACGAGTCCATCAGTTGTCGCTTTCGCAACTGGCGGACCTGACCGTCGATCACCTTGAGAACTCGGATCGATTGACGCGCCCAGTCACCGGGCGGATCGGGATCAACGGCAAGCTGGCCGCCGCCATCAGAAGCAAGGACCGTCCGGCAGCGCTTCCAGACCGTCTCCAGGCCGAGGTTGTCGTACACCCCTCCATCGGCAAGGACGAGGCGATTGCGGTACTCGTCCCCTGTCAGATCGTTCCCATCGACCGTTTCCCAGGCTGCCTTGTCGAGGTCGAGGACGAATGGCGAGAGGACCGGCGGAAAGGCAGCCGAGGCGGCAACGGCGTCAGCCAATGGCAGATCCGGTTCGCGGATCGTCCCAACCCGCCAATCAGCCATGTAGGGCTTCGAGAATCGCCATAGGACTCCGGAGGCGAGATTGGTCGCATTGAAAACGAACCGTGGTTCATCGGGAAGTTGCTGGAGGGTCGCGTCCTCAAGCAGGTACTTACGCAGCGCGGCGGAAACGCGTTCACCGATTGAGTCGGGAGTCAGGATCCCGATGGCGATCGCGCTCTCGTCGATCGTCCTCGAAGCGAGTTCGCGCACTGGCGCGACCACCCGTTCCTCGAAGCCGTCAACCCCCTCCCCCAGATCGTCCCAAACCCGCGCTAGCACGGCGGCAGTAATCGAGCCGCCGGACACACTAGAGACGCGGTCAACCCGACCGAGGAGCTTCGTCTCAGCTACCCGCCACAGCGCGCCAAGGTGAAACAACATCGCCCGGTAGCCGCCCCCGGAAAGGCAGAGGCCAATCCCGTCCTCAGGCTCAGCGTGATCGTCAGACGGGATCCAGCGAATCGGCTCGTCTGACATGTCGCTCTCGCCCTCCACGACGAGTCAGTCCTCGTCGCCTGGGGGCACCTGGGCTTCGAGACGGTTCGCGCCCCGAGGACGTGAACACGTGGCTCCGGCTACTGACCGCTCTCTCACTGGCCTGCAGCGTGAAGCGCCGCCCACGTTTGGGCGCCCACAATCCCATCCACCTTGAGTCCTCGTGCGGACTGGAAGGCTCGAACAGCAGCCTCGGTCCCTGACCCGAAGATCCCGTCGATTGGGCCCGGATCGAACCCCAGGTTGGAGAGGCCCTGCTGCAGTCTCCTGACCGCATCGCTCCTTGAGCCCCTCCGCAACGTTGGATCCGGGACCCGCACGCCGTAGATTGCCTGGATGCCGGCCACATCGTCGGCGGCAAGGAAGCGCTGGGGTCCGTTGTAATGCGGGAACATGAGTGCGCCACCTTCGTTGCTGTGTTCGAGCCCCAGCGCGTGGCCAAGCTCGTGCGCGGCCACGGTCACCAGATCGAATTTTCCAGCGGGCACTGGGATCGAGACGGTCCACGCCTCGGCCTCGTCGAAATGCATGTCGCCCGCGGTGTCACCGCCGTTGGGAGGCGGGAAGAACGCGTGTGCTAGGACACCATTCGGTCCGTCGAATGCGTTCCCTAGGCCGTCCCCGTGGTCGCCGGCTACGAACTTGATCCTGATCTCTGGGCCCTCGTCGCTTCCGACCTCCCTGAAGGTCAGGGGGCTGACCGCGCCCCACAGAGCGGCAGCCTGCCGGATCGCGCCTTGGATCTCCGGCTGGCCGAGGTCGCCCGTGAAGTTGTCAAAGCAATACCGCAGATCCGCCGTGTTCCAGCGGTTGCCTTGAAGCACGAACCGGCTGGCCCCGGTGATGTCCGGGAAGCCGCACCGCGGAATGCTCATCTCCGCGACGGTCGCCAGATCTAGCTCGGACGTGGGGGGAAGCCCGTGGAAAAGCTGATAGCGGCGAAGGGCGTCGGCGGTCGGATCGTCAAACCTGCCGGGCGCCGCCTCGGGAGTAGGCAGATCACTGACCATAGGCTCGAACGCCCCGGCATCCTCGGATCGGAGGTACCCGAACTGGCGGAGAAAGCGCTGCAGGTGCTCGACCCCGGTACCTTCAGCGCCAACCCCCAAACCGACCTCGGATGGAAACACGACGCTCGCCTCGTTGGACACGGTCTACCTCCTGGGTTCTACGAATGACGTCTCTACGGATTTCGCCCCCACGGTGAGCAATCGCTCACAGCGGCTCGAGCGGCACATTCCGCTCAACCACCGCCCGTCCCGCAAGTTCAGCCTTGAGCTGCTCTGCTCGCCCGTGATCCATCTCTACGACGATGAGCGTCGGTGCCTCAGCACCCCCCTGGACCTCGATTACCCTCAGCGTTGAATCCGCCTCCGCAGCCTTCAGAATCTCGTGGAGGTCCTCCTGTGCGCCTCCCCCGATCAGGTATTGCTCAGCCATGATCGCCGCCGCACTTGGCACCTGCGTGCCCTATCCGGGTCCCGAGAGCAAGCCCGCCTGCTCCATCACTTCACGCAGGCCATCGAGACCCACCGTCGGGTCCATCGGTCGACTGGCCGGCTCAGCAGCAAGCGGCCGCACCGCGCTGCCATCCGTCGGCAGGAGCTCAGCTCGCTCCATCAGGCCCCTCAGCACCGCGAGGTCGTTCGTCGGCGCGCCCGCCGCGACTGCAAGAGGCGCCAATCCATTGACCGCCTGCGGCCCCACGGTAGCGCCCGGTCT
Source organism: uncultured Solirubrobacterales bacterium (assembly GCA_963759145.1). Taxonomy (GTDB): domain Bacteria; phylum Actinomycetota; class Thermoleophilia; order Solirubrobacterales; family JBBDJG01; genus JBBQKG01. Next base: position 13,850 of record CAVWYB010000018.1, read on the forward strand.
GCCGAGCAGGCCAGCGCTCTCCAGGGCCGCGCGAAGCTGATCGAGCCCCGGTCCAGGGGGAGCCAAGAACTGTGGCCCCGCCGCGAACGCCCCGCGCGGCCGCGCCGCCCCGTCGGCGCCCTCGAAGGCCCTGACGGCGTCGGGGAGCCCGGCCCCCGTTCGCCCCTTATCGCCAAATTCGAGTGGCCTCGCGCTCTCCGTCAGGATCTCGAAGAGACGATCGACCCGGTCTGCGCTGCGCAGCTTGAACCGGTTCTGAAACTCCTCATGGTGGGCGAGGATCATCGCGGCGAGGCCTGTCACATGCGGGGCGGCCATCGAGGTACCGTCCCAAGCTGCATAGTTATCCGGAGGTACGGCAGAGACGATGCCGACCCCAGGCGCACAGACATCAACTTCGGGGCCAAAGCAAGTGAACTTGGCTGAGAAGTAGCCATCGGGGTCTGTTGCCACGTCCTTTGCGGCCTGCGTAGCGTGATAGCTCTCCGTCGGGAACTCTCCGTTCTTGCCGACCGCGGCCACCGCAAGCGCCTCCGAGAATGCCGCGGGATGCTGTACGGCGCCGCCGGAGTTGCCCGCCGCTGCGATGCAGGCGATACCCACCTGCTTCGCGAGAGCGATCTTTGACTCAACCAACTCGGAGCGCTCGCTGCTCCCTAGGCTGAGGTTGACCACATCCACCTGATCGTCAATGCATCGCTGCAGCGCATCGATCAGGTCGCTGGACCGACCGCCGGGGAAAATCTTGTAGGCGCGCACCTCGGCCTCCGGCACGATCCCGAGAATGCCGCCGCCGTTTGCGGCCCCAGCTATGACGCCGGCGCAGTGAGAGCCGTGCCCGATCTGGTCGTTCTTCCACGTCGCGGGGTCGTCAGGCTCCGTGGTCATATCTAGGCCGCTCACCACCTGACCGAGGTCGGCGTGCCCAGCGGCCGCCCCCGAGTCGACCACTGCGACCTTTACACCCCGACCTCGGAACGTGGGCGGTAGCTCGTCAACACGCATCGCCCTGTTGCCCCACCCGACCACCTCTTGCTCGGGAAACCCGGGGAGCCCCTGACTGAGGGGTGGAAGTGTGATCGTGTTGTCCTCGCCCTCGCCCAGCGTTGGCGCGTTGACATAGATGCTCCAATGGTCCGCGAGCGGCTTGACATAGAGGCCTACTAGGCTGTCGGCGCGCTCGCCGAACATCACTAGCGTCACCTTCCCGCTCTTATTCGTCACCCCTTGAAACGGCCACAGCCGGCCGAACACGTAAACCTGCGCCCCCTCTAGCGGCTTGCCGTCGGCTCCCTGGACGACGATACTCACCTTGAACTGCTCGCCAAAGGGCACCAATGTGCCGGGTTCGCGGACTGTGGGACCCACGGGCTCGGGAACTGGTTCGCCGTATTGCAGCGGCGCATCGTGCTCAACGATCAGTTGGGGTATCTGCCGAAGGGCCTCCACGCGCCCCTCCGACATTGCCGCCACCATCACCGGTTGAGCGCCCGATGCGCCCGTCGACAACGCCGAAACCACGCCTCGCGGGGCGATGGTCCGCTTGAACTCGATGTCCCCGTCCTCTCTGAGCTTTTGCTCGAGGACGCCCACATCGAACGGCTCGACGCCCATCGGCAGGAGCTCAGTGGGCTTCGAGGCGATCAGGTATTGCTCCCTGCGAGAGGCGACCTCGCTCACGTCCGGCTCAGTTTCGGTGTCCCCGGGCACGGAGCCATCACCTCATCCGTCCGCGTCGGAGCCCAGCTCGAGCTTCGGGAGTTCCGGCTTGTGCGTCCTCGCGACCGTGACGTAGCGGTACGCCCCGTACGCCTGCTGGAGGGCCTGTCCGTAGTCGCCGGCCTGGAACACTTGGACGGCGCCCCCGACAAGCGGGATGCATCCCTGTAGCTCCTGGTTCTCCTCCTTTTTCGCATTCTCCGCCACGTAGTCGTAAAGCGCGCCAATCACGTTCGCGGCGATCGGCCGCATGTACGCGTTGAAGAGCTGCGCCTCAATCTCGGGCGCCATCGGCGCCAAGGAGAGCTTGATCGGCGATCCCGGCTCGGCCATGCGAAATTACCTCCTTCGTAGTCCTTCGTAGGTCAGTAGTAGGCCGGCACCGGGGCGGCCTCGAACGGCAGGAACTTCGCGAACTGGCCGGCCAAGCCGCCGACCTGTTGCCCGAGCTGCGGGCTCCCGGCCGCGCCACCGATCCACCCGCCCACTGGGCCGGCGTACTTCCCCAGGAAGTCGCCGAACATCCCCTGCGGGGCGTAGGCCGGAGGGGCGTAGGCCGGCACGGGGGCGGCCTGCACAGGCGTAGCCTGGAACGGCAGAAAGCCTCCACCGATTCCGCCCGCAGCTCCACCGATCTGCTGGCCGAGCTGCTCGTTCCCAAACGCGCCTCCTATCAGGCCACCGAGGGGACGGCCGACGACGCCGCCTAGCCAGCTGCCCAAGATTCCCTGGGGGGCATAGGCCGGTCCGGAATCAACCGGCACCGGGCCGGCCTCGAACGGCAGGAACTTCGCGAACTGGCCGGCCAAGCCGCCGACCTGTTGCCCGAGCTGCGGGCTCCCGGCCGCGCCACCGATCCACCCGCCCACTGGGCCGGCGTACTTCCCCAGGAAGTGCCGAACATCCCCTGCGGGGCGTAGGCCGGCACCGGGCCGGCCTCGAACGGCAGGAACTTCGCGAACTGGCCGGCCAAGCCGCCGACCTGTTGCCCGAGCTGCGGGCTCCCGGCCGCGCCACCGATCCACCCGCCCACTGGGCCGGCGTACTTCCCCAGGAAGTCGCCGAACATCCCCTGCGGGGCGTAGGCCGGCACCGGGCCGGCCTCGAACGGCAGGAACTTCGCGAACTGGCCGGCCAAGCCGCCGACCTGTTGCCCGAGCTGCGGGCTCCCGGCCGCGCCACCGATCCACCCGCCCACTGGGCCGGCGTACTTCCCAGGAAGTCGCCGAACATCCCCTGCGGGGCGTAGGCCGGCACCGGGCCGGCCTCGAACGGCAGGAACTTCGCGAACTGGCCGGCCAAGCCGCCGACCTGTTGCCCGAGCTGCGGGCTCCCGGCCGCGCCACCGATCCACCCGCCCACTGGGCCGGCGTACTTCCCCAGGAAGTCGCCGAACATCCCCTGCGGGGCGTAGGCCGGAGGGGCGTAGGCCGGCACGGGGGCGGCCTGCACAGGCGTAGCCTGGAACGGCAGAAAGCCTCCACCGATTCCGCCCGCAGCTCCACCGATCTGCTGGCCGAGCTGCTCGTTCCCAAACGCGCCTCCTATCAGGCCACCGAGGGGACGGCCGACGACGCCGCCTAGCCAGCTGCCCAAGATTCCCTGGGGGGCATAGGCCGGTCCGGAATCAACCGGCACCGGGCCGGCCTCGAACGGCAGGAACTTCGCGAACTGGCCGGCCAAGCCGCCGACCTGTTGCCCGAGCTGCGGGCTCCCGGCCGCGCCACCGATCCACCCGCCCACTGGGCCGGCGTACTTCCCCAGGAAGTCGCCGAACATCCCCTGCGGGGCGTAGGCCGGAGGGGCGTAGGCCGCTGTGACTTGCCCCCCGTAGATCGGCGCTCCAAGCGGCTGCGGCGCTGGTGCAAAGGCCATCGCTACCTCTCTTTCCTCGTCCGTGAGGGCGTCCTCTGATGAGGTCTGGCCGTCCCCCGGCCCGTCTCTTTGTGTTACCTGTTACGAGGTAAAGACCAATGACGGACCGTTACTCCATTTGGGGGACGGCATACCACACTTGGCCTTTGCTGTCAAGGGGTTGCGGAACTTCTTGTGAGGCGGCTCGCGTTAGCCGGCGAGACTCGTTCGTCGCTCGCGTACCTGCCAAGAATGGCCCACAAACCTACGTCGGCGCCGGTGGTCGCGAGCGCCTGACCAAGGTGCCAGCCGAGCGCTGCGGAAGGGAACGCGAGCGGCTGCGAAAATGTAGCTGCCCACCCGACGAGCAGTGCCACATCCAGTGAAGCATTCGCGAGCGGGCGAGACTCGCACATAGTCACGCACTCCGGCTCCGTGATGCGCTGAGACGCGCAGGGGTCTACCGTTCGTACCTGTGTCGAACGACTTCAGGGTCAAGGGCGTTAGCGCGGCCGCGCCGTTCACGCTGACGCTGTACCGCGGCGAGGGCATGGTCTTGGCCGCGATGAACTGGAAGTCCGCCACGCCGCCACGGGATTTCGTCGGTTTCGCCATCGAGTACAGGAAGCCGAACGCCGCGACGTTCACCGCCGTGCGAAGCACCAAAAACTTCCCCGGCGGCGCTCCTAATGAGCGAAGCACCAAGGCGCCTTTTCAGCGCTTTCGCTGGGTGATCTTCCCGTGGGAGAACTTCGCCGAAGGCGAGTACGCGTTTCGCGTTACGCCGATGTTCATGGACGGGCAGGGGGCCCTGACCGGCGGCGACCCACAGGAGGCGAAGCTCGAATTCCTGCGTGAGACGTACCCGGCCCAGCTGAATGTGTCGTTTACGCGCGGCTTCGTGCTCTCGCAGGCGTTCGTGAACAGGTACGAGGACGACGGTCCGATCGAGACCCTAATCGCGAGCGGCAACGATGACCCGCTGACCTTCACCCCCACTCACCCAGAGGCGAGCGATGCGCTGCCGTGGATGGGATTCGAGGCGCGCCGGGCGATCCTCGGGGCGCTCGGCGCCGCGATCGACGACCCGGCGGCGGAGGCATCAGTGATCGCATACGACCTGAACGAGCCGTTCATCGTCGATCGCCTCAGGCAGCTCGGCGGGCGGGTGCGGATCATCATCGATGACACCACAGAGAAGGAAAACGGCGTCCTCAAGGGCCACGGCGCGCCAGGCTCGCCGGAGTCACGTGTCGCAGCAACGCTCCCAAACGTCAGGCGCCAGCACCTGGGTGGTCTGCAGCACAACAAGACGATCGTCATCCAGAGCCCTAAGCCGGAGAACAACCTCGTCGTCTGCGGGTCAACGAACTTCACCTGGCGGGGCATCTTCGTGCAGAACAACCACGCCGTCGTGCTCCACGGCGCCCAATCGGCGGCGACCTTCCGCGCCGCGTTCGATTCCTACTGGGATCATCCCACGAACTTCCGCCAGTCTCCCTCCGCGGAGCTGACACCGCTCGGGCTCGTTGGAATTGACGGAAGCGTCGCGTTCTCACCGCACTCCGACGCGAACTCCCTACTGGACACGGTTGCAGCCGACGTGAAGACGGCAACCTCGTCGGTCTTCTACTCGCTCGCGTTCCTTTACCAAACGAAAGGCGTGCTGCGCGAGGCGATCGAGGAGGTGACGAACAGGCCGAACGTGCTCGTATACGGCGTGTCCGACAGAGCTGTCGGGGGGCTGCACGTCAACCCGAACGGCAACCCCGTGCCGGTGGCGCCGGCGTCGCTCGAGGCGGGGCTGCCTCCGCCGTTTAGCGAGGAGCCAGAGCGTTCGGGCGTCGGCAACTACATGCACCACAAGTTCATCGTCATCGACTTCGACACGCCCGACCCGCGGGTGTACCTCGGCTCGTACAACTTCTCCCGGCCCGCCGACGCGGACAACGGCGAGAACCTGTTGCTGTTTAAGGACGGCCGTATCGCGACTGCGTTCGCGATCGAGGCCGTACGGATCTACGACCATTACGCCTTCCGAGCCTCGCCGGAGGCCCAGGCGGCGGGAGCCCAGCCGCTTCGCCGACCGCCGAACCCCGGAGAGGTTCCGTGGTGGGACCGCTTCTACACCGACGAACGCGCCAAGCGCGACAGGCTTAAGTTCGCGTAGCTCATTCAGCGCCCTTCGACTCTCAGGTGTTAGCGGCGGTAGGACGGAGGCATGTCTTTGTGCGCGGAACCTTCACGCCGCAGTCGCTGGAAGACAGGGCTTCGTTGGCGAAGAGAGTTCGACGTCCAGCGCCAGCCCTTCGCCGATCCCTTCGTCCAGCAGATGGACGTAGGTGTCGAGCGTGAAGCTTGGCGAGTGGTGCCCGAGCCAGCGCTGGACCTGGCGAATGTTGCGGCCGCTCTCGAACAAGATCGACGCGCAGGTATGGCGCAGCGTGTGGAACCCGGCCCACGGCGCGCCCGCCTCTTCCATCGCCGGCCGCAGATACCGGCTAAAGACGTTCCAGTAGTTCGGCGGGTTGCCCCGGCGGGACACGAACACGAGCGCGTCGTCGCTTGCAGCCACGCGCTCGCGGCGGAGGTCGCGCGCCAGCTCGAGACTCAACGGAACGTCCCGGCGGCCGTACTCGCTCTTCGGCGGCTTGAACGCGCCGCGGACGTAGGCGCGGCGCACCTTCACCCGCTTTCGGCTTCCGTCGAGTTCGAGGTCGGACCAGCGCAGCGCGGCAACCTCGGACCAGCGCAGGCCGGTCGCGGCGATGAGCCTGAACATCAGCCGGTAGTCCGGGTGAGCGATCGCGAGAAAGACGCCGAGCTGCTCGCGGGTGAGCGCTCGAGCGCGTGGCTCGCCGTCCTCGATCCGCGGCCGGTGCGGCAGCGCAGCGCCGACCGCCGGGTTGTGGCGGATCAGTCCCTCGCGCTTCGCGGTGGCGAAGCACGAACGGACGGGCGCCAAGATCCTGCGCACGGTGCCGTCGGCGAGCGCCCGTCCCTGCTCGCGCTCGTCGCAAAGCCAGGCGATCCAGCGCGACACGTCACGCGGCGTGACGCCGGCGAGAGTCCGGTTGAGTCGCTTGTCGAAGAACGGATATGCGTAGAGCTCCAGCGTGCGCCGGTAGTCGTCGCGGGTGTTCTCGGTGAATCCCCGCTTGCCGGTGCCGTGGTAGCCCTCGATCCATTCCGCGGCGTAGTCGCGAAACGGCATCCCCGAGTCGACCTGGAGCTCGCCGCGGTCGCGATCCGCGGTTCGAGCCGCCTTGATGCGACGTGCGTCGTCGAGCGTGCGCGCGGTCTCTTTGCGCGAGCGACCGTCGATCTTGTAGGTGACCACGTAGCGCGAGCCGCGCTTGTAGATGCCGGGATGGCGGGTCTTTTTCATCGGTGCGGCCACCGGTGGTCCTCCTCTGTCGAGGAACCGGGGGCGTGGATAGCCTTCCCCTCGCATCCGGCCTGGTTTGCGCTTAGCCGGGTGCCAGGGGCCGGGTGTTCACGCACGCCGGCCCCGTTGATTGGTCCGGCGACTCTACGGTCGCGGTCGGTCGGCGTCAAGTCGCGCCCGAGTAGCCGCGCCGGCGTGGTTCCCCCGGCCCACGCCGGCTCGCGCGAGCATAGGCGCATCCGCGCTGCGTGCGCCGGTTGCTACGCACCGTACGTCGTTCGTGTATGGTCGGGGCATGGCCCGCCGCAAGCCACCTCCCGGTCCGTTCTGTACGGCGTGCGGTGGTAGCGGGAAGCGGCGGTTAGCTGACACTCGCGGTCGCCCTGAGCCCTGCCCCCGCTGCAAGGGCACCGGCTCGGAGCCTGCGCCGATCCCGAGGGACCGGTCCTAACTTCCGGAGCGGACACCGAAGTCATCCGGCCGACACCAGGCCACGGGTTTCATAGACGCTCACCGCTTCTTCCTTCAGCGCCGCAGCCTCGTCGACGGCGTAGGCGAGCGCCATCAGGCAGTCGATGTGCTCGCGGCGACTTGGTCTTCGAGATGACCTGACCGAACTCGCGGTCGCGGATCTCGGCGGCGAGCGCGTGGCGGCGGGGGAGGTCGGCGCCGCCGTGGCGAAGCCGCCCGTGGGAGACGATCTCGTGCAGGGTGCCGGCGGCCGCGGCGTTTCGCTTGTAGGTCCACTCCTTCACCGGCAGCCCTTCGTCCTCGAGGTTCTGGGCGGCGTGCTCGAAGAAGCGCGGGTCGTAGACGACGGCGTCGACCTTGTGGCGGCGGGCCCACTCGCCGGTGACGGCCTCGACGTCGGCCAGCGGCACCTTGTCGCGCTTGGTCGGCTCCCAGACCCGCCAGATCACGTGATAGACGTCGTCGGGGTCGCGGCGAACGAGCGCGAGCGCGGCGGTATCGGAGGCGACGGCGGCGTCGATCCCGATCACCCGGAAGCCGGGACCGTCGAGCACCGGCTCGCCGGCGTTCGCGTCCCACTCGTCGGCCAGGATCCACGGCGCCTCGCCGCCGGTCCAGACGTTCAGGTGGTAGCGCTGCCAGGCGAGGGTCGTGGACGGCGTCGCGCTGCTCGGTGAGTCCCTCCGCCGTGAGCCAGGAGGCCGGGTTGCACGTCTTCGCCGCCTCGATCGAGTCCGAGTCGCCGCCCTCGGGGAGCGCCCACTCCAACATCGCGAGGTTCTTTCCCTCGGCTCGGGTCAGCGCGCCGTCGCGCTCGACCTTCGGCAGCTTGAGGCAGCGTTCGCGGAGCGCCCCGAGCGGCGTGTCGACGCGGGCACCGGCGGTCGAGATCGTCACCATCCGCGCGCCCGCTGACGCTTTTGCAGCGCCGTTCGGAGCGCGATGTAGAGCTCGTCGTGGCGGTGGGCGTGAAGCTCGTCGACGATCGCCAGGTCGACGATCAGCCCGTGCTGGCGCGGGCCGTCGGCGGCGATCACCTTGAGCCAGCCCGCCTGAGTCCGGATCTCGCGCCGGGTGATCTCGACCAGCGGCGCGACCTCGGGGTGAGCGGCCATCTCGCGGGCGATGTCGAACAGCACCGACGCCTGCTCGCGGGACGCGGCGCCGACGACGATCTGGGCGTTCGGGCGCTTGAGCAGCTCCCAGACCGCGAGCCCGGCGAGGAGCGTCGACTTCCCGTTCGCCCTCGGGATCAGGACCAGCGTCTCGCGCCGGGGCGAGAAGCACTCGGCGACGATCTCGCGCTGGAACGGCTCGAGCTCGTAGCCGAGCATCGCGAAGAACCGCGCGAAGCGGTCGACGTCGGTCATCGGCGGCCCCGCAGGAACTCGTCGAGCGGGCGCCAGCCGGTACGGGAGGCCGATCGAGCGAAGCTGCTCGGCTCGCCACTCCTCGTCGACCACCTCGACGACGGGACGGTCCTCGTACACCGAGCGGCGCTTCGGTTCCTTGCCGGCGTCCTCGCCGCCGCAGACCGGGACAGCGCCGCCCTTCGGCGAAGCCGTGTTCGCAGTGCTCACTCATCGCCGAGCAGCCTCGCGAGCTCGCCCTCGGGCGCGGCCTGGTCGTCGCGGAGCGCCCGCTCGAGCGCGATCGCCGCCGTGGTCCGTCCATCGCGGGCCAGGCGGGTGAGGATGCCGAGCGCCTCGGTGCGGGTGGCGACCTCGTCGCCCGACGGCGGCTCGTGCAGCAGCGAGCGCAGGAACGTCGCTCGCTGTACGTCGGGCGGACGGAGCTCGTCGAGACGGGCCAGCTCGGCGTCCGAGAGGCGAACCATGACGTTGTTCTTGCGCCGGCGACTCGTCATCGCGTTACCTCAGCCCGACTTTCCGCGGCGCGCGCGGTCGACCACTCGGCGATCCTTGAGATCGCGCCGGACTCGTTTTCAACCCTCCCTACCCCCGCTCGCGGGATACTGCGCGGGTGACGTTGCAGGAGAACATCGAGATCATGCGGGCATGGATCGACGCGTTCAACCGGGGCGGGATCGAGGAGACCATCCGCTACCTCGACCCGGAGATCGAGTGGACCACGACGAGCACCTACTCGGAGGCGGGCACCTATCACGGGCATGAAGGCGTCCGGCAATGGATGCGGAGAGCATTTGCCGGGTGGGAGAGCATCCGGCTCGAGCCGGAGAGGTTCTTCGACGCCGCCGAGCAGGTCGTCATTCCCATGCAGATCACGGCCCGCGACAAGCAGACAGGCAATTCCGCCGCTTTCATGTTCACCACGCTGGCCGAGCTGCAGGGAGGCGTGATCGTCCGAATTCGCAACTACACGAATCACGCCGAGGCCCTCGAAGCCGCCGGGATCAAGGAGTAGTCCCTCGCTCATGTGAGGCCCCCGGCCACCTGCTCGGCCCTGGTGAGCTTGGAGTGGCAGCTATGGCACAACGGCTCCAGTCCGTCGAGCTTGTACGGGTCGTCGTAGCCATCGCGGTGGTGAACGTCGGTTGCGATCTCACCGCAGCGCTGGCAGAGCGGACGTTCGAACAGGACGCGTCGGCGGGTGAAGTGCCACTTACGAGTGTTGTAAATCGACTTG
>CAVWYB010000019.1:0-16001 GCA_963759145.1 uncultured Solirubrobacterales bacterium
CCCTCGGGGGCGGTCAACTCGTCGTGAATGTCGAACCGGCTGATCTTCATGTCTTTACTTTCGTCACCTACTACCAAAAATACATGTAACTAACAAAAAGGCATCCTACTTACGGCTGGTAAGTGTACGCCATCGACCGGCATGGTACAAGGGACCGCACTGGGACGGTCGGTTAGCTGATGGCCGGCCGTACTAGCGGAGGACGTGCACCCGGCTGGTACGCCGGATGCCCAGGTCTCGCGCCGTTGCCTGCGTCAGGTCCCAGGAGGCACGGCGGGCGTAGGGCCCGCGGTCGATGACCGCGACCGTCTTCAGGCGGCCGCGGTAGTAGATCGTCACCTGCGTGCCACAGGGAAGGCGCCGGTGGGCAACTCCCTGGGTCGAGCGCCGCAGGACCTTGCCGCAGGCGGTTCGCCTTCCGAAGAAGCCCGGTCCGTACCAGGTGGCGATCTGGGCCGGCATCCGCGCCGCCTTCGCCTCGAGCTCCCCATCGGACGGCTCCTGCTTCCCGGGCGCGTCCGAGCCACCCGTGAGCTGCTGCCCGTCCGCCCCCGATCCCGACGGAACGGTTGCTCCACCGGTGGTGTCGGCTCGGGACGTGGCGCCGGCAAGCAGGATCATGAGGACGCCGAGCACGATCGCCCACGCGGCCACGCGGTCGGGCCGCGGTCCTGTGGAGCGGTAGCGCGGTCCAAGGGGGCGGTACGGCGCTTTGGCGGAGCGGTACGGCGCTCGTCGTCCTTGCGGCGCGGTGCTGGCACGCGGTCGCCGCGCAGTCTGCGAATCCAACGGTTCCTCTCTTTCTTGCGCCTACGGGGTTAGCTGACGGGCTCGCGCTGAAAGAGTCGCGCTACGCCGGCGGTGTGTAACCTGCCGGCGATTCGCCCCTGCGGCCCTGAGGCCGCCCTGTGGTTCCCCCGCTCTCCTCACGGCCACCACGGCGGCGACCAAGCGGAGATTCAGCGGTCAGGTCTTGGGTTGGGTTCCTTTCGTTGAAAAGAGTCTCACGCTCGCGCACGGCCAAAGTCGGCGGAGCGAAGCGCGGCATCGTAGCAAAGCCATCCAGGAAGCCGGCCGGGCGGGCCGGCCGAGAGCCCGTATTCGCGACTACGGTCGCTCAGACGGAGTTTCGGTGCTGCGTCTCGAGCGGCCTGCTCCTCCACCGTGCGCTCGGCCTGCGGGACCGCCTCCAGCCTGGCGTCGGGGATCGGCTCGCCGCTCTCGACCGACACGCCGTAGGTGCCGTCCTCGACCCTCTTCAGCGCGCGTCGATCGCCTCGAGCTCGTGCTCGAGCCGGTCGATCATCGACTGGTCGCGCTCCTCCTCGAACAGCTCGGTGCCGGCGTCCGCCGTGATGCTGGTCGACGTTCGACAGCTCGCCGTCGCCGCCTGTTTCCGAGCGCAGCTCCTCCAGCTCGCGCTGGATGCGCTTGCTGCTCCTCTCGCAGGAGCTTGCGTGCGCGTTTCGCGTCCACGTGCTGGAGCCTACTGATCTGGTCCAACGTTCCATCGGGGCGGCCTGATCCGCAAAGGCTGATCGCAAATAGAAAACCCCGCATTTGCGGGGTTTTCCTTAGCAGGCCTGTAAGCCGGATTCTGTCGAGAGCAGCCATCTATCTTGGGGCCGGCGTTGCCGCCGACCTCCAGCGGCCTACCTGGACCTGGCCGGGCCGGCTCCAGATGCCTTGCGGACACAGCGGTCCTGCTTGGCCTTGCTCCGGGTGGGGTTTACCTCTGCACGCCGTGTCACCACGGCGCCGGTGCGCTCTTACCGCACCATTTCAACCTTGCCGGCCGAGACGGTTCACGTGTGACCGCCCGGCTTAGGCGGTGTCGTTTCTGTGGCACTTTCCCGCGGGTTTCCCCGGGTCGGCGCTACCGACCACCCTGCCCTATGGAGTCCGGACTTTCCTCGAAGACTTCACCTCCTCGCCGAGGAGGCTCAGCCTCCGCGGCTGCTCGGCCTGCAGCGATCAATTCTAGAGCCTTGGCCGCTAGCCGGCTTCGTCGAGACCGCGGAACGGCCGCTCACGCGGCGACAGCTCAGCGGCCGCCGGGAGGCCGATCAGAGGCAGGCAGCGCGCGGCCACCAGCAGCGCCGCGTGCACGTTGCCGCTCGTCACGCCGCCGGTCAGCGCGATGCCGGCCAGCCCCGCAGCCGACCGCTGCCCCGAGCAGCCGGCTCATCGAGAGCAGCGAGGAGACGCGGCCGTGCTTGGCCTGCGGGACGGCGTTCAGGGCGGCACGCGAGGCGGGCACGAACAGCAGGCCGATGCCGATCCCGAACGGGATCAGCAGCGGCAGCGCTCCCAGGCCGTGGAGCGGCGCTCCCGGGATCCCGAGCAGCAGCAGCCCGAGCGGCGGTGGCCGCGAACCCGAGCATCGCGGTCGGCCGCTCGCCGTGCCGGTCGGTGAGCCGGCCCGCGAGCGGCGCGCCGACCCCGACCAGCACCGCGATCAGGGTCAGCGCCGCCGCGGCGCCCAGCGCCGAGTAGCCCGCGGTCTCCTGGAGGTACTGCTGGGCGATGAAGAAGGCGCCGATCATCACGACGAAGGTGAGCGCCGCGACGATCGCCGCCGCGCCGATGACGCGCTGGCGCAGGCCCGCGGTCTCGGGCGTCTCGTCCGCGCGGACCTCGCGCGGGACGAAGCGCGAGATCGCCCAGGCCGACAGCGGCCGCGCAGGGCACGAGGAACCACCAGCAGGCGCGCCAGTCGATCGCGACCGTCAGCAGGCCGCCGATCACGCGGGCCGATCAGGTTCGCGATGCCCGAGCTCGCGCCCCAGAGCCCGAGCGCCGACGCCGCGGCGCTCGGGCGGATAGCCGGAGACCGCGCCCGCAAGCGAGGCCGGGCTGACCAGCCCGGCGCCCATGCCCTGCACGAGCCGCGAGACGATCAGGACGCTCGAAGCTCTGCGCGAGCGCGCCGAGCACCGCGCCCGCGGCGAACACGCCGAGGCCGCAGAGCGCGACCCGCCGCGAGCCGAGGCGGTCGACGAGCGAGCCGCCCGGAAAGAGCATCACGCCGTAGGCGACGAAGTAGGCCGTCAGCACGAGCGACAGGCTGTGCGAGTTGACGTCGAGCTCGTCGCCGACCGACGGCAGCGCGACGGTGACGATCGTCCCGTCTATCTGGAGCAGCGCCGCGGCGGCCGCGCACGCGGCGAGCCTCAGCCGCGCGTCACGGGTGATCGAGGCCGCCTGGCGGCGAGCGGAGGCCGCGCCGGACATGCGGCGCATTCTGACGCTGCCGAGCGGCACTGCGTGGGAGCGGCAGCTACTCGAGGCTGACTGCCGCAGTGCGAGCACTGCGCAGCACCGGCGGCGCCTGTCGCTCGGCGGCGCGCGACGAAGGTGCCGCCGCAGACGAGGCAGCGAGCGTTGCCGCGCACGGCCAGGCTCTGCGGAGAGCCTCGCGACGACGTCGTCGAGGCTGTGCGCGTCGCCGGCGTCGAAGAGCCGCTCGCGGTCGCCGCCGCCGGCGAGCCGCTCGCTTTTTCGAGCGGCGCCGTCATCGCTAGATCTTCCTGAACACTCCGACCACCCGGCCGAGCACCCGCACGTCCGAGCTGCGGATCGGCTCCATGGCGTCGTTCTCCGGCTGGAGGCGGATGTGGTCCTTCTCCTTGAAGTAGCGCTTGACGGTCGCCTCCTCACCCAGCAGCGCGACGACGATGTCGCCGTTCTTCGCCGTCTCCTGCGGGCGCACGACCACGTAGTCGCCCTCGAGGATGCCGGCGTCGCGCATGCTCTCGCCCGGACACCTGCAGCACGTACTCGCCCTCCTCGCCGCCGGCGATCGCCGGCACCTGCACGTACTCCTCGATGTTCTCCTCGGCCAGGATCGGCTGACCGGCGGCGACCTGGCCCACGAGCGGCAGGCCCGCTGGGGCTGATCGCCTTGCGCGCCTTGTCGAACAGCAGCTCGATCGCGCGCGGCTTGGAGGGGTTGCGCTTCAGCACCCCGTACTTCTCGAGGTTGGCCAGATGGGCGTGCACGGTCGATGACGAGGCGAGCCCGACCGCCTTGCCGATCTCGCGCACGGTCGGCGGATAGCCGTACTTGGCCGCGTAGTGCTTGATGAACTCGGCGATCTCCCGCTGGCGCTTCGTCAGGTTGAGATCGACCATCGGCTCGAGTTCCTCCTCAGTCTTGCTGCTGGTGTCCAGGCATGCGAGCGAACACTTGTTCGGAGAGTAGCGCGTCGGACGGACGCGATCAAGCCGGATGGACGAATGGCGGCTTCCCAGCCAAGGGCATCCGGCCGGGCGGCCGCGGGCTCTTAGGCTCGCGCCGAGCAGCTCCCTCAGGACGAAGTGGAGGATGCCGCCGTGGCGGTAGTAGAGCCACTCCTTCGGGGTGTCGATCCGCACGCGGGTCTCGAACTCGATCGGGTCGCCCGCAGTCGGGCGTCGCGGTCACCTTCAGCGTGCGGGCGCCGTCCTCGAGCGGCGCGAGGTCGAAGCGCTCGCGGCCGGTGAGCCCGAGCGAGGCGACCGACTGGCCGTCGGCGAACTGGAGCGGCAGCACGCCCATCCCGACCAGGTTCGAGCGGTGGATGCGCTCGTAGCTCTCGGCGATCGCGAAGCGCACGCCGAGCAGCCGCGGGCCCTTGGCCGCCCAGTCGCGCGAGGAGCCCGAGCCGTACTCCTTGCCGGCCAGCACGCAGAGCGGCACGCCCTCGTCCGCGTAGCGCATGGCGGCGTCGAAGATCGTCGTCTGCTCGCCGTCGGGCAGGTGGACGGTGAAGCCGCCCTCGGTGCCGGGCGCGAGCTGGTTGCGCAGGCGGACGTTGGCGAACGTGCCGCGCATCATCACCTCGTGGTTGCCGCGCCGCGAGCCGTAGGAGTTGAAGTCCTTCGGCTCGACGCCGTGCTCGATCAGGTAGCTGCCCGCCGGGTGAGTCCTTCTTGATCGCGCCCGCCGGCGAGATGTGGTCGGTCGTGACGCTGTCGCCCGAGCAGCGCGATCGCGCGCGCGCCCTCGATCCGCTCGAAGCCCTCCGGCGCCTCCGCGCGGCATGCCGTCGAAGTAGGGCGGCTGCTTGACGTAGGTCGACTGCTCGTCCCAGGCGTAGCGGTTGCCGCTCGGGATCGGCGAGGCCCTGCCAGGTCTCGTCGCCCTCGAACACCTCGCCGTAGCTCTTGCGGAACATGTCGGACTCGATCGCCGACTCGATCGCCTCGGCGATCTCCTTCTGGGTCGGCCAGATGTCGCGCAGGTAGACGCGGCTCGCCGTCGGGATCGCAGCCGAGCGGCTCGCGTCGTGAGGTCGAAGTCCATGTGGCCCGCGAGCGCGTAGGCGACGCACAGCGGCGGCGAGGCGAGGTAGTTCATCTTCACGTGCGGGTTGATGCGCGCCCTCGAAGTTGCGGTTGCCCGACAGCACCGCAGCGACCGCGAGGTCCTTGTCCTCGACCTCCTTCGCGATCGCCGCCGGCAGCGGGCCCGAGTTGCCGATGCAGGTCGTGCAGCCGTAGCCGACCAGGTTGAAGCCGAGCTGGTCGAGGTACGGCTGGAGCCCGGACCGGTCGAGGTACTCGGTCACGACCTTCGAGCCCGGCGCGAGGCTCGTCTTCACCCACGGCTTGCGCACGAGCCCGCGCTCGACCGCCTTCTTCGCGAGCAGGCCGGCGCCGAGCATCACCGACGGGTTCGAGGTGTTCGTGCAGCTCGTGATCGCCGCGATCACGACGTAGCCGTGGTCGATCTTGCCGGTGTCGTTGAACTCCTGCGACCGCCGACGTCCGCGCGCTCCTCGACCGGCGACCGCGGTGTGGCAGACCCTCGTCTGGCCGGAGCGCGCGAGGTCGTGCTGGGGATCCGGGCTCGCCGCCCTTCGAGCCCCGTCGAGCGCCCGCTCGAACGAGCTGCTTCGGCCTCGGTCAGCGGGCACGCGGTCCTGCGGGCGCTTCGGGCCCGGCGAGGCTCGGCACGACGTCCGAGAGGTCGAGCTCGAGCGTGTCCGAGTAGGTCGGGTCCTCCCAGCTCGCGTCGCGGAAGAGGCCCTGCTCCTTGCAGTAGGCCTCGACCAGCGCGACCAGCTCGGGCGGGCGGCCGGTGAACTCGAGGTAGCGCAGCGTCTCGGCGTCGACCGGGAAGATGCCGCAGGTCGCGCCGTACTCGGGCGACATGTTGCCGATCGTGGCGCGGTCGGCGAGCGGCAGGTTGGCGAGGCCGTCGCCGTAGAACTCGACGAACTTGCCGACCACCCCGCGCTCGCGCAGCATCTGCGTGACGGTCAGGACGAGGTCGGTCGCCGTCGCGCCCTCCGGCGAGCTCGCCGGTGAGCTTGAAGCCGACCACCTGCGGGACGAGCATCGAGATCGGCTGGCCGAGCATCGCCGCCTCGGCCTCGATCCCGCCCACGCCCCAGCCGAGCACGCCGAGCCCGTTGATCATCGTCGTGTGCGAGTCGGTGCCGACGAGCGTGTCGGGGAACGCCTGGCCGTCACTGCGACTCGACGACGCGGCCGAGGTACTCGAGGTTCACCTGGTGGCAGATGCCCGTGTTGGGCGGCACGACGGCGAAGTTGTCGAACGCCTCCTGGCCCCAGCGCAGGAACGCGTAGCGCTCGCGGTTGCGCTCGAACTCGAGCTCGGCGTTGTGCTTGAACGCGAGACGGGTCGCGAACTCGTCGACCTGGATCGAGTGGTCGATCACGAGCTCGACCGGCACGAGCGGGTTGATCTTCGCCGGATCGCCGCCCATGTCCGCCATCGCGTCGCGCATCGCCGCGAGGTCGACGACGGCCGGGCACGCCGGTGAAGTCCTGCATCAGGACGCGCGCGGGCGTGAAGGCGATCTCGTTGCTCGGCTCGTCGGTCGCCACCCAGCGCGCGACGTTCTCGACGTCCTCCGCCGTGACCGCCGACCCCGTCCTCGTTGCGGAGCAGGTTCTCGAGCAGGATCTTGAGCGAGTAGGGCAGGCGCGCGACGTCGTACTTCGCCTGGAGGGCGTCGAGCCGGAAGATCTCGTAGGAGCGGTCGCCTACCTGGAGAGTCGAGCGGGAGTCGAACGAGTTCGCGCATCACCACTTAACTTACCTACCCGCAGCACGAGGGCAAAGCATCCAGCGCTCAAAAGTGACCTGGCACGTGCCGATCAATGAGGCATGGTCGTCCTCTATATCTGTGCTCGGGGTGTGCGGTCGCGATCCTCTGGCTGATCCTGACCTACAACGGGCTCGTCAAGTCCCGCAACAAGGTGGACGAGGCCTGGAGCGGGATCGACGTGCAGCTCAAGCGCCGCCACGACCTGGTGCCGAACCTGGTCGAGACCGTCAGGGGCTATGCGGCCCACGAGCGCGAGACGCTGGCGCAGGTGACGCAGGCCCGTGCGGAGGCGATGGCGGCGCAGCGACCCGTGCGCGAGGTCGGAGCCCGCCGAGGCGCGCCTGACGCACGGCGCTCGGGCAGGTCAAGGCGCTGGCGGAGGCCTATCCCGAGCTCGAGGCGGCGGAGAGCTTCCGCCGACTCCAGGCCGAGCTCGCCGCGATCGAGGACGAGATCCAGGCCGCCCGCCGCATCTACAACGCGAACGTCCAGGACTTCAACACGCGCATCCAGGTGTTCCCGAACAACCTGATCGCGGGACCGATGTCGTTCCGCGCGCGCGAGTTCCTCGAGATCGAGGTCGCCGCCGACCGCGCGGTCCCGCAGGTCGCGGCGTCTCGAGTGCCACCCGGCCAACGCCAACTCCGGCCGGCGCGAGTACTTCCGCGAGCTCATGCGCAGCAAGCTCGCCGTCTACACGCTCGTGCTCGGCTGCGTCGGCGGGTTCGTGTACGGCGCGTACCGGCGCGATCCGCTGATCATGGCGGCCGCGCCGGCGGGCGTCGTGGCTGCTCGTGCTGGTGGTGGCCGCCGTTCCTGGCGGACAAGCGCGCCGCCCGAAGCTTCTTCCTGGCGTTCGCCGAGACCGCCGGCCTCGAGTACGTCGGACGACTGGGAGATCCTGCCCTTCACTCCCCTGCTGGGAGCCGGCGACCGGCAGCGGTGCGAGAACTGGATGATCGGCGACGTCGTGAAGGAGCCGCGCCTGACCGGCGGCCTCGGGCACTTCGTCTACGAGGAGCTCAAGGAGTCGACCGACTCGAACGGCGTTCGCCGCAAGCGACGGTCGACGCGGAACCGCATCGACGGTCTGCATGGTCGACATGGAGGAGTCGATCCTCCTCTTCAAGGGGATCTTCCTCCGGCAGCGCCGCGGGCTGCTCGAACCTGCGGAGCGACTGGCTCGCCGACACCGCGTCGCGTGCCGTGGAGGTCGAGAGCTCGGCGTTCACGCGGAAGTACGAGCTGCGCATCGCCGACGACCAGGACGAGATCCTCCTGCGACAGCTGCTCTCGCCGACGCTCGTCAACTGGCTTGCCGGAGCACCCGCTCGCGCCCGGCTTCGAGCTTCGCGGCGGAACGCTCGTGGTGTTCGTCCCGAGGCCGCTCGAGGACGGCGGCAAGCTCACGTTCCTGCTCGACGCGACGCGCGAGATCGCGCAGCGCGTGCTCGACGAGGTACGTGAAGCGACCGAGCGAATCGTGCCGAAGACGCGACCGGCACGCCGACCTCGACGCCTCCCCCCCGGAGCGACGAAAACCGCAGGTCTATAATCGCCGTCCAAGCGCCTGTGGCGGAATTGGTAGACGCGCAAGGTTGAGGGCCTTGTCCGGCTTTTACCGGGTGGAGGTTCGAGTCCTCTCGGGCGCATGAAAGCCCTGCAAATGCGGGGCTTTTCATTTCACGGTCGCTCCGAATTATTGCCCGTGATACCAGCGTGATACCAAAATCCTTGCGGGCGTAACAAAACCGCTCGGAGGCACGAGGATGCTGGCCTGGGCTCGCTGACCAGCCGGTTTCTGTGCGTGGCGGCCGGACAGTTTTGTCGCTCGTCTTACCTTGCGGGGCCGCAAATCGATGGCCGCTCTCGACTCTGATCGAGATCGTGCGCCCGAGACGACCCGCCCACGCTTGTGCAACCACGCGAAAGCGGAAGCGCGGATGCGCCGAACGCGGAGTGTCGCTTGCATGGGGAGCGGCCATTCCCGCGGCGGCGGATACACTGCGCGGACGATGTCGCGAGAGAACATCGAGAGGAATCGTCGTGCGTTCGACGCATTCAACCGGCGGGATTTCGATGGATTTCTCGCCCTCATGGACCCGGAGTTGGAGTTCACGTCGCGAGTGATTCCCGTGGCGGGTGACGTCGACTACCGTGGCCACGACGGCATCCGCGAGTGGTGGAAGGACCTGTTCGCGGTCTTTCCCGATTTCCGGGCCGAACCCTTGGAGATCCGCGACCTAGGCGAGTGGACAGTACTCGCTGGTCGCGTCAGCGGCCACGGAGCGGACAGCGGCGCCCCGTTCGAGCAGCGGATCTGGCAGGCGAGCCGCTGGTGCGACGGCAGAGTCGTTTCGTGGCGGACCTTCGACACCGAGGCGGAGGCGCTCGAAGCCGTCGGGCTGACGGAATAGCGCTTCGGACTGCCATGAAGAGGGGCCGTCCGGAGTGGAACCGGCGGGCGTGGCGACTGATTCCGCCATAGCGCGAGTAACTGGCCCCCTCCTCATGCAAGCAAATAGCAGCAGGCACCGGCAGCCCCATTGGTCTCGAGCACAGCCCGCGGGAGTGCCGCTTGTCGCGCAGTGCGACAGCGCGAGGCGTCGCTTAGTGGAGGATGCCGTCGGGGTCTCGTTTCCCCTATCCGTAAGGCTCAGGTTGTCGGCTGCCCCGCGACGGCGAGCAGTTCCCACTCGTCGGGCACGCCCTTGAGCTGGTGCAGTCCGCGACTGGCGAACGAGAAGTCTGAGCCTGCTACCAGGTCCTTCACCGTCCGCGAGACGAGCAGCTCGCCGCTGCTGGCGATTGCGTTGACGCGCGCAGCGATGTGCACGCCGAGCCCGGAGACGTCGCCGTTTCGCAGCTCGATTTCGCCAGTGTGCAAACCGGCACGAATCGCGATCCCGGCCGGCTCGAGCACGGAACGCAACGCGTCGGCGCATCGGACTGCCCGTCCAGGTGCGTCGAATGTGGCGAGCACGCCGTCGCCCGTCTCCTTGACGAACTGACCGCCGAATTCAGCGATGGTCTTCCGCGCGATCTCGTCGTGGCGGTCAAGCAACCGCCTCCAAGCGGCGTCGCCGAGTTTCGCCGCACTGGCCGTCGAATCAACAATGTCGGTGAACAAGACCGTCGCGAGCACTCGCTCGATCTTTTTCGTGGCCGCCCTGCCGGTCAGGAACTCTTCAGTCAGGGAGAGAACGGTCTCGAAGTCCCCCCACTGGGGGGCGTGGCCGTCGCCGTCGAGCTCCATCCACACTGCTCCGGGGATGTGCTCGGCCAGATAGCGGCCCAGCGACACGTGTACCAGGCGATCACCACTGCGGTGCATCACGAGTGTCGGGCATTGAATGGAGCCAAGGACTGGACGGAGATCCATCTCTCGGATCCATCGCCAGGAGGCGAGCAGCCCTCCTGGAGTGGTCGTCTGGCGTTCGAAGTGGTTCAACCAGCGCAGGAAGTCGAGATCGCCCTGCTTGCTCGGCGCGATGGCGCGTACGCTCAGAGTCTCCGGGGTACCCCAGCTCGCCGCCCATCTCGGCATGAAGGCATCTCCGCGCTCAACATCGGCGCGCGCGAACGAGCCGAACAGCAGCAGGTGGCTCGTTCGCTCCGGGTAGGTCGCAGCGAACATCGCGGCGGTCGACCCGCCCTCCGATACTCCGGCCAGCGCGACCCGGTCGGTGCCGACAGCGTCGAGCACCGCCGCAAGATCGCCTAGCCGCTCGTCGAGCGTCGGCACCCCGGTGTCTCGGTCAGACAGACCCTGGCCGCGCTTGTCGAAGGTGACGAAGCGGCAAAACGACGCAAGGCCGGTGAGCCACCGCCGAGTCTCGGGGTCCTCCCAGGTGCCTTCGATGTTGGAGATGATGCCCGGCAAGCCCACGAAAGTCACGTCCCCCTCGCCGAAGACCTGGTAGGCGATGTGCACATCGCCGTTCCGCGCGTACCGCGTCTCTGGGACCCACGTGGATGAAGCCGGAACCGTCACCAGGGGCGAAGGATACGCGTCCCAGCCAGCTGTACCGAGTCCCCGTTCGCTTCTGCTCATCGCGCGTTGCGACAGCGGCCGGCAGACAGCGATCTCGAAGCAGAAGCGCCTGGCCTGTAATGCTTCGCTGCGCGAGGTAACAGTGAGACGATCGAGGTGAGCACTGTCTGAAGAGGACGTCGAGATCGCGCGCGGCTTCACCGAAGCGTTAAACGCGCGCGACGTAGAGGCGCTGGTCTCTTTCTGCGATCCGAGCATCGAGTTGCACTCGACGTTTGCGGCGGTCGGTGGGGTCGAGTTCTACCAAGGCCACGATGGGATACGAAGGTGGTATCGAGACCTGGAAGAGGCGTGGGGAGACGCGATTCGCTCCGAGCTCGAGGCGCTTTTCGACCTCGGCGAACATACGCTGCTTGTGTTCTACGTGCTCCATGGACGCGGACGGCAGAGCCGTGCGAAGGTAGCGCAGACCGCCGCCGCCGTGGCGAGGGTCCGCGACGGGCGCACCGTCTACCAAAAGCACTACGCCCACAGAGAGGACGCGCTCAGGGACCTGGGCCTCTCAGAGGACGCGCTCGAGCCGATCGCTCCGTGACGCGCGCCCGGCGGTCGGCGGAGCTTCGCTCCTCGCGCGTTGCGGCAGCCTCGAGGGTCGCGCGAACTCAGGGGTTGCTGTGAGCGTTTTGCTCCGACAGCCCCACGGCTTCGAGGGCTTCGGCGTGATCCCAGAAGTACTCCAGGTAGACGATCCTGCCCTTGCGCACGGTAAGCACTTGTGTCACCTCTAAGTTGATACCAGGCCCCTGGCCCACCGCGTCCCACCTGGTCCTCACGACAACTCGGTCGCCAACGTCGATTGGGTCGCCGATCCATTCCACGGTGTCGGCGTCCCAGGTCGAGCGCAACTGCTCGAACTGGCGCATGACCGCGTCCCGACCTACAAACGGCTCCGACTCGGGCCAGCCCTCCGGAGGTCTCATGATGGCGCCGGGGTCATAGAGCTCACGAAGCGCATCCATGTCCCCGATGTTCCAGGCGTCTTGGCTGGCTCGCACGATCTCCACGTTCTCCTGCGACATCGCCCGCGCAGTATCCCGCAGGTCAGGAGTCGGCGTGAGCGTCTTGCTCAGACAGCCCCGCGGCTTCGAGGGCCTGCGCGCGATCCTGAAAATCATCCTGCCGGACGATCAAGCCTCCGCGAAAAGTCATGAGCTGAAAGAGCTGCTCGTTGACGGAGACGCCGCTTCCCGTTCCATGCCCGCTCATCTGGATCGTGACGATCATGCGGTCCCCCAAGTCGAGGATTTCCTTGGGGTCGAGCCGGACGTCGTCGAAGGCTTCGAGCAACTGTCGCCAGAACTTATGGAATCCGTCATGGCCGTAGTAGACGGGGTCCGAGTCGGGAAGAGCCACCTGCTCGGGATGATATTCGTAGCAGCCGGGGTCATAGAGTCTGACGGTCAGGTCGAAGTCGCGTCGATTCACCGCCGCGTATCCCTGTCGCACAAAACGCACAAGCATCACGCGGCGCAGCCGCGAGTGGCGCGGCAGCCGCATCCACGCGGCGACCAACCGAGGACCAAGCGCAGGGAAACGGACCAGGATCCGTTCATCCAGGGTCCGGTGTTGCCTTGCCTCGCGTGCGGGCGGGAGTCGAACACCTTGCAAGGTTTTGGTCTTCACCTGCGACAACGCCCCAGGCAGTATCCCTCAAGGCCGTGTTTACGTCGCGCTGGGCGTCTGCCGAGATGTCCCTTTCGCGTGGATTCGATACGCGCGGTGCTGCACGTCACGCGTTGCGGCAGCCTCGAGGGTCGCGCGAACTCAGGGGTTGCTGTGAGCGTCTTGCTCCGACAGCCCCACGGCTTCGAGGGTTTCGCCGTCCAGCCCGAGCGCATGAAGGGCTCCGCTCAAGGTCAGGTGGTCCTCCACCCGAAAGAAGCGGCCGTGGCGCACCCAGCAACACATGTAAAGGTCGCCCGCGAGGGCCATCGCGCTCCCTCGTCCTTCCGCACTCAGGCTCATCCAAGCCAGGACCCGGTCGTCGCCTACCGGGAACAGCTCTCGGATCTCCCAGTGCGACCGCGGGAAGCCTTCGTTGAAGAGCCTCATCCAGTGCGCGAACTCCTCGCGCCCGTGGGTGGGCCGGGCATCGGGGAACTTCCGCACGGGGTAGTAGTCGTAGTCCTCCTCGAACCACTCGGCGACGGCCGCCTCCATGCTCGCCGGTTCGCCGTTCATGGCCGCCACCCAGCGGCGCACGATCTCCACGTTCTCCTGCGACACGGTCTGGGAAGTATCCCGTGTTGGAGGAAACCCCGGCTGTCTCGGCTTTGGTCTCCTATGGGCTGCTGGTCCTCGCGCAAAGGAGCAGCCAGGACGCCTACCGCAAACCTACGTTGACGTTGCCCAGCTGATTCAGTAGCAGCGATGGTTGCTTGCGGTCAGGACGAGACCGCGTACAGGGGCCATCGCTCCGGGACGCCTTTGAGTTCGTGCTCACCCCGGTCGGCGAAACGGAGACCCGAGCCGGCGACGAGGTCGCGCACCGTACGTGAGACCAGGATTTCGCCGGGTTCTGCGAGCCCGGCGATGCGGGCGCCGATATGCACGGCGAGGCCGCCGATGTCGTCGCCCCGCAACTCGCACTCGCCGACGTGGAGCCCGGCCCTGATGTTGACGCCGAGCTCGGCGGTGGCGTCGCGGACAGCCTCGGCACAGTGGACGCCGCGCGCAGGGCCTTCGAACACCGCCAGCATCCCGTCGCCAAGGGTCTTGACGCGCCGACCGCGAAAGCGCTCGACCTCGTCAAGAGCGATCTCGTCATGGGCATCGAGCAACTCCCGCCAGCGCCGGTCACCCGCCTCAGCGGCGCGGCGTGTGGAGTCGACGATGTCGGTGAACAGGACGGTCGCGAGGACTCTGTCCTCGTCGACCTGGTGACGGCTACCGGTGATGAACTCCTCCGATCGCGTCGAGCGCACCATCCGCGTCGCCGAGCCAGGGAAGATGATCATCCCCGGGTTGCTCGAGAAACTGCGCATCAGGTATGTGGTCGGCGAGATAGCGGCCGTGGAAGATCGGCAGGACTCGCTCGTCGGTTCGGTGGATAACGAGCGTCGGGACCTGGAGGTGCGGCAGGACGTGACGCACGTCGATTTGGGCGTTGGCCTCCATCAGCGCGCGGGCTGTGCCCGGGCTGCCGCCCATGCGCTGGTATCGAGCCCAAATGCGACGCGCGCGCTCGTCGTCGGCGAAGCTGGGCAGAAACAGGTTCATCAGCCCGCCCTGACCCCAGCTTTCGCTGAGTTCATCGAGGAACCGGTCGATCTTTTCCCGTGTCCAACTCGACGGGTACTCCGGCGCCTCGAGCATTCGAGCCGTGGACCCCATCAGGATCAGCCCGCGAGTCCGGTCCGGGTAGGTGGCCGAGTACAGGATGCTCATCGGTCCACCCTCCGAGAGACCGCAGAAGAACGCAGAAGTCGAGTCGACGGCATCCATCACCGCCCGCACGTCGTCGATGCGCTCCTCGAGCGTCGGCACGCCGACGAAGGGGTCCGACATGCCCGTGCCGCGCTTGTCGAACATGATCAGGCGGCTGAACGAGGCCAGGCGCTTGAAAAAGCGCGCCGGGGCGTTCGCCTCCCACCAGTTCTCGATGTGCGACACGAACCCGGGGACGAAAACCAAGTCCACTGGGCCGTCGCCGAAGGTCGCGTAAGCGATCCGCAGGTCTCCGCTGCGCGCGTAGTGAACGTCAACATCCATGGCCATCGGCGCGAGGATATTGCAGCTCGTGGCGGGCGTGCGAGATCTCGTGGCCAATTTGCCGCCGCTCGGCGAATTTCCAGCTCACCTCGCGTCTTTGCCCCGAATCGTCGGTGGTTCGTAGTCTCATCCCCCAGGCGCTTCCGCTGTTCGCGCGAAGCGGAAGCGTCCGGTTTACCCGTTAGACCACTATGCCGACGCTCTCGAGTGCTTCGGAGTGACTCATGTAAGCTCGTCTGAAAGATCAACCCGTTCCTGAACGTCGTGACGAACGCAGTTTCTCCGCTGCCAACCTCGATGCCCGTGGAGCGTCCTCGCATCCGCGAATCGAGTGAGCACCACCACGCGGTCGCCGGCATCCACGAGCTCGTACTCGAATTGGAGGGCCTCCCAGGCGGCAAACCACTCACGCCGAACTGGCTCGCAGGCATCGACTCCCCGGATCGATCCCACCGATGTCTAGCCAGGGAGACTTGGACATGTCGTATTCGACGTCCTGATCCCAGAATGCCGCCATCCTTGCGATCGTTGCTTCTGCGTCGAAGTCTTCCCGACCGGCGCGAGCAATTTCGTCGTGGTAGGCGCGAAACTGTTCCAGGTTCTCCCGTGACATCACCGACAGTATTTCGCCTTCGGTTCAGTGCCGCTCGTCGCGCAATGCGACAGCGTTGTGATGGGGGTCATTCAGGAGGAACCGGTCTGAGCGTCTTGCTGCGGCAGCCCCAGGGTTTCGAGGGCATCGGCGTGATCCCAGAAGTACTCAAGGAACAGGATTCTGCCCTTGCGCACCGTGAAGACGAGTGTGATCTCAAAGTTCGCCTCGGGGCCGTGACCCGCGCCACGCCAGATGTAACGCACGGCAACTCGGTCGCCAGCGTCGATGAAGTCGCTGATCAGTTCAAGGGCATCGGCGTCCCAGGTCTCGCGGAGCTGCTCGAACTGGCGCATGACCGCCTCCCGACCCACGAACGGGCCCGGCTCCGGCCAGCCCTCCGGAGGTCTCCCGATTGCGTCGGGGTCGTGCAACTCACGGAGGGCATCCATGTTCCCTGCATTCCACGCCTCGAAGAAGGCTCGCACGACCTCGATGTTCTCCTGCGACATCGCCCGCACAGTATCCCGCGGCCTCAGGAGTCGGCGTGAGCGGCTTGGTCCGATAGGCCCAGGGCTTCAAC
>CAVWYB010000020.1:0-14567 GCA_963759145.1 uncultured Solirubrobacterales bacterium
ATCCACGCGAAGATCCTCATCGACCCCAAGAGCACCGCTGCGCAGCCGGCGTCGGCGCGCCCATAGCTCCCGTGTCTGGGAAGCGGCCGTCGCGGGTAATCCTTCGGCGTGCCGATCGTCGGCCTTCACTGCTCGCACGAGCAGATCCCACCCAGTCGGCTGCTCCGGCACGCGCAGCACGCCGAGGAGGCGGGCTTCCAGGCATCATGTCGTCGGACCATTTCTCTCCCTGGAGCGAGCGCCAGGGCGAGTCGGGCTTCGCCTGGTCCTGGCTCGGTGCGGCGATGAGGCCACGAGCGTGCCGTTCGGAGTGGTCAACGCGCCCGGTCAGCGCTACCACCCGGCGATCGTCGCGCAGGCTGCAGCCACGCTGTGCGAGATGTTCCCCGGGCGTCTGTGGGTGGCGCTCGGCACCGGCGAGGCGTCCAACGAGCACATCACTGGCGAGCCGTGGCCCGAAAGGAAACCCGCACCGCCCGCCTGCGGGAGTGCGTCGAGGTGATGCGCGCGCTGTTCGCGGGCGAGACGGTCTCGCATGACGGCCTGGTCCGCGTCGACCGGGCGAAGCTGCACACGTTGCCCGAACCAGCCGCCGCCCCTGATCGGTCCGGCGGTCAGCGTCGACACCGCGCGCCGGGCCGGCGAGTGGGCCGACGGACTCGCGACCGTCAACCAGCCGCGCGCCAAGCTCGAGGAGATGATCGCCGCGTTTCGCTCCAACGGCGGAGAGGGCAAGCGGCTGGTGCTGCAGGTCCACCTCTCGTGGGCGCGGACCGAGGAGGAGGCGCTGCGGATCGCGCACGAGCAGTGGCGCACCAACGTCTTCCCTCCGCCCACCTGCTGGGACGTCGAGACGGTGGAGGAGTTCGACCGGCTCGCCGAGGACGTCACGCCCGACCAGGTCCGGGAGACGGTCCTGGTCTCGTCGGACCTCGCCCGCCACGCGGCCTGGCTGCAGGAGCTGGCGGCGCTGGGATTCGACGAGATCGACCTGCACCACGTCGGCCAGGACCTGACCGTCTTCATCGACGCCTTCGGCGAGCACGTGCTGCCGAGCTAGCCCGATGAGCCTCAAGGCGACCAGCGACCTGTGGTGGAAGAACGCGGTCGTCTACTGCCTCGACGTCGAGACCTTCTACGACAGCAACGGTGACGGATGCGGGGACCTCCGCGGGCTCACGGAGCGGATCGACTACCTCGGCGGAATCGGCGTTCGCTGCATGTGGCTCATGCCGTTCTACGCGTCGCCGCGCCTTGACGACGGCTATGACATCTCGACTTCTACGGCGTCGATCCCCGCCTGGGCACGCACGGCGATTTGGTGGAGTTCGTTCGTACCGCTCGCGATCGCGGGATCCGCGTGATCGCCGACTTCGTGGTCAATCACACCTCGGATCAGCACCCGTGGTTCCAGGCGGCGCGTGCGGACCGCGATTCGCCGTTCCGCGACTTCTACGTGTGGTCCGACGAGAAGCCCGAGGAGAAGCCAGGCGACGTCGTCTTCCCCGACAAGGAGGACTCGAACTGGGCATGGGACGAGCAGGCTGGCCAGTTCTACCTGCACCGCTTCTACTCGCATCAGCCCGACCTCAACATGGCCAACCCGGCGGTGCGCGACGAGATCGCCCAGGTCATGGCGTTCTGGATCGAGCAGGGCCTGTCCGGTTTCCGCATCGACGCGGTGCCCTTCCTGCTCGAGCCGATGGGCATGCCCGATGGGGCGCTGGTCGATCCGCACGAGCTGCTGCGAGACCTGCGCGCCTTCATCACGCGGCGCAACGGCGAGGCCATGCTGCTCGGCGAGGTCAATCTCGAGCCGGCCGAGGCGCGCAAGTTCTTCGGCGACGAGGGCGGAGACGAGCTGCACATGCTCTTCGACTTCGTCGGCATGCAGGCGATGTACCTGGCTCTCGCGCGTGGCGAGGCCGAGCCGCTGCGGACCGCGTTGGAGCAAGCTCCGGAGATACCCCCCGACTGCCAGTGGGGACGTTTCGTGCGCAATCACGACGAGCTGACGCTCGACAAGCTCTCCGACGAGGAGCGTCAGGAGGTGTTCGCCGCCTTCGGGCCCGACGAGTCCTGCAGCTCTTCGGACGCGGCCTGCGCCGCCGGCTGCCGCCCGATGCTGGATGGCGAACGCGCAGGCGATCCGGATGGTCTACAGCCTGGCGTTCTCGTTGCCGGGTACGCCGGTGCTTTTCTACGGCGAGGAGATCGGCATGGGCGAGAACCTTGAGATCGAGGGCCGCCTGAGCGTGCGCTCGCCGATGCAGTGGTCGGACGAGCCGCACGGCGGCTTCTCGAGGTCGCCGTTCCCGAAGCGCTGTGCCGGCCGGTCGTGGACGACGATCGCTACGGCCCCGCGCGCGATAAACGTGAGTCGCCAGCGCCGGGAGGAGGGCTCGCTGCTGAACTGGTTCGAGCGGCTCATTCGCAGGCGCCGGGAGTGCCCCGAGATCGGCTTCGGCACGCTCGAGCTCCTAGACGTCGGCGCAGCAGTCGGTGCTGGCCCACCGCTGCGACTGGGAGGGGTCGACGGTCGTGCGCGGTGCACGAACTCGGCGGGGACGGCAGTGGCGTGACCCTTGAGTCGATAGTCCCGACGACGCCGAGGCGCTGGTCGACCTCTACTCGGACCAAGCCTATGCGCTGGATGGTGGCACCCGTGAAGCTGAAGCTCGAGCCATACGCGGCTACAGGTGGCTGCGCATTCGGCGCAGGGGTCGGCGCCTGCCGCCCTAGACGGAGCGCCACGATCACTGCCCTCGTCCGCCGCGAGCTCGAGCGTGGCCAGGTCGACCTCCGTTCCAATTGGCGCCGTCGGCCGCGTGGAGAGCAGCAGCGTGCCGCGACCGCTTCGCGTCGGCCGCGGCCGCGGCTACGGCGCGAAGTTGAGGGCGACCGCGGCGCTGTCGTCCCTCGCGGACGAAGGCGAAGACGTCGGTGCCGGCGTCGAGCGGGCGGTAGTCGCCCTCGCGAAGGGCGGGGTCGGCGCGGCGGAATGCGATCAGGGCGCGGTGCAGCTAGAGCATGGAAGCGGGATCGCGGGCTTGCGACCGAGGCGGCCACACGTTCGGCGTCCGGGTGTGACCGGGAGCCACGGCGTCGCCGTCGTGAACCCGGCGCCGGGGCCTGCGGCCGAAGGTGGACCCACGGCATCGGTGCGCGAACCGGGTCGCGACCGTCGACGTCGACGACGCGGTCGGCGGGGACTTGGACGTCCTCAGTCCGAGCTCCTCGCCCTGATAGAGGAACGGCGTGCCGCGCAGGGTGAGCACGAGCATCGCCGCGACCCGGGCGCGCTCGTGCCCGTAGCGCGTGGCGATACGCGAATGGTCGTGGTTGTTGAGGCACCAGGCCGGCCATGCCGTCGGGCCTGCGAGGTCCTCGAACTCGTCGACCGCCGCGCGGAAGGCCGTCGCCGACCAGGGAGGTTCAGGAAGACGAAGTTGTGGGCCAGGTGGAGCTCGTCGCCGGTGGCCACGTACTGGGCGAGCGCGCGCTGGTCGAGGACGTACACCTCGCCGACCGCGATGCGGTCGCCGTCGAACTCCTCGAGCACCCGGCGAATTGCGCGAGTCGCCGATGCACGCAGGGCCAGTCCTCGTCGTGGCGGCGGCCCGGCTCGTTGTCGCCCAGCGCCGGGTCCTTGCCGATCTTGTGCGCGACGTCGATCCGGAAGCCGTCGACCCCGCGGTCGCAGCCAGAACGCAGCACGTCGTGCATCGCCTCCGCGACCGCCGGCTCGTCCCAGTTGAGGTCAGGCTGCTCCGGCAGGAACGAGTGCAGGTAGCACTGCCCTGTGCGCTCGTCGCGCGTCCAGGCGGGGCTCTCGCCATGGCGAAGGACGAGATCCAGTTGTTGGGCGGCACCGTCCCCCGGGTCGCCACACGTACCACGACCGGTGGGAGCGTCGGGGCTCGAGCGCGACTCCTCGAACCACGGGTGGCGGTCCGAGGTGTGGTTGGGCACGAAGTCGAAGATCACGCGGAGGCCCAGCTCGTGCGCCTGCGCGATCAGCGCGTCGGCATCGGCGAGCGTGCCGAAGGTCGGGTCAACGTCCGTGTGGTCGCAGATGTCGTAGCCGAAGTCGGCCATCGGCGAGCGGTAGATGGGCGACAGCCAGAGCGCGTCGACGCCCAGATCTGGCAGATGGCTCGAACCGGGCTGCGACTCCTGGCAGGTCGCCGACTCCGTCGCCGTCGGCGTCGGCGAAGGACCGCGGATAGATCTGGAGCACGACAGCCGACCGCCACCAAGGAGCGCTCGGCGAAGGCTCTGCTCCGTGCATCGCAGCAAGGATGCCCGATGGGAGCCTGCGGGGACCGTGTATCCCGCCGCGTCGACAAAAGCGCCTGGAGGAGGAGCGCCCACCGCGGGGATCCTCCCCGCAGTGCCCGATCCCGATGGAGCGGACGAGCTCGCGCGGAGCTCTGGACCAGCGCCCTTTCGGCGCACCGCGCAGCTGGAGTGCCGCCGCGCCGGTAAGCACGAACGAGAGCCGCTCGGCGGGGGTCAGCGTCTCGAGGACCACAGGAGCGCCAGGCCCACCGAGTCGGTCAGCAGCGCCTCGTGCTCCGGGTCCGTTCCGTCGGCGCGGTCGACGATCGGTTCAGGGACGCGAACGCCCAGAGGCTCCTCGCGCCGCGAGTCGCGTGAGCGCAGCCTGTTCAGGGGCACGGGCGCGACACCGTTGTCAACCAGCCACCGAGGTTCTCGACCTCGCCGGCGCCGGTGCAGTTGAGTCGAAGCCACGCTTCCTGGACGGCGTCGTCTGCCTCGCGCAGCGAGCCGAGATCCGATAGGCGACCGCCCGCAGACGGGTCCGGTGCTCCTCAAATCGTTCCGCCAGCCAGTCGCGCTCATCCATCGGTCACAGTCCTCCGTCGTCTCGGGTCATAGCAGTAGACCCGTGAAATCCAACCGTTGTGACAGCAAAGGAGAGGCACGATGAGAGTCCTTGTCGCAGGAGCGAGTGGCGCCATTGGCACCCGGCTCGTTCCTCAGTTGATCGACCAAGGCCACGAGGTGATCGGCACCTCCAGGTCGCCTGAGAAGGCCCACCACCTACGCGCGCTCGGGGCGGAGCCGGTCGCGCTCGATCTGCTCGGCGCTCGCGCCGTGCGTGAGGCCGTCCTCGAAGCTGAGCCCGACGCGATCGTCCATCAGGCGACCGCGCTGGCGGATCTGCAGGACTTCAAGCACTTCGACCGCAGCTTCGCGCAGACGAATCGGCTTCGGACCGAGGGCACCGACGCGCTGCTGGCCGCGGGGCGCGAGGCGGGCGTGCGCCGATTCGTCGCCCAGAGTTACGCCAGCGTGCGCTACGCGCGTGAGGGCGGACCGGTCAAAACCGAGGACGACCCGCTCGACACAAACCCAGTGCCGGCGATGCGCGAGAGCATCGCGGCGATGCGCCACCTCGAGGAGGCGGTCGTCGCCGCCGGCGGGATCGCTCTCCGCTACGGCGCCTTCTACGGCGCCTCCAACGACGGGCTGGTCGAGCCCGTCCGCAAGCGGCTGTTCCCGATCGTCGGCAGCGGCGAGGGCGTCTCCTCGTTCATCCACCTCGACGACGCGGCGGCGGCGACCGTGCTCGCGCTCGAACACGGCGGAGCCGGCATCTACAACGTCGTCGACGACGAGCCCGCTCCGATGCGCGAGTGGCTCCCGGTACTCGCCAACGTGCTCGGCGCCAAGCCGCCCCTCCACTTCCCCCGCTGGCTCGCGCGGCTGTTCGCCGGCGAAGCCGTGGTCATGATGGGAACCGAGTCCCGCGGCGCCTCGAACGCGAAAGCCAAGCGCGAGCTCGGGTGGACGCTGCGCCACGCCAGTTGGCGACAGGGCTTCGCGGCCGCCTACGCCGAGCTACGGGGCGGCGTGTTCGTGACCGGCAATCCGTGGGTCGCCACAACCCGGTCGTAGTTGAGTCGAATGAGCTGGATCACGTCGCGGATGTCCGCCTCGTCCTCGATTCGGCGGGAGGCCATCTTGGTCGAATGCGGGTTGACCGGGTGTGGTCCGACGCGTCCCTGCTTCCTGAGCTCGGCGCCAACCTCCCTCGGGAACCCGAAATGGGCGGCGTGGTCGCCATGTAGGTGACCGATCTCGTGGGACCCGACTCTGAATCCGTATTCGCCTCGATCGCCTGTGCCGGCCTCGACTCCTGGCCACGAGGCGACCTCCTGGGTGATCAGTTGGCTTGCGGTCTGGTGGGAGCTCATATGCGCCTCCTAGCGGTCCGTGCGACTTGAGGCCAGGGTACGAGTTCAAGTGAACTTGAGGTCAAGTCCTGTCAGCACGGGGTCGGCTCGCAGAGCGACCCGACCCCGCTTGCTGCTGCGATCGCCCGGGCCAGCCGGGCCTGGCCCGTCTCCTCGTCGTTCCACAGCGCGACCGGGTAGCCGTCGGGCCTCGCGAGCAGCGAGCCCGCCGTCGTCAGGCCGAGGCCGCGGGCCGCGATCGCGTCCAGCCGCTCAACCGTGATCGGCGGCGAGCCGGACTCGCCGCCCGGGACTGCGCCGTCCCAATTGGGCCCGACGAACAGCGTCAGCCCGTCGCCGAGCAGGTCGAGCGTCGAGACGCGGCCGCCGTCTCGTGGCACCCATACGTGGGCGATGCGTCCGCCGATGTCCGCGTTCAGACCGAGGGCGTTGCCGAGGATAGAGCCGTCGAAGCGGATCGAGCGCTCGGTATTGAACTCGGCCACCGGTCGACGCTCGCGTTCATAGCTGTTGAGTAGGTCCTCGCCACCCCAGTCGCGCAGGACCCAGGCCAGCTTCCAGCCGATGTCAAAGCCATCGCGGATTGCCGCGTTGAGCCCCGTCCCGCCGCGGGGGGTCACCCGGTGGGCGGCGTCGCCGATCAGGAACGCGTCGCCCTCGTGGAATCGCTCGGCGAGTCCGACTCCGAACTTGACCGGCATCGTGCGGTCGATCTCGATCGGCAGTCCGGGGTCGCCGGCCGCGTCGCGGATCCACTGCTTTACCTGCTCGGCGGTAAGCGTCTCGACGTCGCCGGCCGCGCTGTCCCAGTGCATGGCGAACACCCAGCGGTTCGGTGCGCCGGCCGGAAGGAAGCTGCGGCCCTCGGGCTCGGCCGTGACGAAATAGATCCCGTAGCGGTGTTCGCCGACGACGTCCCAGATCGGCGCGCGAAACAGGACCGCAAGGCGCTCCTCGAGGATTGCGGCTCCCTCCGCCGGGATCCCGAGCTCTTCGCGGACCTTGCTTCGCCAGCCGTCGGCGCCGATCACGTACCTGGCGCGGACTACGCGAGCGAGTCCGTTCGGCCCGGCAAGGGTGAGCACGTAACCGCCGTCAGCTTCGCGCTCGAACGCGACGAGCTCGACCCCGCGCTCGACACGGGCGCTCTCCAACGAACGCACGTGGTTCTCCAAGAGCGGCTCGAGCTCATCCTGCGCCACGAGCGCGGGCGAAGTCGGGCTGACGAGCGCCGCCTGCGCGCGCGTCGGGAGGCCGAGCTCGATGGCTTCGCCGTCATCGGCCGCGAGAGAGGGCGACGCCCACGCTTGCCACTCGACGTCGATCGACCGCTCCCAGGCCGCCCGTTCGAGCCCCCAACGGCGAAGCAGCTCCATCGTCCCGGTGCTGGCGTTGGTCGCCCGCGGCAACTTTGATGTCGACGCCCGCCGCTCCACCACGAGCGTCGCGATTTCGTACGAGCCCAACGTCACCGCGCTTGCCAGCCCACCCGGCCCCGCACCGACCACCACGACTTCGAACTCCTCGACTGCAACAGCCACCTTGTTCTCCTTTTCATCCAACACTATGTCCGACGGACTGTAGCACTTCATCGGACGAAGTGTCTGATGAAGTAGGATGGACCTAATGGCAACACGCCCTTACGAGCAGCGCGCCCGCGCGGAGGAGGCCGAGCGCACGCGGATGCGGATCATCGAGGCGGTATTAACGCGCCTTCGGGAGGCCCCGGCCGAACCGGTCGCGGTGGACCGAATCGCGCGCATGGCCGGGGTGGCGCGCTCGACCGTCTACGCGATCTTCGGCTCGCGGCCGGGCCTGTTCGATGCCGTTGGCCTCGAGCTCGCTGCCCGCTCGGGCTACACGAAGCTGCTCGAGGCCAAGCAGGAGCCGGATGCCCGCGATCACCTGCGCGCCGGCGTCCGTGCAGCGAGCGAGATGTTGGCTGCCAACCGCGACATCTACCGTGCCCTGCACTCGGTGGCCCAGCTCGACGAACAGGCCGTCGGCCCCGCGGTCCGGCGACAGGAGGAGGAAAGGGCAGGCGGGATGGCGCGGCTGGCGGGACGACTCGACGAGCAGGGCTGGCTACGCGAGGGCCTCAGCGCCAAGGACGCCGAGCACGTGCTGTGGGTCCTGAGCAGCTTCGAGAGCTTCGACTCGCTCTACACTGGCCGCGGATTGTCCACCGACCGCACGATCGAGATCCTGGTCGACACCGCCGAGCGGGCTCTGTACGCGGAGCCCTACCTGAGAGGCTGATTGCCGTGATCCGACTCGTCCGGGTTGAGATCGCGCGGCGCCCGGATCGCCGGAACGCCCAGTAGCGCTCGACTGTGATGTCACCCGGGTTGGAGACAATGGACGTCGTGGAACACCACGAAGCTATTCGGGGGAGGCTGGCTCAGATGCTGGTCGTCGCGGCCCTCGTCTTGGTCGGGCCGGGGGTCCCGTCCGAGGCGTCGGCGCGCTCCCTGCTGGACACGCGCGTGTTCACCCGAGTCGGGCCGCCGGGCCACCCCGAGCCGATCGCGATCGGGCCAGACGGCCTGACCTACGTGGGGACCAACAGGGGCATCGCCCCCGGCCCGTACTCGCGGCTGCCGTCGCGGATCTTCGCATACGACCAAACCGGTCGGTTCGTGCGCCAGGAGGTGGTTCGTGGGCAGCGCCTGGGCGAGGAGCACGGGCTCCAGGGACTGCTGTTCGACGGCTCCGGGCTGCTGTACGCGCTGGACCGCGCGGCGGTGCGGCCGCGGGTGATCGTGATCGACCCTGGGACGGGTCGCCAGCGTGCCTACGCCACGTTCTCGGACGTGCCGCTCTGTGGCCCCGCACGGCGAAGTCAGTGTTCGCAGGGCGCAACCGACCGACACGCAGGTCCCGACTACGCCACCTTCGCGGCCGATGGCACGATGTATGTGACGGACATCGACCAGGGGCTGATCTGGCGCATCGCGCGGGGCGGCGGACGCGCCCGGGTCTGGTTCAGCGATCCGCTGCTCGACTCGCCCTTTGGCCCCAATGGCATTCAGTTCCGCTCCGATGGACGCACCTTGCTGTTCGCGCAGACCCTCAGCGGCGCGGCCGCGGACCGAAGCGCGGGCCTGCTGCTCGAGCTGCCCGTGCGCCGCGACGGTCGGCCGGGCCCGCTCCGGCGCTTCTGGACGAGCCGACCGGTGGATTACCCTGACGGCTTCGCCATCGCCAGGTCGGGCCACGTTTACGTCGCGCTCGCGGTGGGGGATGCGATCGTCAAGCTCTCTCCGAGCGGCCGTGAGCTGGAGCGGTTCCCGCGCACCCCGGTCGAGAACGCTGCGTTGCCGACTCGCTACGACTCGCCGGCCAGCATGACCTTCCTCGGGAAGCGGCTGCTCATGACCAACCAGTCCTTCGTGCGCAGGGACGCTGCGTCGTGGGTCGTCTTCGACGTGTGGGCCGGCGAGCGCGGGCTCCCCCTTTTCCGGCCGGTCGTGATGCCGCCAGCGAGGCGCCCCCGGTTGAGGCTGTCCGTTACCCCGAACTCCACGCCGCTGGGGGTCCGCCGGCGCTTCGCCTTCCGCGTTCGGGTGGGGCGCGGATTGCGCCAGCGAGGCGTTCGCGGAGCGCGGATCGCCTTCGCGGGCCGCGTCGTGCACACGGATCGACGGGGCCGGGCGGCGGTGCGGATACGGATTCTCCGAGCTCGCGCCTACCGGGCGCGGGTGACCGCGCGCGGGCTCCTGCCCGGCAGCGCGGCGGTGCGGACGCGAGGACCTTCACCGCTCGTGTCGGCGCTGAGCATGAGCGGCGCACGCGACGGTCGCAGTGATCCAGACGGACACAGCTAGCGCCGCGCCGCCCCCGTGGCTCAGTGGCAGGCCTGCGAGCCCGAGTCGACCGTACGACCGTCAGGGGTTCGTACGAGACGCCAGTCGTAGCCGTTCTCGGCCAGCGTTAGCTCCAGGACGCCAAAGGTGCGGTTATCTCGTACCTCACTGTTTGGCGCCTGGCGGATGAAACCGTGGTGGGGACCCCTGCCGCCCGTGCCAACCGTGAGCTGGCGGACTCCGCGAACCGGGTCGAAGCGACCACGGCTGTCCTGGGGTGCGAACCTCTCATAGAAGTGCTCGTGCCCGGTAAGCAGCACATCCACGTTCATCTCGTACAGTAAGTCGAAGAGCGGAGTGACGGCGCCCCCCGGTTGTCCGAAGCGACCGGAAGTGAACCTGGGGTGGTGCCAGTAGGCCACCGTGCAAGCCGCGGAATGCCCGGCGAGATCCTCGCGGAGCCAGCGCGCCTGCGGCGAATTGGCACCGCAACCGCCGATCTCGCCGCACTCCGAGTTGAGCGCCACCAGGTGCCAGCTGCCTACGTCAAAGCTGTAGTAGCCCTTGTCCCGGTCACCGGCCGCTCCCGTGTTCGCGCCGGGACCGTTGAAGTAGTCGAAATACCCGGCGGCACCTGGCGTGTCGTATTCGTGGTTGCCGGGCACGGGCCGTATGAGCTCCTTCACTCGCCCCCACGTCGGATCGAACGACTGGTGGAAGGCACCGAGCGCTCCGAAGTTGTACTGAACGTCGCCGGGGACGAGTACGGCTGCGAGGTCTTTCCTCAGCAGGAGGTTCGAGGTCAGCTGCTGTTCACAGAACCCCCTGCGCCCGCCGCCGCCGCCAACAAAGTTCGGATCAGATGGGTCACAGGCGATGTCGCCGGCGGCGGCCACAACGGGGTCGAACCCCGTCGGTTGCCAGCTCGGCGCCCGTGAGGCGGAGCTGCGCGGGGTGAGGCGCCGAACCCTGAGGCTGCGCCTGGGCAGCCTGGTCACCGGCCTGCCCTTCACCTTGACCACGTACAGGTGCTGCTTCCCCTCGCGGCGGTGCACGAAGGCGATGCGCGTGCCGTCGGGCGAGAACGTCGGCTCGGTCTCGTCGCCCGGGATCCTGGTCAGCCGCCGACGCTTCGAACCGTTCGCAGTCAACAGGTGGAGATCGCGGCGCCCGGACTCACCGCTGGAGAAGACGAGCGTCTGGCCCGTCGGCGACCAGGCAGGAAAGCGGTCGTCCGCACCATCGTTCGTGAGCGGACGCGCGCCGCGGCGGCCTGAGGGCGAGATGGTGTAGATGTCGTCGCTCTCGGCGGAACTCCGTACGAACGCAATCCGGTTCGTCACGGACCATGCTGGTTGTTCGTCGTTGTGGCGGCTGGAGGTGACCCGGCGCAGCCCGGTGCCATCGGAGAGAATCCGGTGGATGTCCCGACGGCCTTTGCGGCCGGACGTGAACGCCACCTGGCCCCCGGTAGGAGACCAAGCCGGCATCGTTTCTGAGGAGCCGGTGGTCAGCCGCACGAGCCCCGTTCCGTCGAGATACGAAACCCAGACCTGCGCGCCCCACGGGCCATACTTCGTGAAGGCCAGGCGCCGGCCGTGTGGAGAGACGACGGGGTGGTCTGCGAGCCCTTCGATGGGGATCCGCCGTAGGTCGGTGCCATTTGACTGGCGGCTGTAGAGAGCACGGTTGCCGTCCTGAATCGCGGAGTACAGGACAACGCCGTTGCCCGGCTTCTCGGAGTCCGCTGCTCGCGCTGTGATCGTCGCCGAGAGAGCGATGAGAAGAATCAGCGAGGCGGCGAGCCCAGCGCGCGTGAGCTGGCTAGGTGCGGACATCATCCGTGGAACTCGGACCGGACCAGTTTGTTGCGGATGCTCAGGGCGTGCTGGCGAAGGTCTTCGCCGAAGCTGGCTTGAGCACCGCCCCCGTCCGCCGACGATCGCGACTACGCGTAATTGCTTCGCCGTCACGAGCCCGGGCGGAACTCCCGATCCGGCGATCAGGTAGCCACCTCGCTTGGCCCGCTGGCCGAAAAGCTTGGCCAAGGAGTAGGTGCCGACTTTCAGATGGCGCCCGTCCGCGAAGACGAGCACCCTGTCCGCGATCCGACGGTGGCGCGCGTCCGTGGCCCAGCCAACCAGCGACAGCTCGCCGTCCTTGGCCGACACGCGCTCGATCGCGCCATCGGCGGCCCCGTTCGACACGGGTATGGGCCGTCCCTTCGACGGGACGACGAAGA
Organism: uncultured Solirubrobacterales bacterium; assembly: GCA_963759145.1. Classification (GTDB taxonomy): domain Bacteria; phylum Actinomycetota; class Thermoleophilia; order Solirubrobacterales; family JBBDJG01; genus JBBQKG01. Next base: position 12,273 of record CAVWYB010000020.1, read on the forward strand.
GACGCCCGCCACGCCGCTCCAGTGACATGTCGCCCTCGTTGCCGCTCGCCGATGTCTGGGCGAAGGCGGGCACCATCACCGGTAGGGCTTGGAGCCTGTTTGTCCCTTCCTCGAAGCTGGACGGGGACACCATCGCGCCGAAGCGGAAATCGTCGCCGTCGCGGTAGGTCCGCGTCACAGCTACCACACGTCCGTTGGCGGCGACCGCCACGACCGCGCCAGCAAACCGATTGGCTGTGAGCTTGCCCGTCACGAAGGCAGGTCCTTCCGCGTCCGTCTCCAGCTTCACGCGCTGGGTGTCCATTTCGGCGCGCGCCCCCGGGGCGCTTCGGGAGCGGAGGTGGGTCAAGGTCTTCCCCATGAGGTCTCGATTGGCGCCGCCAAAGACCCCCATGAACCCATCATCGGCGCCGAACAGGCTGATGCGTCGCCGCACCTCAGCGTCACGGAGGCGAACGAACTCGCTGAACCGGAAGCGAGCATCGCTCGCACAGCACGAGCCGACCCGCAACACCGCGTCGGGCACTGCATCGTGCCCAAGTGGGCGCCCGTCCACTCGGCCTCGGAGGCGCGCATCGAGCGTGTCGGCGATCGTGGGCAGGATGTCGATGGTTTGCGCGGAGCCATCGTCCACCCGGCCCGCCCGCTGGTGTGGCGCCTTGACAAACAGCGGCACGCTTCCCTGATCGGCCACGCTGGGTGCGGGGGTAGAGCGGCTGACCCCTCGCATGCTTGCGCCGGGGTGGAAGCTGATTCCGTGATCCGCGGTCAGTATGAAGAGGGACCGGTCATACAGGCCTTCGGCTCGTAGCCGCCGAACAACTCGCCCCAGCAGCCGATCCACGAACCCGAGTTGCAGCAGGTATCGCTGGTATCCCTGCATCGCCAGCCACGGGTCATGGCCCCATGCATTGTCCTTCAGGCCAGGGATCTCCGGTCCCTTGACGGAGTACGACTGGCCCGAAGGTAGGTATTGCCACGGGGCGTGGGGGAGCTCCAGGTGCATGAAGTTGAACTGCGGCTTTCGTGAGCTCCCATCAACTCCGTCCAAGAAGCCATTGAACTGGCCAACGCGGTTCTCAAACGCACCGCCGGGCATGTTCGCGCTGATCGCTGCGCCGGGGGCGTCGCGCCCGGCGTTGCGAAAGCCCCCGAAGGTCCGGTCGACCGCCGGGAGGTGGTCCTCGATCCCATCCGGCAGCAGGAGGTGCATCGAGACCACGCTCAGATCGTCGAATAGCGCGGAAAGCCGGCGCCCGGGGGGTGGTCTCGACTCGTCACCGCAAAGGCGCGTTGGGCAGAGGTCCGTGACGGGCTCGTCGACGTTGAACGCGTAGCTTCCACCTAGCAGCGTGAACACGTTATGCGGGTAGTCCGAGGCCGTTGGCAGGCGCTCTTTCGGGGGCCTGACTCCGGAGAGGATCGCGGGCACCGCGCGCGACGTTTGGTCCGCCACCGTCGTCGCGTTGCGGTGCCACGTGGCGTCTTTCGCCAGAGCTGCGAAATTGGGGAACCGGCTCGCATCGATACGCCCGTCACGGCCGGTCAGCGAGCCGCCCGAGAGCTCGTCGAAGACGATGAGCACCACAGGCGCCCTGCCGCGAACGTCACCCGATGCTTTCGCCTTCTCAGCTTGAGGCAGCACGAGCTCCGAGACTGGCGAGATGAGCAGAAAGGTCACGAGGAAGACGATCGGGGCGGGGGACAGCACCGTCAGCACGCCTGGAGCCACCTGCGTGCGTGCGTAGGCAAACGCCCCCGCGGCCCCCAGCGCCAGCGAGATCGCGATCAGGATGCCCGCCGAGGCGCCAAGGCCGTCGATCGCCTGTAGCACGATGGCGGCGATCAGCAGGGCGACCAACGTCAGGTGGAGGGCCTGTCGCCAAACGGCTCGCAGCGGTACGAGGGCTGCCTCGCAAAGCACGAACAGCGTCGGGGGTCCCAGTGTGAGGCCGACACCCAGGAGGATGATGTCCCAACGGGTGTTCCCCCGCGCCACGAAGAACTCGGGGTCGTCGCTGAGTTCGTCGAAGAGCGGCTTGGCGAACGCGAACGCCCACAGCACGCCCAGGTGCAGCCATGCGAAGACCAGCTCACGCTGGGGGCTCCGCTCAGAGAGGGCAGACGGCGCCCTCTGGTCTTGGGCTTCGGCGATCGCGATTCCTTCCGTTGGCGGCCAACCGCCCGCCCGTGGGCTGGGTGGGTGGCGATGTCCCCAAATGTGAAACGTCCAACGTAGCCAATCGTCTTGCGTTGGCGTACCAGCCGCCTGACGCTGAGAAAAGGCTCGGTGTG
>CAVWYB010000021.1:0-19643 GCA_963759145.1 uncultured Solirubrobacterales bacterium
GCCGATCCGCACGAGCGTGGGGGTGAGCTCGGGGAGGGACTCGGCGCCGCGGTCGAAGATGTGCTCCTGCACGAGCTCGCCGATCGCGCCCACGGCCGCCTGGAACTGAACCTCGGGGATCTCGCCGCGGCCGTCGCGCCGGCCGTTGCGCAGCGCCCGCATCTGGGCACGAACCGCCCGTAGACGAGGCGCCGCGTCTCGACCGCGCGCGGCCCCGCTCCCTGAACGTCGACCAGGCAGGCGCGCGCGACGTGCGGGTCGGACGCGAGCGCCCTCGACGTAGGCGGCGATCGCGACCTCGAAGCGCTCGTGCCAGTCCGCGGCGGGGCGGCGCGCACCGCCGACTCCGACCTCGGCGAGCAGCTCGCGCGTGGCGGCCTCGTAGGCGGCGACGAAGCAGTCCTCGACGTCGTCGAAGTGCTCGTAGAAGGTGCGGCGCGACACGCCGGCGAGCGCCACGACGTCGGCGACCGTGACCTTCGCGTAACCCTTCTCCGTCACGGCGCGCGTGATCGCATGGAGCATCCGCGCGCTGCTGCCATTCGGCGGTCGCCTCGCGGTCGCCGCGCTCCCACGGCTGCGACTCGAGGGTGCGGAAGTAGATCGGTCTGGGTGCTCGGCTGCCATGGTCTGACAGCATTAGCGTACCGCTCGGTACGATGTCGTTCCTCGCGGTACGAAATTGTTTACCCACTCGCCGTGCGGGTAGCTGCGTCCAAACCGAATGGGGAGGACGGATGCGTCGGACGTGGGTTCTTGGCTCTTGGGCTGCTGCTGTGCTGGGCGGCGCCCGCCGGCGCCGCCACCCCGAGCCTCGGGCATCGAGGTGCTCTCGAACCGCGCGGAGGTCATCTCCGCCGGCGATGCGCTCGTGGCGGTCAAGATTCCCGCCGGCATCGCTCCGGCCAAGGTGCGCGTGTTCGATGACGGCCGCGACGTGACGGGCGCCTTCGCCGTGCGGCCGAACGGCCGCTTCATGGGCCTCGTCACGGCCTGTCGCTCGGCCCCAACGTCCTCACCGCACGCGCCACGGGAGCGCAGCGAGGCGAGCATCACGGTCACGAACCACCCCAACGGCGGCCCGGTGTTCTCCGGCCCGCAGGTGCAGCCGTGGGTGTGCCAGTCGACGCGCGGTCGACTCGCAGTGCAACCAGCCCGCCGAGCTACCAGTACCGCTACAAGTCCACCGGCGGCGCGTTCGCCGACTACGACCCGGACAACCCGCCGTCCGACGTCGCGACGACGACCACCGACCAGGGCAAGACGGTTCCCTACATCGTGCGCGTCGAGACCGGCTACCAGGACCGCGACCAGTACAAGATCGCCGTCCTGTACGACCCGACCAAGCCGTGGACGCGCGTGGAGCCGCAGGACGGGTGGAACCACAAGCTCCTGATCAACCACGGCGCGAGCTGCGGGATCGACCACCAGTCCGGCTCGGCGCCGGACGTCGAGAACGACGCGGCGCTGTCGCGCGGCTTCGCCGTGATGTCGACCGCGCTGAACAACGCCGGCCACAACTGCAACATCGCCACCCAGGCCGAGTCGATGGTGATGGCGAAGGAGCGGCTCGTCGAGCAGTACGGCGAGATCCGCTACACGATCGGCACCGGCTGCTCGGGCGGCTCGCTCACGCAGCAGCAGGTCGCGAACGCCTACCCCGGCATCTACCAGGGCATCCTGCCGGCCTGCAGCTTCCCGGACTCGTGGTCGACCGGCCAGCAGCTCGTCGACTACCACCTCGTCCGCAACTACGTCGAGAACCCGGCCAACTGGGGGACGGGCGTCGCGTGGACGCCCGACGCGATCGCGGCGGTCGAGGGTCACCCCAACCACGTGAACTCGATCGTGTTCGACACGGTCTACTGGACCTCGCTGGGCGTGCCGGACGACGGCTGCCCGGGTGTCCCGGCCGAGGAGAACTACAACGCCGAGACGAACCCCGGCGGCGTGCGCTGCATGCTCGCGGACTACATGATCAACGTGCTCGGCCCGCGGCCCTCGAGCGTGTGGAGCCCCGCCGAGCAGCAGGTCGGCCACGGCTTCGCCGGGCTGCCGCTCGACAACGTCGGCGTCCAGTACGGGCTCGAGGCGCTCAAGAAGGGCCAGATCACGACCGAGCAGTTCGTCGACCTGAACGACAAGATCGGCGGCGGGACGATCGACAGCGTCTGGACGCCCGAGCGCTTCAAGGCGGACCAGCCCGCGCTCGCGAACGCGTACAAGAGCGGCGGCGATCAACAGCGCGAACAACCTGGACAAGGTCGCGATCATCGACCTGCGCGGGCCGGACCCGGGCGCGTTCCACGACGCGTACCGCTCGTGGGCGATCCGCGCACGGCTCGAGCGCGAGCACGGCACGTTCGCCAACCAGGCGATCTGGTTCGGCGCGGTGCCGCTGATGGGCGACCCGAACTACGCGACCGAGGCGCATGGTCGCGATGGACCGGTGGCTCGCCGCCGTCGAGGCCGACCACGGCAGCGGCTCGCTGGCGGCGAAGATCATCCGCGACCGCCCGAGCGACATCCAGGACCGCTGCACGCAGGTCGACGAGCTCGAGCCGGTCAGATTCCGGGCATCGGCAAGGTCTGCAACCTGAAGGACGTCCAGACCCGGTTCGGCACGCCGCACACCGTCGCCGGCGAGGGCGTCGCGACGGACACCAACAAGTGCACGCTGAAGCCGCTGCGGCGCACCGACTACTACCCGATCGCGTTCAGCGACGACCAGTGGGCGCGCCTGCAGGCGGCGTTCCCGACCGGCGTCTGCGACTGGAGCCGCGCCGGGCGTCAGCCAGACGGGCGCGATCCCGTGGCAGACCTACCAGGACGGCGACGGCAACGTCGTGTACGGCGGCCGCCGGCTGGGCCCGGCGCCGGCGACTCGGGCACCGGCTGGGCGAGCGACTCGTTCGGCTCCTGGCGCGGCGAGCCCCCTAACGCGATCCGGTTGAGCCGGGAGCCACACCAGGGCTCCCGGCTCGCCGGCTTCGTTGGAGCCTCAGCCGGCGAGCAGGGGCCGCAGGCGCTCCAGCAGGCCGCCGACGATCCGCGCGGTGGCGCCCCAGATGAAGTTGCCCTCGACCGTGTAGGTGTCGGTCTTGATCGGTACGCCGCGCCGGATCAGACGCTTGCGCTCGAAGCTGGCGAGGAGCGCGCGCAGGGAGAGCTCGACTGACGGTGTCGACCTCGATCGGGTTCGGGTGGAACCCTGCTACCGGGCTCGATCATCCCGACGAACGGATAGATCACGTAGTTGGTGACGATCGTTCCGGTCGGCGGCAGCGCGCCCACGACCGCGACCGCGTCGCTCTTGCGAAAGCCCGATCTCCTCCTCGGCCTCGCGCAGCGCGGTCTCGAGGAGGCCCTCCTGCTCGTCGCGACGGCCGCCCGGGTAACTTGATCTTGCCGGCGTGCCGGCGCAGGTCCGCGTTGCGCTTCGTCAAAACGGTGTGGAGGTCGCCGTTCCAGCGAGATAGAGCGGAATCAAGACGGCGGCGGCGACCTCGCCCGGCGCCTTCAGCGTCACCGACTCCTCGGGCGCGAGCAGGAGCTCGCTGGAGGCGGCGTCTTGTAGTCCTCCTGCGATTCTGCTCATCGCGGTGCGAATATAGGGGACGCACCCGATGGACGCCTGCTCGCTCGGTCGACTTCCAGAACGACTTCACGTCCGGGCGGCGCGCTGGCCGTGGAGCTGCGGCGACGAGATCTGCCGAGCCGATAAACGCGATTCGCGCGACCGCTTCGAGGCTCGTCGTCGCAACGCGCGACTGGCACCCGCCGGACCACGGCTCGTTCGAGGGCGTCGAGGTCGATCCCGTGCTGCTGGCGCGGGATCGATCCGCCTGGGATCTGGCCCGTCCACTGCGTCTCAGGGGACGCTCGGGCGCTCGAGCTCCATCCGGCACTCGACCGGTCGAAAGATCGATCAGGTCCGTCGACAAGGCACAGGACCGGTACACCCAGGGCTACTCGTCCTTCCACGGCGGAAACCTGGCCGAGGTCCTGCGGCAGCACGGCGTCGACCGCGTCTACGTTGCCGGCCTCGCGACCGACTACTGCGTGAAGAACACGGTCCTGGACGCGGTTCGCGAAGGGTTCGACGTGACGGTCGTCGTGGAGCGACCGGGGTGACCGACGTCAAGCCCGGCGACTCCCGAGCGCGCTGTCGAGGAGATGCGCCGTGTCGGGCGCGGAGCTGGTCACGTCCGAAGATCTGCTCCAGCGCGCATAGCGCTCGGCACCCCACTTGTCGGCTTGAAGCCCCGCTGTAGACTCAAGGCGTCCGGGAAGGGGAGACCGTAGCGATACGACTCAGCAGGGCCCTGGTCAGCAGCTTCGTCGCGCTCTTGGCGCTCGCGGCGCCAGCTGACGCCGCCTTTCCGGGGGCGAACGGGAAGATCGCGTTCTCGCATTCGGCGGGCGGCCCGTCGCAGGTCTACACGATGAACTCGGACGGCAGCGGTCGCACGCCCCTCACCGCCGGCCCGGGCCGCAACATCGAGCCGGCGTGGTCGCCGGACGGGACGAAGATCGCGTTCATGAGCAACCGCGACGATCCGAACCCAGGCGGCTGCGGGTCGGGCTGCAACTACGAGATCTACGTCATGGACGCGAACGGGGCGAACCAGACCAGGTTGACCACTGACCCCGCCGCGGACGGCAGCCCCGCGTGGTCCCCGGACGGCACCAAGATCGTCTTCGACAGCGCGCGCGGCCAACGGCGACATCTACTCGATGAACGTGGACGGCACGGGTGTCGTGCGGCTCACGACGAGACAGTTTCCCGACGAGGACCCGTCGTGGTCGCCCGACGGAACCAAGATCGTCTTTTTGCTCGACGGCGGATTCCTGGCGCTGATGAATCCGGACGGGAGCAACAAGCGAGGGTCCCGACGGACGACAGCGAAGGCGAGAGGTTCTTTCCTGACTGGTCGCCGGACGCAAGGACGATCGCCTTCCAAGAGCTCCCGTGCTGCGACTCCACTGACACCACGCAGCAGGTTGGGACGATTCACCCGGATGGGACGGGGCTCACGGTCCTCGGCTTCAGGATGACTGCGCCGGCGTGGTCTCCCGACGGATCGCGGCTCGCGATCGGCGAACAGCGGTGCGACATCGTCGGCGGCCTGACCTTCTGTTTCGACAAGGACATCATCACGACCAACCCCGACGGCACCGGCAGGGTCAACCTGACGAACAACCCGAGCGGCGCCAACTCAGGCCAGCCCTCCTGGCAGCCCATCCCGCAGAACTACGTCCGCCCCCGAGGCGCGACGCCGCTGCTCGCGTCGCTGGTGCCAGCGTAAAGCCGTGCACGGCGGCGAACAGCACTCACGGCGCACCGCTCTCGTTCCAGTCGTGCAATCTGCCTCAGCCGGCGTCGTCCCATCTGACGGTCGGGACGCCCGACGCGAACGGCCAGGGGGCGAATGCGATCGGGTCGCTTCGCATGAAGACGTTTCTCTGTCCCGCCTGCGCCTCCCCGATGCCGCATGCGGATGTGAGGCTCGACGTCTCGATCACCGACGTGCGCAACAAGGACGCGGGCCTGTCCGACTACACCGGCCAGCTGCGGGCCGACGCCGCGTTGCGCATCACCGACCGCCGGAACACGCCCAACCCGGGCGGTCCGGGACCCGGCACGGTCTCGGACATGCGCTTCCCGTTCGCGGTTCCGTGCACCGCCACGCCGGATCCCGCGGTTGGCTCGACGTGCTCGGTTTCCACAACTGCGAATGCAGTCGTGGGCGGCTCCGTGGTCGCCGACCAGCGCACGATCTGGCAGCTCGGCCAGATCCAGGTCTTCGACGGGGGCGCGAGCGGAGTTGCGGGAGCCTCCGACGCGACGCTGTTCATGAACCAGGGAATCTTCGTTCCCTGAGCCTCAACTCCCGTAGGGGTACCACCACTCCTTCGGCGCTATCTCGGTCTCGATGTGGACGTGCTCGTCTCCTGGAGGGCTTCGAGTCCCTCCTGTCCTAGCTCTCGCCCCAGCCCCGATGCTTGAAGCCGCCGAACGGGCCCGCGTCGTTGTCGGTGAGCGGGTCGTTGAACCAAACCGTGCCTGCCTTGATCTCGCGCATGCAGCGCAGGATCGTGCGCAGGTCGCGCGTGTACACGTTGCAGCCCAACCCGTAGCGGGTGGAGTTGGCGAGGGCGATCGCCTCGTCGAGACTCGAGACGCGCACGATCGGCGCCACGGGGCCGAACGTCTCTTCGCGAAGCAGCTCGGTCTCGGCGGGCGCGCCCGTGACGACCGCGGGTGAGAAGAAGTGGCCATGCGCCTGGCCGCCCCCGTCGCCACCGGTCACGACCTCGGCTCCCGCCGCGACCGCCTGCTCGATCTGGGCGGCCACCTTGCCGCGCTGCGCGCCGGAGGCCATCGGCCCGATGTCGGTGCGCGGGTCGAGCGGATCGCCCAGCACGAGTCCCTGGGTGTAGTCGACGAACTCGCGCACGTAGTCGTCGTAGACCTGTTCCATCACGTAGAAGCGCTCAGCCGAGGTGCACACCTGCCCGGCGTTGAGGTACGCGGCCCACGCGCCGCCGCGTGCGGCCACGCCGATCACGTCGGCGACGTCGGGGCACACGATGAACGGGATCCTTGCCGCCCATCTCGAGGTTGATCCGGGCCACGCGCTCGGCCGCCAGCCCGGCGATGCGCTTGCCGGTCTCGACCGAGCCCGTGAACGCGATGCAGTCGACGCGCTCGTCGCGCACGATCGACTCGCCCACGTCTCCGGCTCCGGCGAGCAGGTTGACCACCCCCGGTGGAGGTGGTCGGGCAGGGGGCCAGCATCAGGGTCGAGAGTGGCGTCAGCTCCGAGGGCTTGCAGACGGTCGTGTTGCCGGCCGCGAGCGCCGGCGCGAGCTTCCAGGCGAGCAGCAGCAGCGGATAGTTCCACGGCACGATGCAGCCGACCACTCCCATCGGCTCCTTAAGGACCAGCGCGAGCTGGGTCGACTCGATCGACGGGATCACGCGCCCGGCGAAATTGCGTCCCATCTCCGCGTAGTAGTCGAATGCGGCCGCGGTCCAGCCGACCTCGTCACGGTTCTCGACGAGCGGCTTGCCGCCCTCGAGGGTCATTGTCCGAGCCAGCTCGTCGGTGCGAGCACGCAGCCGCGCCGCGATCTCGTGGAGAAGCTCCGCACGCTCGACGGCCGGCAGCGCGCCCCAATCCCGCGCCGCCTCCCGCGCGGCCGCGATCGCCGCGTCAACCTGCGCGGCTGAGGGAAGCGCGACCGTGGCCAGGGTGCTCTCCGTGTACGGGTTCTCGACACCAAGCGGCGCGCCGTCGCCGGCGACCTGCTCACCGCCGATCAGCAGGCGCGTCTCGAACTGCTCATTCATGGCGCGGATGGCGCGGCTTTCCACGCGATCCTCGATCGCCACGTGTCCCTTCAATTTCTGGTGCACGGGACACTTGTGCGCGATCGCGCGGATGCGCTCCATCTGCTTCTTCGAGAGCTCGGCCGGCAGCTTGATGACGACTTCATACCTGGCCTCGTCGCCGCCTTCGTCCCCATAGTCGACCTCCACCTCCAGGTCGCCCACCTCCCAGCCCTTGCGGTCCGCATACATCTCGATCGTGATCGCGGTGCAGCTCGCGAGGCTGAGTGCGAGCAGCTGGCCCGGCGTCGGGCCCGTGTCGGTGCCACCCTTCTCGACGGGCTCGTCGACGATCAGCTTGTGATGGCCGGCCGTGAGACTGTGCGCGTAGCCCTTGCGCCGCCTTGCACTGACCTTCATGGCGCGGTGCCGGCGGACCGCCGCGCCCCTCGAACAACTCCGGGTCCGGTACGTCGGCAAACCGCGCCATCGCAAACAGCAGATCGGAAGCGCGGTTCACGTAACGAAGTGCGGCCGAGCCCTCCAGCACGCCCGGCGCGCTCGAGCGCGACGATCCGCCGCTCGGCACGGCGCAGCACGCTTCTCGCGATGTCGAGCTGCGCGGACAGCTCGGTGCCACCGGGGATCACGAACTTGGGCGGCAACTCGACCTCGGCCATGTAGGCATCGATGCGCTCCTCCAGCCAGGCGACCATGTCGTCCTCGAGGCGGCTCACGCCGGGCTCGAGGCGCTCGCGCGCCTCCGGCCCCGTGGCCAGCTCCGCGCCGGCCACGAACAGCTCGTTCTGCAGGCGCAGGATGTCGGCGGCGAGCCGTTCGTCGGCGCATTTCGCGCGCGCCAGGCCGAGGACGGAGGTGGTCTCGTCCAGGGTCCCGTAGGCCTCCGTGTGCAGGTCGTCCTTGGGCACCCGGCCGCCGTACCAGAGCGAGGTGCTGCCGTCGTCGCCCTTGCGGGTGTAGATCTTCACCATCGGGCTCAGCCTACTGACGCGGGCGCTCTTGAAGGCACGTTCACTTCTGAGTAGCGTTCAGCGCCGTGGAGCAGGCGCTCGCATCGCGCTCGGATCGCCGTAAGGCCCGAACCGTCGGTGCGATCTTCCATGCGGCCGAGGAGAGGTTCCTCCAGCACGGCTTCCACGGCACCACGGTGGAGGAGATCGCGGAGGCGGCGGACGTCTCGGTGGGCTCGATCTACGTTCACTTCAAGAGCAAGGAGGGCTCTACCTGGCGCTCCTCGACCGGGCGCTCGACGTCCAGGAGCGCTACATGGAGGAGGCGTTCAAGCCGACGCTGGCGCTCGGGCAACAGCTGTTCGCGGCGGGTTGGGCCTATCTGCGCTTCTACCTGGATCACCCCGGCTACTTCCGCATCCTCGCTTTTCCACACGTCGACGCGCGCCCGGAGGACGAGCTCTCATTCGCCGCTCAGCGCCTCGCCGAGCGCGCGGAGGGCGGCGTACGCCGCGTCGCATCGATCATCGAGCTTGGCGTCAAGACGGGCGCGGCCCGCCCGGTAGACCCCTACCGTGCGGCGAAGTTCATGTGGGGTGCGTGGACCGGCGTGATCGCCCTGAACCTGCGCCCGGACCGCCTCCGCCTCGACGACGAGGAGCTCGAGGCCGTACTCGAAGAGGGCCGCCGCATCGTCGCGGAGGGCATCGCGGGCGATGGGCCTGCGTCAGCCGGACGGAACGCTTCGGCCTGAGTTCGACATGGCACCTCCGCACATCGACATCCCAGCCAAAGGAGCGATCAGATGAGATTCGGCATCTTCTACGAGCACCAGCTGCCGCGACCCTGGGGCGTGGACGCCGAGGAGAAGCTCCTGAGCAACGCGCTCGAGCAGGTCGAGCTGGCGGACAAGGTCGGCATCGACTACGCCTGGGAGGTCGAGCACCACTTCCTCGAGGAGTACTCGCACTCGAGCGCGCCGGAGGTGTTCCTGGCGGCGGCGAGCCAGCGCACGAAGAACATCCGGCTGGGTCACGGCATCGTGCAGATCCCGCCCGGCTTCAACCATCCCGCGCGCGTCGCGGAGCGCGTCGCGACGCTGGACCTCGTGTCGGGCGGCCGGGTCGAGTTCGGGACCGGCGAGTCCAGCTCGCAGGCGGAGCTCGGCGGGTTCGGCGTCGATCGGGAGTCCAAGAGGGACCAGTGGGAGGAGTCGCTCGACGCGATCACGCGCATGTTCGTCGAGGAGCCGTTCGCCGGCTAGAGGGCCAGTGGACCTCGATGCCGCCGCGCAACATCATCCCGAAGCCGAAGCAGAAGCCGCACCCCCCGCTCTGGGTCGCCTGCAGCCGGCGTGAGACGATCCTGCTGGCCGCACGGCGCGGGATCGGCGCGCTCACGTTCGCATTCATCGAACCCGAGCAGGCGCGCGAGTGGGTCGACGAGTACGAGGCACTGATCCAGTCCGACGAATGCGTGCCGGCCGGGTTTGCGGTCAACCCGAGCTTCGCCGTGGTGCTGCCGATGATGCTCCACAAGGACGAGCAGACCGCGATCGAGCGCGGCATCGACGGGGCGCACTTCTTCGGCTTCTCACTCGCCCACTACTACGTTTTCGGCGACCACCGGCCGGGCATCACGAACGTCTGGGAAGAGTTCCAGGCAAACCGCGCCGAGTACGGCTTCGCCCGCGAGATCATCAACGCGGACGACGGGCCGCTGGGCGTCAAGATCCTGGAACAGGGCCTGGGATCGCTGCGCGGCGCGATCGGCACGCCGGAGCAGGTCGTCGACCTCGTGCAGCGCTACGTAGACGCCGGCGTGGACCAGGTGATCTTCGTGCAGCAGGCCGGAACCAACCAGCACGAGCACATCTGCGAATCGCTGGAGCTCTTCGGGAAGAAGGTGCTGCCGCATTTTGCCGACGGGCGCGAGGAGCGCGAGGCCGCCAAACGCGAGCGTCTCGCGGAAGCGTGCGAGCGGGCGCTCGCCCGCGCGTTCGCCCGCGCGCACGGCCGACCCGAGCTATGTGATCACTCCCCGCGGCGAGCCAGCGGCCGCGCAGGTGATCGCCGCCGCGCGTCGCGCGCCGTCGAACGGATCGGCTGCCAACGGTGGGCGCGCGGGCCTGCGGGCCACGATCGAGCGGCGCTTGAAGGAGGCCGGCGAGGCGGCGTTCTCGGCGTTCGTGCGTAAGCGCAGCGACGCTCAGCTGGAGCGGACTCTCGGGACGGGCCCCGGCCTGCGCATCATGTTCAAGGGCATGGAGCGGGCATTCGTCCCGGAGAAGGCCCACGGCTTCACCGGGGAGATCCAGTACGAGCTGACCGGGGCCCGCAACGGCATCGGCGAGTGGGTCGTGCGCGTCGACGGCGGGCAGGCCACGATCGCGCCCGGCCGGGCGGCGGAGCCTGATGTCACGTTCCGGATGTCCGTGCCGGTCTTCGCGCGCATCGCCGCGCAGGAGATCCATCCCGCGAAGGCGATGATGGAGGGCGAGCTGCACGTCGAGGGGAACTTCGGACCGCCGCGCGCATGGCGGAGATGTTCGGCTCGGACTCGCTGGTGTAGCGGTTGCGCTAGTCGAGTGGGTTGAACAGCAGCCCGCTCAGCAGCTTCGGGTAGAAGTACGTCGACTTCGGCGGCATCGTCTCGCCGGCCGCCGCAATCGCCTGCACCTGCTCCACGGGCGTCGGGCGCAGGAGGAACGCCAGCTCGTACTCGCCCGCGCTCAGCAGCGCACGCGCCTGGTCGAGGTCGCGCGCGTAGCCGAGTCCGCGCTGGTGGGAGATGTCGTCCTCGGTGAGTCCGAGCGCGTCCTCGAGCAGCAGCTTCTCGAGCACCGCGGTGTCGAGCCGGCGGTAGCTCTCGGAGTGCCCGGCAAGGGCGCGGTCGGCGATCTCCGGTGATGCGAGGCGCGCTCGCAGCGACCTCGAGCCATCCCGCTCCAACAGGCCGAAGGTCGGCAGGTCGCCGTTGCCGCTCTCGGGCACGAGCGCGTCCGGCGGTGTCTCGGTGAGCTCGAACTCTCGTTGCAAGCGCCTCGTCGAGCCTGCGCCTGCGCGCCTCGTCGAGGCCACCCACGAGCCGGTGGGTCGGGAAGATCGCAAGCCCGGGTCCGACATCGAGACCAGGCACATGAGCACGTAGCGGTGCTCGCCCTCGCCACCGATCTCGTCCGCGTAGGTGCGCGCCGTCTCGTAGCGGTGGTGGCCGTCCGCGATCAACAGTTCGACGCCCGCAAGCGCCTCCTGGGCGCGCACGATCGCCGCCTGGTCGTCGACGCGCCAGAGCCGGTGAGTGGTGTGCTCGTCGTCCGTCACCTCGCCCCAGGGCTCGCCTGTGGTCGAGGGCTCGAGCGCCGACCACGCCTCTCCAGCCGCATCGCTGTAAAGCGAGAAGATCGGCGACAGGTTCGCGCGCGTGGCGCGCATCAGCCGAAGGCGGTCTTCCTTTGCGGCCGGGTGCGTGCGCTCGTGCGGACGCACGAGGCCGGGGCCGTAGTCGGTGAGGCGCACCTTGCAGAAGAAGCCGTGCCGTGTGCGGGTCGCACCGTCGGGGCCGGTGAAGGTCTGTGTCAGCGCCCACAGCGCGGGTTCGGAGTCCTGCACCACGGTCCCCTGCATCCGCCACTGCTCCAGGAGCTCGGCCGATCGCGCATAGGGATCTGGCTCCCCCTGGGGAAGGTCGATCTCGACCACGTTGAAGGGGCTCCGGGCCGCCAGCTCCGCGCGCTGGCCGGCGTCGATCACGTCGTAGGGCGGGGCGACGAGGCGGTCGAGCGGGCCGGCGGCGGCGAGGTCGTAGTGGAGTGCGCGAAGCGGCTGGATCTCGGCCACGGGCCGGGCAAGCTACACGATGGAGGTGTAGATTTCGCCCGTGGCCGTGAAACTCCATCGCTGCTCGCTGATGTGGTTCAAGCTCGACGTCCATCCGTGCTGGCGGGTTCAGAAGGCGCTGGACGAGCAAGGAATCGACTACGAGGTAAAAGGGGCCCGTGCGTCCCGGTAAGCGCGACGAGCTCGAGCAGCTCAGCGGCCAGCGCAAGTACCCGGCGATCGAGTTCGAAGACGGCAGTGCGTACCGCGACGAGTCGAAGGACATGGCCGCGCGGATCCGCGCGGGCAAGCTCTTCGAGGGGCACGAAGCCTCTCCGCCGGCGCCCCCGCCGGGGTGAGCTAGCCGGTGTAGACCCGCGAGAGCGACTCGGCGACGCACACCGGCTTGTCGCCGCCCTCGCGTTCGAAAGTCAGCTCGGTGGTGATCTGCGCGCCGCCGGGGATGTCGTCCACGGCCGCAAGCTTGGCGCGCATCCGGACCCGGTCACCGACCGGCATCGGGGCGGGGAAGCGAACGCGGTTGACGCCGTAGTTCACGCCGAACGCGAAGCCGGTGAACGAGAACAGGCGATAGGAGAACATCGGCGCGAGCGAGAGCGTGTAGTAGCCATGGGCGATCGTTCCGCCGAACGGCCCGTCCTTCGCCCGCTCGGTGTCGAGGTGGATCCAGTAGTCGTCGCCGGTCACCTCGGCGAAGCGGTTGATGTCCTCCTGCGTGACCTCGTGCCAGTCGCTCACCCCAAGCTCCTCGCCGATGCGGGACTTGACTTCGTCGAGGCCGTTCAGGGTCAGCAGCGCCCAAGCCTAGTCGGATCCCAGCTCGAGCACGACCTTGCCGGTCGCTCCTCGGTCCTCGATCAGGCGCATCGCCTCGGCACCCCGCTCGAGCGGCAGACGCGTGCCCACGACGGGCCGGACGATGCCCGTCGCGATCATCCGATCCAGCTCCTCGCCGATCTGCAGGCTGAGCGCGGGCTTGGCCATCGCATACGCGCCCCAACCTGCGCCCACGACCGAGGTGTTGCGCAGCAGCAGCCGGTTCACCTTCACCTCCGGGATCGAGCCGCCGGTGAAGCCGACCACGACCACGCGGCCGTCCTCGCGGAGCGAGCGCAGGCTGTCGGTGAAGCGGTCGCCGCCGACCGGGTCGAGCACGACGTCCACGCCGCCGGTGCGTTCAACGACCTGCTCGCGCCACGGCCCGTCGGACCGCACCACGTCGTCTGCGCCGGCCGCGCGCGCGACCTCCTCCTTCTCGTCGCTCGAGACCACCGCGACCGTGCTGGCGCCCAGGCCCTTGGCGACCTGGAGCGCAGCCGTGCCGACCCCGCCGGCGGCGCCGTGCACCAGGACGCGCTCGCCCTCCTCCAACCGGCCGCGCAGCTTCAGCGCGAAGTAGGCGGTGTGGTAGTTGAGGATCAGCGCCGCGCCCTGCGCGAAGTCGAGCGGCTCGGGCAGCGCGAAGGTCATGAAGGCGGGCGCGACAGCGGCCTCCGCCATGCCCCCGAGCGCCGTGAACGCCGCCACCCGGTCCCCCGGCGAGAGTCCCGAGCCGTCGGGAGCCGAACGGACGGTGCCGGCCACCTCGGCTCCGGGCACGAACGGGAGGTCAGGCTTGAACTGATAGAGCCCACGGCTCTGGAGCACGTCCGGGAACGACACGGCCGCCGCACGAACGTCGACGATCACGCCTTCGCCGGGCGTGAGCATATGCGTCGGCTCGGGCTCGGGAACGTCGGCCACCTGAAGGGCGTCGGGGCCGCCGAGCTCGGCGATTTGGAGAGCGCGCATAGCGCGGCATCCTATTCGGGCAAGTCAGGGGCGTATTGGAAAGGAGATTGAGGTGGTTGATCAACCAACTTGCGGTCAAGGTCTCGCGGAGAGTTCCGTGCTCCCTGCGAGGCTCGGAGACCTGATCGAATCCATGGCCGAGGTGCTCGAGGTTCATACCGAGGCGTTGGAGCTGCAGCGACGAGAACTCACGCCGCGAACACGACGTTTATCTGAAGCTGGCCACCGAGCAGCTGGGGCGGCCGCTCGGCTAAGGGCGATCGGGGACGAGATGGCCGGCTACCGCGACCTGCCGATAGGCACGCACGATCCGGCCGCGATGACTTCTCCGAAGGCCGTGGGAGCTTTCGAGGAATTCGTGGCCGTCGAGGAGCAGCTGCTGACGATGCTCGAGGCAAGGGTGCCGCAGGACCGGCAGATGCTCGACGAGATGAGGAGGGCGGCCGGGTAGGCGGTCCTTCGTGAAATGGAAGCTCGTCCGTACTAACTGCCATGCGCTGCGTACACTTGCGAGGCACGGGGCGTAGCTCAGCCTGGTCAGAGCGCTGCGTTTGGGACGCAGAGGTTTCGCCGGTTCGAATCCGGCCGCCCCGATCCTCTTCCTCGCGTTTTTTGACGCCCTCTGCCGAGGGATGTGAGCGCTAGCCTTCGAGCCCGAGCCCCCGTAGCTCAGCCGGACAGAGCAGCTGCCTTCTAAGCAGCGGGTCGCAGGTTCGAGTCCTGCCGGGGGCGTGTAGCGATAGGCCCGCTACTGCGGCAAACAACCGATGCCTTACGCCGAGACCATTCGGCTTCAGGGTTCTGGACGGGGTAACCGCAACAACTGCCGCCCCTACCACCCACGTGGTTCGACCACCCGGCAGGCCAAGTCCAGGCGTCTGACCCTTGCCACGACGGGCGGCCGGTGCGCCCGCTGCGGATCACGGGACGGCGGTGCAGGCCTACCACGTTCGGCCGCTCCAGGAAGGCGGTCGTGATCAGGATGGGGGCTGCCGTTGTGCGCCCACGGCCACCGGCTTGCCCACCGCTTCCGGTAAGGGAGATACTGCGCGGGCGATGTCGCAGGAGAACGTAGAGATCGTTCGGGCCGTTATCGACGCTTTGAACCAGGGGGGACTGGGAGGCCGCACTCAAGGATATGCACCCGGACTTCGAGTTCGACTTCTCGCGGGCGGTCGGCCCTGTGCGCGGCGTCTTCAAACTTGATCAGATGCGCCGCCTTCATGGACGAGTTCTTCGGGCTGTGGGAAGCCGTTCGCTTCGAGGTAGACGAGTTCGTCGAAGCCGGCGAGCATGGTAGCGAGTCGTCTACTCAACTACCACCGTGGCCGGGATGGAATCGAGATCACGGTGCGCCCTTCCGGCGTGTGGACGATCCGTGACGGGCGCATCGTGCATGTCTGCTTTTATCAGGAGTGGCAGGAGGCCCTCGAAGCCGTGGGGCTGTCGGAGCAAGACGCTCACGCCGACTCCTGAGCCTGCGGGATACTGCGCGGGCGATGTCGCAGGAGAACGTGGAGATCGTGCGCAACGTCGACGAGGCCCTCAACCGCGGCGACTGGGACGTGGTGTTCCGCGATGCGCACGAGAACTTCGAGCTGACGACCCAGCTGGGACCCGATCCCGGCACGCGCCGGGGGCGTGAGCGAGTGATGCAGTTCCTCGAGGACTACCTCGCTCGTTCGACGCTTTCGTCGGGAGCCCGAAGCGTTTTTCGAAGGCGACGACCAGGTGGTGGCCTTCGTAGGACTCGGGCGCTGCCGAGGGGTGGCAACGTCGATCTCGTGGTTCGAAACGGCTGGTGGTGGACGATTCGCGACGGCGTCATTCGTCAGTGAAGTCCTTCCCCGAACCGGGGAAGCGCTCGAAGCCGCCGGACTGTCCGAGCAAGACGCTCACGCCGACTCTTGAGCCTGCGGGATACTGCGCGGGCGATGTCGCAGGAGAACGTCGAGATCGTGCGAGCCTCTAACGAGGCGTGGAACCGAGGAGACATGGACGCGACTTCGTGAGCTGTACGACCCCAACGCCATGTGCGTGACCGGCCTGGACGGCTGGCCCGAGGCATTCGAGCCTGTCATAGGTCGGGAGGCGGTCATGCGCTGGTTCGAGCAGCTCCGCGACACCTGGGACGCCGATTCCGTGGAAACGATCACCGACTTCGTAGACGGCTGCGACCGAGTTGTGGTCAGGATGATCTGGCGGGGGGTAGGCCATGGGTCAGGTCGCCATGGAGCGGCGGCCCTCGATACGGTGCGCAGCGGGAAGATCTCACTCCTTAAGGGCTTCGGGATCAGGCCGATGCCCTCGAAGCCGTGGGGCTGTCGGAGCAAGGTTCGTGATCAGCATGCGTCAGACCCGCGGGTCGCTCGCCGTAGCCGACCTATGCGAGTGGCGTGAGTCGAGTCGCGGCTTGCGGCTGCCCCTCGCCCGTAAGTTCGTGGAGAGTTAGGTCGCGGTCGACGCCGTGCGGGATGACGGTTTGGCCGGGCTCGAGGTGGAGTTGCCGATCGTCGAGCTCCACCGTGACCTTGTCCGGCTCAAAGGAAACGAGATCTGACACACGCGCGACTTCGGTGTAGGGCTCACGGTAGGACCATGCCGCTCGATGGGCATCGCCATGTCGTAGTAGCTGCACACCCCCTTATACGGACAGAACGTCTGGGTCTCGTTGGGGGCGAGCGTGGATTCGTCGATGTCCACGCGGGGCACGTACCAGCGCGGCGCGAAACCCGACTGATAAAGGGCGATCGGCCGGGTCGTGTCGGCGATGACCTGGTCGCCGTTGCGAACCGCGAGGCGCCGAGAGGTCTGCCGTATGTCGACCCGCATTCGCCGCCGAAGAATTCGCGAAGAGGAGCCTCTCAGGAAGCGGATCGGCGACGAGAAACCGTCCGACCGATTTCGACGACAGTGGTCCCGCCGCCAAGGATTTTCCTTTCGTCGCGCCGGCGCCGTATGCACCAGCGATACGGGTGACGGGCATTTGGCGGCCTCCTGTGTTGTGTTGGGTTCGCCGTCATTGGGTACGCGGGTGGCCGAGTTCTTACGGGCGACAGCAGCAGGTCTTCAGCGATCAGTGGCTCAACGAGTTGGCCAAGGAAGCCATGAACGAGCGGCGGCGCGAGCGGAACGACGCGAGCTAGGTGAGCTTCTCGACCAAGAACCCGAACGCCACCGCTATCGCAGCGCCGATCAAAACGGCCCGCCAAGCCCTTTCAAACAGGAACCTGTCTCGCTGGACCAGCGCGAGTCCCACGAACAGCACCGCGATAACCGGCAGCCATGGCGCATCGAGTGGTGCTGACAGAGCGAGTAGCCCCGCCGCAACAACGAGAGCTATCGCCATGGTCAGCAGCAGTGAGAGGTCTCGTCTCGTCATTGCGGCGAAAGCGTAGTTCGAAACCTCGCGGCGGCGTTCGAAAAGCCCCGCCTAGGGACCAGAAAACCGAAACCGGCCAGGCCCGTGCTGGTTTACATTTAGGACCGATGAGTCGGATTCGAGAGATGCGACCGTCCTCTGCGCTTGTATTCGCCTGTGCAGCCCTGATCGCTTTGGCTGCATCACCCCCGACGGCAGCTCTCGGTACGACCGGGGAGGTAACCCGAGCCGATGCCAGCCCGGACTGGCTGCACGGCAGCATCGCGGGGTACGTGACCCGACTCCCACCAAGTGGTTATCCAGAGACGGGGGCGGAGATTTGGGATGCATTCGCCTTCGTCCAGCCAGCCAGCTATGTGTGTTATTTGTTCCACTCCCCACTACATGGGGGACAAGAGGGTCAAGTTGGCGTGGCACGGAACGACCTCATTCGACATTGCCGACTTTCCACTTGACGGCTCCTATGGCCAGCGCGTGTGTCTGTACGAGCACCACGAATTCCTCCAGCTTCCGGATGGAGGCGGGTACTACCGCCTGCTCGCAGACCGACTCCTGGCCGTTCCGCAGCCGCAGCCGCCGGCGCCGCCCAAGCCTCAAAGCGCCCCGCAAGCAACGCTGTCCAAGACGACTGCTCGTTCCCGCGCAGCGGCGGCGCTGAAGCGACGATTCGGGGCGCAGGTACAGGCACGGCAAGCGAAAGCGCCTGAACTGCGTAAGACGGTCATCGACGCGATACAGCTGCTCCTCTCGTTTCGGGATCGGCAGCAGCGTCAGGCCGGCAAGGTGATCGTTCGGCAACAGCCGAACGGCACACTGGCCGCGACCATCAAGCTCAGCTAGGGCCCGGGTTGAGTGGCTAAGCCCGCAGCTTGTAGCCCCTCGAGAACAGCCGCAGGTTGACCGCGAACAGGGCGGCCGTCGCAATCGTGAGGAAGAGCAGCGACAGCGCCACGCTGGCCTCGGCGTAGCCGAGGAAGCCGTAGCGGACGAGGGCGATCATGTAGTAGACCGGGTTGAAGTGGGTCAGGGTCTCGAACGGCTCGGGCAGCAGGGAGGCGGAATAGAAGACGCCGCCGAGGAAGATCAGGGGCTGGAGCACGAAGGTCTGGGCCATCGCGACGTCGTCGAACTGCTCGGCTCGGACGCCGATCAGGACTCCGAGCTGCGCGAAGAAGAAGCCGACCAGGAACAGCGCCGGGATCAGGACGAGGATGTGCTCGACCGGGAGGTCGACCAAGAACGACGCGGCGGTGAACGTCAGCACCGCGACCACGCAAGCCGCGGATGAAGCCGCCGAGCGAGAACGCCAGCAGCAGCTCGAGCGGCGAGGCCGGCGAGGAGAGCTGGTCCTGGATGGCGCCCTGGAACTTCTGCTGGAGGATCGAGGAGGAGTTGTTGGAGAAGGCGTTGATCGCCCAGGCCATCATGATCAGGCCGGGGATCACGAAGACGACGTAGTCGATTCCGTGCAGCTCGTCGATCCGCGAGCCGAGCGCGGCTCCGAACACGGAGATGTAGAGGAACGTCTCGAGCAGCGGCGCGCCGACCGTCTGCTTCTTGATCTTCATGAAGCGGTTGACCTCGCGCCTCGAGAGCGTGAAGAAGCGGATCTGGGCGGCGCTCACGAGGCGAGCCCCTCGACGCGCGAGCGCGAGAGCTCCTTGCGTCCGACCAACGCGAGGTAGGCGTCCTCGAGGTTCGCGACGCCGTAGTTGCCCGCCAGCTCGGCGCTCGACCCCTGGGCGATGATCTGGCCCTCGTTGATGAAGGCGATCTTGTCGCAGAGCTGCTCGGCCTCTTCCAGGTAGTGCGTTGTCAGCAGGATCGTCGTCCCCTCCTGGTTGATGCGCTGGACGTAGTGCCAGAGCTCGAGCCGCAGCTCGATGTCGACGCCGGCGGTGGGCTCGTCGAGGATCAGCAGGCGCGGCCGGTGCATCAGCGCGCGGGCCAGGATCAGCCGCCGCTTCATCCCGCCGGAGAGGGTCCGGGTGCGCTCGTCTCGCTTGCCCGTGAGCGAGAACGTCTCGAGCAGCTCCTTGGCGCGCTCGCGGCGCTCGCGCTTGGGCATCCCGAAGTAGCCGGCGTGGTAGTCGAGCGTCTCCTCGACGGTCAAGAACCAGTCGAGGTTCAGCTCCTGCGGCGCCAGCCCGACGGCCTGGCGGGCCTCGCCATAGTCGCCGATCGCGTCGTGGCCGAACACCCGGATCGCTCCCGACGTCGGCTGCGCGAGCCCGGTCGCGCAGTGGATCAGCGTCGACTTGCCGGCCCCGTTCGGGCCCAGCAGTCCGAAGAACTCCCCGGCCTCGATGTCGAGGGAGACGCCG
>CAVWYB010000022.1:0-12988 GCA_963759145.1 uncultured Solirubrobacterales bacterium
CCACGGAGATGGTTTTCCTCGAGCTGGTCTGAGGGCCCGGGCCGGGGCCCCGGGCGTTGGTGGTTCCGGGGCGGCCGGCATCGCCTGTCCGCCGACCTGCTCGCTCGCTGCGGTCGCTCGTTTCGCTCGCCTGCTTCGCGGCTCGCTCTGAGACGGTCGGCGGCCAGGGATGCCGGCCGCCCTGCGCGAGCGGGGAGGTTTCGGAGGCTCCCGTTTTCACGCGAAAGCGGGAGAGCGGCGAGGGGCGTCGCATGCCCCTGGTTGCCAGGGCAGGAGCGCACGAGTCGGGCTTGGTGGTTCTCGCTGCTCGTGCGAAGGGCACCTAGCGGTTCTGTTCGCGCCGGTGACACGACGAGTACGCGACTGATTAGGCTCTACTACGAGCGGAATGAGCCTTGCCATCCATGTCCTCGGGAATCCGCGGGTCGAGTGGGATGGTGAGCTGAGGCCCGCTCCTCGCGGCCGCAAGGCATGGGGGTTGCTTGCGTATCTGCTGTGCGGCGCGGCGCGACCGTCGCGGCAGCATCTCACCGGGCTGCTGTTCGCTGAGGCGGACGATCCGCTGGGATCGTTGCGCTGGAATTTTGCGCAGCTCCGGCGGCTTCTCGGGCCCGAGGTGCTTCAGAAGCGGTCGCTGGAGCTGGAGCTTCCAGCGGGCAGCTTCGTCGACGTCCATAGGCTCGTGGGTGCGCCGCCACTCGAAGCCGTGGCGGTGCCGGGAATCGGGCGAGAGCTGCTGGAGGACATGGATTTCGGTTCGAACCCGGTGTTCGAGTCGTGGCTCTTGCTCGAGCGCCGCGGGCTGATCGGCGCCGCGGAGGCGGCTCTGCGAGACGCGACGCTGAGGCTGCTCGCGACCGGGGATCCGGCGCACGCCGCGCGGCTGGGAGGGCGACTGGTGGCCCTCAATCCCTACGACGAGAACTTCCAGCAGCTTCTTATTCGCTGTTATGCGGAGTCCGGTGACCAGGACGCGGCGGCACGTCAGCTGCAGTCGTGCGTCGCGCTGTTCCGGCGAGAGCTCGGGCGGGAGCCGACATCGGCGGTGTTCCGGGCGGCACAGCCGCCCGCCGCGACACCGCCGACCGGCCCGCGAGGACGTCACGCTGCGCGCGCCCGCTTGGACGCCGGCTGTTCGGCGGTGGACGCAGGGGCGCTGGAGTCCGGACTGGGCACCTTGGCGCTCGCCGCCCGCGAAGCCCACGCCTGTGACGACGCCACGCTGGAGGGCCAGGCACAGCTTGCGCTCGGAACCGCGCTCGTTCACAGCGCACGAGACGTGAACGAGGAGGGCGCGCGCGCCCTAGCGCGGGCGGCGGAGCTTTCGATCGCCGTCGGCGACCGGGCGGTGGGCGCCGCTGCGATGCGGGAGCTCGCCTACATCGACGTGCTGCAGGGTCGCTTCGCGCGCTGCGCGCTCAGGCTTGGGCAAGCCGCTGCGCTCGCCGACACCGATGAGGAACGAGCCGGCGTCGAAGGACTTCTCGGCCTGGCGGCTATCGACATCGGGCGGCACGAACTCGGGATCGCGCACGTCTCGCGCTCGATCGAATGGGCAGAGCGCTCCGGCAGCCCGAAGCAGCTCGTCTTCTCGCTCGGTCTGCTCGGCCGCAGCCGACTGATGCGGGAGGAGTGGGACGAGGCTGCCGACATACTCGAGCGCGCCGTTTCGTTGGCCCGTCGAGAGTGGATGACGTACGTGCCATGGGTGGCGTCGCTGCTTGCCCAGGTGGAGCTGCGGACCGGTTCCGCGGATTCTGCCTTGGCCCGGCTCGAGCATGCCTATGCGCTCGGCTGCCAGGTTGGCGACGCCTGCTATGAAGGCCTCGCATCTCACGGCCTCGGGCTTGTCACGGCCGCGCGGGGAGAGAAGGAGGAGGCTGTCACGCAGCTCGAGACGGCCCTGCGACGCGTCAGCGAAGCCGCGGATGTCTACGTCTGGTTGGAGGCGTACATCCTTGATTCGTTGTGCGAGCTCGCGGTCGAGGGTCCGCCGGGCCGACTGGAGAAGTGGAGCTCCGCGTTGACAGAACTGGCCGCCCGCACCGGGATGCGCGAGTGGAACGTGCGGGCCTGTCTTCGGCGCGTCGCGGCGGGCGATCCACGCGCGGCGGACACGGCCCGGCTTCTACTCGGGTCGGTGGAGAACCCAAGTCTCGGCCACCGCGTCGACGTTGCCGCCGCCCGGGCAGCGGCCTGATCTTCGTCACACGCCCGTGCACACGTTCGGTTGGGAGGCTGCTCTCGAACCCACCCAACGAGAGGCGTTCTCGCATGCAGACCTACATCATCCTCCGCCGCAACGGCTTCGCGTCACCCGAAGATCTTGAACGAGCGGGGGAGCGTTCCACCAAGGCCGGCGACGCCATGGCGGACGACATCCGCTGGATCCGCAGCTACGTACTCGACGAGGAACACGGCATGGGCACCGTCTGCGTCTATCAGGCGTCAAGCCCCGAAGCGATCCGCAAGCACGGCGAGAACGCCGACCTGCCGGTTGACGAGATCATCCGGGTCGCCGACACGGTGATCGTGCGCAAAGACCCCCAGCCAGTGGCGAACTAGTCGACGAGTCGGCCCTCGACGATCGGCAAACACGCCGCCCGCCGGCCACCCGCAGCCGCTCGCGGAACGCCTCGCCGGTGAACCCGTAGACGCCGTGGCGATCGCGAGCGGTGGCGGCGGGTCGGCGGGGGCGTCCATCGGAAAGGGCGGAGCGTGGGCAATAGAGCCGCACGCGGGAATGGTTGGGACCCCTACGTCGTCTTGTGTATATAAGCACAAGCAAAGGAGGGCAAGCGATGAGCTCGAGCGAGGCCAAGACGGCCTTCGGGATTACTAGGCAGGCGGCGCAGAGCATCAGCAACATCGGCGGCAACCAGACGATCAACTACGGTGACCGCAGCCGCGCGGCCCGCATCGGCAAGGTCCTGGCGGCACTCGGGTTGGTGCTCTTCCTTGTCGGCCTCGCGCTGCTCGTGCTCGTCGGGGTGGCGACGACGCAAGAGGTGCTTAGACGTCGCGGGCGGAGTCGAGCCGCCCTACACCCAGCACCTCGACTCGAGATGGCCTGCGGCGGTCGGGCTGTTGATGGGCGGCTTCGTCGTGAATCGGTTCGCGCAGATCCTGGTGGGGCGATGACCACGTTCAACATCGGCAGCCAGAACGCCGGGTCGATCCAGAATGTCGGCGGCCACATGGTGGTCGACCACGGGATCCACGGGTCGGCGAACGTGCACGTCAGCGAGCTCCGTGGTTGCCTGGCCGAACTGAAGGCGGAGGTGGACCGGCTCGGGCTGCCGACCGAGACTCGCGCCGCCACCTACGAGGCGATCGCCGAAGCGGAGGCCGAGGCAGCCGCGCCCGAGCCGCGGTCGAAGCGAATCGGCGACAGCCTGCGACGCGTGACTAAGGCGCTCGGCGAGGCAGGAGCCCTCACGAACGCAGTAGGGGGCATCCTCGAGGGCGCCCTCAACCTCGTGAAACTGCTCGCCTGAGCGCGGCGTCGACATAGCGGCCGCAGCCGTCAATACCTGCTTTGTGGAAAACGGGAGTGACGCCCGCGCTCGTGCATTGCGCAACACGCAGGAGGGGCGAGCGCTCCAGGAGAGATGCCCGCCCTTCCTCCCTCGCAGGCGTCTCGTGCGGTCGTCGCAGACGATCGCTTCCAGGCGGAAGCGATAGCGGCTCGGCGGGGGCGTCCCGCCGGGCTCCCTCGCCGCTGCCTTGCATGGAGAGCAGCAGCGTCACCGGTGAGGGTGACGTCACGTCACGCCTCCGAGGAGTAGGGTCTGGCTCGCGGGGAGGCGTCCGACAGAGCTCTTGAGCTCTTCGTTCACTCCCGAAGCGGAGGTTGTCGTGGGAACTGGCACCCAGACCGGCACCGACGTACGTCCTTTCCATCTCGAGAGTCCCGAAGAGGAGCTCGCTGAGCTGCGACGCCGCATAGAGGCGACGCGCTTGCCCTCCAAAGAACTCGTCGAGGATCGGTCTCAGGGCGTGCAGCTTGCGACGATTCACGAGCTCGCGACCTATTGGGCGTCTGAGTACGACTGGCGCAAGGCCGAGGCGAGGTTGAACGCCTTGCCTCAGTTCACGACGGAGATCGACGGCGTAAACATCCACTTCATCCACGTGCGCTCGCCGCACGAAAACGTGCTGCCACTGATCATGACGCACGGCTGGCCGGGCTCCGTCATGGAGATGATCGACTCCGTCGGCCCGCTGACGGACCCGACCGCGCACGGCGGCAGCGCCGAGGATGCCTTCCATCTGGTGCTGCCCTCCCTGCCCGGGTACGGCTTCTCGGGCGAGCCGATCGAGGTCGGCTGGGATCTGGGCCGGACCGCACGAGCCTGGGCCGAGCTTATGGACCGCCTCGGCTACACCCGCTACGTGGCCCAGGGCGGCGACGTCGGCGCCGGCGTCACCGACGCGATGTGCCGCCAGGAACCCGAAGGCCTGATCGGCATCCACACGAACCTGCTCGTGCCGGCGCTTGGTGGCCCCATGCCGACGGACACCGCCGAGGAACGCGCCGCGGCCGCGCAGATCGACACCTTCCAGCAGTCCGGAAACGGCTACTTCGTCGAGATGGCCACCCGGCCGCAAACGATCGGCTACGCCCTGCTGGATTCACCCGTCGCCCTCGCGGCCTGGATGATCGATCACGACACGGACAGTTACTACAAGATCTCCCACGCCTTCGTCGACGGGCAGCCCTCGGGCAACCTCACGCGGGACCACATCCTCGACAACATCACGACCTATTGGCTGACCGGCACCGGCGCCTCCGCGGCCCGGTCGTACTGGGAGGCCTACGGGCCTGACGCACCGGCCGCGGGCCGCGAGCCTCTGCCGCCGTCCTCGATTCCGGTCGGGTTCACCACCTTCCCCGGCGAGATCTGGCGGACTCCGCGCAGCTGGGCCGAGAAAGCCTATCCCAACCTCAACTACTTCAACGAGGTCGACCGGGGCGGCCACTTCGCCGCCTGGGAGGAGCCGGAGCTCTTCTCCGAGGAACTACGCGCGACGTTCGCGTCGGTTCGCTGAGTGCCCAAGTCCCCCTACGTATGGAGGTCCCCATGACTACCACCAGCACGCTGCCTGACGTCGGGATCGAGCTTCGGGAGGCTTACGCCGAAGTCGGCGATGTGAACTTGCATTACGTGGAGGCTGGTGACGGCCCGCTGATCGTTTTGCTGCACGGCTTCCCGGAGTTCTGGTTCGGTTGGCGGCTGCAGATCGCGCCGCTGGTGGCGGCGGGTTTTCGGGTGGTCGCACCCGACACGCGTGGCTACAACCTCTCATCGAAGCCAGAGGGCTTCGAGGACTACGCGGTCGACCTGCTCGCCGCCGATATCCGCGGCCTCATCGAAGAACGCGGTGCGGAGTCCGCCCTGTTGGTCGGCCACGACTGGGGCGGATCGATTGCCTGGATGACCGCGATGAACCACCCCGAGGTGGTCGACCGACTCGTCATCCTCAACGCGGCCCATCCGCGGCGGCTTTCGCAGGGACTGAAACACCCGAGCCAGCTCCGGAAGTCCTGGTACTTCTTCTTCTTCGCGGTCCCGGGAGTGCCCGAGGAAGTCGTACACGCCAGAGACTGGCACTTCTTCCGGCACTTCCTGGAAGACGCACGCCCCCCTTACACCGACGAGGAGATCGAACGCTACGTCGAGGCGTGGTCGCAGCCAGGGGCAGCGGCCGGGATGATCAACTACTACCGCGCCTCGGTACGACAGTCCCAGAAGGAAGCCGCGGCAAAGCTTCGCCCGATCTCGGCGCCGACACTGGTCATCTGGGGCGAGCGCGATTCCTACCTCGGCTCGGACCTCGCCGAGCCCGACCGCGACGACGTGCCCAACCTCGACCGCGTGGAGCGCCTGGCGGACGCGTCGCACTGGGTGCATCACGACGAGGCTGAACGCGTCAACCAACTGCTCATCGACTTCTTCGCCCCCGCCCGCCCAACACAGCACCGCCAAACGCCAACGACATAGTCCGCACTACCCCGGTTTGGGCACGACGCGCTTAGTACCGCTATGGACGAAACGGAGCAGCGCGGCGTGGAGGACCCCGACCCGTTTCTCGGGCTATCGCATCGAGGCACGAGCGGCACTGCCGCTGGCAGGCGAAAGCGGTAGCGGGTGGTCTACTCGGACCGCCACCTGCGGTTGCGGCTCGCTTGCGCGGAGATTCCATCGCCGCCCGATTTCTGGCCTCGGCGACGGCGCCTGGCGTGGATGAAGACGAGGGCGAGGCAGGCCGTCGCGATCGCGTTGTATCCAAAGTGCAAGACGGTGTCGGTCACGCCCAGGGCGGCGTCGCCGATGCCGGGACACGGGCAGCCGCCGTGCGCGAGGACCCCGGCGATGATCACGCCGTGCTCGATCATGTGCCACGTTTCGAGCCAGACGCACCCGGCGGCGAAAGCCCAGAATGCCCATGCGGGGAGCCCCGCCGGTGTCGCGCGCCAGAGCGGGAGGATCAGCGCGTACAGCCCGAGTGCGAACGTCGCGTTGTAGCCGAGGTGCAGCCACTCCTCGGTCCCGTTGAACTGGACCACGTAGCCGAGCAGCCCGAGTGCGTCGTCGTCCGCGACGCCCAGCACGGTGACCTGCGCGAGCTGGACGACGTGCTCGACCATGTGGGCCCCCTGCACGACAGTCAGGGCGGCGAGGAAGTGCCAGGCACCCGTCCCGAGCCGGCTCGTCCGCGCTCCTCCGGCCGAAGCCGACACGGTGATGCTGCGCCGTATCAGAAGCGTGCGCTTCAAATCCCGGGGCCGACCCTACTGCCGGCCCAGGGCCCGGGGCAACCGGGCTTCGAGAGCCTTTCCTTCGGCATGCGGTGCCTGTACTGTCGGCGCTGGCAAGCCGTCCGATAGAAGGGGGTGGTGCAGGTGAAACCGCGCATCGCGGGAGTGGTCGCCATGGCGGGGGCTCTACTGCTCGGTCCGGGAGGTGCCGTGGCGCCGGCGGCGCCGCCGACGCAGCGGCCGGTCGCATGGATGTTGACGGCCGCCCAGTGCCCGAATCTGCCCACTGGCACGACGCTCACCGGGACCGGCACACTGCGTGAGGTCCAAGGCGGTCGGGTGTCCGTCGAGCACGCGACCGGGACGGCGACCGATCAAGCCGGCAACGTGTACCGCTGGTCCTACAGCTTCCGGGCGGTGAGCCGCTCCGAGGACTCGGAGCTGTGGGTCGATCACTTCGTAGTGGCCGGTGCCGGGCCCGCCACGCTCAACAACGGCTTCGTCGCCGTGATCAGTCCGGACGGGGCGGACGTGATCCACGAATTCGGCGATCCGATCGACTTCGAGACGTTCGCGGCGATCTGCGACCCGCTGTAGGCCGAAACATGCGTCGCCGGGCGAGCAGTCGCGGCGCGGCGCGTCACGGCCGAGATTGTCGTGCACGCCGCGGTGGCGCTTTCGCGCCACCGCGGCGTCAGTGAGACCTTGTCGCGCGCGTGCTCTTCGTTTCGCCCTAGTACCGGCCGGTGGCGCGAGGTTGCCAGGGGTGGTGCGACGCGCGCAAGCCCTCGCCCGCCTTCCATCTCAAGGCGGATATCGCGCCAGGCTCTCTTGAATCCCCGTCGAACAGACCTCCGCTCCGGGCCGAGTCGTCAGCTCCATGCCGATCCTGACGCACGGGCGAAGCGGTCCGTCGCGCTATCGCGTTGAGGCAGAAGCAGCAGCGCCGACGGCACGGGCGCACGCTCGCGATGGACGAGGAGGAGGGGCCGGGCAGGACCTGCACGGCGCTCCTGCAATGCGCGACTTCCGGGAGCGAGGGCCGCCTCACGCGAGACGCCTCCATGTCGTCCACAGTAGGAGCCGACCAGTCCCGGCGAGAGTGCCGAGTTCACGCGGAATCCGCCGCCTGTTTCCGCCTCCCTCGCCCGGGCACCCGCAACGGAGCACTCGACATGCCCGGAGGTGGCAGATGGGCTCCAGGACGGCGATCACGGTGAACAGGCCGATCGACGAGACCCGGCGGATGTGGGACGACGCGTCCTTTCGGCCGAAGCACATAACGGAAACCGGCGCAGCCGTGACCTTCCGCGAAGCGCCGGGCGACCGCGGAACCGAGATCCACGTCGATCTCAGCTCCGTCACCTCGCGCGGCAAGGTGGGCACGGCGGTCGAGAGGCTGCGCGGCTCCGCGCCGCTGGCGAAGGCGAAGGACGACCTGCGCCACTTCAAGCAGCTGGTCGAGACCGGCGTGATCACCCGTTCCGAGGGCACGCCGGAGGGCGAGCGAGCGCAGCGCAAGTTCAAGCAGCGCCCCGCTCAGCCGCTCGAGGAATCCGAGCTCGCGAAGGCGGGCGTCTGATGCGCGCCAACGTGTGGTCCGGGCGGAACACCGTCCAGGTCGAGAACGTCCCCGACCCGAAGATCCTGAACGACCGCGACGCGATCGTGAAGATCAGCTCCACCGCGATCTGCGGGTCCGACCTCCACCTCTACGACGGCTACATCCCGACGATGAAGCGCGGCGACATCCTCGGCCACGAGTTCATGGGCGAGGTCGTGGAGACCGGTCGCGGGGTCTCGAACCTACAGGTGGGCGACCGGGTGGTCGTCCCGTTCCCGATAGCCTGCGGAAGCTGCTGGCACTGCCAGGAGGGCCTGTACTCAGCGTGTGAGAACTCGAACCCGAACGCCGGCCTCGCCGAGAAGATGTTCGGGCACTCGACATGCGGGATCTTCGGCTACCCGCACCTCACTGGCGGCTACGCCGGCGGACAGGCCGAGTACGCCCGGGTGCCGTTCGCCGACGTCGGGCCGATCAAGATCGAGGACGACCTCACGGACGAGCAGGTGCTGTTCCTCTCGGACATCTTCCCCACTGGCTACATGGGCGCGGAGTTCTGCGAGATCAAGGGCGGCGAGTGCATCGCCGTCTTTGGCGCGGGGCCGGTCGGGCAGTTCGCCATCGCGAGCGCCGTAATGCTCGGAGCCGAGCGCGTGATCGCCATCGATCGCCTGGAATACCGGCTCGAGATGGCGCGGAACAAGGCGGGCGCCACCGACACGATCAACTTCGATGACGACGCCGACATCGTCGAGCAGCTGAAGGTGATGACCGGCGGTCACGGCCCGGACGCCGTGATCGACGGGTGGGGATGGAGGCCGTCTACGGCCACGCTCCGCTTCAGGCGCTCGAGCGCGTGAAACAGGCGAGCCGCCAGGAGACCGACCGCGGCCCGGCCCTCCGCGACGCGATCCTCGCGTGCCGGCCGGGCGGAATCGTGTCGGTCATCGGCGTGTACGGCGGGCTGATGGACAAGTTCCCCATGGGCGCGCTGATGAACAAGGGCCTCTCGATCAAGAGCGGCCAGTGCCACGTGCACCGTTACCTGAAGCCGCTGTACGAGCACGTTAAGAAGGGCCACATCGACCCGAGCTTCGTGATCACGCACCAGCTGGGGCTCGACGACGCGCCGAACGGTTTCGAGACGTTCAAGCACAAGCAAGACGAATGCGTGAAGGTGGTGCTGAAGCCATGAGCAGGACCAGCAGCCGCGGCGGCCGCGGCCGATAGATACGACTCTGCACGGGGCGACCGACTACCAGGTCGCCGCGATGCTCACGAGCTGTTCCCGCGGCTCGCCGGAATCGAGGGCACGCGCTCAGCGCGGCAGGTGCGCATCGCGGGCGCCGTCCACGGCGGGTACAGCCTCTTGACGAAATACCCGCTGGGCGTGGTGAAGCTGATCCCCTACAAGGCACATTCGCGCTCGATGCGATCGGCGCCGTCGCGCTCGCGGCTACGCCGTTCGTGACCGGCCAGTTCCGCGAGGCGCGCAGCCAGTGGCTGCCGCACGTGGGGCTCAGCCTCTTCGAGTCGGCTCGCTCGCGCTGAGCGACCCACCGGGCGCGGCGACTACAAGGCGGACGTCGAGGCGATCCGGCGCGCGAACGCCGAGGACCCGGCGCGAAAGATCCACGACCGCGGCCTGGCGGTCACGCCCGGAGCGGCGGCCGGCAACGGCGGCGCGACGGCGGCGACCGTCGGCTGGAGGGGCGCCCGGCGACCGCCAGATCCTCGAGCTCGCCGGTCACCTCAGCAGCAGAGATCTGCAGCAGGTGCTTCTGAAATTCGTCCAACGCGATAGCCGGGTCCGTTGGCCCGGCGCTCTCGCTTGTGCCTCGAAGCGACAGTCGGTCGCGAGCGGACCGGCGAGCCGGAACGCTGAGGACGGCGGGCCTCAGCGGCCGACGTCGTAGACCAGGTGGGTGACCCGGTCGCCGCGCACGATCGTGGTCGGGTTCTCCAGCCGCAGCGGCTCGGCCAGGCCGCCGGTGGCGAAGAACGGGCGGCCGGACCCGAAGACCACCGGGACCTGGTTCACCACCACCTGGTCGATCAGCCCGAGCCTGAGCGCCTGGCCGCCGATCTGACCGGCGGCCACGTCGACGACCCGGTCGCCCGCGAACTTCTGGGCGGCCGCAATCGCCTTCTCGACGCCGTCGACGAACGTGAACGGCGCGGTGTCGGCGTGCTCCCAGTCCGTCGGCGGTTGATGGGTGACGACGAAGACGTGCTCGCCCGCGGCCGGCTTGCCGTCCCAGCCGTTGGTCATGTCGAACACCCGCCGTCCGATGACATTCGCAGCCATGTCGCCGTACAGGGCCAGCATGAAGTCGGCCGAGGCCTGGGTGCTCCGGGCCTCGTATCGGAGCCTGGGAAGCTCCAGGCGACGTCGCCGTTGCCTAACCAGTCGAACAGCGGCCCGACGTCGTCGTTGTCGTCGGCGATGAATCCGTCCAGGAAACCGCCGCCGCGCCCATGATCGTCTTGCCCATGATTTCGCCCTTTCGCTTGCCATCTCGCACCCCAACCGATCGAACCGACGGCCGCGGCGTCGGAAGTATCGCTGTCCTGTCGACGACGACTGCGTTCGCCTGACTGCGCAAGTCCGCGTCTGAGCGGAGCGGACCGTTGTCTTCCATGCACAGCGGGAGCCCGCGGTTCTCACACTTGTCGTCCGACGCGACAGCGCGGCGGTCTCAGCTAGTGGATGAAGAGGTTGAGGATGGCGACATACACGATGGTGCCGGCGAAGATGTCAGGAGGCGTTGGCTTGCCACCAGTGCAGGCCAACGCTGATGGCCGATCACGACCGCGGACCTGCATCCGGCGGACGTTCACCGGCGTGGGATGTCCCCGCATGCGATCACTTCGTACGGGTGCGCGGGCTTGTGCATGTTGATCGAATAGCCGCCGTTCGTCCGCGCGCTCAGCTCTGTCGTGATCTCGGTCTCTGACCGCCCGTGATCGAGCGCGCTCAGCCCGTCCTCGACGGTCGCCAGCTGCTCGTCAAAGCTGCCCATTGCCCGGTATTCGGGACACGTCACGTCGTGGATGTGGGCCGGGTTGCTCCCGGCGGTGTCGGGGCTGATCCTGATCGTCACCCGCGTCCCCTCGCGTTTGGCGCCGCCCGCCACCGAAGCGGTCGCCTCGGCCGCCTCCAGGGTCGCCTTGCCGTTGCGGCCCGAGTGGTTCTCCTCGTGCAGCGCGAAGGTGATGGCGGCCGCCTTTGAGTTCCCCTGACTTGGTGGTCGCGCAGACTGCTCATCGCCACATCCGACGAGGCCCAGCACCCGACGATCACAGGACATACGCAGAGAAGCCGCATGGCGTGAGGCTTCGCCAAACGTCGCAGGAACGGGCAGCGATTGCAAGGTCGGCGAGGTGTCCTACGCGACGACAGTGGCGATCTCACCCCTACTGGACGGCCAGGGCCTCAGAGTGCTGGCGTCGTCGAGAAGAGCACGTCGAAGTCGCCCTCGAGACATGGGCATGGGCGCTGTGGACGACCGGCGATAACCAGATGCGCGGGGCGCTCCCGCAATGCGCGACCACTAGGAGGCTCCCCCGTGTTCACGCGGGGAGGAGGAGAGCGGCGAAGGACGAGAAGAGCGGCTGCTCTTCGTCCTGAGCAGGCGTCTCGCAGGCGTTGGCGGTGACGACCGCATCCAGACAGGAGCAGCACTGCCGCTACGTCATGCGCGTCGCGAACGAGTCGTGCCCGCCGCCTGACCGACGACGGTGTCCGCGGGTAAGGCGACCGAGCCTGACCAGCTCCGCGGAGTCGGCGATGTCGTTGACCGAGTGCGACGTTTCACGACCCGCATGCGCGGGGCCGCTCCTCCGTCACGGCCGCCGACCCCAGCACTGGATGACGGTGAAGGTGGTGCCCCATCTCCCCGGTTCGGCCAACTCGCGCTCGGCCTCCCGCCGGAGCGTCGCGAGTTCGCCCTCGCTGAGCGTCTCAAGCAGTCGCGATTCGAGCGCGAGGCTGAATT
Source organism: uncultured Solirubrobacterales bacterium (assembly GCA_963759145.1). Lineage (GTDB taxonomy): Bacteria > Actinomycetota > Thermoleophilia > Solirubrobacterales > JBBDJG01 > JBBQKG01. The sequence continues at coordinate 12,326 of CAVWYB010000022.1, forward strand.
GAAGCGGTAGCCACAAATAGGGGTGGCCTGGTCTGAGCGCGATGACGTGCGCGTCTATCTCGGGCTCCTCAATGCCGATATCGCGAAGCAGTTCCGGAAGCCCGCGGCCCGCCTCGCCCCCGAGGGCGGCAAATATCTCTGAGAGCAACCGGATCAGTCGCTCGGCCGCCGGGGCGGGTGGGTTGAAGTGCCACGAGCCCAGGTCCCACTCCTCCAGAACAAGTGAGCCACCGGGCTTGACCAACCGCCGATGCGATGCCACTTGCTCGCGGCCGCGTCCAAGCGGGGCGATCACGAAGCGGGCGTGGACGAGATCGAAGGACTCGGACTCCAGCTTGCTGTCGAAAAGATCATCGACGGCGAGCTCCACGTTGGCGATCCCTTCTGCCTCCAGAAAAGCACGGGCGGCATCGAGCAGGCGCTCGTCTATGTCGGTGCCTACTACCTGGCCGGAGGGGCCGACCCACTCGCTGAGGATCCGAAGCCAGCCCAGGGCTCCGCAGCCGATGTCCAGGGCGCGTAGACCGGATCCGTCGCCGACCTCCGTGAGGAGTTGCCGCCCGCTGGGTTCCCACACGCGCGCCTGCAGCCGCAGGCGCTCCAACTCCGAGGGCTGGTCGGCCAGCAGGTACTCCTCACGCGACATCTCCGAGCAGTATCTCC
>CAVWYB010000023.1:0-18324 GCA_963759145.1 uncultured Solirubrobacterales bacterium
AGACGATCACGAGCGCAGCGCCGAACAGGGTTTGGGAGGTTGTCGCCTCCAGCCGGCCATAATCACCATGCCCGACCGGCGGCATCCGGCTTGCGTATCCCGGCGTGATGGCGCCTCCTCTTGTTGATGACTGCTAGTGGCGCCCTGCCCGATCTGGCGTACCGAGGGGGACAGCCCGAACGCCGTGACGATCACGCTGACGGGTCCGTTCGGCCCGCGGCACCGCGCCGAGTTCGACCGCCCGCTCTTCGCCGATGGCGGCGGCCTGGTCAAGCTCCAAGGGGTGACCGAATCTGGAGGGGAGTGCTCGTGCCGATCACACCCGGCCTCGAGAGGACGGGCAAGCTCGTGCGGTTGCACCGTCTTCTCACAGAGCCGGCAGGGGGCGTCGCCGACTCAGGTACAAACGGCACTGCTGGTGGCGGGCGAGCAGCACGTCGGAAGCGGACCGGTGGGAGCGCAGGACGGCACGCGCGCGCCGTCCAACGGCCGACTAGCTCCCGGCAACGCAGGCGGTCTCGGCGTTCAACGCATCCCCGGGGTGGCGCCGGGTTTAGGTGGACCGGCCGCCGTTTTCGTTGAGCAGTTCGACTGCCTCAAGAAGCACTGTGGCGGTCTGCGCCTCCAGGCGTTGGCTTCCGTCGTCCTTCTCCGCAGTCAGCCAACCCTCGTCGCCCTGGACGGAGAAGCGCAGTATCCAGTCTTCGCCGAGTTTCGCCTGGAGCTCGTGCATGTCGGCCTCAAAGTCGGGCGGCGCCTCGCTTTCGGCGCTGGGCTCGTCGTCCGCCTCGGCGTCCAGGGCTCGTCGTCGGCTTCGGCGCTGGGCTCGTCGTCGGCTTCAGTGCTGGGCTCGTCGTCGGCTTCGGCGCTGGGCTCGTCGTCTACTGCGGCGTCCTCGAATGCGCCCTTGGGATGTTCCCGATGAGCAATTGCCTTAGCGATGGACCGCGCTACGAGCGGGATGGCGCCGCTGTTGAGGCCGGGCTTGATGCGTTCTTGCAAGTAGGCCGCCAGTTCCTGCTCGTATCCCGCCACCTCTTCCTCATGGCCATTCTGGCCCGTGCCAGGATCGGCCTTTTGTTGTTTGGTCATCGCTGTTTCTCGCCTTACTCGTGCCTACTTGGGTGCCCGAGGATGCCCGGGTACCCGACCCGAGAAACGCTTCGCACCCATTGCAACCATGTCTGTGCGCCGAGGTGCGGCGCGCGCGCCTCGGCCGCGACGGGAATCCGGAGGCGCCGGTCACGCATGGAGCGAGGAGCCGCCATGCCAGGTCCACGAGCACCTGTGCCGCACGTCCGAGCGCGGCCCGAGCGAACTCAGCGGCCGGAGATCGCCGCCGACCACGCGCTACTGCTCGCGTCAGATTGCGACCGTCTCGCAAGCCCGAGCATCAGACGCCCGAAATGGACTATCCGCGCGAGCACCCCGCGCGGATGTGCGGACGTCCGCTTTCCCCGGGCGGAAGCAGGCGTGTACGCGCCGCCGTGGCGCTCGTGCGGGTCGTCCGCAGTGGGCGTCTCGCAAGCCTCGGCCCAGGCGACCGCATCCAGGCGACAGCAACACTCTGCATCGTTTACAGGGCCGTTGCGGGTTCGGCGCGCGAGCGCCGAGATGGCGCACCCGACCCGCGCTGCCGGCTCACCGATGAGCTGCGCTGAGAACATCTCAGGGGGCGAAAGCTAGCTGCTGGTGGCCTGGGTCGCCGCTCTGGCGAGTGTGATTTCGGTGACGACGGAGGCGGCGAGGTCGCTGAGCAGTTGGATCTGGTGGGTCGTCCAGTGCCGGGGCCGGCTGTCGATCACGCAGAGGGTGCCGAGGGCGTGCCCGTCGGCGTCGATGAGGGGGATGCCTGCGTAGGCGATGACGCCGAGGTCGCGGATGGCGGGGTTGTCGCGTAGCAGTTCGTGCTCGCGGGAGTCGTCGACGAGCAGCGGCTCGCGGCTCGCGATCGCGTGTTGACAGAAGGAGTGGCTGAGCGGGGTTTGTCGCTGGGAGGCCCACGGCTCCGGCAGACCAAGGCAGCTCTTGAAGAACTGCCGGTCGGCGTCCACGAGCGAGACCAGCGCGACGGGCGCGTTGAGCACTTGCGCGGCGATCCGGGCGAGGCGATCGAACGACGGCGTGATATCGGAGTCGAGGAGCCCGGTTGCGTGCAGGGCGTCGAGTCGGTCTGGGTCCTGGACCGCGGCGGCCGCGTCGAGGAGCGCCTGCCGGCGCTGTGTCGCGTTCTCGGGAGCTTCGGCGTCGGGTCGCGCCTTCATGCGCCCGAGGGCCGCCTCGAAGCCTTCGTCGCCACGCTGGCCCATGGCGTACGCCGTCCGCATGATCGTGGCGTCGCGGATGAACTGGGCTGCGCTCACGCCCTCGCGCGTGGATTCACGTTCGAGCAGCTTCCAGAGCTCGTCGCTAAAACGCACGGTGGTCGCTCGCATCGGCATATAGCCGAGTGTACGCCACCACGGTGACCGACCGATGGCGATTCCGCTATCGCCAAAGTCACATGCAGGACTCCCTCACGCCACGAGGGTTCGAATACGCCATCGTTTTGGGTAGCGCTGGCATACGGACGCACGCCCCGATGGAACATCGCAGGGCCCTGGTCGCGTCGTCTTGTTTCGCTGACGCCCGTGGATGGGCGCAGACCACCGGCGCATGTGCGTCATGAAGAAAAAGGATGCGTACGCATGCCTGAGGCAACCGAAGTTCTCGAGTGGCGGGGCCGCACCGCGGTCGGCGCCGACGGCAGCAAGCTGGGCAAGATCGAGGAGATCTATCTCGATGCTGAGACGCGGCGTCCCGAGTGGGCGCTGATCCAGACCGGGATGTTCGGCGGCAAGTCGTCGTTGATGCCGCTGGAGGGCGCTACGGGCGAGGGCGAGCAGGTCCAGGCCCCGTTCAGCAAGGACCAGGTCAAGGACGCGCCGCAGCTGGAGCCCGACGGCGAGCTCTCCCACCAGGACGAGGCGGCCCTGTACTCGCACTACGGGATCGACTACGACGAGTCGCGCTCGGACAGCGGACTGCCCGAGGGCGGAGCGTGGACCGGCGACCAGCGCCGCGACCGCACCGACGAGGCGGGCACGGTCGGCCACGACACCAGCGGCCCCAATACCGATGACGCGATGACGCGCTCCGAGGAGGAGCTGCGGGTCGGCACGACCCAGCGCGAGAGCGGCCGGGCGCGGCTGGTCAAGCATGTCGTGACCGAGGACGTCACCCAGACGGTGCCGGTCCGCCGCGAAGAGGTCCGCGTCGAGCGCGAGCCGATCACCGACGCCAACCGCGGCGACGCGACCGCCGGCGGCGAGATCACCCCCGCGGAGCACGAGGTCGTGCTCCACGAGGAGGAGGTCATCGTCGACAAGCAGGCAGTGCCCAAGGAGCGGGTGCGGCTGGACAAGGACGTCATCACCGACGAGCAGCAGGTCTCCGAGACCGTCCGCAAGGAGCAGGTCGAGACCGAGGGCGTTTCCCCCTCCTCGCGCCGCTAGTCGCTCGTCAACGCCGGTGGCCGGCCGGGACGGCCGGCCACCGGCGCTCTTGCCCATCACTGACTGAGAGGTCACATCGTGTCGTTCACATTCGCGGCCGTCGACATCGGCGCGTCGCTCCAACAGGCGTTGGACTCGTTCTTCGCGTTCATACCGAGGCTGATCGGCTTTCTGATCGTGCTCGCGATCGGGTTCATCGTCGCCAGGGTCGTCAAGACCGTGCTGGTCAAGCTGCTCGAGAAGGTCGGCCTCGACAAGGCCATGCATTCCGGTTCAGTCGGCCAGTACGTCAACAAGGCGGCCCCTGACTTCAGTCCGTCGAGGGTGATCGGTGTGATCGCGTTCTGGTTCATCTTCCTCGGCGCGCTCTCGATCGCCGTCTCCCAGCTCGGCATCCCGGCGCTCAACACGTTCGTCGCCTCGATCGCCGCCTACCTGCCCAACGTCGTCGCCGCGTTGCTGATCTTCGTGGTCGCCGGCGTGATCGCCGCGGCTGTCGGTGGTCTCGTCGCGCGCACCATGGGCGACACGCCGACCGGCAAGGTCGTCGGCTCGGTCGTGCCTGTGCTGGTCATGGCGATCGCCACCTTCATGATCCTCAACCAGCTCAAGATCGCCCCCGAGATCGTCACGATCACCTACGCCGCGCTGATCGGCGGCGTGTTCCTGGCGATGGCGCTCGCCTTCGGCCTCGGCGGCCGCGAGGTCGCCGGCCAGATGCTCGGCGACGCCTACGACAAGGGCCAGGCCCAGCGCGGCCAGGTCAAGCAGGACATGCGCACCGGCAAGGACCGCGCCCAGCGGGACGCCCAGAAGGCCAAGGACAAGGCCGACGAGCACACCAACGCCACCCCCGACGGGCGGCCGAACCAGCCCCCGGCGGCCTACCGCGCGTAGCTGCACCGCTCATCCGGCCGCCTGCGGGCGGCCGGATCAGCCTCCCCAGAGACAACGAAACCATGCCGGCGCCGCAGACGCCGGGCGAAGCTGGCGTAGAAGGACCTAGATGAGTGATGTCGTTTGGTCGGGTCGGTCAGTGGTCGTAGGCGGTGAAGCTGCGGCCGGGCTGGCCGATCTGCCAGTTGTGCCAGCAGCCGGCGGCGAGCGCGAGCACGCGTTGGCAGATCCGCGCCCAGACGCCATTGGGGGTGTGGCCGCCGTGACGTTCGAGCGAGAACTGGCCCTTGAGGGTGTCGTTGATCGACTCGATCCACTGGCGGATGCCGCCGAGCGCGCCGAAGCGCGGCCGTTCGTCGCGGCGGTCGGGGCGGATCAGTCTGGGCGCCGAGCGCGTCGGCGATGAACTGCTCGAACTCGTTGCCGGCGAATCCCTTGTCGGTGATGAAGATCTCGTGGCCGTGCAGCAGCTCGCCGCGGGCGGCGCGTTCGAGCAGCGCCGCGGCGACCTCGCGTTCGGGCTCGTTGGCGGGCGCCAAACAGAACGCGATCGGCATCCCGTCGGGCGCGCACAGCAGGTACAGCCGCAGTCCCCAGAAGTAGCGCGAGTGGCTGGCGCAGTAGCCGTAGGCGGCAAAGCCGGCCAGCTCTGAGCGCTTGACCGTCTCGCGCGAGGCGCCGCACGGGACCGGCGTAGAGTCCAGCAGCCGGAGCCGGTCGCCGAACGACGGCGAGTTGCGCGCCAGGTGGCCGATCACCTCACAGATCGCCGGCGCGAGCTTGCGCAGCCTGCGGTTATAGGCCGGCTGGCCCGGGATGTACGGGAACAAATGTCCGAGCCGCTTGCGCGCGAACCGCAAGAACCGCCGCTCGGACGGGCAGTCCAAGAAGATCTGCGCGATCGCGAGCGTGATCAGCTCGGCGTCGGTGAGCTTCGGCCTACGCCCAGGACCGCTGCGCACAGGCAGGAAATCGTCCACCAGCACGTAAAGTGCGGTGAGAAGGGCGTCGAGTTCGGCGAGCACGAGGCCACCTCCGTGGTCGACGTTGCATTGACAACGCCGAACTTCGACGCCCTCTTTATGTCCCCTGGGCCCGAACCGCCCACCGGCGATTCGGCATCACTCATCTAGGGGCCGATGCGGCCCGTCAGGGCCGCTCGCCGCCTCGCCGCCGTGGTCGTCCTGATTCCTGTACCTCCCGCCCGCGAGGCGCGAGGAGCAGCACCGTCGCGTCGTCGCGCAACGGCTTAGGTGACGCGTCGATCACCGCGTCGTGCAGGCCGCGGACGGTCTCGGCGGCCGACGTCGCCGGGCCGGTCCGCAGGAGCGACAGCAAGCCCTCGAGGCCGAGGAGCGTCCCGTCGGTCCGTCTCCTCTCGGTCACGCCGTCGCTGTAGAGCAGCAACCGCTCACCGCGACCCACGCGGCGTCGGTTCGTCGTGAACGTCCGCTCTTCGTCGAACAGCCCAAGCGGATACGTCCCCGCGCCTTTGAGCTCCTCCGCCGATCCGTCCGCATGCAGCAGCAGCGGCGGTGGATGGCCAGCGGTGATCCACTGGAAGGTCGACGTGGCCGGATGCCACTGCGCGAGGATGGCGGTGAGAAAGCGGACCTCCGAGCCGGTGGCGGCGACCGTCTGGTCCACGATCCCGGCCGCCTGCTCAAGGGTCGCGCCTCCACGCCGTCCCGCAGCGCGCCGATGGCGAGCGAGGACAGGGCGGCGGCGTCGTTGCCCTTGCCCATGGCGTCGGCGACGCAGAGCCAAGGCCCATCCGCATTGGCTGCGTAGTCGAAGAAGTCGCCCGCGACGTCGTAACCCGGGAGTACCCCGCCCGCGGGCGCGTCCCCGTCGAACACGGCGAGTCGCGGCGGCAGGAGGTTCTGCTGGATCTCGGCGGCGGGTGGATCTCCTTGCGCCGCCGCGCCGCGTGCACGACGTCCGGGTAGCCGCTCGTGAGTTCGAGCGCCAGCGCGGCCTGGTCGGCGACGCGACGAAGATCGCCGTCAGGTCCCCGCTCGCAGATCAGCACACCGATCGCCCGGTCGCGCGCGACCTTGACCATGGCCACGACGACGCTCGTCGGCAACCTCGACCTACAGATCTCCTGCACTGCGGGAGCCTCTCGAGCGCGATCTCCGGCCCGACCCCGACCGGCGCCTTGACCATTTCGGGGAACGCATCGTCCTCGCCCGCGAGCCTGATCAGACAGGACCCATCGATATCGATCACGTAGACCCCGACTCTGCAGCCGGCCACCGCTCCCGCCGCAACGGCGATCCGGCCCGGCAGAGCAACCGGCGACTCGTGGAACAGGTCCACGGCAACGGTGTTGCTCACACCTGCGTCGTGCCCGACAACCGCACCCACCCACACGTCGATGCGTCCGCGATTCGAGCTCGGCGCGCGCAGCATCGCCGTGGCCACTTCCCACGACGCCGATCCCCTGATTGGCTGCCTGGCCGAGGAGGGCGTCGCGACCAGCGGCGTCGGCTACCTCAAGACGGAGGGGACACCTGCGCATGGACGCCCGTCCGTCCGCGATCTCGCCCACGTAGTTCCGCGCGAGGGCGAGGCGGTCTTCCTCAGCCCCACGAACCTGCCCACCTCGCCAACGCGCCCCGCTTCACGTAGGTCTGGTAGCAGGCAGCCCGCAGAGCTGGTCCTTTTGGTCCCCAGCGACCGTACGTATGTTCGTATTGTGCGTAGTGTCACGCAGTCGAACGCGTGTTTGGCCCTGGGACCGTTGGGTAGAACTCGGGGCAGGGAGCGCTGGAAAATGTTCGGCCGCGCTTCCCCGGCTTTCCGTTGACACGACTCCGCTGGCCGATTCGCGGTCACCGCGAGACACGGGTCGTTCGGTCCCCGTCTCGATCTAGGAGTCATTCTCATGAGCACCATCACCAGCTCGCCGCGCACCAGCACGTCCGACGGCGATCGCACGACCCGCCGCAGCGAGCCCACCCGCAGGCTGTCGACAGAGACGAAGGCGTCGTTCAAGACGACGGAGTTCTTCGCCTACCTCGCCGCCGTGGTCGGCGTGCTGATCGCCGCGGGTATCGTCGATGAGTCCAACGCGGGCGGCCTCGGCGCCAAGCAGGCGTGGCTGTACGTCACGATCCTGACGGTCGGCTACATGGTCAGTCGCGGATTCGCCAAGTCGGGCAGCCGCGAGCCCTACAGCGCCGACGAGCGCTCCTGAGCGCGGTCGACACAACGCATCGCACCCGGCGGACCGTCGCGATCGCCGCGGTCGGTCCCGCTTTCCCTTACACAACAGTTTTGGAGGAGTGCTCGATGAGTCAGTCCGAGCAGCACAAGCAGCAGGAGAAGGTCGTGCAGTACCTCAACGAGGCGCATGCCAGCGAGCACGCGCTCATGCGCGTGCTGCAGTCGCAGATCGCGATGACGCCGCGCGGGTCCTACCGCAACGGACTCGAGACCCACTTGCGCGAGACGCGTGAGCACGCGGACCGCGTCGGGCGCCGCCTGCAGGCACTGGGCGACGGCTCCAACCCGCTGATGGCGGTTGTCGGGGTGGTCGAGACGGTGGTCGGGCAGGCGCTCGCGCTGGGCAAGACGCCGTTCGATCTCCTGCGCGGCTCCGGCGGCGAGGAGAAGGTGCTCAAGAACGCCAAGGACGCGTGCGCCAGCGAGGGCCTGGAGATCGCGACCTACACGGCGATCGAGCGCCTCGCCCGCTCGGTCGGCGACGAGGAGACGGCCAGGCTGGCCGCGTCGATCCTCGCCGACGAGGAGAAGATGCTCCGGCGCCTCCTGCGCGAGATCCCGAAGCTGACCGACGCCGTCGTGCGCGCCGACGTCGAGGGCAAGTCCTCCTACGACGTCACCACCACGGGCGCCGCGGATGGCGCCCGCGAGGCCGGCGAGGCGACCAAGCACGCGGCCCGCAAGACCGGCGCCGCGACCAAGCGCACCGCGCGTCAGGCCCGCAAGGTCCCCGGCGTCGCCCAGGCCGAGGGCGAGATCAAGGGCGCGGTGGCGGGCGAGGGCGACCTCGCGATCGCGCGCTATGACACGCTCACCGCCGACGAGATCACCGGCCGGCTGGCCGAGCTCTCGCAGATCGACCTGGCCAAGGTCGACGCCTACGAGCGCAAGCACCAGAACCGCACCACGATCCTGAGCCGCATCACGTCCCTGCGCGGCGACGAGCCGTGGCCGGGCTATGACGAGCTGACGGCCACCGAGGTGCAGGCCGTGCTCTCCGAGGGCGACGACGAGCGCGCCAAGCAGGTCCGCAGCTACGAGCGCGCCCACAAGAACCGCGCCGGGGTCCTCACGGCCGCCGAGCGCGAGCTCACCAACGCCTGATCCGGGCACCCCGACCGCGACACCGAAGGCCCAGCACCGGGCCTTCGGTGTCACCAAGGGGTTGACCCACCGCCCGAAACGACGACCTCGTGTTCCTGTTGCTTCAAGCCGCCTCGGCCGCCTCGGCTCGCTCGTCGTCTCCATGGCCGCCACCGTCGCTCTCGTGCTGGTCCTCAACGCGATCTGACAGCCAGACGATCCAGGCGGCCGCGAGACCGATCTCATCGCCCACAATCCGGGCCGCGACGGTTCGATCGAGCCGATCGCACCTGACCTGTCGCGGACAACAGCGCGGGCGCGGCAAGAAGGCGGACGTCGATGCGTGCGTCCGCATCGGTGTGGGCATAGCTCGAATGTGGCAAGCGATGAAGTCAAGGACCCGGCCCCGCGCTTCGAGCTGGTCTCGCGCCGGGTGGATCAGTCGCTGGAACTGGCGATCGCGGGCGAGCTCGACATGGCGGCCACGTTCAAGCTCGAGCCGCAGCTCGACCGCCTCCTCGACGCGCCGGATCTCCGTCGGCTGGAATTCGATCTGGCCGGCGTGAGCTTCGTCGACTCATCGGGGCTCGGGCTGTTGTTGGCGATGCGCGAGCGGGCGCATGATCGCGGCATCGCGATGGCGATCGTGAGCGTCTCGGCGCCCGTGCGGCGCATCCTGGACGTGAGCGGGATTGGCGCCGTGTTGAACGAAGCCGAGCCCTCGTCACGAAGCGAGACGAGCCAGCGCGAGGTCGAGTAGCAGGATCGGCGCCTCTCGGGCGGCAATGCGCGGGACCCGCCGCTCGCGAAACTCCGCATCGACTGGCGGCTGGCGCGCAAACGTGACTCCGCCGCCCGACCGGCCCTCTGCGCGTGCTAATCCGGACGGTGATTTGCGAACAGCGCTGGCGCGACGGGATGCGCACCCGGCTGGCGCGCGACATCGCCGATCTCACCTTCGTCGACTCGCAGGTTGGAAAGTCCGCTCGCGATTCGTGGCGGGACGCGGGATTTCGGGCAGTGAGCTGATCGTCAGGAACTGCTCGGATGCATTGCGAGGCATCGTTGACCTGAGCGGTACGGGCGCCGTGCTCGTGGATGTTGAGAGGACGGCTGGCTCGGGTTGCGTGCGGGTATCCCGGGGGCATGCCGGCCCCAGCCGAAACCGATACGTCCCCTTCGCCCGTGCGCGACGAGCAGGTCCTGGAGCTGCTGCACGAGCTTCTCCGTCGCAGTCACCTGACCTCTCCATCGGATCTTCCGCGCGTGGTGGCGGATCAGGCTCAGAGCATCGGCGCGCGCGACGTGGTGCTTTATCTGATCGACTACGAGCAGGGCGCGCTCGTGCCGGTGTCTGGCGATGCGGTCGGTGGCGGCACATCCCTGTCGGTGGCGGGGACGATCGCCGGACGCGCGTTCAGCAGCACCTCCATTCTGCGCTCGCAGGGCGATGTGCCGGGGCTGGAGCGCCTGTATCTGCCGCTGCTGGACGGCACCGAGCGCCTGGGCGTGATCGGCATGTCGTTCGCGGAAGGCGCGCTCTCGGGACGGACCGTCGCTGCGTGCGAGCGGTACGCGCATCTGGTGGCCATGCTGATCGTCACGAAGCGCGCCTATGGCGACTCGTTTGAGGTCATTCGCCGGCAGCAGCGGATGACGATCGCGTCAGAGCTCGTGTGGGCGCTCGTTCCGCCGCTGGTGTTTGCAACGGACGGACTCACGCTCGCGGGCATGCTGGAGCCGTGTTACGACAATGGCGGCGACACGCTGGACTACGCCATCGACGGCCGCGTTCTGCACGTCGGCGTCTTTGACGCGATGGGCCACGGGCTGGCAGCTGCGGGCGTGGCCGCGTTCGCGTTGTCCGCTTACCGGTACAGCCGGCGCACCGGCAGCGATCTGCTCGAGACCTACGCCGCGATGCACGAGGCTGTAGGCAGGCAATTCCCCGACCGGCGCTTCGTGACGGCGTTGATCGCCCAGCTCGAGCTCGACAGCGGACGGTTGCGCTGGATCAGCGCCGGCCATCCGCCTCCGCTGGTGATCCGAGGCGGGCGACGCGCACATCTGCTCACGACGACACCCGTGCCGCCGCTCGGGGTCGAGTCGCCCAGCGGAGCGCCGACCGTCGCGACAGATGCGCTCGAGCCGGGCGATTTGCTGCTGCTTTACACGGACGGGCTGTCCGAGGCGCGTGACACAGACGGTGAGATGTTCACGATCGAGCGGCTGAGCGAGTTCATCGAGCGCGCGGCCGCCGCCGGCCAGACGGCGCCCGAGACGCTGAGGCGGCTGCGCCATGCCGTGATCGGCCGCGAGGCGAGCGCGCTACGCGACGACGCCACGGCCGTGCTGCTCGAGTGGCGGGGCGACCGCGAGTCCGACCTGATGCCTCAGACCGTCCACTGACGCGGACGGGATCGGCTGCGTCGCTTGGCGGGAAGGCGCTGCGGGACGCCGTGGCCTTCGCCGTCGTGCGGATTGGGGATCGGTCGCGCTGCGGGTGAGGCGGGCTGGCTGGCGCTCGGTTGCCTTCAGGACGCCGGCGCGGTTACTTGCCGTTGATCGTCCGAAAGGGGATAGCGCGTTCTCGGTGAGCGAGCGGCCTCAGGTATCGCGGGGCGGCGGCTATTGCTCGGGTGCTGTAGCCGCGGCGGGGGTGAGGATGAAGACGAGCAGGGTGAGCTTGGGCTTGAGGTCGGTGTTGGTGTGGGAACGTGGAGACGGTGCGGCCGGTGGCGCGTTCGACGGCGGCGCTCGTGGTCGGCGCCAGCGCGAGCTCGAACGTGTGGCGCTGGTCGCGGACCGCGTCGTGGTGGTCGTGAGCGATCAGGAGCGTTTCGGCGTGCGTGAGCTCGAGTCGCCGCACGCACATCACCAGGTCGTCGTCGGGGTATTGCCTCGCCGACCGCCCTTGCGAGCTGGAGAACGGATGAAACCTTCACGAGACCACCGAGCCCGACGGAGCAACTGAAGAACGCGGCCATCGAAGCGGCCATCAGCGCGCTTCGCGACAGCACGGACGAGCCGAAGCGCAGGTCCGGGCTGTCTGGGAGCCGCGCGCTGGCCGCCGGAGCGGTCCTTTACGCCGCCGGGTTCGCGGCATTCAAGGGCCGGAGCTTGCTGCTCGAGCAGCTCTCCTCGAACCGGGCCGAGGAGGAAGAGGAGGCGCGGGCGCGCGAGGAAGAGGAGGAGCCGGGGGCCGACGAGTACGAGCAGGAGCCGCAGGCGTCCGAGGAGGACGAGGACGAGCCCGACGCGGACGATGACCAGGGCGGTGAGGATCCCGGCGACGACGAGCCGGAGGCGGGCGGGGACGGACCGTCTGGCGACGCGGGGCAAGGGCCCGAGGCCGACGATGACTCCGAGGAGCTCGAGGCCGAGGGGCGCCAGGAACAAGACGCCGAGACGAGTTCGGAGACGCCCACGCCGCTTCCGAAGCGCAAGCCCAAGCGCAAGCCGAAGCGCCGGGCGGCGCGCAGCAAGGGCGCACAGCCCAGCCTCGAGCTGCCGCAGCAGCACTGGCCGCGGATGCCGGCCGGCCGGAAGTAATCCCAACCAAGACTCGGCGAACCGGCGTGGTCCTTAGAGTGTCCCGCGCCGGTTGTCGAACCACGAGTCGGACCCGGGTGCTTCCTACGCGCGGTCTACAGCGCCGGGCGCTCGATGCCGAAACTGGACGACGCCCGCGGCGACCGGACTCGACCCATCGAGGCGTCACGTGCCCGACACGTCCGGCGCCGTGAGCCTCAGCTTGCGGGCCGGTCACCACGGGTAGCCAGGCGGTATGTCCGTCCCCAGGGTTGACCAGGTGGCCGAGCGTCCACTCCAAGAGCTCGTACAAACCGCATCCCAGCAGGCTGTGGGCTTAGCCCGCGAGCAGGTGGATGCTGCGCGGCGCGAACTGACCGCTCGAGCAAGCCAGGCCGGCCCCGGAGTCGCCATGGTGGGCGGAGGCGCCCTGCTCGCTGTGCTCGCTTCGGGAACCGGCACGGCCGCGTTGATCCTGTTGCTTGCGCGCCGCCCCGGACCGTCGGCTGCCGCGCTCGGAGTGACCGGCGCGTATGCCAGTGCCGGCGCGTTGCTGGCCCGCGGAGGGCTCGTGCGCCTCCGGCAAGCCGGGCCGCCCCTGCCCGACGTGCCGGATCGAGACGAACCGCGTCAGGAGGCCAAGCAAGACCTCGGATCTGCGAAGCGACGCACTAAGTCGGCAGCCAAGTCGCCACCGCTGCCCGACGTGCCGGTCCAAGACGAACCGCGTCAGCAGGCCAAGCAAGCCCTCGGAGCCGCGAAGCGACGCGCCAACTCGGCAGCCAAGTCGCCACCGAAGCCGACCAGTAGCGCGAAGCCGAAGTCGAAGGCACCGAGTTCTCGCCGTCGCGCCTCCGGTACGCAGACCGACCGCGTGCGCCCGCGAGCATCCTGAGCTCAGTCCCCACGTCATCGATACCGCAGCACCGGCCGACCCGCGCGAGCGGTGGCATAGACGCAGCCGACGCACGCATCCCATGCGATAGCGAGCGTCTCCACGGGCGCTCGGGCGCGCCTGCGCTGGACGAGGCACAGGCGTATGAGTGCGGCGTGCGGAGGCGCGTCCTTCGCCAAGGCAGAGCAGGCGTCGGGCGGCACGGAACTCGCGGCGCGCCGGGCGATCTCCGGTGCGTTGGTGTGCCCCGTCGCCGGTCGCGTCACGCAGTGTCTTGCAGACTGTGCCGCGTTCGCGTGATGCGGTCGTCTCTGGGCCCGCGCCGCGGATGGCTCGCATAGGTCGAGGTCGGCGGGCGTCAGATGTGCGGGCTCGGACTTCTGCGTCCGTCGGGGCCGGCGTGCGAGCCGGAGTCAGTGGGCCGCGTAGGCGCCGCGAGGCTGTCCGCGTCCGCCCTCATGAACAGCTCGAAGGCCGCGTCCCGATCGCCTCGCGCTGCGGCATCACGTGCGCGCTCGAGGACGGCCTTCACCGACAGCGTCGGTCATTGCCCGCCAACGATCGCAGAGCGATCGAACGAGGTCGAGCCGCCACCGGGCCGTAACCGTGGAAGTTACCGCCGTAACCGCCTCGCTCACGCCCATCGGTAAAGGGCCCACGCCCGGAACCGACCAGGAGGACCGATGGACAGCATCAACGTCAACGGCGCAGTACTGGAATACGAGGTGCGCGGAGCAGGGGAGCCCGTGCTGTTGATCGACATGCTGATCGCCGACTGCTTCGTGCCGCTCCTTGCAGAGCCGGCACTGGCCGACCACTTTCAGCTGATCCACTACCACAAGCGCGGTTGGGTCGGCAGCACCCACACTCCACCGCCGGTGAGCATTGGAGACCACGCCGCCGACGCCGCGGCGTTGCTCGAGCAGCTCGGTGTGCGGCGCGCTCACATCGCGGGCCATTCCACCGGCGCGTCGATCGCAGCCCAACTGGCTCTCGACCACCCCGAGAAGGTGCACACGCTCACTCTGCTGGAGCCGACTCTGCTGTCGCTGCCGCTCGGCGGTGCGTTCCTGGAAGCCGCCGGCCCGGTGTTCGAGGCCTACGCAAGCGGCGACCACGCGGGCGCGTTTGCCATGTTCGTGTCCGCCGCCAGCGGCCTCGACTGGGACGAGTGCCGCGCGTTGCTCGAGGAGCGGATCCCGGGCGTGGTCACGCAGTCGATCAAGGATGCCGACACCTTCTTCGCAGTCGAGCTGCCCGCCGTCGCCGAGTGGACGTTCGGGCCCGATCAGGCCGCCGCCATTCGCACACCGGTCCTATCCGTAATCGGCACGGAGACCCAGCCGCTGTGGGTGGAAATCGCCGAGTTCCTGCGCTCCACGCTCCCGCACGTCAAGGAGGCCAGGATCAAGAAGGTCGGCCATCTCCTGCACATCCAGCGCCCCGAGCCGGTCGCTCACGCGATGGCGAAGTTCCTGACACGAAACCCGATCGCCGACGACGACACCCGGCGACTCCAACTCGACGACCCGGCACAACAACCCATCGCTCCGCGCGCCTGAGCGCGCGGCGAGCCAATCCAACCACCAGGAGCAACCATGCCAATCATCAACGTCAAGCTCATCGAGCACGTCTTCACGCCCGACCAGAAGCGCGAGATCATCGAACGCCTGGTTTGCGTCTGACTTCGCGCCACACTTCGACGGTTTGATCAGTCCGCATCTGGGAGCCTGTCGGGCTTGTCCAGGAGCGAGTGATGATGAGCGATCAGCAGTCCAACGGTGCCGGCGGCCGGGGTCGTCGCGGCAAGCGGTTCCTGTCGCCGAGCGAGAAGTACGAGATCTGGCTGAGCTTGGTGCGCGGCGAGTACACGATCGCGCAGACCGCCGAGCGGGCCGGGGTCGATCGCTCGACGATCATGAAGCTGCGCCAGGTCGCTCGGCAGGGTGCGCTGGACGCGCTCGCGGCGTCGAGGCCGGGCGTGCGTGCCGGGAGCGCGGCGGACCCGGAGCTGGCGGCGGCCAGGGCGGAGATCGCGCGGCTCACGGAGGCGCTGAAGGAGATGGGCGTCAGGTTGATGTTGGCCGAGGGAAAAGGGCGCTGGGACTGAGTGGCCGGGTCCCGCTGCGCGTGCCGGCGGCTACCAAGCACGAGCTGCTTGCCCTGATCGACCGAGCGCTCGTCGACGGCTGGGATCACCGCCGCGCTTGCCGGTACCTCGAGCTCGGCGAGACGCGCGCGTGGCGCTGGCGCGAGCGGCGCGCGGCCGGGACGCTGGAGGACCGGCAGCCCGGCGGGCATCCGGTGCATGCGATCACGCCGGACGAGGAGGCGGCGATCGTGCGCGTGTTCGAGGCGCACCAGCTGACCGACCGATCGCATCGCAAGCTCGCGCACCGCGGCAGCTATCTCGGGCTAGTGTGGGTGTCGGAGTCGACCGTCCGGCGCGTGCTCGCCGCGCACGAGCTACGGATCCGCGCGCCGCGGCGAGCGGGCCGCTCGGAGCGCTCGCCGTTCCCGGAGTGGGCGAGCTACAGCCGCCACTCGATCTGGATCTACGACACGACCCGGTTCGCGCGCTGCCGCAGCACCTACGTGGTGATGATCATGGACCTGGTCACGCGCAAGTGGATCACCGAGCTCGTCAGCGCCGAAGAGACCAGCCTGCAGGTCCAGCTGGCGTTCACGCACGCGCTCGAGCTCGAGGGCCTGCTCGAGCGCATCGAGGAGCATCAGATCCGGCTGGCCGACCCGACCGTCGAGGACCCGGCCCGGCCCGTGCTGCTCGCCGTCTCAGACAACGGGCCGCAGATGACCTCCGGCTCGACCCGCGAGTTCCTGGCGATGTGCGCGATCGCGCAGCACTTCGGCCGGCCCGGCACGCCCCAGGACCAGGCGTGGATCGAGAGCCTGTTCAGCCACATCAAGGCCGACTGGCCGCACCTGGACCAGATCCGCGACCCGGCCGTGCTCAGAGCCGAGCTCGTGTCGGTGCGCCACGAGTACAACACCCAGCGGCTGCATGCCGGCATCGCCTACGTCACTCCCGACGACGAACACGAGGGCCGCGGGCCCGCGATCCGCCAGGCCCGCCGCGCCGGCCTGCGCCGCGCCCGCAGGCTCCGGATCGACTACCACCGCGCTCAACGACAGGACGCGACGTGACCGAGCCCGCACACATCGCGGGCAGCTTGCCTGCCCGCCTGACCAGCCCCATCAGCGAAGCGCGGCCGGGCTGTCCAGGCAAGCCCGACAGGGCCGAGCTCCGCTCGCCGCGCCGCGGTTGCCTTGACAGCCCCGCCACGCGCAGCTACCCATATCAACGACCGTTGCCCGCCAGACACGCCGAATGCGGACTAATCATGTCGGCGATCTGTGGCGCGAAGTCAGACACACCTCAGACGCGATGGTCACGATCGAAGGCGAGAACATGCGCCCGGTCACCTGGGTCGTCGTCGAGGAGGTCGCAAGCGGCGACATGGGCGTCGGCGGCAAGCCGCTGAGCACCGAAGACGTCAAGGCCCTCGCGGCCGGCGTGCCCGCCTAGCCTTCCGGCGGCCGATCACGGTCGCGTCGATCGCAGGAGCGATCGCCGCGGCCGATAATCGCGTGTCTGCGGCCAGCAGCGTGACGGCCCCGGGGTCGCCGGTCGATTCGGCCGGTGATCACGGCGGCATCGTGCAGCGGACCTTCGCAGCGCGGGCGTCAAGCCATGTCCCGGACACGCTCGCAAAGGAACGGTTGCGAGCGCGAGCGACGGGTCGGCGCGGGCTCCCGCTCGGGACGAGGCCCGGCCGCTGGAGGCAGCCGAGCGCAGACGACTCCTTCGGCATGGCAAAGGAGGCGTGAAAGAGCGCCGCGCTCGTGCGCTCCTGGAGCGAGCGCCTCGCTGCTTCGGCGATGACGACCGCTTCCAGCGGCCAGCGGCAGCCTGCACGATCGGGCGGCCGTCGGGCTATGGGCGTGGCCAGCGTCGGCAGTCACCTGCTGGTCGGTCGAGCTCGAGGTATTCCGTGAATGCCGGTTGATTCGCTCACGCGCGTGCCCGCATGATTTCGTGGGTGGACAGTGCTGCTAGTCGAGCCTCCCCCACAGCAACACGCGCTTGAACGAGAACGGGAACGGTCGCGCGTCGGGGAGCTCGGAGACGAGCAGCTCGCGATAGCGGGCGACGAAGTCCTCGTACACGCGGTCCGGCAGGCGCCGCCGGTAATCGGTCAGGAGCGTCCCCTTCACCCAGTCGACGACCGCTCCGGGCTCTGGAAGGAGGTGCAGGTAGACCTGCAGCCGCACGTGCTGGGTGCCGTAGCCGAGGCGATGGAGCAGCTGCGCGTAGCGCTCGGGGGCCAGCACGGGTGTGCGCCGCAGGTAGCCGCCGAGGGCCGCGCGGAACGGCTCTTCAGTGGCAACCCGCTCTGCGACCAGGTGCGATGGATGGTCGTGGTTGGCGGGCACCTGCACGGCGAGCTGGCCGCCGCGCGACAGGGCGCCCGTCAGTCGCGTGAACAGTGCCTCGTGGTGGTCGATCCAATGCAGCGCGGCGTTCGAGAAGATCAGATCGACCGGCCGCGGGGGCGCCCACTCGGCGATGTCGCCGAGCTCGAAGGTCAGGCCATCGCCCGTGTGATCGGCGCTTCGCTTCAGCATCGCCGGCGATGAGTCGAGCCCGACCGTGCTGCCGGCACGGGTTCGCTCATGCAGCGCGCGAGTCAGTTCGCCGGTGCCGCAGCCGAGATCCACGACGCGGCCTCCCGGACACGGCTTCACCAGGTCGAGCAGGTCGAAGAACGGCGCTGATCGTTCGTGCTCGAACCGCTCGTACTGGGCGGGATCCCAGGTATCCGTCGGCACGTTCAGGCGTCGTCGAGTAACGGTCGGTAGTTGGCGTGCATGATCCAGGGCCCGAAGACTCGCAGGACATTGTCACTGACGGTGGCGGGAGGTAGCGGGTGGAGGGCGGTGGTGGGGCGCGGACCCAGTCGGTTCGGGGTCGGCGTCGGGCCCTGAATGTGGCGACACGTAGGGAATCGGTTCGGTGTCGCGGAGGCAACGCCCGAGCGATCCCGACCCTTCAAGCGGGAGCGTCTCTGCGCTCCCGCTTCGCCGATACGGAAGCAGGCGTCTACCCGGGCACCTCAAGAGCACGCGCGCGTCGTCCGGTGCGAGTGCCGCGCGCGATCCGTCCTGCGCACT
>CAVWYB010000024.1:0-13538 GCA_963759145.1 uncultured Solirubrobacterales bacterium
CCGGCGCCTGCGGCGCTGGCGTGGTTTCGTTTTCTCTGTGGAGGCTCATCCGGCCGCCGGAGGCGGCCGGATGAGCGTGCAGCTACGCGCGGTAGGCCGCCGGGGGCTGGTTCGGCCGCCCGTCGGGGGTGCCGTTGGTGTGTCGTCGGCCTTGTCCTTGGCCTGCTGGGCGTCCCGCTGGGCGCGGTCCTTGCCGGTGCGCATGTCGTGCTTGACCTGGCCGCGCTGGTCCTGGCCCTTGTCGTAGGCGTCGCCGAGCATCTGGCCGGCGACCTCGCGGCCGCCGAGGCCGAAGGCGAGCGCCATCGCCAGGAACACGCCGCCGATCAGCGCGGCGTAGGTGATCGTGACGATCTCGGGGGCGATCTGGAGCTGGTTGAGGATCATGAAGGTGGCGATCGCCATGACCAGCACAGGCACGACCGAGCCGACGATCTTGCCGGTCGGGGTGTCGCCCATCGTGCGCGCGACGAGCCCGCCGACAGCGGCGGCGATCACGCCGGCGACCACGAAGATCAGCAGCGCGGCGACGACGTTGGGCAGGTAGGCGGCGATCGAGGCGACGAACGTGTTGAGCGCCGGGATGCCGAGCTGGGAGACGGCGATCGAGATCGCGCCGAGGAAGATGAACCAGAACGCGATCGCGCCGATCAGCTTCGACGGACTGAAGTCAGGGGCCGCCTTGTTGACGTACTGGCCGACTGAACCGGAATGCATGGCCTTGTCGAGGCCGACCTTCTCGAGCAGCTTGACGAGCACGGTCTTGACGACCCTGGCGACGATGTAGCCGATCGCGAGCACGATCAGAAAGCCGATCAGCCTCGGTATGAAGGCGAAGAACGAGTCGAGCGCCTGTTGCAGCGACGCGCCGATGTCGACGGCCGCGAATGTGAATGACACGATGTGACCTCTCAGTCAGTGATGGGCAAGAGCGGAGGTGGCCGGCCGTCCCGGCCGGCCACCGGCGTTGACGAGGGCCTAGCGGCGCGAGGAGGGGGAAACGCCCTCGGTCTCGACCTGCTCCTTGCGGACGGTCTCGGAGACCTGCTGCTCGTCGGTGATGACGTCCTTGTCGAGCCGCACCCGCTCCTTGGGGACGGCCTGCTTGTCGACGATGACCTCCTCCTCGTGGAGCACGACCTCGTGCTCCTCGGAGGTGATCTCGCCGCCGGCGGTCGCGTCGCCGCGGTTGGCGTCGGTGATCGGCTCGCGCTCGACGCGGACCTCTTCGCGGCGGACCGGCACCGTCTGGGTGACGTCCTCGGTCACGACATGCTTGACCAGCCGCGCCCGGCCGCTCTCACGCTGGGTCGTGCCGACCCGCAGCTCCTCCTCGGAGCGCGTCATCGCGTCATCGGTCGTGGGGCCGCTGGTGTCGTGGCCGACCGTGCCCGCCTCGTCGGTGCGGTCGCGGCGCTGGTCGCCGGTCGACGCGCCGCCGTCGGGCAGTCCGCTGTCCGAGCGCGACTCGTCGTAGTCGATCCCGTAGTGCGAGTACAGGGCCGCCTCGTCCTGGTGGGAGAGCTCGCCGTCGGGCTCCAGCTGCGGCGCGTCCTTGACCTGGTCCTTGCTGAACGGGGCCTGGACCTGCTCGCCCTCGCCCGTAGCGCCCTCCAGCGGCATGAACGACGACTTGCCGCCGAACATCCCGGTCTGGATCAGCGCCCACTCGGGACGCCGCGTCTCAGCATCGAGATAGATCTCCTCGATCTTGCCCAGCTTGCTGCCGTCGGTGCCGACCGCGGTGCGGCCCCGCCACTCGAGAACTTCGGTTGCCTCAGGCATGCGTACGCATCCTTTTCTTCATGACGCACATGCGCCGGTGTCTGCGCCCATCCACGGGCGTCAGCGAAAACAAGACGACGCGACCAGGGCCCTGCGATGTTCCATCGGGGCGTGCGTCCGTATGGCAGCGCTACCCAAAACGATGGCGTATTCGAACCCTCGTTGCGTGAGGGAGTCCTGCATGTGACTTGGCGATAGCGGAATCGCCATCGGTCGGTCACCGTGATGGCGTACACTCGGGTATATGCCGATGCGAGCGACCACCGTGCGTTTTAGCGACGAGCTCTGGAAGCTGCTCGAACGTGAATCCACGCGCGAGGGCGTGAGCGCAGCCCAGTTCATCCGCGACGCCACGATCATGCGGACGGCGTACGCCATGGGCCAGCGTGGCGACGAAGGCTTCGAGGCGGCCCTCGGGCGCACGAAGGCGCGACCCGACGCCGAAGCTCCCGAGAACGCGACACAGCGCCGGCAGGCGCTCCTCGACGCGGCCGCCGCGGTCCAGGACCCAGACCGACTCGACGCCCTGCACGCAACCGGGCTCCTCGACTCCGATATCACGCCGTCGTTCGATCGCCTCGCCCGGATCGCCGCGCAGGTGCTCAACGCGCCCGTGGCGCTGGTCTCGCTCGTGGACGCCGACCGGCAGTTCTTCAAGAGCTGCCTTGGTCTGCCGGAGCCGTGGGCCTCCCAGCGACAGACCCCGCTCAGCCACTCCTTCTGTCAACACGCGGTCGCGAGCCGCGAGCCGCTACTCGTCGACGACTCCCGCGAGCACGAACTGCTGCGCGACAACCCCGCCATCCGCGACCTCGGCGTCATCGCCTACGCAGGCATCCCACTCATCGACGCCGACGGGCACGCCCTCGGCACCCTCTGCGTGATCG
Source organism: uncultured Solirubrobacterales bacterium (assembly GCA_963759145.1). Lineage (GTDB taxonomy): Bacteria > Actinomycetota > Thermoleophilia > Solirubrobacterales > JBBDJG01 > JBBQKG01. The sequence goes on from CAVWYB010000024.1 coordinate 2,673, forward strand.
ACAGCCGGCCCCGGCACTGGACAACCCACCAGATCCAACTACTCAGCGACCTCGCCGCCTCCGTCGTCACGGAAATCACCCTCGCCAGAGCGGCGACCCAGGCCACCAGCAGCTAGCTTTCGCCCCCTGAGATGTTCTCAGCGCAGCTCATCGATGAGCCGGCAGCGCGGGTCGGGTGCGCCATCTCGGCGCTCGCGCGCCGAACCCGCAACGGCCCTGTAAAACGATGCAGAGTGTTGCTGTCGCCTGGATGCGGGCGCCTGGGCCGAGGCTCGCGAGACGCCCGCTGCGGACGACCCGCACGAGCGCCGGCGGCCCGCGCGTGCACGCCTGCTTCCGTCCAGGGAAGCGGGCGTCCGCACATCCGCGCCGGGTGCTCGCTCGCGTCGTGCATTTCGGGCGTCTGATGCTCGGCTTGTGAGACGGTCGCAATCTGACGCGAGCAGTAGCGCGTGGTCGGCGGCGATCTCCGGCCGCTGAGATTCGCTCGGACCGCCCTCGGACGTGCGGTACAGGTGCTCGTGGACCTGGCATGGCGGCTCCTCGCTCCGCGCGTGACCGGCGCTTCCGGATTCCCGTCGCGGCCGAGGCGCGCGCGCCGCACCCCGGCGCGGCGACATGCTTGCAGTGGGGTGCGAAGCGTTTGTCGGGTCGGGTACCCGGGCATTCTCGGGCACCCAAGTAGGCACGAGTAAGGGAGAAGCAGCGATGGCCAAACAACAAAAGGCCGATCCTGGCGCGGGCCAGAATGGCCATGAGGAAGAGGTGGCGAGATACGAGCAGGAACTGGCGGCCTACTTGCAAGAACGCATCAAGCCCGGCCTCAACAGCGGCGCCATCCCGCTCGTAGCGCGGTCCATCGCTAAGGCAATTGCTCATCGGGAACATCCCAAGGGCGCATCCGAGGACGCCGCAGTAGACGACGAGCCCAGCGCCGAAGCCGACGACGAGCCCAGCGCCGAAGCCGACGACGAGCCCAGCGCCGAAGCCGACGACGAGCCCAGCGCCGAAGCCGACGACGAGCCCAGCGCCGAAGCCGACGACGAGCCCAGCGCCGAAGCCGACGACGAGCCCAGCGCCGAAAGCGAGGCGCCGCCCGACTTTGAGGCCGACATGCACGAGCTCCAGGCGCAACTCGGCGAAGACTGGATACTGCGCTTCTCCGTCCAGGGCGACGAGGGTTGGCTGACTGCGGAGAAGGACGACGGAAGCCAACGCCTGGAGGCGCAGACCGCCTCAGTGCTTCTTGAGGCAGTCGAACTGCTCAACGAAAACGGCGGCCGGTCCACCTAACGCGGCGCCACCCCAGGGGATGCGTTGAACGCCGAGACCGCCCGCGTTGCCGGGCGGTAGTCGGCCGTTGGACGGCGCACGCGTGCCGTGCTGAGCTCCCACCGGTCCGCTTCCGAGGTGCTGCTTTCGCCTCGCCACCAGCAGTGCCGCTTGTACCTGAGTCGGCGACGCCCTCCTGCCGGCTCTGCACGAAGTAGGCGCACGGCACGAGCTTGCCCGTCCTCTCGAGGCCGGGTGTGATCGGCACGAGCACTCCCACACCAGATTCGGTCACCCCTTGGAGCTTGCCCCGGCCGCCGCGATCGGCCAAGAGCGGGCGGTCGAGCTCGGCGCGATGCCGCTGGCCGAGCGGAGACGTCAGCGTGATCGTCACGGCGTTCGGGCTGTCCCCTCGGTACGCCAGATCAGCGGGGCGCCACTAGCAGCCATCAACAAGAGGAAGCGCCATCACGCCGGGATCCGCAAGCCGGATGCCGCCAGTCGGGCATGGTGACTATGGCCGGCCGGAGGCGACACGTCCCAAACCTTGCTTGGCGCTGCGCACGTCATCCTCGGTTCGCTGGCGCCCGCAGCCCGGCATCGGAAGTTCGACTGGGCAGCAGTCGAGCGTCCGTCGAGGGCGGATGCGCGATGCGTGAATCACGCATCGCGCACACCGCCGTCGCGGTCCGGGGCCCGGCTTACTGGCCCGCTTCGAGCGCGGCCAGCGACTTGGCGGGCTTCGCCGTCGCGGTCCGCTGCTCGGCTGAGCCAGTGGTGCGCGCCGTGAAGGTCGCCGTGCTCGCGCAGGACGATGCCGAGATCGCGCTCGGCCGCGGGGTCATCGGCCTGGGCCGCGCGGTCGAGCCAGTGAACCGCGGCCTGTGGGTCGTTGCGCTCGCGCCAGAGCAGGCGTCCCAGTGCGTGTGCGCCCTCGGGGTCGGCCGTGGCTCTCCGCAGCGTCGCCTCGGCGGCGTCGACCTCGCGCCGTTCCCAGAGCAGCATGCCCAGCCGGTGCGCGGCGCGGGCGTCACCCAATTCCACGGCGGTTCGCAGCCAGCCTTCGGCTGCGGCGAAGTCCGCGTCGCGGAGGCGCTCCCAGAGCGTGAACGCCGCGGCGCCGTCTCCGGCAGCGGCGGCCGTCTGGAGCTCTTGGTGCTCGTCGGCCACCGCGTCGGCGCCGTTTGCGCGTGCGGGGACGCCGGCGGGTGAGGGCTCGTTGGCCCGCAGCGTGCCGATGCGGCTCGAGGATGGTTGTGCGGTTGCGGTGCTTGCGCTCGTACGCGTCGATCTTGGCCAGCTCGATCTGTGAGAGCCCGGTGAGCTTGCCGGTGATCTCCTGCGCGGTGAGCGTCTCATAGCCGGCGATCGCGAGGTCGCCGTCGGCCGCCGACGCACCGTTGCGCTGCCGCTCGGCGCGGGCGCCGGCCGGGGGCTTGCGCACCTGGCGCGTGGGGCGCTTGGTCGCGGCGGTCGTCTTGCGGGCGGCGTTCTTGGCCGGCTTGCTGGCCTCGCGCACGGTGTCGGCGGCACCCGTGGCTGTGAGGTCATAGGAGCGCTCGCCCTTGACATCGGCGCGCACCACGGCCTCGGTCAGCTTGGGAATCTCGCGCACGAGGCGCTCAAGCATCTTCTCCTCGTCGGCGCGGATCGACGCGGCCAGCTCGGCCGTCTCGTCGTCGCCGACGGACCGTGCCAGGCGCTCGATCGCCGTATAGGTCGCGATCTCCAGCCCCTCGCTGGCGCAGGCGTCCTTGGCGTTCTTGAGCACCTTCTCCTCGCCGCCCGAGCCGCGCAGGAGGTCGAACGGCGCCTTGCCCAAGGCGAGCACCTGCCCGATGACGCTCTCCGCCAGCCCGACGGCCGCGACGAGCAGATTCGAGCCCTGCCCGAGCGCTTGGCGGCGGCGACCGACCCGAGCGGCGTGCTCGCGCGTCTCACGCAGGTGCGTCTCCAAGCCGGAGCGATACGAGCCGCGCGGGGCCATCGCAATCTGCGATTGCAGCACGCGGATCAACGCCTGCTCGGTGGCGTGCGCCTCGTTGAGGTACTGCACGAGCTTCTGCTGGGCGGTGTTCATCTATGACGTCCGATCTGAGCGGCTGCGCACGTGGCAGCCCGGGGAAGAGAGAGGGTTGGTACTGCTCGGTGGCGTGGTGCTGACCGCACGAACCCGCTGCGCGGCCATGCCGCCCGAGTTCAACCTGCGGCTCACTGCCGAGATTGACTCGGGCCAGACACGCCGCCGGCCCGGGGGCCGGCGGCGCTCGGGCTGGCTACGAGCGGTCCTCGTCGTAGGGCTGGCGGCTGCCGGCCTTGGCCAGGCCGCGGCTGACCATGTAGCCGACGGTCAGGATCGTCGCGTACAGCCACGCCTGCTTGGCGCCGAAGCCGCCGGCGTCGGCCTGGTCGACCACGGCGGCGGAGATCAGGATGCCGGCCAGCACGGCGAGGAAGGCGAAGAACTCCGTCGTCTTAAACGACGCCTTCGTCTCGGTGCTCAAACGGCGCACACGGTTGTGCTCGGTGCCGTTGTTGCGCTCGAGCCGATCGGCCCGCGCGGGGGTGCGAACTGCGCTCATGTGTGTTCCTCCAAAGGGGATCGCGGTGATGTGGCTGGACCGTCTCCCGAACTCCGCGATACGGCGAGCGAGTCGTTCCCAGCAAACAACAAGGACGCGCGGCAACGCCGGGCGCGTCCTCACCACCAAGGGTTACCGGCAGTTCGCCCGCCCAAACACGACGTCCGCGAACCGACCGTCCAACGGTCTCGCGCTCGCCACATGGCGCGATGATCGCCACGGCCGATGTGGCCTGCGCGGCAGGGCGGGTAGTGGCGGGCGCAGCCCCTCGCCAGCGTCGGGGTGCTTGGCGCGGGGCTGTTCAGGCGGCGCGGCGGTGGGCGGCGGCAAGCGGCGTGATGCCCGGGGCGTGTTGCTTGGCCGCGATCTGGTCGGGGCGCGGCTGCTTGACGTTCCAGACGAGCCCGAGGCGCTCGAGGATGCGGATGACGGCGTAGGACGGGTCGATCTGCGTGCGCCGCAGGCCGTGGCGCGCCGAGGTCGGGAAGGCATGGTGGCTGTGGTGCCAGCCTTCGCCGAGCGATACGAGCGCGACGAGCCAGTTGTCGCGGCTCTCATCCTTGGTAGCGAAGGGCCGGCGGCCGTACATGTGGCAGATCGAGTTCACGCTCCAGGTGGCGTGATGGAGCAGGAACACGCGCACCAACCCCGCCCAGACGAAGGCGGTCAGGCCGGCGAGCACCGAGCCGCCCGAAAGCGCGAGCCCGGCGAGGAAGGGGATCACGAGCCCGAGCGCGACCCAGAGCGGGAACAGCTTGTCCACGCGACGGATGACCGGGTCCTTGCGCAGGTCCGGCGCGTAGCGCCGCGCGGAGGAGTGCTGGTCCTCGAACAGCCACCCCACGTGCGAGTGCCAGAGGCCCGTCAGCACGCCCCGCCAGCCCTCGCCCGAGTGCGTGTGCGGGCTGTGCGGATCGCCCTCCTCGTCGGTGAAGGTGTGATGGCGGCGGTGGTCGGCGACCCAGTGGATGACCGCGCCCTGCACCGACATCGAACCCAGGATCGCGAGCGTCGCGCGCAGCCAGGGCTTGGCCTCGAAGGAGCGATGGGTGAGCATGCGATGGAAGCCGACCGTCACGCCGAGCCCGACGAGTACGTAGGCGACGGCCAGGATCAGAAGGTCGCGGGCGGTGACGGCGCCACCCCAAAGCAGCCATAGCGCCGCCAGGAAGCCGGCGAACGGCAGGACGACGGCAACGACGGTGATGCGGCGCTCGAGGGCCGAGGCGCTGGGATGTGGATCAGGTTGCGAGTTCACGCTTATAAGCGTGCTCGAAGACCCGCCAGTTGAACCCGCCTCAGACGAAGGATTATAGCGTCGGATTTGGCATGAGGCTACAAACGACGCCACGCGTGTGACGCCTTGCACGGTTGTCGTTGGCCTGCGCGAACGCGATGCCGAACTCCTCGACGGTGAGGTTCGTCGTCGCCTGTCGATGATCCTCGACGAGGCGGGTCGACTGGTCTGGTTCCTGCCTTTGCGGGGCGACGAGCAGGCGTTCGACTTCCGAGAGCAGACCTACCGCGGGAGGCCCGTGCTGACGTGGTGGCAGGGCCGGATGGCCGTCTAGCGCGGCGCCGGCGTCGGCCGCGTCGTCGACAGCTCCTACCGGCCCGTGGCTACTCTGCGCGCCGCCAACGGCTACGAGCTGGACGTGCCGAGGTCAAACTGACGCCCTCGGGGACTGCGCTGGCGATGAGCTATGCCCTGATGCCGTGGGATCTGTCAAAGCTGGGCGGCCGGCGCGACGGCCTGGTGAGGACAACGTGGTCCAGGAGATCGACGCGGAGACCGGGGGCGCTGTTGTTCGAGTGGCACGCGCTCGGATCGATCGGGCTCTGGGAGTCTTATCGGCCGACGCCGCGTGCCCGCGGCAAGGTGCACGACCCTTACCACCTGAACTCGATCGACCTTGATGCCGACGGCAACTTGGTGCTCTCGGCGCGCCACAGCAACGCGGTCTACAAGCTCGACCGGCAAACCGCGGATGTGATCTGGCGGCTCGGTGGGAAGCGCAGCGACTTCACGCTGAGGCGCGCGAGGGCTTCATCGCTTGGGGCAGCGTCCGCTTCGGATCCAACGGCGCGCGGGAGGTTTGCGAGAGGAGCAAGAGCGAACACGGAGAAGAGTGCGATGTTCTGCGCTCGGCAGCGCGGCTCGCGTGTCAGCCCCAGACAACCCAGGAGAACGAGATGGCTGGAGAACGAACAGGCGGCAAAACCGGGGGCATCGGACTCGGCGGCATTCTCGTGATCGTCGGCATCGTGCTGATGATCGTGTGGAGTTTCTGGATCGGGCTGATCATCGCGCTGGTGGGTCTGATCGCCTTTGGTGGGTTTGCGAAGGGCAAGTGGTACTGAGCGCCGCTTAGCTCATGCGGTGCGGCGCTGTGACTCGTCGCGTATTTCGCCGACGAGTTCTTCGAGGCCGCCTTCGAGCGCGGCGGCCCCTGTGCGGTGTCGCGGCGATCGCCAGAAACCGCCAGCTCGCGGCCGCAGCGGGCCGATACCAGGCCGCAGCGCCTTCGTCATCCATCCGGCGCGCCTGAGCCGTTCGTGGGGCCGCGCTCAAGTTGCGCTGCCGGCGGCGTCTCGGCCTCCGACATACCGCCGACCTTACGCCAAGACGGTCGCCGGCCACCGAGCGGGCGCGAGTCGCGCCGAGGGGTCTAGCGGTTCGGGCGCAAAACGGCGTCGGACGACCGCCACGATCTCGCGCGCGGGGACATAGGTCATGCCGTCGCAGGCTGCGGTGCTCGCGTTCGTTCGGCTACGCGCTCCCGACCGGCGTTGTTCCGAACATGAGAGTCCGCCGGCGAACGTCGTAGTGCACGACCGACGCGGTCGAGAGCATGTCCTGCAGGTTGTCCGCGTCGTCGGGGTCCAGTGTGAGCACTTCTTCCCACGCCCCCTGGTCGAGCACGAGCTGCAGCGTCCACGTACCGGGTGCGTTCGCCTCACCGGCGACCCAGGTGAACTGGTAATGGCTGAGCTGCCGGACCTGAATGGAATCGTCGGTGACGGGCTGCTTAGGCTGGGGCATGAGCTTTCTCCGATCTGTGTACGTTGGGGGCAGGCTCACCGAGCCTCGGGGCGAGGCTCACCGAGCCGCGGCCGGCTAACACGCTGCAGACAAGCGAGCGTCACGTCGATGACGGCTTGCCCGCTAGGCCAACGTCCACTGCTGCGTCGCGCGATTAGCGGCACTGCGCAGAGGTGCCGAGCCTGTGGAGCGTCGCTATCGCCTCGAGGCATGGAGGCTGTTGCGTAAATGCGAACGCCGTCCGGCGTTCCCGCGGGAACGTTGGGTGTTGGTGGCAAGTGCGCGGCGCTGGGTTATCCGGGCGGACGCGGCCTCAGGCCGCCGCCGGCGTGGTGGTGTGCCGCCAGAGCTTCAGGAGGTTGTGGGTGGCGGTGATCAGTCGCCATTCCGAGCGACAGGCGGCTCTGCCGCGGCGTTGGAAGCGCTCGATCTTGCGGTTGAACTTGGTGTCGGCGAAGACCGGCTCGATCATCGCGGTGCGTTTGCCGTAGAGCTCTGCGCCGGCGGGGGTGGCCAGCACGCGTCGCATGAACGCGTAAAGGCCGCCGTCCCAACCCGGCCGGGCGCCCTTTCGCTTCTTGGCGTCGGGCGGGATGAGGACCGCGATCCCGTCGCCGGCGAGCGCTTGCATCTGGACCTGGTGCCAGTAGCCGGCATCCGCGAGCACGACCTCGGGGAGCTCGGCGACGCCGGCCGTGCGCAGCTCGCGGCGAACGGCGTCGACCATCGGCTCGATCTGCCCGAAGTCCGCTGAGGAGTTGGTCAGCTCGGCCGCGATCACGATCTGGTGCTCGTTGGTCGCGGCCTGCGCGTTGTAGCCCTGCACCCACCCGCGCAGCGTCTTGACGTTGCGCGAGTCGGGGTCGGTCGTGTTGATCTTGCCCTGCGGTGTCGCCGGCGGCGTGTAGGGCTTCGGTGGCGAGTGCGCGCCCAGCCGCCGCCCGTTGCGCATCACCCCGCGCGCGCGGTAGGCCTCATAGGCCTCATTCGCGCGACACTCGGTCTGGAGCTCCTCCTCCAGCCGGCGCTTGGCTTCCCGCAGCCGCTGCGGGCGTGAGGCCGGGATCGGCCGGGCCTCCTCGGCCCGCCGCTGCTCGAGGCGACGCTTGGCCTCCGCCAGCCACTTCGCGCGCCCCTCGCCCGTCGCCAGCTGCTCGGGCAGCTCGTCGCCGCGGCGCTCACCGAAGCGCTCGTCCTCCTCGCGATCGACCGCGTCGGCCTCGGCAAGGATCTCGCGCGCGATCTGCTCGTAATCGCAGCGTGGCGCGCTCAGACGCGTTCGCGTGAACCTTCGTCCCGTCGATCGCGATCACCCCGACCTCGACCAGGCCGGCCTCGGCGCACAGCCCAAGCACCTCGCCGAACAGGTCGGCCAGCGCGATCTCATGGCGCTGGCGGAACCGCGCGATCGTCGTGTGATCGGGCACCTGGTTGGCGCAGATCACGCGCGTAGGCGACATCCTCGACGCAGCGCCGCTCGATCCGCCGCGACGACCGCTCACCGACCGCGTAGCAGTAGAGCAACAGCGCCACCATCATCGCCGGATCATGCGCCGCCCGCCCATGCCCGTCGGCGCGATAGGCGGCATAAAACGCGGCCAGATCGACCCGCGCCACGGCATCGATCACAAACCACGCGAGGTGATCCTCAGGCAGCCACTCACGCAGGCTCGGCGGCAACAACAACTCCTGCTCGCGATCACACGCCAAGAAGTTCTGCGGCATGCCGGCATCGTCTTAATCGCCGCCGGACAGACCCGGCCGCGAGCTCACTCAGGCGGCCACGGTGGCAGCCACGGTTCAGGCGCGAAAGACCGCTCGCCGGCTGAGCGCCGGACCTGCTCGCCATCGAGGCGCACCAATACCACCGGCGCTCGCTCCCTCGCCCACGCGACGGCCGCCTCTACCCCGTCAAACGGCTCGCCGTGATCCTCGACAACGCTGCGCCGACCCTCGATGTGCGCGACGTACTCGTGGCTGCCTGGCTCCAGAGGCCCGACATGGCCCGTCCGGTCATCCCAGTCCCGAGGCTTACGCGGCGGCGGCACCAGCACTTCCTACCGCGTCAGCGATAAACACATCCACCTTTGTGCAACAGCCTCCATGGAACTCGATAGTGCCGGTCCCGCTGCCGCTTTGCGACGAACGGAGCAGCCTGCGGGCAGTGGCGACTGTCGCGGGCGCGCGCCCGCAGGGAGGTGCAACGCATGCCCGGGGACGACCTCCAGCTCACGCATGCCCCGTCGGTCGAGGTGGGGATGCTGGTTCGCCGGCCGCCCGGCGATGTGTTCCAGGCCCTCGTCGACCCCGCCATCACGACCCGGTTCTGGTTTACCAAGAGCAGCGGCAAGCTTGTTCGCGGGGCGACCGTCCGATGGGTATGGGAGATGTACGGCGTCTGGGCGAAGGTCTGGGTCAAGGAGATCGAAGACACAGCCGGATCCTCATCGACTGGGGCGATGACGACGAAACCACGACGGTCGAGTTTCGCTTCGTCCCCTATGGCGACGACGCCACCTACGTTCGCGTCACCGAGACCGGGCACACCGGCGACGGCGACGAGGTCGGAGCCCGCGCCGCTGACTCCACCGGCGGCTTCACCTTCATGGTTTGCGCACTCAAGGCGCTACTTGAGCACGACGTCGTCCTCACCGTCGTCCTCGATGCGCATCCGCAGGGTCTTCAGCTCTGAGGCTCCTCAGCGCCCGCCGGCTGGGCGGACCGGCGCTGCATGCATGGTGTCGCCCGTCTCGAGCAGGGTCTTGAGGTTGGCGAGGAGCTGTGGCCAGCCTGCGCTGACGGCGTCGAGCATCGGGCTTCCGGGCGCGAAGCCGTCGTGGGTGACGGTCAGCTTGACCGCGTCGTCGGCGGGCTCGAGGTCGAACGTTGCGCGCGAGCGCGGCTCGCGCTGCGCCTCGGCCAGGCGCTCCGCGGACCAGCCGAGCATCTCGGCGTGGTAGGGCCGCGGGTGGTGCCAGCTGTAGGACAGGCGCCGCTGAGGTTCAGCCTCGAGGACGACCTGGCCGAGGTCGCGCGGCTCCTCGTCGAGGCCTTCCTTCCACAGCACCGGGGAGCCGACCTGCCAATCGGAGTAAAGCTCGGCACCCCAGTAGCGCCGCGTGAAAGCGGGATCGGTGAGCGCCTGCCACAGCCGCTCGGGCGTTGTTGCGATGTAGGTGGTGTAGACGAACTCGGTCTCGCTCATCGGGCGGTCCTCCAGTCCTCGTTTAAGGTCGGCGAGTGCCTCGGCGCGCGCGCGGTCGTAGCGGTCCATCCAACGCTCGGCGATGTCGTTGATGGGCGCCGCGTTGAGGAAGTGCAGCTTCTCCCGCCCCCGCCGGCTCGTGGTCACCACACCGGCTGCCTCGAGCACAGCGAGGTGCTTGGTGACCGACTGGCGCGCCATGCTCAAGCCATTACACAGCTCGCGCAGGCTCTGCCCGTTGCGCGCGTTGAGACGATCGAGCAGCTGCCGGCGCGAGGGGTCGGCGAGCGCCTTGAAGACGGCGTCCATCGGCATCGTCAACGCGCATATAGGCAGCCACATAGGTGCATGTCAACCAGAGCGCTTAGCAGGCCGTCAAGGACCCCCGAGTCACCTCGTCCCCGACGCAGGCCAACCGCGGCGTCCCTGACCCGTACACGCACCCGGTCCGCGGGTAGCCAGCGTCGAGGTGGCATCTCGGCGGGTGTCCCGTAACACCCGCCCGCCCCATTGAGATTCCGGATGAGGGACCTCAAACGGACACCCTCACCACTCCTGGGTTTGGACGCGAGCGGGCGCGTCAGCAGTACGGCCCAACGTATCCGCCTTGAATGACGACCGACCGTTCGGCGGCGCCTAGCGGCCATCGGGCGTACGGCACCCTGACCGACGATCTCTGCCTGCTCGCAGCCCGCATCAGCTGATCGCTGCTCAGAGCGGCGTTGAAGGAGGCCGCGAACCTGCGAACGGACGCTCGAACGCAA
>CAVWYB010000025.1:0-312764 GCA_963759145.1 uncultured Solirubrobacterales bacterium
CTGACCGCGCGCGCGCTCGACAACCTCGGCGTCGACGGCGTCCAGTTCAAGGTCGACGGGAACACGGTGGGGACCCTGAAATCTCGGAAGACCCGTTCACCACGATGTAGGGGAACCACTCGGCGTGCCCCAGGGACAGCATGTGGTCACGGCCGTCGCCCGCGACGCCGCCGGGAACACGCAAACGTCTCCGGGGTTGACCATCAACCTCAGCCAGATGGACGTGCAGGTGGAGAATGGCCCGGGCAACGTCGCCGGCAAGGCGGACAGCGGCGACACGGTCACCTTCTCGTCGGCGCCGATCAATCCGAACACGGTGATGCTCGGTGGAACGGCGCAGCGCCGGCCAGCTGTGCGCCCCGGCGCCCTCCCGGATGCGTGACGGTCGGCATCATCGCGGACGTCAAGTACGACGCCAACGCGAACGATTCGCTCGTTGATCTACCGGAACTCCGCAGCTGAGCGCACGGATCCGCTCAACTCAGAGCTGACGTCACCTGGTACGGTGGACCTCGCCGCCGACACGTATGTCGGCGCGACCCAGAGCTTCCTCAGATCGCCGATGAGCTCGTCAACGGCGGCACCGCGGTCGGGGTGACGCTCGCAGACGAAAGCGTGGCCGCCGGTCCGTTCAACGAGGTGGGCACGATGAAGTGGTCCGTCACCAGCGCGGTGCGGGGACACGATGAACAGCCCGTTCTGCATCAACTGCACGGTGTTCGAGTCGGTCTTCCCCTGGGTCGACCCCAACGGGGGCGGCACAGTGGACGACGAAGACCGGGAGTTCTGAGCCACCGGAGGCAGTGAGCGCCTGACAGCTTTGCGCGTAGCTAGCCTGGACTACGGAGGCAATTGATGGAGTCCAGCGAGCACACAGTCGCACCGGCCCACGCCCGGTCCCCGAGGGGCCGATCCATCCCGGCTCGGGCCGACCGCGGCTCGACTGGCGGCGCGTCTTCGCGCCCCTCGGCGCGCTGGCGCCTCGCTGCTCGTGAAGTTCGGCGCGAAGCTCAAGGCGCTGCTCCTGCTGCTGCCGAAGATCAAGCTGTTCACGACCTCGGGCACGATGCTGGTCTCGATCGCCGCCTACTCGCTGATCTGGGGCTGGAAGTTCGCGGTCGGCTTCGTGCTGCTGCTGCTCGTGCACGAGATGGGCCACGTGATCCAGCTGCGGCGCGAGGGCGTCGAAGGCGTCGGCGCCGATGTTCATCCCGTTCCTCGGCGCCGTGATCTGGGCGAGTCGCTCGGCGAGCAACGCGCTCGCCGAGGCGCGGGTCGGGCTCGCCGGGCCGATCCTCGGCAGCCTCGGCGCGGCGGCGCTGCCTGGCTCGCGTCGCGACCGACAACGACCTCTCCGGGCGCTCGCGTTCACCGGCTTCTTCCTCAACCTCTTCAACCTGCTGCCGGTCGTGCCGCTCGACGGCGGCCGCGCGATGGCGGCGCTGTCGCCGTGGATGTGGATCGTCGGGTTCGCGGCGCTGGTCGCGCTCGATGTTCGTGTTCCCGAACCCGATCATGCTGCTGATCGTGCTGTTCGGCGGGCTGGAGACCTGGCGGCGCTGGCAGGAGCGCAAGTCGCCGGAGGCGCAGGAGTACTACAGGTGCCGCCGCACAGCCGCGCTGCTGGTCGCCGCCGTCTACCTGGCGCTCGCCGGCCTGCTCGCGTTCGGCATGGCCGAGACGCACATCGAGCGCGACTTCGGCGACGTCTAGACTGTGGTCGAAGGACGCTCCCGGGTCTGGCCTACCCGTCCCAGAAAGGGAACGGCGGCGCACCGGAGGGGGATCAGGCGCGCCGCCGGGTTTGCAGCCTTGTGAGCTGCGAGGGGTCTTTGCGCATATCGGCACGGGCGCACGCGGCTTTCGGCCTGGGCGCGTTCCCTAGAACAAACGTCCAGCCGCCTCAGGCACTGCAGCGGTGCCGACGTTCCTCTACCTGTTCCTGTACTTGAGCGCGCGCTCCATCTCGCGGCGCTGGTCGCGCTCGCGGATCGTCTCGCGCTTGTCGCGCTGCTCCTTGCCGCTGGCGAGCGCGAGCTCGACCTTCGCCCGCGGGCCCGAGAAGTAGATCCGCGTCGGGACCAGCGTGAGCCCCCTCTCCTGCGTCTTGCCGATCAGCCGCTCGATCTCGCTGCTTGTGCAGCAGCAGCTTGCGCGGGCGCTCGGGGTCGTGGCCGTCGCCGGCCGCCGGCCCGTAGGGCGCGATGTGGCAGTTGTGAAGCCAGACCTCCCCGTCGCGGACGAGCGCGTAGGAGTCCTTGAGGTTCGCCTTGCCGTCGCGCAGCGACTTCACCTCGCTGCCCTGGAGCGCGATGCCCGCCTCCCACTTCTCGAGCAGGTGGTAGCGAAACCGCGCCTGGCGGTTGGTCGCCGACGTCCGACCCGCCCGGCTTGCGGCCCTTCGAGCGCTTGCTCATGTGGGCGCCGCGGCGAGACGCGCCGCCGGCTCGAGGTCGATGCGCCCGCGCGCCGGCTCGACCGAGCGGACGACGCACGTCGATCGGGATCGCCGAGGCGCAGCCGGCGTCCGGTGTTTCGCCCGACCAGCGCCGTCTGCTCCTCGTTCAGGTCGTACCAGTCGCCGCCGATCCGCCGCGCCGGCAGGAAGCCCTCGCACGGCGGCGCCTCCCGCGACGCGCACGAAGCTGACGAAGGCGCCGGCGCCGATCACGCCGGTGACCTCGCCCTCGAAGCGCCGCTCCCAGCCATGCTCGGCGAGCTCGCGCTCGAGCAGGAACGCGAGGCAGATGTCGTCGGCGTCGCGCTCGAGCGCCATCGCCTGCGCGCTCGGTCGCGGTCGAGTGGGCCGCGATCTCGTCGAGCTCGTGCGTCCGCGGCGGATGCTCGTCCTCGCCCGCCGGCGGCCAGCAGCGCGCGGTGCACGCAGAGATCGGGGTAGCGGCGGATCGGCGAGGTGAAGTGGCAGTAGGCCGCGCTCGCGAGCCCGGCGTGGCCGATGTTCTGCGGCGAGTAGATCGGCCTGCTTGAGCGAGCGCAGGACCAGCGACGTGAGCGCGCGCGCCGCGCCTGCCGGTCGCGGCCAGATACTCCATCACCATCACGCTGATCTCGCCGACGAGCTCGCCGGCGCGCGCGGCGTGAGCTGGGCCGGCAGCGGCGGCGTCGGCACGTCGAGGCTCTCGAGCTGGGCGACCAGGTGCTCGACCGCGGCCGGCTCGGGCTGCTCGTGCACCCGGTAGATCGCCGGCTGCCGCGCCGCCTGGAGCCGCTCCGCGACCTGCTCGTTGGCGCAGATCATGAGCTGCTCGATCAGGCCGTGCGCCTCGGTCTGCACGACGTCGCGCGCCGCGACGACGTGCCCGCGGTCGTCGAACTCGAACTCGGGCTCGGAGGTCTCGACGCCGAGCGCGCCGCGCGCCACGCGCGCTCGCTTCAAGGCGGCCGCGACCGCGCGCGCCAGCGCCAGCGGCTCGGCGACGGCCTCGGGCGCGCGGCCCTCGCCGGCGAACAGCCGGTCGACCTCCTCGTAGGTGAGGCGCGCGTCGGAGCGGATCAGGCTGCGGTAGAACGACGCCTTGCCGACCTGCCCGTCGGCGCCCGATCGAGATCTCGACCGTCACGGTCCTGCGCGGCTCGCCCGGGACGAGGCTGCAGGCATCGCTCGACAGCGCCGCCGGCAGCATCGGCTCGACCGTGCCGGGCACGTAGACGCTGTTGCCCCGCGAGCTCGGCCTCGCGGTCGATCGCCGAGCCCGCCGGCGACGTACGCGGCGACGTCGGCGATGTGCACGTAGAGGCGCACCGCCGTCGCCGTCGCGCTCGGCCGAGATCGCGTCGTCGAAGTCGCGCGCGCTCGCCGGGTCGATCGTGAACGTCGGGCAGGGCGGTCAGGTCGCGGCGGCGGCACGGTCCTCCGATTGTGCCGCCTCGGCCGCCTCTCGCTCGACCGCGGCGTCGAAGCCGCGGTCGTAGCCGCGGTCGACGAGCAGCGCCTCGACCACGTCGCGCGCGATGTCCGGCCGGCCGAGCGAGCGCACGACCTGCGGCGCGGCCGCTGCCGCGTGAACCGCACGAGCACCAGATCGCCCGACGTTCACGTCGCCGCGCCGCCGACGTCGACGGTGATGCGGCGGCCGCGCTCGAAGAACGGCTCGACGACCGTGAAGCGCCCGCGCCGCTCGAGCACTCCGACGCGACCGCCGTCGGAGCGGGTCCGTGCTCATCCGCGGGACGCGGTCGTGGCGAGCGTGCTCGAGCGCGCGGTCGAGCGCCTCGTCCCGGCTTGGTCGCGGGTCGTCCGTGGCGCGCACGTCGGGCGCGATGCCCTTCCGGTTGATGTCTCGCCGTCCGGCGTGAAGTAGTTGCCGACGATCAGGTCGAGCGCGCCGCCGTTGGAGAGCTCGAACACCTGGCCGAACACGCCCTTGCCGAACGTCCGCCGGCCGACGACCGGCGCGCCGAGCCGCTCGTTCAGCGCGGCGGTGACGATCTCCGAGGCGCTGGCGGTGCCGCGGTCGACGAGCACCACGATCGGCTTGCGCGTGATCGCGTCGCCGGTCGCCTCGAACACCCGCTTCGGGCGCTTGCGGCCCTTGGTCGTCACGATCATGCCGCTCGGGACGAACAGGCTCGAGACGAGCACCGCCTCGTCGAGCAGGCCGCCGCCGTTGGCGCGCAGGTCGAGCACGAACCCCTCGGCCCCGCGCTGCGAGCAGCCGCGCGGATCTCGCTCGCGACGCTCGCGCGTGCGCGCCGGAGGTGAACGACGCGAGCGCGACGACGCCCGAGCTTCGCTTGCCCGCCCGCTCGACGCAGCC
The DNA here is from genome assembly GCA_963759145.1 of uncultured Solirubrobacterales bacterium. Classification (GTDB taxonomy): domain Bacteria; phylum Actinomycetota; class Thermoleophilia; order Solirubrobacterales; family JBBDJG01; genus JBBQKG01. The sequence goes on from CAVWYB010000025.1 coordinate 4,779, forward strand.
TCGGCTCACGACCGGCACCTTGATGCGCGCGCGCTTGACGCGCAGCGTGCGCGGTCCGGGCGCCGCGGCGCTCGATCGTGAGCCGCACGAAGGTGCCCGGCTTGCCCTTGATGCGGCGCGGTCGAGACGCTCGCTCGACTCGCCGCGCGATCGACTTGCCGTTGACCTGCGTGATCAGGTCGCCCGGCCTGATCCCGGCGCGCCTCGCCGGCGAGTCCTTGAAGACGCCGGTGACCAGCAGCCCGCGCTTGCGCTCCACGACCGTCATGCCGACGCCCGAGAACTCGCCGCTCGTGGACTGCTCGAAGACGCTTGTTCTCGCGCGGGCGTGAAGTAGTGCGAGAAGCGGTCGTCAGCGAGCGCACCATGCCCCGGAGCGACGCGTTCTCGAGCGCTGCTCGGAGACCTCGCGGTGAAGTTGTCCTCGATCAGGTCGGTCGCCTCCGAGCTGAGCGACGCGCTGTCCTCGACGAACACGTCGCGCAGGAAGCTCCGGGAGGTCCGCCGGATGGCCGCCCAGGTACAGGCCGGCAGCGAGGGTCGCGAGCACGGCGGCAAGCGCCGCGAGCGCCCGGATCACCGGTCTCGACACTCGGCCCGTCACGCACGCGATCGTACCGACGGCGTCCCGCCGGCCACCGCCTGGTTCGCGATTCGCTAGACGCGCAGGAAGCGCCGCAGCGTGAGGCCGGAGCCGAGCGCCGAGACCGCCATGCCGGCGGCCAGCAGCAGCAGCGACGAGCAGCGTGAAGCTGATCGTCTGCGGCGCCGCGATCAGCGCGAAGCGGTCCGACCACGGGTCGACGACCGTCACCTTCGCGACCCACAGCAGCACGACCGCGACCGGCGCGCCGAAGAAGCCCGACGATCAGGCCCTCGATCACGAACGGCCAGCGGATGAACCAGTTGGTCGCGCCCACCAGCCGCATCACCTCGACCTCGCGCCGGCGGGCGAAGATCGAGAGCCGGATCGTGTTCGCGACCAGCAGGACCGAGGCGAGCACCAGCAGAGCAGCGAGCGCGGCGAGCAGGATCTTGATCGTGCTGGTGGCCGAGAGGATCTTCTTCGTGTCGTCCTCGCGGTCCTTGACCTCGTCGATCGCCGGGCTGATGTAGCGCGGCTTGCCGTCGGCGCCGCGCGGCGCGAGGCTGCTCTTCGACCAGCCGAGACGTTGCCCGGGTCGTCGAGCTTGATCCGGTACGAGGCCGGCAGCGGGTTGCCCGGCAGGTCCTCGGTGATCGGGTCGTCCTTCTCGCCGAGCCGCTGCTTGCAGGATCCGGAGCGCCTCGGCCTTGCTGACGAACTCGATGCTCTCGACGTGGTGGATCTCGCGGATCATGTTGCCGAGCTCGGCGCACCTCGGCCTTGGTGGCGTCGTCGTGGATGAAGACCTCGAGCTCGATCTTGTTGCGGACCTCGTTGGTCTTCGCGGTCGCGGCGCGCACCACCGGGATGAAGACGCCCAGCACGAGCGTCGTGATCAGCACGGTCGCGAATGCCGCCAGGCTCGGCGCGGCATTGCGGCTGCAGCGCCCGCAGCGCCTCCCGGAGGAAGAAGATCCTCATCGGACGCCGTTCGCCTGTGCTCGCGGCCGTGACGTGGAACTCGGTCGACTCGTCGGTCCGGTAGAGCCGCCGCGCTGGTCGCGCACGACGCGCCCCTGCTCAGCTCGATCACGCGGCGGCGCATCCGGTCGACCATCTCGCGGTCGTGCGTGGCGACGATCACGGTCGTGCCGGTGCGGTTGATCCGGTAGAGCAGCTGCATGATCCCGATCGAGGTCTCGGGGTCGAGGTTGCCGGTCGGCTCGTCCGCCAGCAGCAGCGGCGGGTGGTTGACGAACGCCCGCGCGAGCGACACGCGCTGCTGCTCGCCGCCCGAGAGCTCGTCGGGGTAGTCGTGCAGCTTCGTCGAGAGCCCGACCAGGCGCAGGATCTCGGGCACCTTCGCGCGGATGCTCGAGCGCGACTCGCCGATCACCTGGAGGCTGTAGGCGACGTTGTCGTAGACCGTCCGGTTCGGCAGCAGCTTGTAGTCCTGGAAGACGACGCCGATGTTCCGGCGAAGCTTCGGCACCTTCTTGCGCGGCATCGCGCCGATGTCCGTGCCGGCGATCAGCACCTGGCCGCGCGCCGGGTCGACCTCTCGCATCAGCAGGCGGATGAAGGTGCACTTGCCGCAGCCGGTGGCGCCCGACGAGGAAGGCGAACTCGCCTCGCTCGATGGCGAGCGAGACGCCGTCGAGCCCGACGTTGCCGCCCTGGTAGACGACGGTCGCGTCGCGCAGCTGCAACAGCGGCGCGGCCGCACGGGCATGGGCTTCACGCGCCTCGCGAGGCTCATTGTCTCTTCGATTGCGCTCACAAGCAGGGGATTTTTAACAGGAGTTGGGCGAAGAAGTCGTGCTTGGGCCGTTTTTGCGGCGAGCGCTTTCGATCCGGTGATCGGACGGCGTGAAGCCGCGAGCACGATTGCGCTTGACTTAGCGCTCGCCCGAGCGTCCAAATTGTCTTTCTATGCAGCTCCCGCAAGAGCTCAGGCGCATGACCGTCGCCGACGCCCTCCACGGCGGCAGCGTCGTCACGATCACGACCGACCAGACGCTCGAAGAGGCGGCTCGCATGATGCGTGACCGCGGCGTCACGGCGCTGGCCGTGATCGACCTCGATTCGCGCGATCCCGGCATCATCACCGAGGCCGACGTCGGCCGCGCGATGGCCGAGGACGCCGACCCGCGCAAGCACACGGTGCGCGACTACCTCACGATGGACGTGATCGCGGCGACCTCCGACTGGACGCTCGAGCGCGCCGCGCGCACGATGGTCGCGGGCCACTTCCGCCACCTGATGGTGGTCGAGGAGCACAAGGTGATCGGGATCCTCTCGATGAGCGACATCGTCACCACCTGGGCCCGGACAGCGAGGAGGCGGTGGCCCCGGTCTCGGAGGACACCGGCGAGCTGCCCAAGCTGGGACCCGCCCACGACTACCTCTACATGCTGCGGCGAACGGCCAAGCAGCACCGGGTGGCGGCCAAGTGCGACTGCCAGTGGGAGTGGCTGCAGGTGCTCGACGGCCAGCTCCTGGACCGCCCGGACCTCGACCGGGAGACGCTCGAGCACCTCTGGGAGCGGCGCGAGCCGTGCCCTGCGCTGCACGCCGAAGGCGGCGGGGCGGACTAGTCCCGTTCCGCTCGAATACCCGTCCAAAAGCCGCAAATAGCGTGCGTGCCGGGTACTCCGGCACGCGATTTTCCCGATACACGCCTGTTTAAGGTGTGAGGGCCTCTTTGAGCTCGGTCTCCAAAAAGCCAGCGAATGGACGCGCCGGGCTGCGCGCGACCCTGTCCCGCTCCGCGCTGCGGCTGCAGAGCGACCGCCGCCTGGTGGCGCTCACGCGCGCCGGCTCCGGTGCCGCGTTCTCGGTGATCGTGGAGCGCTACCGCGCTCCGCTCTTCACCTATTGCCGGCGCCTGCTGGGCCCGGACGAGGCCGAGGACGCGCTCCAGCAGACCTTCGCCAACGCTCTCGGGGCCCTTCGTCGCGACGATCGCGACATCGACCTCAGGCCGTGGCTCTACAGGATCTCGCACAACATCGCGGTGAACACCCTACGCCGCAGAGGGCGCCACACCGAGCAGCTCGACGAGCAGTTCGACGGCGTCCCCCAGCCACCGGACGTGCTGGAGGAGAAGCTGCGGGTGGAGCGCCTGGTCCAGAGCATCGGCGAGCTGCCGGAGCGCCAGCGGACGGCGATCGTGGCCCACGAGCTCGAGGGCCGCAGCTACGAGGAGATCGCCAGCCGCATGAGCGCGACCACCCCCGTCGTGCGCCAGCTGGTGCATCGCGCCCGCACCCGGCTGCGGGACGCATGCGGCGTGCTGGTGCCGGTCTGGGCGCTGCGCTGGCTTTCCCTGGCCGACCTTCGCGCCGCCGGCCCGGACCGAGTCGGCGACGCCGGTGGCCGGCGGGGCCGCCGGAGCCGGAATCCTGAAGGCCGGGACCGCGCTGCTGGCCACGGGCGCGATCGCGACCGGCGCGGGCGGCCTGGTCACCCAGGAGCACCGCCGGGCCGACCGTGAGCGCCAGAACCGCACGCAGGCGCATGCTGCAGCGGCGCCCGCAGCGGGCGCCCCGCGCGCGGAGCCACGCGTGGCTCTCTCCTCGCGCGCCCCCGTCCAAAGTCGTCTCGAAGCGCGCCGAAGCGGGCGGAGACCGGCAAGGTTGGCGCGAACAGCCCGAGTCAGGCTCGCGGGAACGGGGCGACGATCACGACGACGGATCGCGCCACGAGCGCCCGCGCGGAGATCGCGACGATCGCGACGATCATGAAGGCGGCGGGGATTCGGAGCCGGAGGAACCGCACAAGGCCTCGCACGAGGAATCGGACCGACGAGCCTGACGAGGGCTCCGAGGAGAGCGACTCGAGCGGCCAAGGCCCGTCCGGAGCGCCGGACGACTCGGAGGGCTCGGATTCGCCTGAGGACTCGAGCGGGCCCGGTTCGCCGCCGGAAGCGCCCCCTGAGCCGTAGGCGGGCTGCATGCCGCGGACCGGCCGGCCGATCCAAAGCGTGATGTTTGTAGAGCTGGGCTGTTGCAGGACACAGAACCCTTGACCCCAAGGATGAGGAGCCAACGAATGCGATCCACGCGTTTACTCGGAATCTGCCTGCTGGCCGCGGTTGCGGCACTCGCAGCCTTTGCGGCGCCCTCGCAGGCGCGCGACCGCAACAACGACCGGATCCCCGACCGTTGGGAGAAGCGGCACAAGCTGTCGCTGAAGGTCAGTCAGGCGCGCAAGGACCAGGACCACGACGGCCTCAAGAACCGTGGTGAGTACCGCGCTCAGATGGACCCGCGCGACGACGACAGCGACAACGACGGCGTCGAGGACGGCGACGAGAAGGCCGGGACGGTCGCCTCGTACAACACGACGACGGGTGAACTGACCATCAACCTGCTCGGCGGGGGCTCGGTCACGGGCTTCGTGACACCCGACACCGAGGTGGAATGCGACACCGAGGGAGACGACGACTCGGGCTCAGAAGACCATGATGAGAGGTCGCTGCGCCACGAGGGCGACGACGAGTCCGACGGCGACGACAACGAAGGCAAGCACGGCGACAACGAGTCGGACGGCGAATCCTGCCCGGCCGGGGCGCTGAAGGAGGGCGCCGTGGTCCAGGAGGCCGAGGTCAAGCTCGGCAACGGCAAGGCCGTGTTCGAGGAGATCGAGCTGGTCGCTTAGCAGCAGGAGCGAAGCGTTGGTTGAAAAGCGGGGCTGCATGCGGCCCCGCTTTTCGTTGCTACGAAATCGCCACCATGCGCTCGATCGGAATCCGCGCCCGCTCCGCGATCTCCGGAGCAACTCGCACCTCCGGCTTCAGCTCGCGCAGTGAGTCGCGCAGTTTCGGGAGCGTGATCATCTTCATGTACTTGCAGACCGCGCCCTGGTTCGCCGGGATGAAGCGCTTGCCGGGGCTGTCCAGCTCCATGCGGTGCAGGATCCCCGTCTCGGTGGCAACGATCATCGTGTCCTTCTCGGACTCGTGCGCGTGGCGCATCATGCCCTCGGTCGAGAGGAAGTAGGTCTCGTCGGCCGCCACGTCGCCGGCCGCCACGTACTCCATCACCTGCGTCGTGCAACCGCACTCGGGATGCACCAGGAAGTCAGCCTCGGGCTCCGATGCCCTGAGCGCATCGATGTCCGCCGGCCTGATCCCGGCGTGCACGTGGCATTCGCCGTCCCAGACCTGCAGTCGGCGGCCCGTCTCGCGCGCCACGTAGGCGCCCAGCCACATGTCGGGGCCGAACAGCACCTCGGTGTCCTCGCCGTGCTCGCGAAACACGTGCTCGACGACCTTGACGGCGTTCGACGAGGTGCAGCAGTAGTCGGTCTCCGCCTTCACCTCGGCGGACGTGTTCACGTACATCACGACGATCGCGCCCGGGTGCTCGCGCTTCCACGCGCGAAGCTGGTCGGCCGTGATCGAGTCGGCCAGCGAGCAGCCGGCGTCGAGATCGGGAATCAGGACCTTCTTCTGCGGCGAGAGGATCGAGGCGGTCTCGGCCATGAAGTGCACGCCGCAGAAGGCGATCACGTCAGCTTCCGTGGCGGCCGCCTGGCGCGAGAGGCCGAGCGAGTCGCCCACGAAATCGGCGACGTCCTGGACCTCGGGCAGCTGGTAGTTGTGCGCCAGGATGACCGCGTTCCGCTCGGTCGCCAGCGCCCGCACCTCCGCGTGCATCGCCCCGAAGTCCTCGAGCGCGATCGGGGCGGCCTTTGGATTCACCTGCGGGGAGATCGTCGGCAGTGGTTTCAAAGGGCCTCGATCGGCTCGATCGTCATCGACAGGTCCAAAGCGGGAGCGGAATGGGTGAGAAAACCCAGGGACACGAATTGTAGCCCGGTGCCCTGCGAGCCCCCCGAGCGCGGCCGGCGTGATGCCGCCCGAGGCCTCGAGCACCACGTCTTCACCCGCGAGCGCCCGCGCCTCGCGCATCTCCTCGGGCGCCATGTTGTCGAGCAGCAGGTGCGTGGCGCCCGCCTCCAGCGCCTCGCGCACGTCCGCGAGCGAATCGCACTCGACCTCGACCGGCATGCCCGGCCGGCCGGCGCTCGAGCGCACGGCGGACCGCCTCGCGGATCCCGCCGGCGAGCGCCACGTGGTTGTCCTTGACGAGCACCGCGTCATACAGGCCCATGCGGTGGTTCCGCCCGCCACCGGCGGCGACCGCCTGCTTCTCGAGCTCCCTGAGGCCCGGGATCGTCTTGCGGGTGTCGAGCACCTCCACGCCGCTGCCCCGCAACAGCTGGACGCACGAGGCGGTCGCGGTCGCGATCCCCGACAGGTGCTGGAGGAAGTTGAGCGCGACTCGCTCGCCGGTCAGCAGCGCCCGCGCATCTCCCTCGATCTCGACCACCCGGGCGGGCGGCTCCTCGAGCCATTCGCCTTCCGTGGCGGCGGCGGACGCCACGCGAGCGAGGGGTCGAGGCGCCGGAAAACCGCCTCGGCGACGTCGAGGCCGTAGACGACGCCCGGCTGCTTCTGCTCGATCCGCGCCCGCGGCGCGCATGCCCGGCGGCACGACCGCGTCAGTGGTCACGTCGCCGGGCCCGACGTCCTCGGCGAGCGCGCGCTCGATCAGGTCCTCGGTGGCCTTGGAAAGCACGCAGCGGATCGTATTGGCGCCGCTACTCTTGGCCCGTGCCCGAGCCGAGGTCGAAAGCGCGGCTGCCTCGCGCCGTCAGGCCGCCTTTCCGCGTGTTCGTGAACGGCGTCGAGCAGCGTGAGGGCACCGACTACACCGTCAAGGGCGACCACCTCGTCTTCACGCGCTCGCTCGCGCAGGAGGGGCGGCTCGGGTTCTGGCGCTGGACCTCGATGTTCCTGGGGATCGCCGGCACCTACCGCAAGCACGACAACGTCGACGTCCAGTACACGCTGAACGGCCGGCCGAACGTCGCGACCGGGCTCGAGGTGACGACCGAGTCGGACTAGCCGCGGCCGTTGCCGGCGCTCTTCACGAGGTACTCGTGGACGAAGCCGTCGAGGTCGCCGTCGAGCACGCGGTTGGCGTCCCCCATCTCGAAGCCGGTGCGGTGGTCCTTGACCATCGTGTAGGGGTGGAGCACGTACGAGCGGATCTGCGAGCCCCAGGCGACGTCCTGTGCCTCGCCCTTCTCGCGCGCGATCTCCTCCCGCCGGCGCTGCTCCTCGCGCTCGACCAGCTTCGAGCGCAGCAGCTTCATCGCGGTCTGCTTGTTCGACGACTGCGAGCGCTCGTTCTGGCACTGCACCACGATCTTCGTGGGCACGTGCGTGATCCGCACCGCCGAGTCGGTCTTGTTGACGTGCTGGCCGCCGGCGCCCGACGCCCGATAGGTCTCGATCCGCAGGTCGCTCTCGTCGATGTCGATGTCGACGTCGTTCTCGACCAGCGGGCTGACCTCGACGAGCGCGAAGCTCGTGTGGCGGCGGTGAGCGGCGTCGAACGGGGACAGGCGCACGAGCCGGTGGACGCCCTTCTCGGCCGAGAACAGGCCGTAGGCGTTCTCGCCGCGCACCAGGAACGTGGCCGACTTGATGCCCGCCTCCTCCCCGGGTGAGGCCTCGCTCAGCTCCACGTCGAAGCCACGACGCTCGGCCCAGCGCAGGTACATCCGAAGCAGCATCTCGGCCCAGTCCTGCGAGTCCGTGCCGCCCGCGCCGCTGTGCACCGATACGACCGCCCCGCCCGCGTCGTAGCGGCCCTGGAAGAGCCGCTCCTCCTCGAGCGCGTCGAGGCGCCGCTCGACGTCGGCGACCTGCTCCGTCAGCTCGGCGGCCAGCGACTCGTCTTCCTGGGCCAGGTCCGCGAGCCCTTCGAGGTCGCCGATCTCGGACTCGAGCGAGCGGAAGGACTCGAGCTTCCTGGTCGCGCGGCTGTGCTCGGCCGACACCGCAGCTGCGCGGCTCTGGTCGTCCCAGAAGCCCGGCTCCTGCATCTGCGCCTCGAGCGCAGAGCGCTCGGCGCTCTAGCTCAGCGGGGTCAAAGGTAGTCCGCGAGCAGCGCCAGCTGGTCGCGGAGCTTCGCGACGCGCGGGGCCAGCTCCGTGTTCTGGAGCTCGGCCATTACGCGCCGTGGCACTTCTTGAACTTCTTGCCCGAGCCGCACCAGCAGGGGTCGTTGCGGCCGACCCGATCGCGCTCGTCCACGTGCCGGGTCTCGACTTCGGGGAGCGCGGCGTACTCGTCCTCCTCCGCCACGGCGGCCGCCACGCCGGCCTGCTCGGCCGCCTCGTAGAGCGCCGAGGGCTGCTCGGGACCGCCGCCCGAGTAGCTCAGGCCGCGGGTCGAGCTGGAGCGGCCGGCGGGGGCGCGCTGCAGCTCCGCCTGGGTCGGCTCGATCTCGAGCTCGACGTGGAAGATGTAGCGGGCGAAGTCCTCCCAGATCGAGTTCATGAGGTCGCGGAAGAGCGAGAAGCCCTCGTTCTTGTACTCGATCAGCGGGTCCTTCTGGGCGAAGCCGCGCAGGTGGATGCCCTCGCGGACGTAGTCCATGTCGAGCAGGTGCTCGCGCCAGCGCGTGTCGATGATCTGCAGCAGGACGAACCGCTCCAGGTTGCGCATCAGGTCCTCGCCGAGCTCCTGCTCGTGCAGCTCGTAGACGCGCAGCGCATCCTCGTGCAGGCGCGTGGCGAGCTCGTGACGGTCGAGCGCGTCGGCCTGCACGTCGCGCGGACCGAAGCCCGGCTCGAAGATCAGCTTGACCTGGTCGAAGAGGCCGTCGACGTCCCAGTCCTCGACGAAGTCGCCGGGGGTGTACTCCTGCACGATCCGCTCGAAGACGCCTTCCATCTCGTCCTTGGCGGGCTCGGACATGTCGCGGCCCTCGAGGATCTCGCGGCGGTACTTGTAGATCACCTCGCGCTGCTGGTTCAGCACGTCGTCGTACTCGAGCACGCGCTTGCGGATCAGGAAGTTCTGCTGCTCGACCTTCTTCTGAGCGTTCTCGATCGTGCGCGACAGCATCTTGGCCTCGATCGGCTGCTCCCGGCCGTCCTCGTCGACGGGCCCGAGCCGGTCCAGGATGCGGTAGATGCGATCGCCGGCGAAGAGCCGCACGAGGTCGTCCTCCGCCGAGAGGTAGAAGCGCGACTCGCCGGGGTCTCCCTGCCGCCCCGAGCGGCCGCGAAGCTGGTTGTCGATCCGCCGCGACTCGTGGCGCTCGGTGCCGAGGATGAACAGGCCGCCGGCCTCCTTGACCCGCTCCTCGTCCGCCTCCACCTGCTCCTGGATCTTCGGGAACACCTGGTCGTAGGTCTCCTGGTAGGACTCGTCGCCCGGCTCCACGCCGAGCTTGCGCAACTCCAGCTGAGTCATGTGCTCGGCGTTGCCGCCCAGCTTGATGTCGACGCCCCGTCCCGCCATGTTCGTCGCGATCGTGACCGCGCCCGGGCGGCCGGCCTCGGCGATCGTCTCGCCCTCGCGCTCGGCGTGCTCCGGCTTCGCGTTCAGGACGACGTGCTTGACGCCCGCCTTCTTCAGGGAATCGGAGAGCCGCTCCGAGACCTCGACCGAGATCGTGCCGACGAGCACGGGTTGGCTTGCCTCGTGGCGCGCCTTGATCTCCTCCTCGACCGCCCGCCACTTGCCGTCCTTGGTCTTGTAGATCTGATCGTTGTGGTCGGCGCGGACCATCGGCTGGTTGGTCGGGATCTCGACCACGTTGAGCTTGTAGATCTTCACGAACTCGTTCGCCTCGGTGAGCGCCGTGCCGGTCATGCCGGCGAGCTTGTCGTACATGCGGAAGTAGTTCTGCAGCGTGATCGTCGCGAGCGTCTGGTTCTCCTCCCGAACCGACACGCCCTCCTTCGCCTCGACGGCCTGGTGCAGGCCCTCGGACCAGCGCCGGCCCTCCAGGATGCGGCCCGTGAACTCGTCGATGATCATCACCTCGCCGTCGATCACGGCGTAGTCCTTGTCGCGCTTGTAGAGCGATTGGGCCTTGAGCGACTGGACCAGGTGGTTGACCAGGTTGCCGTGCTCGGCGAGGTAGAGGTTCTCGACGCCGATGAACTTCTCGGCCTTCGCGATCCCGCGCGCGGTGGGCGAGACGGTCTTGTGCTTCTCGTCGTATTCGTAGTCCCATTCGGGCTCGCCCTCGCCCTCGCGCTCGGCCTTGGTCGTCTCCATGCGCGGCACGCCCTCGAGCGTGCGCGCGAGGCGGGCGAACTGGCTGTACCAGTCGGCCGCCTCCTCAGGCGCGCCGGAGATGATCAGCGGCGTGCGGGCTTCGTCGATCAGGATGTTGTCGACCTCGTCGACGATCCCGAACGGGTGGCCGCGCTGCACGAGCTCCTCGAGCGACGTCGCCATGTTGTCGCGCAGGTAGTCGAAGCCGAACTCGGAGTTCGTCCCGTAGGTGACGTCGGCCTGGTACGCAAGGCGCTTGGACTCGTAGTCCTGCATGTTCTGGATCACGCCGACCTTCACGCCGAGCGCGTCGTAGATCGGTCTCATCCAGTCGGCGTCGCGACGCGCCAGGTAGTCGTTCACGGTCACCAGGTGGACGCTGTCCCCGCCCAGCGAGTTCAGGAAGATCGGCAGCGTGGCGGCCAGGGTCTTGCCCTCGCCGGTCCTCATCTCGGCGATCGCGCCGTCGTGCAGCGCCATGCCGCCGATCAGCTGGACGTCGAAGTGGCGCATGGCGAGCGTGCGCCGGCCGGCCTCTCGGCAGAGCGCGAAGGCATCCGGCAGCAGGGCGCCGAGCGGCTCGCCGTTGCGGGCGTGCTCGCGCAGCTCGTCCGCGTCCTTGCGAAGCTCGTCGTCGCTGAGCTCCTCCATCTCGGGCTCGAGGTCGTTGATCCGCGCGACGCGGTCGCTGTAGCGCTTGAACTGCCCCGACTCGCCGAGGCGCAGGGCACGATCGATCAGTTTCCTGGACATGAAATGCGATCGTAGCAGTGGTCCCTGGACGCCCCGACGGGCGCTCAGGCTCCGCTACGGGGTGGCCTCGGTGGCCCTTTCCCGGCGTGCACGGCGCTTGTCGCGATGGCGCTTCACCTGCCGGGTCAGCTTGTCCGCGACGAGGTCGACCGAATGGCGGAGATCGGTCGAGGACTCCCGTGCGCGGAGCGTGATTCCCTTCAGCTGGAGCGTCGCCTCGGCGATCTTGCCGTTCGCGATCCCCGGGTTCTTCTCCTCGGTCAGCTCGATGTCGAGCCGCGCCAGCTCCGAGACCTGCTTGGAGACCTTGGCGAAGCGGTCCTCGACATGCGCGCGAAGGCTGTCCGGGACCGTGGTGTTGCGACCCCTGATCTCGATTCTCACGCTCCAACCTCCTGACTCGGTTCCGTCCCATGCTATCCCCCCCTCAGGCCCTAATGGGAGGGGCGCCGAAGCCGGCTAGCGAAGCGCTCGCGCGAACGTGATCGCCACCACCTCCTCCCCGCCCCTCGCGTTGAGCGCGCGCGCGCAGGCGTCGAGCGTCGCGCCGGTCGTATAGACGTCGTCGACGAGTACCAGGGGTCCGCCGGGCGGCGCGCGTTTGGCCTCGACCGAAGCACGCGCGTTGACGAGCCGGGCTCGCCGTGCCAGCCCTACCTGGGGCGTACTGCGCCGGGTCCGCTCGAGCACGTCCGCGACGGGCAGCCTCGCCACCCGCCCCAGCTCTCGGGCGAGCCACGCAGCCTGGTTCATGCCGGCCCTGCGGCGCCGCGCCGGATGCGCGGGCACCGGCACCAGCGTGCCTCGCAGAAGACCCGGCGGCGCGCGGGAGGCGATCTCAGTGCTCATGAATCCCGCGGCGCGCGTCGCGGCGCGCAGCTTCAGCGCCGCCACCAGATCGCGCGCGGTCCCCTCATATGCGAACGGCGACCAGGCCGTCCGGAAGGCAAGTGCCCTCCCGCGGCATTCGGGGCAGCGTGGCGACGACACGACCGCCGGCGCCCCGCAACGGCCGCACCGGGGGCCTGGAAGCGCGACCAGCGACGCCCGGCAGGAAGCGCACACGACCACCCCGGAGAGCTCCGGCTCGCGACAGGCGGCGCACAGCGGTGGGACCACGAGTGAGATCAGCCTGTCTAGGACCAGCGCGGGCATGCGTGCCACGATCCAGGAGATCCTCATACGGCTCCAGTCACGACTGCAAGAATTCGCCGGCGAATGACCCTCGCGGCCGTTGACTATCGCTGGTCGCTCCAGCCCCAGGTGATCGCCGCACTGGTGCTGGTCGCGGGGGTCTACTGGTGGCGCATGCGAGACCTGCGCCGCGCACGCGGCTTCGACGGCCGCGACTGGGCGCGGGTGGCGTCCTTCGCGGCGGGCATCGTCGTGCTGTTCGTCGCCCTCTGCTCCCCGATCGACACGGTCGGCGAGGAACGCCTGTTCACTTTGCACATGGCGCAGCACCTGCTGCTGGCGGACTTCGCCCCGATCCTCCTGCTGCTCGGGCTGACCCGGGCGTTCATGCGTCCGGCGGTACGGCGGCTGCGCCCCGTCGAAAAGGCTCTCGGGCCGCTGGCGCATCCGATCGTCGCGCTGGTCGTGCTGGTCGCGACGATGTGGGCGTGGCATTTGCCGGCGCTCTACGAGCTGGCGCTCGAGAACCCGTGGGCGCATGCGCTCGAGCACGCGATGTTCTTCACGACGGGCGTCGTGTTCTGGTGGTTCCTGATCGAGCCGGTGCCCCCGCGCCACCGCCTCAAGGGTCCCGCCTCGCTCGCATACCTCAGCACCGCGAAGCTGCTGATGGGGGCGCTCGGCGTGGTGCTGGCGTTCGCGCCGAATGCGATCTACGACACCTACGAGGACGCGCCGCGCGCGTGGGGCATGTCGGCGGTCACCGACCTGAACGTGGGCGGCCTCGAGATGATGCTCGAGCAGTCGCTCGTGCTCGTGATCGTGTTCGCGATCGCTTTCAACCAGATGCTCGACCGCTCAGAGCGCGACCAGCAGCGGCGCGAGCGGTTCGAGGCGAGTCCCTAGCTCAAGGCACGAACACGCCCTGCACCGCGAAGAGCGTGTTGCCGCTTGCCGTGTCGACGTCGCCGTCGGATCCGCCGTCGAAGACCTGGATCTGGTCGAGCTCCCAGACCGCGCGCTTGGAGTCCTTCACCGCTCCGGGGATGAGCGCGTTGACGGATGTCGAGAGCGCGCAGGCGCTGCCCTCGGTCGTCGAGGTCGTAGCCGTGCACGAGAGCGTCGCGGGCACCGGGAAATCCTGGGTGGTGCCCGGGTCGATCGGAGCTGCTCCGTTTGACCTGTCCGTCACGCGAAGCCGAAGCATCGCCTGCAGCTCGCCCGTGTAATCGGGACCGCCGGACCCGTTAGGGCCGGCGCAAGTCAGGACGCCCGCTCGGCAACGGATGTCGCTGAGCCCGGCGATCACGCTCACGTCGGTGTCGTCCGGAGGTCCTTCGGCCCCGACACGCACGAGCAGCCGAACGTAGCCGATCGATTGAGCCCCCCCACCACCTGAATCGGGCGTCCCAAGCGTCAGATTCGGCGAGCTCTGTACCGTCGGCGTGCAGGATCCGAACGCAAGCGGCGAGCCATGCGTCCGGTTCGGAGAGGTGCAGCGGGCAAACGCGGGCACGAGCGCCGCCCACACCGGTGTCGCTCCTCTTGGCCTCGGGTAGCCGGGCGTCTTCGCGAGGAGCACCCCGACCGAGATGGAGCCTTCGCTGCCGACAGCGAGGTCGGGACGTGCGTCACGACTGAAGTCCGCGATCGCGAGCCTCGAGCCCGCGCCGTTGCCCGTGGGGAAGGTATAGGGACCAGCGAAAGCAATGCCCGTGTTCACGAGCACGGCCAGATAGCCGGGACCCGATGCTGGGGCGATGCTGACGGCGAGGTCGCGCCGCGCGTCGTTGTCGAGATCCGCAATTGCGACAGACACAGCGCCTCCGATCGCGTAATCCGTCGGCGCCGACAAACCACCGTCACCGTCGCCCAAAAGCACGGAGACGTCGCCGCCGTTCGTAACGGCGAGATCGGCGTGTGAGTCTCCATTGAGGTCGCCGGCGGCGAGCTCGGAGGGGCCGGCCACGGACCCTGACCCCGCTCTCACCGCTCCGCCGGTCCCGTCGCCGAGGTATATCGGTACCTCGTTCGCGGAACGGTTGGCGACTGCAACGTCGAGATCGGAGTCTTCGTCGAAGTCGGCCACAGCCGACGAATACGCGACCTGACCGTTGTAGGCCGGTTTCGGCGCAGAGAAGTTGCCGAGCCCGTCGCCGAGTGCGATCTGCCACTCGCCCGCCAGGTCCAGGTGGGAATCGCCGTTGAAATCGGCCGCTGTGAGCGATCGTGGTCCACCGGCGATCGGAAAGCGCCTGTCGACCGGAAACTCTCCCGTCCCGTCGTTGAGGAAGACCCCCAATTCGCCACTGGTGTTCAGGCCAGCGGCGAGGTCCACGTCCCCATCTTCATCGAAGTCCCCGCCCGCCATGCCCGTCGGGTACCACTCGGCTCTTACGAAGGGTCCGCGGGCGAAGCCGCCGTTGCCGTCGTTGAAGTAGATCCCGATCGTGTTCGCGTTGCGGTTCGCGACAGCAAGATCGAGCGAGCCGTCCCCGTCGAGGTCGGCGGAGACGATCGTGTCCATGTCGGAATAGCCCCAGTAGACCGATGGCGGTCCGAAGCTGACGTCGGCGAGAGCCAGTCCAGGCGCGGTCGCGAGCGCCCCCAACACGATGGCGACCACCAGTCCGAGGCCTGGTCTTTTCCGCACCACGCCCACGGACCGGACCCTACTCCTTCGCGTGTACTTGGTCTAGAGCTTCTCGGACAGCGGGCTCGTCGCCCGCCACGGCGTCGATCAGGAGCTCGTCGCGGCGCTACCTGGGTGCCCGGCCACAGCACGCTTTCGCGGAGCGCGGCACCCTCTCCGACGCGGCAGCGGTCACCGAGCACAAGCGGCCCGGTGAGCCGCACGCCCGCGGCGATCTCGCAGCCCTCGCCCACGTACACCGGCGGCTCGTCGATCTCCAGGCCGTCCGGGTTCACGAGGCTCGGATCGAACTCGCACCCGCACCTCGCCCGCGAGCGCGTCGAAGTTGCCCTGGCGGAACTCCTGGATGTTCCCGATGTCGTTCCAGTACTCGGCGATCTCGTGCCCGTAGAACGCGACGTCCTGCTCGAGCAGCGTCGGGAAGACGTCCAGCGCCCAGTCCACGAACGGCCGGTCCGGGAAGTAGTCGAAGATCTCGGGCTCCATCACGTAGATGCCGCAGTTGCCCAGGTCCGAGAGCGCCTCCGCGGGATCCGGCTTCTCCTGGAAGCCCTGGATGCGGCCGTCCTCGCCCACGATCACGACCCCGATCTGGCTCGGGTCGTTGGCGCGCTTGAGCGACAGCGTGGCGATTCCGCCCTTCGCGCGGTGCGCCTCCCAGAGCGCGGTCAGGTCGATGTCCGTGAGCGCGTCGCCGGAGATGATCAGGAAGGTCTCGCCGCCGAAGTGGTCGCGCACGTTCCGCACGCCGCCGGCCGTGCCGAGCAGCTCCTCCTCGTGCGAGTACGAAAGGCGCACGCCCCAGCGCGAGCCGTCGCCGAACCGCTTCTCGATCTGCTCCGGGAAGTAGTGGAGGTTGCAGATCACGTCGTCGAAGCCGTGCCGGGCCAGCAACCGCACGATGTGCTCCATGACCGGCGTGCCCGAGCACGGGCACCATCGGCTTCGGGACCTCGTATGTAAGGGGGCGGAGCCTCGTGCCGAGGCCCGCCGCGAGCAGCATCGCTTTCAGGTGCCCTGGTCCCAGCTCGACAGGTATTTCTCCTGCTCGGCCGTGAGCGTGTCGATCGCGATGCCCATCGTTTCGAGCTTCAGCCGCGCGATCTCCTTGTCGATCTCCTCCGGCACCACGTAGACCTTGCGCTCCAGCTCGGAGGCGTGCTTGGCGAGATGCTCCGCCGAGAGCGCCTGGTTCGCAAAGCTCATGTCCATCACCGCGGCCGGGTGTCCCTCCGCAGCGGCCAGGTTGATCAGGCGGCCCTCGGCCAGCAGGAAGATCAGCCGGCCGTCGCCGAGCTCGTACTCCTCGACGAACGGGCGTACCTCGCGGTGCGCGACCGACATCTCGAGCAGCGCCGGGATGTCGATCTCGACGTTGAAGTGGCCCGAGTTGGCCACGATCGCACCGCTCTTCATCACACCGAAGTGCTGGCCGCCGAGCGCGTGCATGTCGCCTGTGACGGTGATGAAGATGTCCCCTTCGCGCGCCGCGTCGATGCCGGGCATCACCTCGTAGCCGTCCATTACGGCCTCCAGCGCCCGCAGCGGGTCGACCTCGCAGACGATCACGTGCGCGCCGTGCCCTTTGGCTCGCAGCGCGACTCCGCGCCCGCACCAGCCGTAGCCGACCACGACCACGCGCTTGCCGGCGATCAGGATGTTGGTTGCGCGGATGATGCCGTCGAGCGTGGACTGGCCGGTTCCGTAGCGGTTGTCGAAGAAGTGCTTCGTATTGGCCTCGTTGACCGCCACGATCGGGAAGCCGAGCTTGCCCTCCGCCTCGAGCGCACGCAGACGGATCACACCCGTGGTGGTCTCCTCGGTGCCGCCGATCACCTCCGACAGCTGGTCGGTGCGCTCGCTGTGCAGCACGCCGATCACGTCGGCGCCGTCGTCCATCGTGATCTTCGGGTGCTTGTCGCAGACGGCGTTGATGTGCGCGTAGTAGGCCTCGTCGCCCTCGCCGTTGATCGCATAGACCTCGACGTCGTGCCGGTCGACGAGCGCCGCCGCCACGTCGTCCTGGGTGGAGAGCGGGTTCGACGCGCACAGCGCCACGTCCGCTCCTCCCGCCGTCAGCGTCCGCACCAGGTTCGCGGTCTCGGTCGTGACGTGGAGGCATAGCCCCAGCTGGATGCCTTCGAGCGGCTTTTCGCGCGCGAAGCGCTCGCGGATCGAGGCGAGGACCGGCATGTGGCGGTCCGCCCACTCGATTCTGGCCTGCCCGGCATCCGCGAGGGCCAGGTCGGCGACGTCGTAGTTCTTGGCGGCAGTCGTCATCGAATCTCCCGTTTGATCGCGTAAAAACTTCCCCGCGGATCCGCAGGGAAGGCGGTCAAGTATAAGGACGCGTGGGGCCTAGACCGTCTCTCGCTCCTGGAGCTCCTCCTTGAGCCGCTCGATCACCTCTACCGGCGTCGGGTCCGCGCCCTTGAGCACGGCCAGGTAGATCGAGACCAGGTCGCCCAGCAGCACCAGCGACATCACGCGCTCGACCGCCGTGGAGCCCCGGCTCTCCAGGCGCACGGTGCCGGCCGCCTCGGCCTCGATCAGGCTCGCGGTGAGCTCGATCCGCTGCCGCACGCGTGGGTGCTGGTCGGAGTCCTCGAGGAACACCGCCAGGAAGCTGCCGAGCTCGGACGCGCGGTCCCACCCCACGATCTCGTTGTGGTCGGCCTCCGGCAGCTCAGCCGCGAACGCGGGCATCTTCGCGTTCTCGTTGACCTGGCACTTCCAGCGGTACGCGATGGGCGCCGTCGGTCCGGCGCCGTAGACGCAGAGCGTGGTGCGGTGGCCGCGCTGAGCGACGCGCTTGGCGAGACTGTCCGAGTCCGCCTCCGGCCCCCACTCGCGCGCGAGCTCGGTGAGCGAGGCGCAGGCCGCGTCGATCTCCGTGCGTACAGCGGGGCCCGCGTCCACGTATGCGGCCACCTCGAGCACGGACACGACCATGTAGGCGACTGCCGCGCGTGGCTGCAGCCCGCCGGGCAGCGGGATCACCGGCACGCCGTCGGCGCGCGCGGCCTCCGCGAGCCGGCCGCCGGTCGTGACCGCGATCCGCGGGGCGCCGAGCGCGCCCGCCGCCTCGTAGCAGGCGAGTGTCTCCTCGGTGTTGCCGGAGTAGCTCGCGCAGAGGACATAGGAGCCGGGCATGGTCCACGAGGGCAGCTCGTAACCGCGGATCGTGTGGAGCGGAGCCTGCAGGCGATCGCCCAGCACCGCCGCAGCGAGGTCGCCGCCGATTGCGCTCCCGCCCATCCCGCAGACGAGCAGCGGCGTCGGCCCCTGCAGATGACGGAGGGACTTCTCGAGCGAAGCCGACTCGACGCGCCACAGCGCGTCCTCGAGTTGCGTCGGCATCGCCAGCACATCGGCGATCAGGCCCGCCGCATCTACGCCCTCGATCTCCCCCTGATTGAGCCCGGGCATGGGAGCAGAGCAGTCTAGTGGGCGGGGCCACTAGTGGTCGCTGCGGCGCTCCATCATCCGAGTGGGATCGGCCGGCCGGAAGCCGTAGCGCTCGTAGAGCGAGTGCGCATCGGCGGTTCCGAGGAAGAATCGCCGCAGCTGCTGGAGGTCCGGGTGGGCCAGCACCGTCTCGACCAGCCACTTGCCGAGTCCCCGTCCGCGATGGTCCGCCAGTACGAAGACGTCCGCGAGCCACGCAAACGCCGCGCGATCGGTCACCACACGGGCGAAACCGACCTGCCCATCGTCGTCATAGAGGCCGAAGCAGAGCGAGTTCTCGATCGAGCGCTCGACCAGCTCACGCTCGACGCCCTGCGCCCAGTAGGACTCCTCGCTGAGGAAGCGGTGCACGACGTCGAGGTCGAGGCGCTCGCGCTCGGTCGAAATGACGTATTCGCCGCGCCGCCACTCCACGTCAGCGCTCTACGCGCGCACCCGCCAGCACCGCGCCCGGCTCGACGTGCGCGCCGTCGGCGACAAGCGTTTCCTGCTCGAGCCGCGCACCGGCGCCGATCGTGGCGCCGTTGCCGACGACGCTGTCGCGCACGACGGCATCTCGCCCGACGTGCGCCCTGTCGAACAGCACGCCGCGCTCGACCACCGCGCCCGGCTCGACCTCGCAGAGGTCTCCCAGCACCGACAGCGGCTCGATGCTCGCGCCCGGTGCGATCTCGCATCCCTCTCCCAGCAGCACGTCGCCGGTCAGGTGGCGCGCCACCAGGTAGCGCGTGGCCTCGAGATACCGGTCCGGCGTTCCGATGTCCAGCCAGTAGCCCTTCGCGGGGTGGCCGTAGAGCCCGTTGCCGACGAGCGCCGGGAACACCTCTCG
This sequence comes from uncultured Solirubrobacterales bacterium, assembly GCA_963759145.1. Taxonomy (GTDB): domain Bacteria; phylum Actinomycetota; class Thermoleophilia; order Solirubrobacterales; family JBBDJG01; genus JBBQKG01. The sequence goes on from CAVWYB010000025.1 coordinate 24,295, forward strand.
CTCGAAGGACACCGCGCGACCGTCGGCGACCAGGTCGAGCACGTCGTGCTCCAGCACGTACGCGCCGGCATTCACGAATGCGCCGCCCGCCGGCGCCTGCTGGGGCTTCTCGATGAAGTCGGTGACACGGTCCTCGGGATCTCGCAGCACGAGTCCGTACGCGGACGGGTCCTGGACCTCCATCAGCGTGATCGTCCCGCGTGCGCCGAGCTCCTCGTGACGCCGCCAGAGCGCGGAAATGTCGAAGTCGGTGAGGATGTCGCCGTTGAGGACCGCGAAACGCTCGTCGAGCACCGCCTCTGCGAACTTCACCGCGCCGGCCGTGCCGCGCGGCTCCGGTTCCTCGACGTAATGCAGCCGAGTTCCCTTCCACTCGTCGCCGAGCACCCGGCGGATGTCACCGGCGAGGAACATGCAGGACAGGATCACCTCGGTGAATCCATGCGCCGCCAGCCACTCGATCATGTAGCCGAGGAACGGCCTGTTGGCGAGCGGGATCACGGGCTTCGGGATGGTGTTCGTCAGGGGACGAAGCCGCGTCCCCTCTCCTCCGGCCAGCACCAGCGCCTGCATCGGCCCTACGTCCTCCCGATCCCTTCGTACACCAGGCCCGCTGCATGCACCGCCTCCGCGCTCAGGATGTTGCGGCCGTCGACGATCACGGGATCAGCCATGCGCTCGCGCACCGCGGCCAGGTCGAGCTCCGCGAACTCCGGCCACTCGGTGACGATCACCGCCGCGTTCACGCCCTCCAGCGCCTCCATCGCCGAGTCACACATCTCGACGCCCGTCATCATCTCTCGCGCCGCATCCTCGGCGACCGGGTCGTAAGCACGCACGATCGCGCCTTCGGCCTGCAGGCGCGCCGCCAGCACGATGCTCGAGGCCTCCCGCATGTCGTCCGTATTCGGCTTGAACGCGAGCCCCAGCAGCGCGATGCGCTTGCCGATCAGCGAGCCGAGATGGCGCTTCAGCTTGTTGACGACCCGCCGCTTCTGCAGCTCGTTGACCTCGATCACGGCCGTCAGCAGCTGGAAGTGGTAGCCGGAGTTGCCGGCGAGCTGCTTGAGGGCGGAGACATCTTTCGGGAAACAGTTGTGCACAACGAGGCCGCCGGTGGCGACGAATGTTTCGGAACCCGGGACCTCGAGCGAGTAGACGAAGCCATCGTGCGTGCAGACGGAGGTGTCCACGACGCGTACCCATGCCGCACCGCCGCGGGCCCGAAAACCGGTGGGAGCGATGCGCTTTTTCTGTAGGTCCATCGAAGAGCTCAGACCTACGCGGTCCTCTGGAGGAACGAAGTCGAGAAGCGTTTCGACCTGATCGGCACCTGAGACGATGAGCCAATAGTTGTCGCGCGTGGACTTTGCCGTCCGCCCGACCTTCTGCCGGGCGACGATGCCAAGGTCGCCCAACATTCGCATGATTCCGTCGATCAACTCACGGCTCGCAGTGCCGTACTCGAGCACCACACTGGGCCCTCCATCCACCAAAGACCATGAACCGTCCCCCCGCCACAACCCGCTGAGCAGAGCTTGCTTCAGGCTGGGCGAAAGCGCCCACGCCGAGTCCGGAATCCGCTGCTCGTAGCAATTTGCGCCGAGTCCGAGGACTTCGAGCCACCAGCCCGATAGCAGACGAGAAGACACCACTACGCAGGTCGTCGTTGGCCGGCGGTAGACGCTGGCCTTTACGCCCAGCCGTTCCCAAAAACGGACTACCTCGTCGACGAGATCCTCTTCCTTTGTCGGATGGAAGGACCACTGCAGGCGGTGCCGCCGACCGTCCACGCTGCAATGCCCTTCCGCGATGTACAGGCCCACGACTCGCCAGAAAGACTCGTCGGCAACGATCGAGGAAGGGACATATGTTCCATTGCGTGCGGTTCCGAGCATCGCACCGTCCAGCGAAAGGCCCAACGCGTCCAGCTCGTCGAGGCGAAGAGCGCCGCTTCGCGCCACGTCATAGAGCCGCACGCGGGATCCCCGCGGATGGACGAAGGCGCTGTTTCGTTCGGCGACGGGAGCGGCCAAGATCCGCTCGAGCTCCTTCTCGCGAGGTCGTACGATCACTTCGCTCGGCTGGAGCTCGGCGGCGGTGATGGCTTCCTTCAGGTCGAGCACGCCGTCCGGCTCGCTGCTGTGCCAATTTCCCCCCTGCGGCGAGGGGCAGCCAGTCTTCCCGCCCGAGCTCCGACGCGTGCTTGACGGTTCGCCGCGAATCGGCGCCGTCGCTGACGATGAATGGATGGTCGGGTGTCGTGCGGAGACGCCGGCCCATCTTCGTGCGGATCTCGACGAGTTCGCCGCTCCACGGCCGCCGCGTGACCGTCTCGATCGCAGGAACTCCGGCTCTTCGGCACCCGGTCGCCAGGAGAGGACTTCGAGCTCGCGAGGGGCCACCAGCCCGTTTCCTTGCTGATCGACGACCGCCTCGCCTGCCAGATCGTCGAACAGATCCTCGAGCGCAACCAGCCGAATATGCCCCGCGCTCCTGACGAGGACGGTCTCGTCACCGACCAGACAGCTGCCGCCATATCCAATCCCCGCGCGCAGGAAGCTCTGGCCGATACGCGGGTCGAGGCCCATGCCCGCCGCGACCTCGGAGACGTCCGCGCCGAGCTCCTCGCAGACGTTCGCGATCTCGTTGATGAACGAGATCTTGGTCGCGAGGAACGCGTTCGAGGCGAGCTTGATCATCTCGGCCGACGCCACGTCGGTCCGCACGATCGGGCTGCCGAGCGGCTCGTACAGCCTCGCCAGCGCCTCTTCGACCCAGTCCGACGGGGCCTCCGACCCGATCACGACCCGGTCCGGATTCATGAAGTCACGCACCGCCGAACCCTCCTGGAGGAACTCCGGGTTCGCGGCGTAGCCGAGGCTGCCTTTGCCCAGCTCGCCGAGCCGGCGGCGGATGCTGGCGCCGGTGCCGCACGGCACGGTGCTCTTCATCACGATCGCGTGCTCGGATGAGTCCGGGAGCTCGTCCACGACCGCCTCGACCCGCGACAGGTCGGCGTCGCCCGAGTACGTCGGGGGCGTGTCGACGCACACGAACAAGAGGCGTGCATGCTCCAGCACCGGCGCGAGCTCGTCCTCGAAGTGCAGCCGCGCCGCGTTGCGCGCGATCACGTCTTGAAGGCCCGGCTCGTGGATCGGGACCTTGGCCTCACGCAGCGAGGCAAGCTTGGCGGGATCGATGTCCCGGCACCACACCTCGTGACCGAGCTCGGCGAAGCATCCGGCGGTGACGAGTCCCACCCAGCCAACACCGATCACCCCGATGGGCGGGTTCTCAGGCATGTCCTGAGCTTAACCCGGCACTCACCGAGACCGGACGGCCGTGAGTGAGCGGGCGATGCCCAGCATCTCGCGCGACGACAACGTCTGCAGCAGCGTGTTCGAGATCCAGTACGAGCCACGTTGGGTCTTCCAGCCGACCAGGCGCAGCCGATTCCCGTTGTAGAAGAGGAGCATCTCGCGCCCGCGGATCGTCCGGGTCTCCGAAGGGTCATCCAGGATCGGCGGATCGTCCCACGAGGTGCCCATCACGCCGTAGTACTCGCCGATGTACCCGGTGGACACCACCATCTTGTAGGCCCGGAACCGATCGCCGCCGGATGCATCGATCGTGTAGGTCCGCGGCGCGTCCTCCGCGAACGAGGAACCCAGCACGAGCTTGCGCGGGTAGTAGACGGGGAAGCCGACATGCGGCTTCGCGATCTTCCCCTGCGCCCTGCTGGTCGTCGTGAAGTCGGCCAGGTTGACTTGCGACCCTTTCCGCTTGTGGCCGTCGCGTGCGTTCGGGTCGCGCTTGCGTTGCCGGGCCAGGGCTCCCCGCTCGGATTTGAGGTAGAGGAACTGGCGAACAGCCGCCTGGATCTGCGCGTCGCGACGCATACACGTAGCTGGTGCCCAGGCGCCCGTGGAACTTGACCTGCTTGATGGGCTTGTTGACCACGCCGAGCATGATCGCCACGAGCCGCCTCAGCGCGCTGGTCGAGTGGATGTCGGAGGCCGTGTTGTCGGCGAAGATGTCGATCAGCTTGCCGGTCTTGCCCAACAGCTTGCTGGCGCTGAGCTGCGAGCGGGTCTGGCGCAGGAAGTCCTGCTGGCGGGCAGACCGCACGAGGTCGTTGTCGGTGTGGCGGTACCGGACGTAGTCGAGCGCCTTGTTGCCGCACATCTTCTGGTAGCCCGGCTTGACGTCGATCACGGCGTAGTTCTGGCCGTAGCCGAGACCCGCGTTGTCGTTGAAGTAGCGCCGGTCTACGTCCACATAGACGCAGCCGAGCGCGTCCACACCGTCCCCGAACCCGCGGAAGCTGACGTCCACGTAGTGGTTGATCGCGAGGCCCGTGAGCTGCTTGACGGTCTTGATCGTGAGCCGCGGGCCGCCGAGCGTGTAGGCGACGTTGATCCTGTCCGAGCCGTGACCGGGGATGTTCACCTTCAGATCGCGCGGCAGCGACATCAGCGCGACCCCCTTGCCCGGGTCGATGCGCATCAAGATGATCGTGTCGGAGCGTGGCTTCAGGCCGAGCTTCTTGTCGCCGTGGCGGCGGTCCGAGCCTGCGATCAGGATCGTCTGCGACTTGCCACCCAGGACCGGGGTGAGCTCGTGGCCGGTATTGACGCGCGTGAACTTCTGGACGGTCTTGTCGAAGAAGAGAAGCGCGCTCGACGTGGTCGCGCTGGCGGACACGGCCACGATGATCAGGGCGGCGAACAGGGAGCGCTTGAGCATCAGGCTATGCGGAGATGCGGCTCGCCCGTGAGCCGCTTCGGGATCAATCGCACGAAGTCGACGAGCGTTTGCTTATAGCTGGTGAGGGACTCCAGCGATACCCATTCGGCGGGGCCATGGTGGCCCGCGCCCAGGGGGCCGTACTCGACGGCCGGCACGCCCGCCTGGAGGAAGCAGATCGCGTCCGAGGCGCCGTCGCGGCCGACACTGATCGTCTCCGTGTCGAGGAGCTTCGAGGCACACTCGCTCAACACCGTCACGAACGGGTTGTTGCGCTCGACGATCGCGGGCATGCGGTGGAACTGGGCGACCACGGCAACGCTTTCGAGGTCGGCGATCTGGCCCCTGATCTCGCCGGGGTCCTGGCCCGGCAGGTAGCGGATGTCGACGTCGATCGCGCACGAGTCCGGCACCTTGTTGAGTGCGTCGCCGCCGAGGATCCGGCCGAGGTTGATCGAGGGGCGATCGAAGAGGTCGGAGCTCTCGCGGGCGAACGGCAGCGTCTCGATCGCCCGGAAGACGTCGAGCGCCTTCAGGATCGCGTTGTCGCCGAGCCATGGCGTGGATCCGTGGGCAGCCGTGCCCTCCACCTGGAGCCGCAGCGCGAGCACGCCCTTCGCCTGCACGCCGATGTGCAGGTCGGTCGGCTCGCCGGTGATCGCGAAGTTGCCCGTGAACCCGTTGCGGATCAGGAAGTCGGTGCCGCGGTCGACCTCTTCCTCGGACTCCTCGTCGGGCACGATCGCGAGCACCACGCTCACGTCGGGCGCGTCACGTAGGTCCTGGACCGCCCCCATCATCGCGGCCAGGGCGCCCTTCATGTCGTAGGCGCCGCGGCCATAGAGCCGGTCGTCCTCGACGCGTGGGCGGAACTGCTCCTCGTGGCCGGGCACCACGTCCAAGTGCCCGTGGAAGACGACGCGGGGGCCGCCCCCCGCGCCCGCCGAGGCGGCCAGCAGCGGCATGCCGCGTACCTCCAGCTCCTCTACGGGCAGGTCGCGGGATTCCAACCAGCCCTTGACGAACCCCGCGGCCTTCCTGATGCCGTCGGGGTTCGAGGTGTCGTAGCTGATCAGTCGTTCGGTGAGTGCTCTCTCGTCCAGCCTCGGGCGAGTCTACCGACGGGCCAGGCGACCCACGAAGGCAGGCACGAGCCGCATGCGAGCCTCGCGACGGCGCGTGCGGGGGCGCTCTGGGCGGCCCCTCTGCCAGCTGGTTGCGGCGGAGCTCCAGCAGGCGCACGAGCTCGGCGGAGCGGTGGAACGGGTCCGAAACCGCGCCTTTGCCGTCGAGCGGCAGCGCCGCGCGAAGGTCTCCATCGGTCTCCGCCACCAGCAACGCGCCGGCCGGCACGGGCTGGCTGTCACGACCCGCGAGGCGGGCCAGCGCACGCTCGTCGCCCCGCTCCGAGTACCTGATCACTATCTGGCTGAGGGGTGTTGGTGAGATCATCGACGCTCCAACGCGTGGGGGACCTTGTGCGTGAGATGAAGCCATATCGTCGCCCATTAGCGCAAGTAAGAGTTCGGATCGCTTCGATAAGCTGCGCTAATGCTCGACGTCCGCCGGCTGAGAGTGCTGCGCGAGGTCGCGCGCCTCGGATCGTTCTCCGCGGCGGCGGACGCTCTGAACTACACGCAGTCGGCGATCAGCCAGCAGATCGCGGCGCTCGAGCGTGAGACCGGCACCACTCTGCTGCAGCGGCGCGCGGGCGGAGTGCGGCTGACCGACGCCGGCGCGGCGCTGGTCGCGCGCGCCGACGTGATCCTCGCCCAGCTGGCCGACGCGGAGCGCGAGCTGGCCGCGATCGCCGGACTGCGCGGCGGCCGCGTGCGTCTGGCGAGCTTCCCGAGCGCCGGCGCCACGCTCGTGACCGAGGCCGTCTCGCGGTTCCAGCGAAAGCATCCGGAGGTGGAGCTGAGCCTCTCCGAGGGTGAGCCGCACACGACCGTGCCCTCGCTGAAGCGCGGCGACTTCGATCTTGCGGTGGTGTTCGACTACGAGCATCCCCGGGCGCCGAACCTGCTCGGCGCGGAGCTCGACTGCATCCACCTGATGGACGATCCGATGCGGCTCGTCCTGCCGGCGAATCACCCGCTCGCAAGCCGCAAAGCGATCCGCGTCGAGCAGCTGGCGGACGAGGCCTGGGTCGGCGGCTGCGGCGGCGGCCTGTGCCGGCAGATGGTGGTCGACTGGTGTGCCGACGCCGGCTTCGAGCCCAACATCGCCTTCGAGAGCGACGACCACAACGTGCTCGTGGGGCTCGTTGCGGCAGGCGTCGGAGTCGCGCTGCTGCCCCAGCTCGCCCTGCGGGTGGAGCATCCCGGGACCGAGAGCCGCCCGGTCCCCGGTCGCGATCTGGTCCGGAAGATCTATGCCGCGATCCCCAGCGACGCCTACTGCTCACCCGCGACCGACGCCATGATCGAGGTCCTGAAGGACATCGCCCGGGAGTACCAGGAGCACGTTCCGTTGCGTGCCGTCGTATCTTGATAGGCGTGAGCACCGCCGCCCCCGCAACTCCAGACCTCTCGGACGTAAAATCCGGCCTCGAAGGCGTCGTCGCCTTCGCGACCGAGATCGCGGAGCCCGACAGGGAAGGCGGCGCGCTCCGCTACCGGGGCGTGGACATCGAGGATCTCGTCGGCCACGTCCCGTTCGAGGAGGTCTGGGGCCTGCTCGTCGACGGCGCGTACCTCCCGGGCCTGCCGCCGGCCGAGCCGCACCCGCTTTCGATTCGCTCGGGCGATCCCCGCGTGGACGTGCAGGCGGCCCTCGCGGCACTGGCGCCCGAATGGGGCCTCAAACAGCTGATCGACATCAGCGACGAGCAGGCGCGCGCCGATCTAGCACGTGCGTCGGTGATGGCGCTCTCGTTCGTCGCCCAGTCCGCGCGCGGGCGCGGCCAGCCGCCGGTCCCGCAGTCGGAGATCGACAAGGCAAACTCGATTCCCGAGCGCTTCCTGATCAGGTGGCGTGGCGAGGCCGACCCCAAGCACGTGAAGGCGATCGACGCCTACTGGATCTCGGCCGCCGAGCACGGCATGAACGCCTCCACCTTCACGGCCCGTGATGATCGCCTCCTCGGGGGCGGATGCGCCGCGGCCCTGTCCGGCGCGGTCGGCGCGCTCTCGGGACCGCTGCACGGCGGCGCACCGTCACGGGTGCTGCAGATGCTGGACGCAGTCGAGCAGACCGGCGACCCGGAGGGCTACGTCAAGGCCCTGCTCGATCGTGGCGAGCGGCTGATGGGCTTCGGCCATCGCGTGTACCGCGCGGAGGACCCGCGCGCCCGTGTCCTGCGCCGGACGAGCCGCGAGATCGGCTCATCGCGGTTCGAGGCGGCGGAGGCGCTCGAGCGCGCCGCACTGGCCGAGCTGCAGGCGCGCAAACCGGACCGCGTGCTGGCCACCAACGTCGAGTTCTGGTCCGCGGTCGTGCTCGACCACGCCCAGGTCCCGCCGGAGCTGTTCACACCGATGTTCACCTGCGCACGGGTCGCGGGCTGGTCCGCGCACATCCTGGAGCAGAAGCGCGAGGGCCGGCTGATCCGGCCCACCGCCAAGTACATCGGCCCCGGTCCCCGCCCGGTGACGGCGGTGCCGCGGCACGTCGGCGAGCTCGGCTAGGCGCGCGGGGGTTCGCCCCACGCCGGGGTTCGTAGGCGCGGGATCGAGCTCGGAGTGCGGGGATGGAGCACGGAGCCGGCGGGACCACCCTCGATTTGCGCTGATATCACCGGCGATATCGCGGGTGATATCAACGGAAAAGAGAGGTGGGTCGGACCCCGCGTGCATAAATCGTTGAGGACGACGTGCAAGGCGTGACGCGCGCTGCGCTATCAACGGCGGATCGCTGAGTTCGAGTCCCAGCCCGGAGGGCGGTTTTTGCTGCGGATGCCGGTGAGCCTGCACAAGCAGGCTGCCTTGGCGGCTGCCAGTGAGGGCGTGAGCCTCAATCAGTTCGTGTGCGGGCTGCTGGCGGCTGCGGTCGATTGGGAGGCGCGAGCCGGTGATCGCGCGCCTCGGGAGCGCCGTTATCCGAAGTCGAAGGACGAGTTCGTCGAGGAGATGTGGCGGAACATCCTCCGCTGAATTGCTCTGCCGCTTCTAGGAGCTCTGCTCGCCCGCGACCCGCAGGAACGTCTCGGCCCGGCGCTTGTCGCGGTAGGCCTGCTGCAGGCGTGCGCTCGGCTCGCCCTCCTCCTCGTCCGGGCCGCCGGCCGCCGGCGTCGTCGATCACCGACTGTGCCTTCTGGAGCCGCTCGCGCTGCTCGGCCACGTCGACGCGCTCCGGCTCGATGCAGTCCTCGACCAGCACCAGCGCCTGGTTCGAGTGGACCTGCAGGTAGCCCTCGCCCTGCGCGTAGCGCTTGATCTCGCTCTCGCTGATGTGCAGCCGCAGCTCGGCCGGGGCCAGCATCGCGAGCAGCGGCGCATGGTTGGCGAGCACGCCGATCTCGCCGACCTCGGTCCGCGTCGAGACCATCTCCGCCTCGCCCCCGAAGACGAGTCCCTCGGGGGTCAGCACCTCTACCGGGAAGGGAGAGCGGGCCATCAGCTCAGTCCCCTTGTCCTCCTCGAGGACCTGGTCGATCGACCCCTTCATGAAGAAGGCGCGCTCGGGCACCTCGTCGTGCTGGCCTTCGATGATCTCCTTGAACCCGCGCACGGTCTCGGCGATCGGCACGTACTCGCCGGAGCGGCCGGTGAAGACCTCGGCCACGAAGAACGGCTGCGAGAGGAACCGCTGGACCTTCCGGGCACGCTGGACCGTGAGCTTGTCCTCGTCCGAGAGCTCGTCGATGCCGAGGATCGCGATGATGTCCTGCAGCTCGCGGTAGCGCTGGAGCATCTCCTTGACCGCGTTGGCGACCTGGAAGTGCTCCTGCCCCAGGATCTCCTCCTTCAGGATCGTGGAGGTCGAGTCGAGCGGGTCGACGGCCGGGTAGATCCCCTGCTCCGAGATCGCCCGGGATAGCGTCGTGGTGGCGTTCAGGTGCGCGAACACCGACGCCGGGGCGGGGTCGGTGAGGTCGTCGGCCGGCACGTAGATCGCCTGGATCGAGGTCACCGAGCCCTGCCGCGTCGAGGTGATCCGCTCCTGCAGCTCACCCATCTCGGTCTCGAGCGTCGGCTGGTAGCCCGACCTGCGAGGGCATCCGGCCGAGCAGCGCCGAGACCTCCGAGCCCGCCTGCACGAACCGGAAGATGTTGTCGATGAAGAGCAGCACGTCCTGGCCGCCCTGCTCGCGGAAGTACTCCGCCATCGTGAGGCCCGACAGCGCGACCCGCATGCGTGCTCCAGGCGGCTCGTTCATCTGGCCGAAGACCAGCATCGTCTTGTCGAGGACGCCGGACTCGGTCATCTCGAGCCAGAGCTGGTTGCCCTCGCGCGTGCGCTCGCCGACGCCGCAGAAGGCCGAGAGGCCTCCGTGCTGCTTGGCGATGTTGTTGATCAGCTCCATGATGATCACGGTCTTGCCGACGCCGGCGCCGCCGAACAGGCCGACCTTGCCGCCCTTCGCGTAGGGCGCGAGCAGGTCGACCACCTTGATCCCGGTCTCGAGCATCTCGGTCTGCGGCGTGAGCTCCTCGACCGTCGGGCGCGTCGCGATGGATCGGCCACCGCTCCTCTGCCTCGACCGGCGGTCCCAGGTCGATCGGGTCGCCGAGCAGGTTGAAGATCCGGCCGAGCGTGGCCTGGCCCACCGGCACCGTGATCGGGCCGCCGGTGTCCACGACCTCGGCGCCGCGCGCGAGTCCGTCAGTGATGTCCATCGCGACCGCGCGCACGCGGTCGTCGCCGAGGTGCTGCTGCACCTCGCAGACCAGCACGTTGCCGTCACCGCGGTCGACCGTGATCGCATGGTTGATCTCCGGCCGCTTCTCCGGGAACACGGCCTCGATCACGACGCCCTGGATCTCCTCGATGCGGCCGGTGTTCCTGGTCTGCGTTGCAGCTTCCATTCGTTTCCTCTCTATCCGAGCCCTTCGGCGCCGGCAACGACTTCCATGATTTCTTGGGTGATTTCAGCCTGCCGGGCGCGGTTCGCCTGCAGGGTCAAGCTCTCGATCAGATCGCCCGCGTTGTCGGAGGCGCTCCGCATCGCGGTCATGCGCGCGCCATGCTCGGACGCGGTCGACTCGAGCAGCGCGCGGAACACCGAGATCTCCACGTAGTCGGGGATCAGCCGCTGCAGGATCTGCCTCGGGGTCGGGCTCGTACTCGACCAGCGCCGAGTGTCCCGACTCCTCCTGGTCCTCGCCCTCTTCGAGAATGCTGGCCTCCTGCAGGGGTAGCAGCGTCTCGCGTCTGACCTCCTGCGTGAGGGGCGAGATGTAGCCGTTGTAGAAGATGTCGACGCGATCGACGTCGCCGTCCACGAACGCGCTCATCAGATCCTCGGCGATCTCACGTGCGTTGGCGTAGGCGGGACGATCGGTGAACCCGACGTAGCTTCCGGCAAGGTCCTGTCCCCGGAACGTGAGCGACGAGACGCCGCGTCTTCCCGTCGCATACCAGGAGACGGACCGGCTCTCGTGATGCAGCTCGTGTGACGCCCGAATCCCGGCTCTCAGGATCTGGGAGTTGAACGCACCCGCCAGGCCGCGATCGCCCGTCACCAGCAGCAGCCCGACCTTGTCCTCGCGCTCGTGCTGCTGGAGGATCGGCAGCCGGGGCAGGTTCTCCGCCGCCTCGGCCGCCTGGCGGGTCATGCGGCGGATCGCCGCCGCGTAGGGCCGCAGGTGCTCGATGCGCTCTTCGGCCCGCCGCAGGCGCGCCGCCGCCACCATCTCCATCGCGCGCGTGATCTTCTGGATGTTCTTCACGCTCGCGATCCGGCTTTTGATGTCCTTCTGCGCCATGGTCGAGGTCAGCTAACTGCGGCCGGCTCCTCCGCGGGCTCCTCGGCCTCCGCCGGCTGCGGCGCCGTCGCCGCGTCCCCAGGGCGGCGCCGTCCTGCCGCAAGCGGGCCTCGTCGCCCGTCTCGGACTCGTCGAGCGGCTGGCCCTCCTCGTCCAGGTCGTAGCCGAAGTCGTTGGCGAAGTCCTTCACCGCCGCGTCCAGCTCCTGCTCGATGTCGTCTTCCCACTCGCCCGCCGCGATGCGCTGCAGCAGCTCCCGCTTTTCGGCGTGCATCCGCTGGGTGAGGCCATCCAGGAACTCGTCCACCTTGTCGACCGTGATGCGATCCAGGTAGCCGTGCGTGGCGGCGAAGATCTGGACCACCTGGTCCTCGGCCGGCAGCGGGTGGCGCTCCTTCTGGTTGAGCGTCGCGACAAGCCGCTCGCCGCGCGCGAGCGTCCGCTGCGTCTCGACGTCGAGCTCGGACCCGAACTGGGCGAACGCCTCCAGCTCGCGATACTGCGACAGCTCGAGCTTGAGCCGACCGGCGACCCTCTTCATCGGCTTGATCTGGGCATCACCGCCGACCCGCGAGACCGAGATCCCCACGTTGATCGCGGGCCGCACGCCGGAGTTGAAGAGCTTCGGCTCCAGGAATATCTGGCCGTCGGTGATCGAGATCACGTTGGTCGGGATGTACGCCGACACGTCGCCGGCCTGCGTCTCGATGATCGGCAGCGCCGTCAGCGAACCGGCGCCGAGATCGTCGTTCAGCTTCACCGCGCGCTCGAGCAGCCGCGAGTGAAGGTAGAAGACGTCGCCGGGATAGGCCTCGCGGCCGGGCGGGCGCCGCAGCAGCAGCGACATCTGCCGGTAGGCATAGGCGTGCTTGGTCAGGTCGTCGTAGATGCAGACGGCCTCGCGGCCGGAGTAGAGGAAGAATTCGCCCATCGCGCAGCCGGCATAGGGCGCGAGGTACTTGATCGGCGCGGCCTCATCGGCGGCCGCGGCGACGATGATCGTGTTGTCGAGCGCGCCAGCCTCCGCGAGGGTCTCGGCAAGCTGTACGACCGTCGCCATCCGCTGCCCGACCGAGACATAGACGAACACCAGGTCGCTGTCGCGGTTGTTGATGATCGTGTCGATCGCGATCGCGGTCTTACCCGTCTGCCGGTCGCCGATGATCAGCTCGCGCTGGCCGCGGCCGATCGGGATCATCGCGTCGATTGCCTTCAGGCCGGTCTGGACCGGGACGCTCACGGGCTGGCGCTGCACGACACCCGGCGCCTTGAACTCGGCGGGCCGCTGCTCGGTCGTGTTGATCTCGCCCTTGCCGTCGAGCGGCCGGCCGAGGGGGTCGACGATCCGGCCGAGCAGGGCCTCGCCGACCGGGATGTCGAGCAGGTGGCCGGTGCGCTTGACGGTGTCGCCCTCCACGACGTGCTCCCACTCGCCGAACAGCACCGCGCCCACGTTGTCGGCCTCGAGGTTCAGCGCGAGCCCGGTGACGTCGTGCGGAAACTCCAGCAGCTCGAGCGACATGCAGTTCTCGACACCATGCACCCGCGCGATGCCGTCCGCGACCGACAGCACGGTGCCGACCTCGGTCAGCTCCGCCTTGCCGGCATCCAGGCCTTCGATGCGGCTCTTCAGGATGTTCGTGATCTCGTCGGGCTTGATCTGCATGTAGCTCCCTTAGGTTGCTTTCGCGACTTCTCGTCTGAGTTGCTGAAGGCGGTTTCTGATCGACGCGTCGAGGATGGAGTTCCCGACGCGAAGCACGATGCCGCCGAGGATGTCGGGATCGATGGTGCTGGTGAGCTCGACATTCTGGCCGGTCTGCTCGCGGATCTTCCGACCGAGCTCGTCCACGATCGACGGGTCGAGCGTGATCGCGCTGGTCACCTCGACCGGCAGCAGGCGGTTCTCCGCCTCCCACAGCTCCTCGTATTGCGTCCTCGCACGATAGATGACCGGCATACGGTGGTTCTCGATCAGGAGCTCGAGGAAGTTCAAGAACTCCGGCTCCGCGCCCACGAGTGCCCGTTCCAGTCCCTGCTTCTTCTCCTCGCTCGAGAAATAGGGCGAGAAGAAGAAGATCGAGAGCTGGCGGTTCTGCTCGAGCGCATCGGTGAACTCGTCGAGTTGCTGCTTGATCACGTCGAGCTTGCCGTGCTCCTTCGCGACCTCGAAGAGCGAGCGCGAATAGACCTGTGCGATCTCCTCCAAGACTCTTCGCCCCTACCGGCCGTCCCGCTCGCCCGAGAGTGCCGAGAAGTCGAGCTCGCCGAGGGCCTCTTCGACGAGGCGCCGCTGGTCCGCGTCGTCGAGCGCCTTGCGCGTGACCTTCTCGGTCGCCAGCACGGTCAGATCGGCGACCTCGTTGCGGATCTCCTGGATCGCGCGCCGGGTCTCCGCCTCGATGTCGCGCCGCGTCTGCTCCAGCAGCTCCTCGCGCTGGTGACGCGCCGCCTCGAGCGTCTCGCGCTGGTGCTCCTCGGCAGCCTTGCGCGCTCGCACGACGATCTCCTCGGACTGCGTGCGGGCCTCGCGCAGCCGCTGCCGGTACTCCTCGAGCAGCTTCGCCGGCTTCCGCCTTCGCACGCTCGGATTCCTCGATCGATTCCTCGATCGCCTTCTGTCGCTTGTCGAGCGCTTCCTGGACCCGCGGGAAGACGTACTTGCCGAGGACCCACAGGGTCACGCCGAAGGCGATCAGCGTCCAGATCATCAGCCCGACCCCGGGCGTGACCAGGAAGTTGCCGCCGCCCTCCTCGGTGGCAGCCAGCGCGGTGGCTCCGTTCTGCGTCAGGTTCAGCATCGCGACCTAGAGGAAGAACGCGATCAGTCCGAAGATGAACGCGTAGAACACGATCGCCTCGGTCAGCGCGAAGCCGAGCCACTGGATCTGGGTGATCTCGTCGCGCATCTCCGGTTGGCGCGTGACCGACTCGATCACCTTGCCGAAGATGTACCCGACGCCGATGCCGGGGCCGATCGTGCCGAGCCCCGCGCCGACGCCCAGCGCGATCGCCTTGCCGGCGTCGGTGCCGTAGGCCGCGGGATCGGCCGCTTGGGCCAGCGTTATGACTGTGCTTGGGTCCATGTGTCCCTCCTAGTGCGACTCGGCGGTGGCGCCGCCGAGATAGATGGCCGTAAGGGTGGCGAAGATGAAGGCCTGCAGGGTTGCGATCAGCAGGACCTCGAAGAGGAAGAAGACGATCGCAATGGGCAGGGTGAGGAAACCCAGCGCAGCGATGCCGAGCAGCACCACCAGGCCTCCGCCCATGAAGAGGATCAGAAGGTGCCCGGCCAGGATGTTCGCGAACAATCGCACCGACAGCGAGATGACCCGGACGAAGTGCGAGATCACCTCGATCGCGAAGATCGGCACCTTCGCGGCCCCCTCGACGCCGGCCGGCACCCAGCTCCTCAGATAGCCGATGAAGCCCTTGGCCCGGATGCCCTCGATGTGGTACGCGAACCACACCACGAGCGTCAGCGCCAGCGTCACCGAGATGTTCGCGGTCGCGGCATACAGCGCGAACGACGGCAGCTCCAGCCCGAACACGTCCACCTTGTGCTCGGTGTTGGTGGGGAGCGGCAGGTAGCCGATCAGGTTCGAGAACCAGATGAACAGGAACAGCGTGCCCACGAACACGAACCACTTGCTCGCCATGCGCCGGTCCATGTTGCCCCCGGCGATGTTGTTCCTGCATCAGCTGGTAGAGGGTCTCGACCGCAGTCTGCGTCCGGTTCGGCCGCTGCTGCATGCGGTTGGCGATGTACAGCCAGGCCGTGATCGTGAGCGCGGAGCCGAGGAACAGGTAGAGCACCGCCTTGTTGATGCTCATGTCGAGCGGGCCGATGTGGATGGGGATCCAGTTGTCGAGCTTGAACTCGTTCTGGGGCTGGAACGCCTCGTCCTTGCCCTCGCTGCCGAGCAGCACCGCGAAGAGGATGCCGAGCGCGAGGTAGAGCCCCACCACGATCAGGACCTTGCTGCGGGTGCTCAAGCCGCCTCCTCCGGACGCGGGCGCGGGCGCGCGTTGCGGTGGTCATGTCGGCCTCCGCTGGGCCGCCATGTCGAGCGGCCGCAGGATCATCCTGACCACGAAGTAGACCGTGAAGAGCGCGATCACGAGCACGCCTGCGGAGAGTCCGGCGTCGTCGCCCTCGGCGAGCCCGACACCGAAGATCACGAAGGCACAGAACCAGCCGCGCGCGATCATGCTGCCGGCCGTCCAGCCGGCGACCACGCGCGGGTCGTCGGACGCCTCGGCGCGGCGCTGCATCCACAGCTGGGCCAGCCGCTGGATCACCCAGGCTCCGCCGCCGGCAAGGTATCCGGCGATCGGCAGGTCGGCCAGCAGGAACAGAGGGAGCGCGAGCGCGAGGACGATGAAGTCGACGTAACGCACCCAGCCGGGGCACGTGCAGCGGCGGCAGGTCGCTGCGGGCCGTCAGAGGTCTTTGAACCTACTGTAGACAAGCCAGAACCCCACTCCCACGCCGGCGAACCCGCCCGCGATCCCGAGCGCCGCCGGCGCGCCGATCAGCGCGCCGATGCCCAGGCCGATCGCGGCACAGGACAGGATCGCCGCAATCAGCAGGGCGCCCGCGCCGGCTGCTTCCCTCGCCGGAGTCCTGCTCATTGCGGCTGTCTCGATCTGGTGTCATCCGGCCTTTCGGTATTCCTTTCTGGCGGCCTTTCTGATGTTCTCGCGATGGGGCACTCGACAGCCGCCGGCTCGCAGCCGGGTCTGGTCCGTCAGAGATGCCTGGCAGAGGGAGTGCTCTGCCCCGGAACGCCGTTCCGGTCCCGCCTCGTCTGCCACTGGTGGCGGCAGTAGCGGACACGAAGGATAGCGAAATTTTGGACTTTGTAACAAGTTTGTGACACCGGGTGCAAGGCCCGGGTGGCGCCCTCCACCCCACGGTGCAGAGCGGCAGCTTACGCTGATCGCGTCGCCTCGTACCGCAGGCCGACCTGCTCGAAGCCCAGCCGCTCGTACCAGCGCTTGACCCAACGCCCGTCGACCGCCGTCAGGAAGACGAGGTCGTGAGCGGCGACCGCCTCGCTCGCGGCGCGCCGCACGACCGCCTCGCCGTATCCGCGCTGCCGGTGCCCCGGAAGCGTCGCGACGTCCTCGACCTGGGCGATCGAGCCGTCCGAGTAGAGCCGGCATGAGGACACCACCTGCGCCCTTCACGAGCCGCGCGAAGCAGCGCTGGGCGACCACGTGCTCGAGCACGGCGTCGGACGCCGACAGCTGCCGGATGACCTCGTCGTCGGTCTGTTCCCCTTCCACGGGCTCCATCCGGATCATCGTCTCGAGCGCCGGCAGGAGCGCCTGGCGATCGACTTCGCTGACGGCCGCGGGCCGTCCGCGGGCCCGCCTGCCGGGGGGGTCGCCGCGATAGGCCATGATCGAGAGTCGCCGGTGCTCCCAGCCCCTGCCGAGCCGGCTCGCCAGCCGTCGCGCCCACCGCCTCGCTCTCGAACACCACCTTGCGGTGGACGAGGCCCGCGCCGCCCTGAAGCTCCTCCACGGCGCGCACCAGCGACCGGACGTCGAGCCCCCCATCGGCATCTGTGACCAGCACGAAGTTGCGGTCGTAGACGCGCGGCAGCTCGGCATGGAAGAGCGCGAGGCCGAACGGCAGCGGCTCCACCGATGTGGACGCTCCCTCGTCCACGCGGCGCAGGAAGGCGAGGATCCGGTCGAGCTCGGTCAACGGCATCACGCCGGGTATCGTGCCATCCGGTCCATGCCCGACGGCACGATCCTCGTCACCGGCGGCACCGGCGCACTCGGCGGCGCGGTCGTCGCCGCCTTCCTCGACGCGGGCTGGCGTGTGGCGGTCACCTGGGTGGACCCGAAGGAGCTCGAGCGCGTCACGGAGCGCGAGGGGCTGGTCCTGATCGAGGCGGACCTGTCGGACGAGGCGGCCGTCGACCGAGCGGTCGCACGAGCCGCCGATGACGAGTCCGCGCCCCTCCGAGCCGTCGCGAACCTCGTCGGCGGCTACGCGGGCGGTGCCAGGGTCCACGAGACGCGCCCCGAGGACTTCGAGCGGCAGTTCACGCTCAACGTCCGGCCGACGTTCCTCGTCACGCGCGCCGCGCTGCCGCGGCTGATCGCAGCCGGAGGCGGCAGCATCGTGTGCGTCTCGACGCGCGCCGCCTTGCAGCCCTTCGCGGGCGCCGCCGGCTACATCGCCTCGAAGGCAGCGGTGATCGCCTTCGTCAAGACGGTGGCGACCGAATACCGCGACGACGGTGTGCGCTGCAACGCGATCCTGCCGAGCGTGATCGACACCCCCGCGAACCGGGCCTCGCAACCGGACGCCGACCACTCCCGCTGGGTGCCGCCGGCTCGAGATCGCGCGGGTCGTGCGTTTTCTGTGCTCGGACGAGTCGGCGCCCGTGAGCGGCGCCGAGGTCCCGGTGTACGGACGGGCCTAGCGGCCCCTAGCGCCTGCGCACGACGCGCACGTCGCGCACCTCGGGGCGCAGGCTGTCGCTCGGCCCGCTGTCGGGGTCGACCACCTCGTGGGCGATCGCGACGAAGTCGATCTCGACCCGGTCGCCCTCCGCGAGCGCGTCGGCGAGCCGTTCGCGCAGGCGGCCACCCACCTCGAACGTGTGAGGGGCCCCGGGCCGGTCCGGCTCGAGGTTCAGGAGCAGCTCCTGGTCCGTCTCCCAGATGAACTCGACTGTCCCGATCACCGTCTGCACGCGCCCCTCCACGCCGCCATTCTTTCAACGGTGTCTAGGCCGTGCGCGGCTGGGGCTCGACCGGGCCGCGCGCCCGCCACAACGCGACGGTCAGGACGCCCAATCCGAATACCGTGGCGCCCAGCCAGGCGAGCACCCCCAGCCCCGGGATGAACGCGATCGCGCGCAGGATTCCCCAGCCGGCCAGGAAGGCGACGACCCGGCCGCGCGAGTCCGACAGGATCGCTCTCCCCAGCACGTAGGCGCTGGCCACGTATCCGAGCGCGTAGAGCGGGAACAGCGCGAGCAGCACGACTGCTCCC
The DNA here is from genome assembly GCA_963759145.1 of uncultured Solirubrobacterales bacterium. GTDB lineage: Bacteria > Actinomycetota > Thermoleophilia > Solirubrobacterales > JBBDJG01 > JBBQKG01. The sequence continues at coordinate 42,937 of CAVWYB010000025.1, forward strand.
AGCGGGATCCCGACCAGCGTGAGCAGCGGCCACGAGCGCGGCCACCGGCAGGCCGACGAAGAGGCCGAGGCCCCACGCGATCGCCGGCCCGGCCCGCTCGCGCGCGACCGCGAAGGCCGCCCGCGCCACGCCGGGCGCGAGCCACAGCAGCACCAGCCCGAGCGCGAGCGACGACAGCGTGAAGGCCAGCCAGATCGCCGCGTGCACCAGGAACGCGCCCGGAAACCCGAAGTCTTCGGCGCCCACGCGGCGGACCTCGCCATAGATGGTCGACGCCACGCGGCACCACCGGCTTGTCGTCGACATAGATCAGGTCGCTGGTTGAGCGTCGCGCCCGGCTCGAGCGTCACCGGCCGCGCCACCGACACCACGTCGCCGTCGATGATCGCGTGCCGGCCGATGTGCACCGGGGCGTCGAGCGCCAGCACGACACCGTCGACGTGGCCCTCGATGTCCACGCGACCGTCGCCGATCACGATCCGGTCGACGTACTCGCCGCGCTGCGACGCGCACGGTGCCCGTGATCACGACCTCGTCGTCCGGGCCGATGTCGCGAGCCGTCGCCGCGGCCGGCGACGCGAGCAGCGCGGCGACGCCCACCAGCACGAGCGCTGCTGTTCTCAACGCTCGCGCTCGAGATCCGCGATCTCGAACTCTCCAGTCTCGAGCTCGCGCGCCACGCCCGCGTCGACCTCGGCCTCGTCCGGCGGCGGCCCGCCCTCGGCCATGCGCGCCCGGCGCAGCTGGAACTGGCGGAAGCGCTTCAGCTTCAGGATCTCGAGCACCAGCACGAGGTACAGGCTCGCGACCAGCGCGGGGATCGCGAACCCGACCATCACCAGGCTCCAGCCCACGTCGAAGTTGCCGTGGTCGTCCGAGTACGGGACGAAGCGCAGCGCCAGCGCGAGCGCGGCGAGCGCGATCGTCCACCCGTAGAGGTAGAGCACCGTGCGGCGCTGTGAGAAGCCGATGTTCGCGAAGCGATGGTGGAAGTGCCAGCGGTCGGCCACGTGCACGGGCTTGCCGTGCTTGATCCGCTTCGCGACCACGAAGCTCGAGTCGAGGATCGGCACGGCCAGGATCACGAGCGGGAACACGAGGGCGATCACCGCGTTCGTCTTCAAGGCGCCCTGCACGGCGACCGCCGCGAGCATGTAGCCGAGCAGGTTCGATCCCGAGTCGCCGAGGAAGATGGAGGCCGGGTGGAAGCCGTGGCGGAGGTAGCCGAGCGCCGCGCCCGGCGGTCAGCATCGCCAGCACGCCCGCGGCGTTTCGATCGAGCGACAGCGCGATCACCGCGAACGTGAGGCCCGCGATCGTGCAGACGCCCGCCGCCAGCCCGTCGACCCCGTCGATGAAGTTGACCATGTTCATCACGGCGACGATCCCGACGACCGTGATCGGATACGAGGCGGTGCCGAGGTCGAGGTGGCCGAGGAACGGCAGCGTCATGGTCTCCACGCGCACGCCGCTCGCCACCGGGATCACCGCGGCCAGGATCTGGCCGGCCAGCTTCACGTCGGCGGAGAGGTCGAGCAGGTCGTCCGCGACGCCGACCGCGACGATCACCGCGGCCCCGATCAGGATGCCGCGGGTCTGCTGGTCCTGCGGGAGGAACGCCAGCCCGGCGGCGATCACGCCGGCGAGGATCGCGAGCCCGCCCAGGCGCGGCGTGGGGAACTGGTGCAGTCCGCGCGCCCGCGGCTCGTCGATCGCGCCGATTCGCCAGGCAAGGGACTTCACGACCGGGGTCGAGATCCAAACGACCACGAGCGCAAGGGCGAACGCGAGGAAGGCGTCGGTCAGGTCGGGCATGAGAGAGCGCGGCTACTGAGATTCGAGCCGGGGCGCGGTTTTCCGCCCCAACACCGTAGCGCTCGAACCACAGGCTGAACGCCAGCAGGCCCCAGAGCTGGCGGCTGAGGTCCTCGCGCCTCGAGACGTGCCTGTCGATCAGCGCGGTCACCGCCTCGGGCCGGAAGAAGCCCTGGCGCCGGACGGCCTCGGGCGACAGCACCTCGCGCGCGAACGGCTCCAGCTCTCCCCGCAGCCAGGCGGCGGCGGGGATCGAGAAGCCCTGCTTGCGCCCGCGCACGATCTCGTTCGGCACCAGCGGCGCGACCGCCTTGCGCAGCAGGCGCTTCTTGGCGAGGCCGCGCACCCGCATCGACCGCGGCAGCGCGAGCGCGAGCTCGGCGACCACGGAGTCGCAGAACGGCACGCGTGCCTCCAGCGAGTGCGACATGCTGGCGCGGTCGGTCTTCACGAGCAGGTCGTCGACCAGGTAGATGCCGGTGTCGACGTCCTGGAGTCGCGCGAGCTCGTCGGCGCCCTCGGTCTCGGCATAGCGAGCGCGGTAGAGGTCGAGCGGGTCCAGCTCGGCCCGGCGCCCGATCCAGCAGGCTCGCGCGCGCGTCCGGCGAGAAGATCTCCTTCCAGGCGTGGTGGCGCTCGAGCGCCGGCAGATGCGCGGCGCGCGCGAAGCGCTTCGCCTTGTAGTCGAGGCTCGCTTTGCCGGAAGAGCTCGGCAGGCGCTCGACCAGCGGCCGTGCGGCCGACGCAAGCCAGCCGATCCGCGGAGCGAGCGTGTCGGCCACGTAGGTGTAGTAGCCGCCGAACAGCTCGTCGCCGCCCTCGCCCGAGAGCGCGACCTTCACGTGCTCCGCGGCGAGCTGCGAGACGAGATAGGTGGGAAGCGCCGAGGAGTCCGCGAACGGCTCGTCGAAGGCCTCCGCCAGCTTGGGCAGCAGCTCGACGGCGTCCGGGCGGAGAATCAGCTCGTGGTGGTCGGTGGAGTACCGGTCGGCGACCAGGCGCGCCTGCTCGAGCTCGTTGAACGAGCGCTCCTCGAACCCGATCGAGAACGTGCTGATGCGGTACGGGCTCTCCCGCGCGGCGAGCGCGGCGAGCGCCGAGGAGTCGATGCCGCCGGACAGCATCACGCCGACCGGGACGTCCGACACGAGGTGCGCGCGGACCGAGTCGCGCAGGCGCTCGCGCAGCTCCTCCGCCAGCTCCTCCTCGCTCTCGCGGCGCACGGCCGCCCTCGGCCACCGGCCGCGGCCGCGCATAGCGCCGCAGGCTGACGTCGCCGGCGTGGGCGATCAGCACGTGGCCCGCCGGAAGCTTGCGCGCCTCGCGGAAGATCGTGAGCGGCGCCGGGATCGAGTTGAACGCGAGAAACGCCTCCAGCGCGTCGAGGTCGACCTCGCGCGAGAAGCCGGGCACCTCAAGCAGCGCCTTCAGCTCCGATCCGAACGAGAGCGTGCCCTGCTCGACGCGGTAGTAGAGCGGCTTGATGCCGAAGCGGTCGCGGGCCAGCACGAGCCGGCGCTCGAGCCGGTCCCACAGGGCGATCGCGAACATGCCGCGAAGCTCGTCCACGAATCCGGGCCCGCGCTCCTCGTAGAGGTGCACGAGCACCTCGGTGTCGCAGCGCGTGCGGAACACGTGGCCGGCGCCCTCGAGGCGCTCGCGCAGCTCGGCGTGGTTGTAGATCTCGCCGTTCTGGACGACCTGGATCCGGCCGTCCTCGTTCCCGATCGGCTGATCGCCGCCTTCGAGGTCGATGATCGAAAGGCGCCGGGCCGCCAGCGCCGCCGAGCCGTCGGCGAACGTGCCCGCGCTGTCGGGACCCCGATGGACGAGCGTCTCGTTCATCGCCTCGGCGATCGCCGGGTCCACGGTCTCACCCGTGAGCGAGACGATCCCGCAGATCCCGCACATCTAGCCGCTAGTGCCGGTGTGCGGGAGGCGAGCGCCGCGAGCGCGCGGAACGGGCTCGTCAGCACGCGCCAGGCGGTCGCGGCGACCACGCGCAGGTAGAGCGCCACGGACCGGTCGGCGATGTACTCGAGGTCGTGGGCGAGCTTCTCCGACCAGGAGGTCTCACGCGTCATGCGCAGCTGCGCGAAACCGGTCATCCCCGGATCGACGACCAGCCGCTGCCAGTACTGCGGGATCTCCTCGCACAGCTCCTCGAAGAAGGCCGGGCGGATCGGGCGCGGCCCGACGATGCTCATGTCGCCGCGGACCACGTTCCAGAGCTGGGGCAGCTCGTCCAGGTGCGCGTACCTGAGCACGCGGCCCAGGCGAGTCACCTCGCCCTGCGTGCGGCGGGTGAGCTCGTGGCCGAGGTACGGCCCCAGGCGCGCCTCGGCGTCCGCCGTGAGCGTGCGGAACTTGAGCATCGAGAAGATCCGGCCCGCGCGGCCGACACGCCGCCCGCGGTAGAGCACCGGGCTGCCCGAGGTGACGCGGATCGAGAGCGCCACCACCACCAGCACCGGTGACAGCACAACGCACGCGGCACCCGCGATCGACACGTCGAGCGCCCGCAGGGCGATGTCGACGCCCCGCGAAGGGTGGCCCTCGTGCGCCATCTGCGCGTAGCGCTCGGCGAGCGTCTCGTGATGCTGGACCGGCTCGGGCCGACCGGGGCGCACGGCGCGCGGCAGGGCCGCCTCGGCGGGAGGCGCGCTCGCTCGCTGCTGCTGCTCCCGGACGGAGCTTCGCGCAGGTGTCATTCGACGGCTCCGAGGATCATGTCTACCAGCAGCGCCGGATCACGCCGCCGCTGCTCTCCGGTCCCATCTCGCTTCACGAGCTCGAGGCCGCGGGGGTCGGTGAGCGGACGCAGGCGATGCTCCCTGATCAGGGCCTCGTCCACGCCCCCAAGCCTACCGCCGTAGGTCGTGTAGACGGGCGTGCCGAGCGCGACGGCCTCGCGATTCATGGTCCCTCCGGCCGAAACCACCAGGTCGGCGAGCGCGACCAGGCTCTGGGCGTCGACCGCGTGCTCGGCGAGCACCACCGAGGGCAGCTCCAGCGAGCGCACGTACTCGCGCTGGGCGTCGGTGCGCGGGAGCACGACGGCCTGGGCGTCCTCGTGGTTGCCGAGGTGCGCGAGCACCTGCGGGAAGAGCGGGTTCGACTTGCGGTGGTAGAGCGACACGTCGGGCGGCGGGCGGACCACCACGATCACCTTCTCGCGATCGAGCCCGAGCTGCCCCATCACCCCCTCGTCGGGAGTGAAGTCCGCGAGGTAGTAGTCCTCCTTGAGGCCCGGGTACTGGACCAGCTTGTCGGGGCCGGCGCCGTATCTCTGCAGCCGCTCTGGCGGAATCGTGTCCGGCGTCAGCACGCGCCGCGCCAGCCGGCAGCCGATGTTGTGCTGCAGGGTCGCGAACTCGTAGTCGAACATGTTCACGGCGGGGATCCGCAGGCGCCGCGCCGAAAGCGCCAGGTCGTTGGACCCGTGCCCGACCGCGAGGTCGAAGCCGCGCTTGCGCGCGAACCGCCGGGTCGCCCGGGAGCGCGACAGCAGCGACCGCAGCTTGCTCAGCCGCGACGCTCCGCCGTGCCGCCCGAAGGCCGTGTGCTCGATGCCGTGGAGCTCGAGCAGCTCCAGCGTCTGCGCGTAGTCGCGCGCGGTCACCTCGACCTCGTGGCCGCGCTCCCGCAGGCGCGGGATGATCGGCCGGAACACGAGCACGTGCGCCGGCGCCGTCATGTCGATCCAGATCTTCATGCGGGTGCCGCGGAAACGTGTTCCGCGCGGCGGCGGGAAGCCCTTTGCGCGCGGGCTCAGGGCACGAAAAGGCCCTGCGTCAGGAAGACCGCATCCGCGGCCATCGTAGACGTCGAAGCGCCGAGGTCCCACACTGCGCGCAGGCCACCGGTGATCGAGCCGGGCAGCACCGCCTCGGCGGTGGTCGGTCGTAGCGCAGGTAGAGCCGATATGGTGGCGGCAGTGGGCGTGCAGGCGACGGGGTAGGGAAACGGCGATCGTCGCCGGCGGTGGCGGCGCCCGGGCCGCCGGGGCTTGGAGTGTTGTCGCGGTCAGTCGATGCGCACGATGGGCCGGGCCTCGAGCTGGCCGGTGTAGTCGGAGAGGTCGCTCGCGAGACGCACGTCCGTGATGTTCACCTTGAGCTTCACATCGGACTCGTCGCCGCGGTGTGGCGAGGTTGTCGGCCTTCGTGGTCAGGACGGCATAGCCGACGCCGTTGGCCTGGCGGCCATTCGCGTCGGGCGAGCCGAGCGTGAGCGCGGTCGACGTATGAATCGGCGGGGTGCACGACTGGAACGAGAGCGGGGCGCCATGCTGGCGGTTGGGGCCGACGCACTGCGCATAGGCCGGCACCAGCGACAGATACGTGGGACTTGCGCCCTTCGGACGGGCATAGGAGTTGATGGGGATCGGCTGCCAGCTCGGCTCGATGTAACAGCACGACGTGATCGTGCGGGTTCCGACGCCACGTTCGTAGACCTTCAATACCCGGCTCGAATGGAACGCGATCTCCCGTCCGTCCGGCGACCAGGCAGGTCCTGCCGGGGGAGGGCCGATTTGGCTGCTGTAGTCGGGCCCGTAGAAGACGGAACCCCAGGCCGTCGTCCGGATGCTGACGATGTACGTCTCGTAGACGCAGTTGTCGTACTCGTATTCCACGTACGCAAGTTGATCGCCGGCGGGCGACCAGTCGGGGGCGACGTGGTCGGTCCCCTCGCGGTCGCAATAGAAGTACGGCTGCGTAAACGTGACGCGTGTCGCGCTGCCGCCGCCCGGGCCGATCGTGAAGATCTGGAACGTCGGCCTCGGCACGCAGTCGGGGAAGCTCTCCGGGTCGTCGCAGACGTAGTTCTCGCGATCGCTGGAGAAGGCAATCTTCGTGCCGTCGGGCGACCACGCCGGATCGGCGTCGGTCGCGGGATCGGTCGTGAGGCGCACCTGACCTGAACCGTCCGCGTTCATCTTCCACAGGTCGACGCTCCCGGCGCGACCGCTCTCGAATACGAGCTGCGGACCCGTCCGGTGACCAGGCCGGGTCCCGGTCGGCGGCGGGGTCGGTCGTCAGTCTCGTCGGGTTCGACCCATTGGCGTCCATCACGTAGATGTCCGAGGCGTTGTCGAAGGCGATCCTCGTCCCGTCCGGCGACCACGCGGGATTGCGCCCACCTTCCGGGCCGGACGTCAACAGGGCCTCTCCCGTGCCGTCGGGGTTGATCGCATAGACCTCACCGGATTTCGAGGTCGCGATCTTCCCGTTCGCCCCGGGGAAGGCGGCATGTGCCGGGCACGCGAGGACGAGGAGCAGCGACACCGGCGCGAGCACCGAGAGAAGTCCGATCCGTCTCAACCGGGCGATCCTAACCGGCGTGCCGCCCGGTCGCTAGACCGGCGCCGGCAGCTCGGCGTAGAGCGGGTACAGCTCCATCAGCGCGCGCGTGCGCTCCGACAGCTCCTCGCGGCGGGCGTCGTCATAGCCGGGCGCCAGCGCCTGCACGATCACCTCGCCGATCTCCTTCAGGTCCTCCTCGAGGAAGCCGCGCGTGGTGAGCGCGGGCGTGCCGATGCGCAGGCCGGAGGCCTGCATCGGCGGGCGCTGGTCGAACGGGATCGCGTTGCGGTTGACGGTGATGCCGACCTCCGCGAGGCGGTCTTCGGCCTCCTTGCCGTTGAGCCCGTCCATGCCGAGGTCGACCAGCACGAGATGGACGTCCGTGCCGCCGGTGAGGACGTCGAGGCCGCCCTTCTGCATCGCCTCGCCGAGTGCCTTCGCGTTCGTGACGGTCTGGTGCTGGCGCTCCCTGAACACCTCGCTCTGAGCGATCCGCAGGCACACCGCCTTCGCGGCGATCACGTGCTCGAGCGGGCCACCCTGCTGTCCTGGGAAGACCGCTTTGTCGATCGCCTGGCCGAGCTCCTCCGTACACAGGATCATGCCGGCGCGTGGACCGCAGAGCGTCTTGTGCGTGGTGGTCGTGACGACGTGCGCATGGGGCACGGGGCTCGGATGCTCGCCCGCCGCCACCAGGCCGGCGAAGTGCGCCATGTCGACCATCAGCTTCGCGCCGACGTCGTCGGCGATCCGCCGGAACTCGGCGAAGTCGAGCTGCCGCGGGTAGGCGGACCAGCCCGCGACGATCAGCTTCGGCTTGTGCTCGTGGGCCAGCCGCTCGACCTGATCCATGTCGACGCGGTGGTCCTCACGCCGCACCTGGTAGCCGACCACGTGGTAGAGCTTGCCCGACACGTTCAGCTTCATCCCGTGCGTGAGATGGCCGCCGTGGGCCAGCTCCATGCCGAGGATCGTGTCGCCGGGCTCGATCAGCGCCATGTAGGCGGCGTTGTTGGCCTGCGCGCCTGCATGCGGCTGCACGTTGGCGTGCTCGGCGCCGAACAGCTCCTTGGCGCGGTCGATCGCAAGCTGCTCGGACACGTCGACCCATTCGCAGCCGCCGTAGTAGCGCTTGCCGGGCAGGCCCTCGGCGTACTTGTTCGTGAGCACCGAGCCGGTGGCCTCGAGGATCGCCCGCGGGACGAAGTTCTCGGAGGCGATCATCTCGAGCGTGTGCTGCTGGCGCTCGAGCTCGCGCATGAGCACGTCCGCGATCTCGGGATCGACCGCCGAGAGCGGCTCGTTGAAGTATCCGGGCTCGAGGTCTGCCATCGGGGAGGATGAATATAGCGGTGGGGTTAGACCTTTACACGGAGTCGCGTCTGCGCTTGACTTGGCCCTGAGAGGGGGCGCGCTGAGAAAAGCGCTGGTAATTGTCATCGGACTGCTGGTGGGTTGTTGTGCGCTGCCGCAAGCGGCGCTCGCGGACCAGTGGACCGCGCAGCGCCTTTCCACCGGGCCGGCCGGCGGCAATGCGGCCATCCCTGCGGCGTTCGGACCCTCGACGCGCGACTACAACGCGACGCCCGACGGCCGTCACGTGGTGATCCTCACCGCAGAGCAACTCACCACGGACGACACCGACAACGTCGTCGACGCCTACATCCGCAGCGACGCCACGATCACACGCGTGTCCGTGGGGCCGGAGGGCGGGAACGGCGGGTGGCACGTCGACTACGCCATGATCAGCGAGACGGCTCGACCGTGGTCTTCGCCACCGGCGAGCGCCTGACGGCGAACGACCCGGACGGGTTCACGGATCTCTACAAGCGGGTCGGCGACACCACCACGCTGCTGACGATCGGGCCCGACGGTACGAAGGGCGACTGCCTCGAAAGCGGCTGGGCCAGCCCCTGCAACGAATTCCGGGGGATGTCGGACGACGGCCGCACGGTGTTCTTCGTGACGGGCGGGCATCTCGTCACCGGCGACGAGGAACCGAGCCTCTGCTCGGAGATCCAGGAGGACAAGGGCATCTTCGACTACTGGAGCTGCACGGATATCTACGCGAACGTCGATGGTGTCACGAGCCTGCTCAGCGGCTCGGCCGAGTTCGCGGGCACCCGCGACCACGAAATTCCTCCGCAGTACATCTCGCGCGACGGCGATGCCTACTTCTCTCCGTTCTACGGCGGCTCCGCAGCGATCTACCGGTGGACAGCCGGCGTTCGCACGCAGGTCGCGACCGGCAGCATCGACGGCATCACCGAGGACGGCGAGCACCTCTTCTACCACAGCAACTTCCAGATCTGGGAGCACTCGAGCACGGGCGACATCGCGCGCACCCCCGGGCCGGCGTTCACGGTTTTCCGGCGTAGCTCCGCCGACGGCGGGCGCATCTACTTCACGACCGACAGCAGCCTCGTCCCGCAGGACACCGACACGGGCCTGGACCTCTATGAGGGCGTGCGGGGTGCAGGCTTCCAGCTGATCACCGACGGGGGTAATGCCGACTTCTCGCATTTCGGGTTCCTCGACAACACCACCGACGGCAGCAAGGCCTACTTCAAGACGCGTGACGCGTTCGACCCGGCGGACCACGACACCGCTGAGGACATCTACGAGTTCACGTCCGCGACCGGCGCGCGGAAGCTTCTTTCCACGGGACCTCTCGATCCGGGCACGAACACCCCGTCGTTCACATGGATCGGAGCAGCCGACGACGGGTCGCGTGTTTTCTTCGAGACGACCACGAAGCTCCTCGACGACGACGTGAACACCGCCAACGACATCTACGGGCGTACAGCCGCCGGCGTGTCGCTCGTGACACGGACGCCCGACTGGACGGGCGGCATCTCGCAGTTCAGTTCATCCTTCGTGGGGGACGCGCGGCGCGTGAGCTCGGACGGCACCCGCGTGCTCTTCTATACCGACCGGCCGCTACTCGCCTCCGACACCGACTCGCAGACCGATGTATACGCCGCCGACTACGCCGGTCCCGGGGGCGGAGAGGATCCCGGGCTCTACGTGCGCCCGGCAGGCGCCACCCCGTTCCGGGTGTCCCTGGTGCCCGCCGCGGCGGCGTGCACCGCGCCCAACACGCAGCACGGCGGGCCGCTGGCGTTCGGTTCGTGCAGCCCGGTGAGCGCCACGTCACCCTTCACGACGCTGGGTGCTCCCGGCGGCACCGCGCGTGCGATCGGCTTCGTCCGGTTCGACGTCGGCGCCGACGTGAGGATCACGTTCGACCTGTCGAATGTCCTGTGGGCGGACACATACGGCGACTACGGAGCCGGGCAGCTGCGCGTGCAGGCGGGGCTGAGGCTGACGGACACCGGGGTGAGCGGTCAGACCGTCACCGACACGGCCTTCGGCTTCGACGTGCAATGCGCGGAGACGGTGAATCCTGAGGTCGGCGCGCGGTGCCGGCAGACCACCACCGCCAACGCGGTCGTGCCCGGGATCGCCCCGACGGGATCGCGTGCGATCTGGCAGCTCGACCGGGTCGTGGTCCGCGACGGCGGTGAGGATGGCCTGGTGGCGACGATACCCGGCGAGAACCTGCCGCTGGCCGTGCAGGGAATCTACGTGCCCTAGCCGGCTCAGCCGGCGGCCGCCGCGGCCGCCGCCATCTCGGGCGAGGCCACTTCGCCCGGACGCCGGCGCATCGTGAGCGAGAACGGGATCGCCAGCAGGGTCACGAACCCCGCCGTGCGGATCGCCGCCCCGTAGGAGTCGCGCACGTGCTCGTCGATGATCTCGGAGGCCTGCCGTTCAAGCGGCGTCCGGGGATCGCGCTTGGTGGCGGCCGGGTTCTGCGGGTCGCCGACGAGATCCCTGACCAGGGTGCGCGGATTCTCCGCGGCTCCCTCCCGCTGCACCAACGCAGCGACCTGCCTCCCTGCGCTCTTCAGCTCGTCGTCGATCGTGCCCGTGAACACGGCCACCAGCAACGCCACGCCGACCGCGAAGCCGACCTGCCGCGACATGTTCACGATCCCCGAGCCGAGCCCGAGCTCCTGGCCCTGATCGAGCCCATCGAGCCGATCGACACGGCGGGGAAGGTGGCGCCCATGCCGGCGCCCATCAGGATCAGCGGCACGACCACCGCCGGATAGTCGGGTTCCGCCGGTAGCGCGCTCAGCCAGAAGAGGGCCGTCGCCATCACGGCCAGCGCGGGTAACGCGAGGAAGCGCGGCTCCACGCGATTCGCCAGCCGTCCGACCAGCGGCGCGACGAACAGTCCCGTGACCGGGACCGGGGTGATCGCCAGCGCCGCCTGCAGCTCCGAGTACTCCCAGAGGTTCACGAACGCGAGCACCGAGCATGAACAGCGACGCCCATCATGCCGATCGCGAACAGGAAGAAGGAGAGGTTTGCGCCCACGAACTGGCGGTTGTGGACGAGGCCGGGGGTGAGCATCGGGAAGCGCCCGTACCGCTCGACCAGCGCGAACGCGATCGCCAGCAGCACCGAGGCGGTGAACAGGGACACGATCAGCGGCGAGCCCCAGCCCTTGTCGTTCGCCTCCACGAGTCCGTAGGTGAGGCAGAAGACCGATCCGCCGAGCGTCGCCATGCCCGAGCCAGTCGACGTTGGTGCCGGCCTCGGGGTCGGTGGTCTCCGGCACCACGCGCGCGGTCAGCACGAGCCCGAGGATGCCGATCGGGACGTTGATCAGGAAGATCCAGTGCCAGCCCACCTCCCATGGCCAGTTCGCGAACTCGACCAGGACGCCGCCGATCGGCGGGCCGAGCGCGGCCGCGGTGTTCGCGACCACCGCCATCATCGCCAGCCCGATGCCCCGCTGGGCCGGGGGGAACACGAGCGTCGTGGTGGCGAGCGCGATCGGCGCGAGGATGCCGGCGCCGACCCCCTGCACGATCCGGAACGCGATCAGGGCACCGATCGACCACGAGAGCGCGCAGAGCAACGACCCGAGCGTGAAGATCGCCATGCCGATCAGGAAGAACCGCTTGCGGCCGAACTGGTCCGCGAGCCGGCCCATCGAGACGAGCAGGACCGCGAAAATGATGTTGTAGGCGTTCAGCACCCACGACACGGTGCTCGACCGGCGCATCGAGATCTCGCTGGAGCTGCGGGATCGAGATGTTCACGATCGTGATGTCGATCAGGGCCATGAAGAGGCCGATCATCACCACGCCCCAGATCCGCCAGCGGCGCGCGTAGAGGTATTCCAGCGGGCGGCGACTGCGGGGGCATCGCGGAAGCTTTGCAGGCCGTAGACTTCGGCTCGATTTCGCACGGCTTCCGAGGGAGGCAACATGGCGCGTCTGGTACGTCTCGACCGGTCCGGAAACACGGAGCTCGCCGCCTGGAGCGAGGAGGATCACGGCTCGTACGAGCTTGCCGCGGCGGTCTTCCGCGAGCAGCTCGCGGGTGGCTACATGGGCGTGGCCAAGCTCCCCGACGACACGCTACGAGCAGGTGAAGGAACTGCCCGCCGACGTCGACCTGGTGATGCTGCGCAGGCCGATCGTGGGCGGCTAGCCGAGGCGCTGGATGCCTGCCGCAGAGCAGCTCGAACACGTTCCGTTCGAGCCCGGCGCGCGACTGCCCGAGGCCGCCGAGGTCTGGTGGCGCGCGCCCGTGGACGAGCGGCGCCTGGCCTGGATGGAGTGGCTGTCGGCCGGCTATACGACGCTGTACGTGACGCCGTTCTTCGTGCTCGGGGCGTTCCTGATCGTGCTCGAGCCGCTGCTCGTGCCCGTGTCGCTGCTCTGCCTCGTGCACGCGTGGGTGATCCCCGAGCTGTTCGCCCACCGGGGGGCCCGCGTGCTGGCGATCGACCGGCGCGGCGGCGGCGAGCCGTTCGGGAAGGGCCTGCTCGCGGACCTGCTCGACCGCGAGCCGGCCGCGATCGAGCAGGACACCGGCGCCGTCGTGGAACCCGGGCGACTCGGCGTGTGGGTGCTCGGCGGAGCGCGGCGCCCTGCTGGTCCGCCCGGGCGGCCGGCGCGTCCACGCCTTCTGCGTCGGCGTGAAGGACGGCGACCTGGGCAGCTCCGACCGCATCGCCCACCTCCTGCTGGCCCTGAGGCAGGACGAGAGCGGCTTCGCGACCGTCGCAAACCACGCGTTCGCCGGCGGCACGTGGCGAATCCGCCGACGCCTGCCGAAGCTACGCCGCCCGGCCCTCGATGCCGCCGTGTCACTGAGTCGTTAGAGACTCGGCACGTTTCGCGCACCGACTACGGCACTAAGGGGGAAGGTTCGGCCGGTGGCAGAGTCACCGGCAGTTAGGGGCGCTCTGGACCCCCAAACGCGGGGTAACGGCGTCGACGCGGTGATCGCGGAGCTGGCAGGACGCCAGCACGGCATCGTGTCGAGACGGAACCTGGTGCAAGCGGGCGTGACCCGCGACGCAATCAAGCACAGACTCCGCCACAAGCGCTTACACATCGTGCACCGCGGCGTGTACGCGGTCGGCCACACGGAACTCACCCCGGACGGCGTCCGGATGGCAGCTGTGCTCGCCGCGGGCCCCGGTGCCGTGCTCAGCCACCGAGCCGCAGCGGCCCACTGGGGTCTGCGCCACCCCACCGCGCTCGACGTCACTGTCGAGCGATCCAGGCGCCCCCTTCGCCGAATCCGGATCCACACACTCCCCCTACCCGAAGAGGAGATCACCATCGAGCGGGGCATTCCTGTGACGCGGTCCCTCGCACGCTCTTCGATCTCGCCTCGGTGCTTCGGAGGCCTCAGGTCGAACGCGCCATCGACGAAGCCGAGGTGCGACGGCTCACTGATCCCCTTTCCCTGCCTGACTTGATAGGCCGCTACCCGAACCGGCGTGGCGCAGCAATGATCAGATCGATTCTGGAGGACGGCGTGACCATTACCCGCAGCGAACTCGAGATTCGCTTCCTCTCGTTCATCCACAAGGCCGGCTGCCCGCCCCACAATGAACGTGCCTCTTCTGATCGCCGGCCGCTGGATCGAATGCGACTGCGTCTGGCGGGACGCGCGCGTGATCGTCGGAGCTCGACGGCCGCGAGGTGCACGACACCGCCGCAGCCTTCGAACGCGATCGGGTCCGCGACCGCTCGCTGCAGGCCCGCGGCTGGCGTACCGTCCGCGTCACGTGGCGGCAGCTGCGTGACGAGCCGGCGGCTCTTGCCTACGACCTGAGGGCGATCTTGACGGCGTCGGCATCGACCGCACCCTCCCGCATGATCTCCCAGCGGCCCTCGTCCTCGTAGCGGCTCAGGTCGACGACGGTCGAGGGCACACCCGGCAGCTCACCGCCGTCCAGCACGAGGTCGGCGCCGGCTCGCAGCTCGTCGGGCACGTCCGCGAGCCGCCGCGGGTCCGGGCCACCGGCGAGATTCGCACTGGTCTGAAGCACCGGTGTCCGCACGGAGGCAAGCGCGCCCTCGAGACGCGGAATCCTGATCCCCTTGTTGCCGGGCAACACAGCCAGCAACGGACCGGGCAAGAGCGCCTCGAGCGCGTCGCGCGTCCGCGCCCCGACCTCACCCAGCACCGGCTCGGCCGCCTCCATCGAGAAGAACATCACCGCCGACGGCTTGTCCCGCGGCCGTCCCTTCATCTCGTAGAGCCGCTCACGGGCGGCCTCGTCACCCACCGCACAGCCGATCCCGTAGAGGGTGTCGGTGGGAAACACGGCCACCCCACCGCCGGTGATGCAACGTTCGAAAGCGGCGACCTCGGCGGCGCCGATCACCGCCGGCCCCGGACCACGCGCGGAATCCGTGCGAGGTCGCGCTGCGTTTCCAGCAGCCGGAGCCCGGAACGCTCGAAGAGTGCCTCGACGGCGCGCGATTGGCCCTGCCCCACCTCCACCGCGAGCATCCCGCCGGGCCTCAGGACCTCGACCGCGGCCGGCACGAGCCGGCGAATCACGTCGAGGCCGTCCGGGCCGCCCAGCAGCGCCTCCTCGGGCTCGTACAGCGTGATCTCGGGAGCGAGCCCCGGCCAATCCGAGTCCCGCACGTACGGTGGATTCGAGACCACCAGGTCGTACGGACCGCCGACCACCAGGTCGGCGATCAGGAACTCCACCCGCAGCCCGAGCGCCTCCGCGTTCGCCCGCGCCACCTCGACCGCGCCGGGAGAGCTGTCGATCCCCGTCACCGTCACGCCGGCGCGCTCCTGCGCGATCGCGAGCGCGATCGCTCCGCTGCCCGTGCCCACGTCGAGCACGCGCTGACGGTCCTCGGCCAGCTCCACCAGCATCTCGGTCTCGGGACGCGGGATCAACACGCGGTGGTCCACGGTCAACTCGAGCTGACGGAAGTGCGCCTTGCCGAGGATGTGGGCGACCGGCTCTCGCCGAACCCGCCGGCGCACCATCTCGTCGAACCGCTCGGCGACGTCGAGATCGATCATCTGCTGCGGATCGGCGTGCAGCGCCGCCCGGTCAGTGCCGAGCGCGGCCGCCAGCATGACCTCGGCGTCGAGGCGCGGGCGTGTCGACGCCGGCCGTCTCGAGCTCCTCCACCGCAAGCGCGAGCGTCTCGCGCAGCGGTGAAGTCGCCTCGACCACCGCCTCAGCCCTCAGGCTGCCTGAGCTTCGAGCTTCTGCCTGCGCTCGTCCGCAGAGAGCGCGTCGGTGAACTGCTCCAGGTCGCCTTCGAGCACCTGGTCCAAGTTGTGGGCGGTGAGCTTGACCCGATGGTCGGTCACCCTGCCCTGCGGGTAGTTGTACGTGCGCACCTTCTCGGAGCGCTCGCCCGAGCCGACCTGCGCGCGCCGGTCCGCCGCCAGCTCCTCCTGCTGCTCGCGGATCGCGTGCTCGTACAGCCGCGCGCGCAGCACGCGCATGGCGCGCTCGCGATTTTGGAGCTGGGACTTCTCGTCCTGCATGGAGACCACGATGCCG
The DNA here is from genome assembly GCA_963759145.1 of uncultured Solirubrobacterales bacterium. Lineage (GTDB taxonomy): Bacteria > Actinomycetota > Thermoleophilia > Solirubrobacterales > JBBDJG01 > JBBQKG01. The sequence continues at coordinate 58,924 of CAVWYB010000025.1, forward strand.
CTCGGCTTGTGAGTGATCCGCACCGCCGAGTCGGTCGTGTTGACCGACTGGCCGCCCGGGCCGGAGGAGCGATACACGTCTATTTGCAGGTCATTCTGGTCGATCGCGACCTCCACCTCCTCCGCTTCGGGCAGCACCGCGACGGTCGCCGTGGAAGTGTGGATCCGCCCCTGCGACTCCGTCTGCGGGACACGCTGGACCCGGTGCACGCCGGCCTCGTACTTGAACACGCTGTAGGCGCCGTCGCCTTTCACCGCGAACGTCACCTCCTTGAAGCCGCCGGTCGGCGCGGCGTTCAGTCCGAGATCCTCCGTCTTGAACCCGCGCCGCTCCGCGTAGCGGGTCAGCATCCGGTAGAGGTCGCCCGCGAAGAGCGCGGCCTCGTCGCCCCCCGCGCCGGCGCGGATCTCGACGATCACGTTCTTCGCGTCGTTCGGATCGCGCTCCACCATCGCAAGGCGGAGCTCCTCACCGAGCTGCTCCAGTCTCGCGCGCGCGCCGCTGAGACCATCTCCTGAAACTCACGGCGGTCCTCGGGGTCGAGGTCGCCGTCCTCGTCGTCGAGCATCCGCGAGTCGCTTTGGGCCTGCTTGTACTGCTCGGCGAGCTCGTGCGGCTCCCCAAGGTCGCCGTACTCCTTCGACACCTCGGCGTACCGGTTGCGGTCGGAGATCGTGTCCGGGTCGGCGAGCTGCTCCTCGAGCTCGCGATAGCGCTGCTCGATCTGCTCGACGAGGCGGTCGGTGACGGAGGCGTCGGCCATCGCCCTCAGGCGACGACTTCCATGCCGAGCTTGTCCTCGTCGGTCGAGGCTTGTGGGTTCTCGACCTCGAGCACCGACTTGAGCGCGGCGATCGCGACCGCGAGCTGGTCCAGCGAGGGCTCGCGCGTGGTCAGCTTCTGCAGCTGCAGGCCGGGCCACATGAGGCCCCGCACCCAGCGCTTGCCGCGGTTGCGGCCCGGCCCAGCGGATCACCTCGTAGGCGAGCCCGGCGACGAGCGCTATCCCGACGATTCGCGAAAGGATCAGCCAGTGAAGGGCGGGACGCCCGATCGGAGCGAACACGAACACCGCGATCACCATCACGATCAGCAGGAAGCTGGTGCCACAGCGCATGTGCAGGCGCGAGTAGAGGCTGGCGCGCTCGGGCACGAGCTCGTCATTTGCCTCGTAACAGGAGATCGTCTTGTGCTCGGCGCCGTGGTACTCGAACACCCGGCGCAGGTCCTTGATGTGCGAGATCGCCCAGATGTAGCCCAGGAAGATGGTGATCCGGATCGCCTTCTCGACCAGCACGAAAAACACCGAGTTCCCGAGCTGGTCCTTCCAGAAGCTGGCGACGGTGACCGGCAAGACGAAGAAGAGGCCGATCGCGAAGATCAGCGAGATCGCGACCGCCACTCCCCAGGTGGTCCCCGTGATCTCCTCGTCGGGCTCGTCGAGCTGGGCGTTCGCGGAGATGCCGAGCGACTTCATCCCGATCGTCAGCGACTCGACGAGCGCGATCACGCCGCGCACGACCGGCAGCCGGTAGAAGCGGTGCTTCTTGATCTTCGAGACGAACGGCTCGCGGTGGACCTGGATCCCCCCGAGCGGCTGCCCATCGGGGTCGAGCTCGACGGCAGCGCCGTTCGGCGAGGCCCCGTTCGGGGAGACGGCCGTGCTCGGTGCCGTCGCCGGTGGCGTGGTCGCGGTCGGCGGGCTCGCGCACGGCCACGGCCCAGTGCGACACGCCCCGCATCATCACGCCTTCCAGCACCGCCTGGCCGCCCACCGGGGCGTCCCGGATCGGCATCAAACGGCCGTCCGAGAGCCGCACCTCCCCGTCCGGCCTGCTCGCGGTCGCGGCGGCCTCTGCGGTTGGCTCGGTGTCGGTGGGCTCGGTGCTCATGATCTGGGAGGCCGAGATCCGGGATCGATCCCGGACGCTCTCCTATGTGCCGGCGCTAGCGCCCGCGTCGCTTCGCGGCGCGGCGCTGGAAGCGCTCGACCCGCCCACCGGTATCTACCAGCTTCTGGCGGCCTGTGTAGAACGGGTGGCACTCCGAGCAGATCTCGACGTGGAGCTGGGGCTTCGTCGAACGCGTCGTGAACTCGTTGCCGCAGGTGCAGCGGACATGTGCTTCTACGTACTCGGGGTGGATTCCTTGCTTCATGACGGTTCATGTTAGCGGCGCGTCAGCCGGTCACGAGCCGGGCGGCGAGCACCAGGATCGCGAGCGTGGCGAGCAGGTTGAGCGCGGAGACGGCCCCGGCCCGGGCGGATTTGCGGCGGATCGTCGCGGCCAGCTCAATGTCGTCGGGGCGCTCGAGCGCCTGCTCGCGCAGCCGGGACAGCGCCGGGCCCTGGACCAGGCTGTGGAACAGGGTCAGCGCGATCACGACGATCACGAGCGCGAGCTTCTCCGCCAGCCGCTTCCCGTAGTCGGTGTCGAAAAGGTCGCCGAACGAAGCCAGGCGGTCGGCGGCCATGTCGGTCCCGGTCGCGATCAGGACGACCATTGCGACCCCGCCGACGATCAGGAAGCGACGGCCGAGCTGCCGGAAGAGCGCGATCCGCTCCCGATCCGTGAGCGTGCGGCGGGCCGCGCCGACGGCAACGCCCAGAAACACCATGCCGCCCGCCCACACGGCGGCGCCGATCAGGTGCAGAGAACGGATCGCGAGGTCGTCGGCGGCCAGCGGCACGGCCGCAGACTAGAGCGTCGAACGGCTACGGGATGAAGACTCCCTGGGTCTCGAACAGCGTGTTGTCACCCGCCGTGTCCGCGTCGCCGTCGGGGCCGCCGTCGTAGAGCTCGAAGCGGCCTAGCTCCCAGACCGCACGGCGGCCGCCCGCGATCGAACCCGGCAGCACGGCGTTGGCCGTCGTCTGGACCGCGCAGGTCGACCCGATGTTGGTCGCAGAGGTAATGGCGCACGGGACGGTGTAGGAGAACGGAGTACTGGTGACGGTGGCGGCGCCGGGGCCGCCGGGCGAGGGCGTGTTGTCGCGGTCCGTGATGCGGAGCGTCACGCGCGCCTGCAGTTCGCCGGCGTAGTCGGCAAGACCTGCTTTCTCGCGAACGTCGGCGATGTGCGCCTGGAGCTTCACGTTCGACTCGTCCGCGGGCGTGGCCAGATTGTCCGCCTTGGTGGTCAGGACAGCGAACCCGACCGAGTTCGCCTGACGCCCGTTCGCGTCCGGCGTGCCCACCGTGAGTGTGCCCGAGATCGGATTTGGCGCGCCGCACGACGAGAACGACAGCGGCGCGCCGTGCTGGCGATCGGGTGCGGTACATGGTGGATAAGCCGGAACAAGTGAGACGTACATCGGGCTCGCCCCGCGGGGCCGCGGGTAGGCGTTGACGGGGATCGGCTGCCAGTCGAGGTCCTGCGCCTGCGTCGTGCCGCCGCGGCCGATGTTCACGCTGCCGGTTCCGTCCGGATTGGAGATCTCGATGTCGGCGCTGTGCGTATGTGCGATCCGCGCGCCGTCCGGGGACCAGGCCGGGTTCTCGTACGAATCGAAGCTGCCCTCGTCCCATCTCTTGATCAGCGTGAGCCCCCTCCATTCAGGCCTATCGACTCGATCTGGAGGCAGAAGTCGCCGTCGTTGCTGGAGAAGTCGACGAAAGCGACCTTGTCGCCGCTCGGCGACCAGTCGGGGACTCTGTGCCAGAACGTCATGCCGGCGCACCCGGGACCTCCCGCGCCGGTGATTTGCTGCTTCCCGCTGCCGTCGACGTTCATCGTCCACACGTACTCGATGAAGTCGCCGAACTCGTCCTCCTCGGCTCGTACGAACGCGAACTTCGCGCCGTTCGGCGACCAGGCCGGGTCGGCGTCGTAGATGGTGTCGTTGGTGAGCTCTCGTCACCTGCGAGCCGTCGGCGTTCATGCGGTAGATCTCGTTGCCCCGTCCCGCGCGCTCGCGAACGCGATCTGGGTGCCGTCCGGGGACCAGGTCGGATGCGAATCCGCGGCAGGATTGTTGGTGAGGTTCGTCCGGCCGGAGCCGTCCGCGTTCATCACGTAGACCTCGTCGTTGCCGTCGCGGCGGCTGGTCCAGGCGATCTTCGTCCCGTCCGGTGACCACTCCGGCTCGCGGTTGAAGGCCCCGTCGTTCGTGAGCCGCAGCACGTCGGTACCGTCCGCGCGGATCGTGTGGATGTCCGTGACGTTCACTGCACCCGTCTGGCCCTGGAAGGCGATCCTCCCGTTCTGACCCGGGAAGGCGGCCTGAGCGCCAGGCGCTGAACCCAGGGTCGCCAGCAGCACGACCGCGAGGAGCAGCCGCGGGCCGAGGCGCCTCATCGCCTACCTCCCGAACGAGTCGTAGCTCGGCGGCGCCGAGTCGACCGCCGGCTTGCGCTTCTTGCGCGGCACGGACACCGTCGCGGTACCGGAGCACGAGCCGCCGCGGTCGTCCGTCACCGTGAACGCGATCCGGTAGACGCGCCCGTCGCCGCGCGGGCTGCGCTCGGCGCGCACCCGCAACTCGCCCTCGCCCTCGTCGATGGCATCGGGCGAGGTCGGGTCGCCCGGCCCCGTGACGGGCTCGTCCTGCGTTACGCCGTCCACCGAGACCGTGACCGGATCCCCATCGGGATCGGTCGCGCCGTCGAGCGACACAGCCACGAGTCGCCGGTTGTGTGTCGTAAGGACCGGCCGCGACGCAGTCACGGCGGAGCAGTCGGGTGGACCGTTCTGCGCCACCCCCCAATCGGGCTCGAACTCCGGCAGCGTGTTGGTCGTGAGCCGGTGAAGCCCGGTGCCGTCCGGCGCGATCGTGTAGAGCTCGTGCTCACAGAAGGAGGAGCCGCAGCCCCCGGGAGACGGCAAGGCCAGGAAAGCGATCAGCGTTCCGTCGGGTGACCAGACCGGATGATCGGCGGAACCGAAGGCCGTTTGGGGCGCCGTGGATGTCACGCGTTTCCGTTCGCTGCCATCGCGGTTCATGATCCAGATGTTCCGCGTCACACAGCAGGTCCGCCCCGAAACTGGAGAACGCGATCTTGGAGCCGTCGGGCGACCATGTCGGGTCGACCCCGCCGCCCGGAGCCGCAAGCGACGTGAGGTCAGATCCGTCGGGACGAACGGTGTAGATGTTGCTCGGGCAGGTAGAGCATGCGCGCCCGACGAACGCGATCAGCTCGCCGTCCGGTGACCAGGTCGGCCGGTATCCCACCGCTCCAGGGAGCGGCCTGCCGATCCTGGTCGCCACATCGATGATGACGAGAAACCCGAAACAGCTCGTGTCGCGATGACATTCAGAGCTTCCGACGTAGACGATCTCGCGGCCGTCTGGCGACCACGCGGGCGACTCCTCCATCCCGAGCGAGTTCATCAGACGCACCTCGTTCGAGCCGTCTGCGTTCGCGATGAACAGGTCGCTGTCGCCCTCGTAACGTCCGAAGGCGATTCTCGAGCCGTCAGGCGACCAAGCCGGCGAGCTTCGTCGCGTGGTGGTGCTCGTGACCCGCGTGCGGTTCCCGTCGAGGTCGATCCGCCCGATGTCGAGCTCGCTGCCGAACGACGTGCCGACCGCGATGTCCCCGTTACGCCCCGGGAACGTGGCATCCGCCGTGGCCGGCGCCGCCAGCAGCGTAAGAACAATGATCAGCGCAATGGATCGTCCCGCCACTGGCTCAACGTACCCGCAATCGCGGGTGAGGCAAGGCTGCAGCCGACCCTACGGCACGAACAGGCCCTCGACCTGGAAGAGCTGGTTGTCGCCGGTGGTGGAGGCGATGCCGTCGGCACCGCCGTCGTAGACCTGCGCTTGCCCGAGGCCCCAAACGGACCTCTCGCCCTCCGGCACGAAGCCCGGCCTGATCGCGTCGGCGGTCGTGTCGATCGCACAGCTGCCGCCCGCATTCGGGTCCGCGGTCGCGGTGCAGGGAACCGCGAACGACAGCGGCAGGTCGATCGTGGTGGCGGCGATGCCATTCCGCTTGTCGGTGAGGCGGAGGATGGTTCTGGCCTCGAGCTCGCCTGTGTAGTCGGACAGGTCCGAGGCCCTGTAGACGCTCTGCACCCCGAGCTTGATGCGCACGTCGGAGTCGTCCGGGCCGCCCAGCGCTCCCACGCGCACCCTCAGCTCCATGAAGCCGAGCGAGTTCGCGCGCAGGCCGTTCGCGTCGGGTGTGCCGACGGTGAGGTTGCCGGACGTCGGCGCGGGCGGGCCGCAGGCGCCGAAGGCCAGCGGCGCGCCATGCGTGCTGTTCGGCGCGGTGCAAGGCGCGTGAGCGGGTACCAGCGACGCGTAGACGGGCGTTGCGCCACGGGGGCGGGCGAACGAGGAGGGCGTGTTCACGGGCAGCGGCTGCCAGTCGCTCGGCGACGGGTAGCCCGTTACCAGCCTCTCGGGACCCCCGGCGACGTCGACCACGAACGTCCCCCCTGACGCCGCATAGGTCACATGGGCGCTGTCCGGTGACCAGATCGGCGGGCCCTCGACCTCGAAATCGCTCCAGTCGCTCGGGTCCAGAGCGCGGTATCCGGTGCCGTCCGATTTGATCAGCCCCATACCGAGCGGCGGCACGTTCTCGTCGTCATAGATGCACCACGGGTCACCTCTCTGAATGAAGGCGATCCACTGGCCGTCCTGCGACCATCGGGGCTCGTACTCCTGGTCCGGGAGGGTGTCGCAGCTGCTTCCGCTGGGCGTCACGGTCGTGATCCGGACCAGTCCCGCGCCATCGGGGTGGACCGTGTAGAGCTCGTATGGCTCGTAGCCGGTCCACGGCGTCGGCAGGCGGCGGTCGCTGGCGAAGACGATCCGCGTGCCGTCCGGCGACCAATCGCCGGTGCCGTACACGGGCGACTGCACCAGCTTCTCCCCGCTGCCGTCGAGGGCGACGGTTCGCAACTCGCTCCCGCGCGTGAAGAGGATCCGGGTATCCATCGGGAGACCATCGAAAGCCCAGGTAGTCGATCCCGACGATCGCGCTGGAGGTGAGCTGCGTCACCCCGCTTCCATCCGCGTTCATGACGTAGAGCTGATACGTGGGCTGCCTTCAGGAAGGCGATTTTGCTGCCGTCCGCCGACCATCGGGGGAAGCCGCTGTTGAAGGAGGTCAGCTGCGTCGCGCCGGTTCCGTCGGAGTTCATCACGCCGATGCGGCCCTCACAAGCCGAGGTGCAACCGGGATTGCTCAGCTCGACATAGAGCACCTTTGTCCCGTCGGGTGACCACTGGGCGATTCCGGCGCCGGGGCGCAAAACCGCCTCGCCGGTGCCGTCCGGATTGATCGTGCTCGAGTAGATCGCGATCTTGCCGTTCTCGCCGGGGAAAGTGCCGTGGGCAGCCGCGGGCCAGGTCAGCGCCACCAGTGCCCCCAACAGTGCGATCTGTCGCAGGCGCACGCGCCTCACTATCGGCCGAACGAGTCGTAGCTCGGCGGAGCCGAGTCCACCGCCGGCCTCTTCTTCTTGCGCGGCACGGACACGGTCGCGGTCCCCGCGCAGGAGCCGCCGCGTCCGTCGGAGACGGTGAAGGCGATCCGATACACACGGCCATCGCCCCGCGGGCTGCGCTCGGCCCTTACACGGAACTCGCCCTCCCCCTCGTCGATCGCGTCCGGTGAAGTCGGATCACCGTTCCCTCTGACCGGCTCGTCCTGCGTGACGCCGTCGATCGCGAACGCCACAACATCGCCGTCCGGATCGGTCGCGCCGTCCAGGCTGATCGCCACGAGCCTGCGGTTGTGGGTCGTGAGCACGGACCGGGACGTCGTCACGCCGGAGCAGTCGGGCGGGCGGTTCGGGATCGGCTGCCAATCCGGGTCGGCATCACGGGCGCGGTCGTTAGTCACCCGCTGGAGGTCCGTACCGTCGGCCTTCATAGCGAAGATCTCGTAGCCGCATCCCTGGGTACTCGAGCACGTGCCAGGCGGGTGCCAGTTGAACGCGATCCGTTGGCCGTCAGGAGACCAGGCCGGCTCGACCGCGATGATGAAATCGCCGCCGCTGAATGTCAATCGACGCTTGTCCGACCCGTCACGGTTCATGGTGTAGATCTCGGAGTCGAACATGCCGGGGTGGTGGCCCGCATAGACGATCTTCGCGCCGTCGGGTGACCAGTTCGGCTGCATGTAGTACTTGCCCGGCTCGGTGATCCGCGTCAGTCCGGTCCCGTCGGGATTGATGAAGTAGATGTGGTCTTCGCAGAATCCGCAATCACGGCGCGTGAAGGCGATCTTCGACCCGTCCGGGGACCATACGGGCTGGTAGTCGAAAGCGGGATCGTTCGTCAGCCGCGTCAACTCGGACCCGTCCGGCTTGATCGTGTAGAGCTCGTCCCCGCAGCTGTCAGGAAGAGGGCAAGTGGTCGTGCTGCCTCTGCTGAACACGAGCCGCTGGCCGTCCGGGGACCACGCCGGGTCATCCGCCGGAAAGCCAGTCCCGAACACCGAGCCCGTGCCCGTGACGCAGATCGCCCCGGGGTAACCGCACATGAACGCGAGCTTCGTCCCATCGGCCGACCACGACGGCCGAAATGCCTGCCCCCGATCGGCTCGCTGAGGCCGGTCCCATCGGAATTGATCGTGAAGATGTTGACCTGGTTGCGGGAGCGATGCGCTCGCTGTCGAACGCAATCCTCCCGTTCTTTCCGGGAAAGGCGGCTTTTGCCGTCCCCGAAAACGCGAGCAGCGCCAGCACCCCCGCCACAGCCACCGACGTAAACCGCCTGACGTGCATCCGTCATCCCTCCCGGTCCGGTTGGGACGAGCCTAACCCGGTGGGCAGCCCCATGTGAAGGGCCCTAAACCTGCGTGTAGAGCGGCCCGTCGCCGCCCTCGGGCGGGGTCAGGCGGCCGCCCTTGGCGGTGATCGCGCCGCACTGCACGCAGTTCGACGGCGTCACGTGCACGTCCACCGTGCCGTCGCCGTCGCCGTTCTGCGCGGCTTCGACCTGGTCCTCGGGAATCTCGTAGACCGCCGCCGGGCACATCGACACCCACGTCTGTGCCACCTCGAGCGGCACGTGCTGCTGGATGCGGATGTGGTTGGGGGCGTCGTCGCGCGTGGCGTTGCCGGACGCGAACACGCGAGGAGAGCTTGTCGAACGTGTACTTGCCGTCGGGCTTCGGGTAGTTCTTCGAAGCGCCGTCGAGCACCATCTCGACCTCGGAGTCGTGCTCCTGCTTGAAGTGGCCGCCCGGGAAGGCGCCCTTCGTGATCGTCATCGCGCTCGCCAGTGCGCCGCCGACGAAGAAGCCTTTGCGAGAAGGGCTGGCGCATGTTCCGCGACCGGTATATGTCCTGGCCGATCACGCTCTTTCGCACCTTCTCGTCGTAGGCCTCGAAATTGATCGAGTCGCGCTTGAGTGCCTCGACGATCGCCTCGGCCGCGTAGATGCCGGCGTGCATCGCGTAGTGGATGCCCTTCAGCTCCGGGATGTTCACCATCCCGGCGTTGTCGCCGGCCATCAGCATCCCGGGCACCGTGAAGTGCTTCGGCATCGCGAAGTAGCCACCGGAGGGGATCGTCTTCGCACCCCAGGCGACGCGCTTGCCGCCCTCCAGAATGTTCTTCACGAACGGGTGAAGCTTGAACTCCTGGAGCACGTCGTGACCGAGAAGGTCGCGTCCGAGTAGTCGAGCCCGGCGACGAAGCCGATGCAGACCTTGTCGTCGCCCATCGGGTAGATGAAGCTCCCGCCGAACTCGTTCCACCTCGGTGACTTGCGCAGCGGCCAGCCCATCGTGTGGATCACGCGGTCGAGCGGCTGCGGCACCTCCCAGACCTCTTTCACGCCGAGCTCCCAGCGCTGCTCGTCCTCGCCGTGGAGGTCGAAGTAGTCCATCGCCGCCATCGAGAGATGGCCGAGCGTGCCCTCGGCGAGCACGGTCGCCTTCGCCGTCACGTCGGAGCCCGGCTCGAAGTTCGGGAGCGGCTCACCGTCCCTGCCGCGGCCCTTGTCGCCGGTGCGCACACCCCGGACGATGCGGTCCTCCACCAGCAGCTTGTCCGCGGAGGTCTCGGACAGGATGTAGACGCCCGCCTCCTCGGCCTTGTCGGACAGGAAGCGGCCGAGCTGCGCGACCGACACCACGTAGTTGCCGTGGTTGCGGAAGTTGGGCGGCATCGGCTTGAGCGGCAGCGCCTGCTTGGAGGTGAGCAGGTACACGGCGTCCTTCTCGACCTTCCAGAGCACCGGCCACTCCGACTCCGGCAGGTCCGGGAAGAGCTCCTTCATCGCGGACGGCCGCATGTTCGCCCCCGACAGCAGATGCGCGCCGGGCGTCTTGCCCTTCTCGATCACCGCGACGGGCACTTCGCCGAGCTTCTCCGTCGAGCTCGGGCTCGTGCTCGAGCAGCTGCATCAGGCGGTTCGCGCAGGCGAGGCCGGCCGGGCCGCCCCCGACGATCGCGACGCCCACCTCGATGCGGTCCTCCTCGGGATCGGTCGGCGGGCCGACGAACTCGGCGGCGTCGTCGACCGGCGGCGGAAACTGTGCTGGAGCTACTCCGCCCACTATGCGCCCTTCTTGGCCTTAACCGCCTCGGTCAGCTTCGGCATGATCTTGTGGAGGTCGCCGACGATCCCGAGGTCGCAGAACTCGAAGATCGGCGCGTTCGGGTCCTTGTTGATCGCGACGATGTTCTCGGAGGCCTGCATCCCGACCTTGTGCTGGATCGCGCCCGAGATGCCGGCCGCGAGGTAGAGCTTCGGCGCGACCGTCTTGCCGGTCTGCCCGATCTGGCCCGCATACGGGAACCAGCCCGCGTCCACGACCGCGCGCGTGGCCGCGACCGCACCGCCGAGCGCGCTCGCGAGCTGCTCGCACATCTCGAAGTTCTCGGCCTTGCCGAGGCCGCGACCGCCGGCCACGAGGAAGTCGGCGTCCTCGATGTTGACGTCGGCGCCGCGCTGCTCGCCGCGGGTGACCATCTTCGCTTTGAGTGACCACGGCGAGATCTCGACGTCGACGTCCACCACTTCGGCCGAGCCGCCATCGCGCTCCACGGCGTCGAAGGCGTTCAGCCGCCCGATGATGATGCCGGGCTTGCCCACATACTGGACGTCCGCGATCTGGGAGTCCTGCAGGATCGGGCGGACCGCCACGAGACCGCCGTCCTGGACCTTCACGTCGGTGACCTCCATCGTCACGCCGGCGCCGAGCCGGGCGGTGAGGCCGGCGCCGATCTCGAAGCCGAGCAGGCCGCCGCCGAACAGGACGTAGTCGAAGTCGTCGTCCTGGATCACCTTCGCCATCGCGTCGACGATCGGCTGCGCGAGGCCCTCGGGCACGTTCTTGGCCCGGTACACCTTGGACGCGCCGAAGGCGCCGAGGCTCTGCGCGCCCTCGTCGGAAACGTCTCCGACGACCAGCGCGGCCGCCTGCGTGCCGAGCTCGCCCGCCAGCTTGGCGGCTTCCGAGATCGCGCCCTGAGGAGTTCTTGTTGAAGTTGCCCTCGTCGTCGTGGAGGGCGTAGAACCAGGACGAGCCAGATGCTGCCTCAGCTGACCATGGCTAGATCAGCTTCCTTTCCTCGAGCCAGGCGACGACTCGTTCGACGGTCTCGTTCGTGTCCTCGTCCTCGATGATCGTGCCCTTCTCCTTGGCGGGCGGCGGGTTCAGCCCGAGCACCTTCGTGCGTGAGCCCTCCTCGCCGACGCGGGAGGCCTCGATCTGGGCGTCCCCTGCGGAGAGCTTGTCGAGCTGCTTCTTCTTCGCGCCCATGATCGCCTTCAGCGAGGGGTAGCGCGGCTCGTTGATCGCGTCGCCGACGCTGATCACGGCCGGTAGCTCGACCTCGACCGTGTCGTAGCCATACTCGGCCTGGCGCTCGCAGCGGAGCTTGCCGTCGGACACGTCGATCTGGATCACCTGGGTCAGCGAGGGCATCTGCAGGTGGTCGGCGACCACCGCGCCCATCGTGTAGCACTCGCCGTCGTCCGACTGCTGGCCGAGCAGCACGAGGTCGGGGGACTCGCGCTTCAGCACCTGGGCGAGCGCGTAGCCGGACGCGCACACGTCCGAGCCGGCGAGCGCGTCGTCGGTCAGCTGGACCGAGCGGTCCGCGCCGAGCGACACCGCCTTGTGCAGCGCGCGGACGGCGGACTCGGGGCCCATCGTGACAGCGATGACCTCCTCGACCGTCCCGTCGGGCAGGCCCTCCTTGATCTGCATGGCGGCCTCGATCGCGTGAGTGTCGAACGGGTTCAGGTTCTTCTCGCCGCTGCGGTCGAGCTTCATCGTGTTCGGGTCCATCCGCTTCTCGACGGCGGCGTCGGGCACTTCCTTGACGAGCACACAGATCTTCAAAGCTGGAAAGCCTCCTGATTCACTCGGCCGCGGGAGTGGCCGAAAGCTTGGTGATTATACCGACCGATTGACCAGTCAATCGTCCGGCCGGTTCGCTCGGGTCTGACGGCGGCTTCTGACGAACTCGATGATGTCCTGAGTCGAGGCGCCGGGCGTGAATACCTCGGCGATCCCGAGCTTCTTCAGCTCCGGGATGTCGTCGCCGGGGATCGTCCCCCCCACGATCACGATCACGTCGCCGGCCTGCTTTTCCTCCAGCAGCTTCACGACCCGGGGGACGAGCGTCATGTGGGCGCCGGAGAGGATCGAGAGGCCGACCGCGTCCGCGTCCTCCTGGATCACGGTCTCGGCGATCTGCTCGGGGGTCTGGTGCAGTCCGGTGTAGATCACCTCCATGCCGGCGTCGCGCAGCGCGCGCGCGATGATCTTGGCGCCGCGGTCGTGCCCGTCGAGGCCGGGCTTGGCCACGACGACGCGGATCTTGCGCCGTGATTCCGGCTTCTCGGCGGCCGTGTCGGTCGTCGCTTGCATCAGTCAGGGGATCGCTCTGCTCGAAGGGCCGCGCGCGAGGGCGCCGGCGGGAGCCGAGCGGCCGGGAATTCTACAGGCAGACCGAGGTTGTCAGCTCTGAACGGGCTCTCGCTGAGGCGAGCCTGCCCTCGGCGAGCTCCTTGCGCGAGAACCTTCTTGTCGAACTTGCCGACGCTCGTCTTCGGGACCGCGTCGATGAAGGCGAACTCGTCCGGAATCCACCATTTTGCGACTTTTCCGGAGAGGTGATCGCACAGCTCCTCCGGCGAGCAGTCGGCCCCCTCGGCGAGCACCACGCAGGCCAGCGGCCGCTCGGTCCAGCGCTCGTCGGGCTTCGCGATCACGGCTGCCTCGGCCACACTCGGGTGGGCCATCAGCTCGTTCTCGATCTCGACCGACGAGATCCACTCGCCGCCCGACTTGATCAGGTCCTTGGCGCGGTCCGTGATCTGCATGAAGCCCGTCGGGTCCATCGACGCCACGTCACCCGTGCGCAGCCAGCCATCGTGGAACTTGTCGGCGCCGGACGGGTCCTCGTAGTAGTCGGACGCGATCCACGGGCCGCGGATCTCGACCTCGCCCGTGGACTCGCCGTCCCACGGCACCTCGCCGTCGTCGCCCATCAGGCGCACCTCGACGAGCGGGACCACCCGGCCAGTCATACGCCGGTAGGCCCAGTGCTCCTCGCCCTCGGCGTCTGCCGGCGGCCGCGCGACCGCGCCGAGCGGGCTCGTCTCGGTCATGCCCCAGCCCTGCATGATCTTCACGCCGTGGCGCTCCTCGAAGGCGCGCATCAGCGACTCGGGCACCGCCGCTCCGCCGCACACGACCGTCCGCAGGCTCGAGAGGTCGGGCTTGTGCTCGTCCGCATAGCGCAGCAGGTCCATCCAGATCGTCGGGACGGCGCCCGCGACCGTCACGCGCTCGGACTCGATCAGCTTCGCGAGCGGCTCGCCCTGCAGGAAGCGGCCCGGGCATCACGAGGTCCGCGCCGACCAGCGCGGACAGCGTACGGGAGGCCCCACGCGTTGACGTGGAACATCGGAACCACGGGCAGCACGCGGTCGGACGCCGTGATGCCGATCGTGTCGGCGAGGCCCGTCACGAGGCAGTGGAGCACGTTCGAGCGGTGTGAGTACAGGACGCCCTTCGGGTTGCCGGTGGTGCCGCTCGTGTAGCAGAGGCCCGCCGCGGTGCGCTCGTCGAGCTCGGGGTAGTCGTAGCCGTCGTCCTGCTCGGCGATCAGGTCCTCGTAGCGCAGCGCGTTCGGCAGCGACCCGGCATCGCCGTCGCCCACGATCACGTAGTGCTCGACGGTCTCGAACGTCGGCGCGACCTTCTCGAGCAGCGGCACGAGCGAGTCGTCGACGAAGATCACCTTGTCCTCGCGCGTGGTTTGCGATGTAGGTCAGCTGCTCTGGGAACAGGCGGATGTTGAGCATGTGCAGCACGAGTGCCCATGCACGGCGTCATGTACAGCTCCAGGTGCTGCTGCGAGTTCCACATGAACGTGGCCACGCGATCGCCCTGCTTCACGCCCAGCCCCTCGAGCGCACGGCACAGCCGGTCGACACGCCCCGCGACCTCCGAGTACGACGCGCGCACCGGTCCCGCGTCGGTCGAGGGTGACGACCTCGCCGTTGCAGCACGGCCCGCGCATGCGGTCGAGCACGTGCTTCAGGGTCAGCTGGTAGTCGTTCTGCATCAAGCCCTCGAGCATCTCTCCTCCTCGTGAATTCTTGGTGCTACTGCGTCGGGTCGAGCACGACCTTCAACGCCTCTTTCGAGTCGAACAATTCATATCCCTTCGGCGCCTCCGACAGCGGCAGCCGGTGGGAGATCATCACCTTCGGGTCGAGCCGGCCCTCCCGGATCAGCTCGATCACCTCGTCCATGTGACCCTGGATGTTGGCCACGCCGCGCCTGGATCGTGATGTTCTTCAGCCACATGTCGCCGATCGGCATCGGCGCCTGGTCCTCGACGTACATGCCGGGGAGCGAGATCGTGCCGCCCATCCGCACGAGCGGGAAGCAGGCGGCGAGCGCCTGCTCGTTGCCGACCGCGTCGACGACCACGTCCGCGCCACGCCAGTTGGTCAGGTCGAGCACGACGTCATCGGCGTCGGTCTCCTTGGCGTTGACCGCGATCGCGCCGAGCTCCTCCGCGAGCTTCAGCCGCTCGGGCACCATGTCGATCGCGACGACCTTGCCGGCGCCCAGTGCCCGCGCCGCCATCACGGTGCTGAGCCCCACCGGGCCGCAGCCCACGATCGCGACGACGTCGCCCGGGCGCATGTCGGTCTTGCGGACGGCGTCGTAGCCCGTCGTGAGGATGTCGCCCACGAACAGCAGGTCCTCGTCGCCGAGCCCGTTCTCCTCAGGGATCTTCCGCAGCGTGAGGTCGGCCTGCGGGACACGCATGTATTGGGACTGCGCCCCGGACAGGTCGCCGAACGCGAAGCCGAGGCCGAACACCATGATCCCCATGCACTTCATCGGCAGGCCGCGGCGGCAGAACCAGCACTTGCCGCAGCTCACGAAGAACGACCCGACGGCACGCTCGCCCTCCTCGAACTCGCTGACGCCCTCGCCCTTCGCCTCGATCGTGCCGAGATACTCGTGGCCCAGGACGAAGCCTTCTTCGATCTCCATCCGGCCGTGGTAGGGGTGGAGGTCGGTGCCGCAGATCGCTGCGCGGTCGATGCGCAGCAGGACGTCC
Source organism: uncultured Solirubrobacterales bacterium (assembly GCA_963759145.1). Taxonomy (GTDB): domain Bacteria; phylum Actinomycetota; class Thermoleophilia; order Solirubrobacterales; family JBBDJG01; genus JBBQKG01. Next base: position 74,436 of record CAVWYB010000025.1, read on the forward strand.
CCGGGCTCTTCGACCTCCGGGCGCGGAACCTCCTCGACCCGCACGTCACGGGGGCCGTGGAAGGTGACAGCCTGCATGGTTGCCATGGGTGGACAGTACCGCGATAGCCCCGTTGTTCGAGCTCGATCGGGTCGACGCTGCAAGCGCGCGCGGCGCGGTCGTGCTGCGCGAGCTGACGGCCACGATTCCTCCCGGCGCGAGCTGCATCGCGGGCCCTTCGGGGTCGGGCAAGTCGACGCTGTTACGGCTGCTGAACCGGTTGGTCGACCCGGACGAGGGCATCGTCCGCTACCGCGGTCGCGACGTGTCGTGAATACGACCCGCTCGCGCTTCGCCGGGAGGTATGCCTGGTGCCGCAGCTGCCGGCGCCGCTCGAGGGCACCGTCGCCGCACAACGTGCTCTACGGCGTGCGTCTCGTCGGGGGCGACGCCGATGTGCCGCAGGCTGCTCGAGCTCTGCGGTCTCGACCCCGGGTTCGCGGACAGGGACGCCGCCCAGCTGTCGGTCGGCGAGCAGCAGCGGGTGATGCTCGCCCGCGCGCTTGCGCTGCAGCCGGCGGTGCTGCTGCTCGACGAGCCGACCTCGGCGCTCGACGAAGCCGCGCGGGACGCGGTCGAGCGCACCCTCGTTCGCCTGCGCGGGGAGCTGGGCCTCTCATACGTGCTCGTGACGCACGACCTGGCCCAGGCGGCCCGGATGGCGGATTGGGTTCTGCGGCTCGACCTGGGCGGCACCGTGGTCGGGCAGGGCGCGGCCGCCGAGCTGCTGCGCGAGGTGAACGCGCCGATCGACATCAGCCTCGGGCAGCTCGCCGCGACGCTTGTGCTGGTCGCGATCGCGGTCGCCGTCTCGATCTGGCAACGGGCCGGGCTCGAGGACGACATCGCGATCGCCGTCGCGCGCTCCTTCATCCAGCTCACGGCGATCGGCTTCGTGATCCAGTTCATCTTCGACCAGGACAAGCTCGTGTTCGTGATCGCGCTGATCACCGGGATGGTCCTGTTCGGCGCGCTCACCGCGCGGCACCGCGCGCGTGCCGTGCCGAACGTGTTCGGACCGCTGCTCGTGGCGCTCGGGCTCGCGGCCACCCTGACGCTCGTGCTGGTGGTCGTCCTCGGAGTGTTCGATCCCGAGCCGCGCTTCCTCGTGCCGGTCGGTGGCATGGTCGTCGGCAACTCGATGACGGCGGCGGCCGTCGCCCTCAACCGGCTCGGCGACGAGGTGCGGAGCGCGGCCGCGCGGATCGAGGCGACGCTGGCGCTCGGCGCGACGTCCACGCAGGCGATGCTGCCGCTGCTCCGCCGCAGCCTTCGCTCGGCGATGATCCCGCTGATCGACTCCACCAAGACGACCGGGATCGTGTTCTTCCCCGGGACGATGGTCGGGACGTTGCTCGCCGGGGCCGAGCCGGTGGACGCCGTGCGGCTCCAGCTGATCCTCCTGTGGACGCTGCTCGGCAGCGTGGCGATCGCCGCGCTGACCGCGATGGGGCTGGCCTACCGGAACTTCTTCACCTCGGCCCACCAGCTGCGGGACCTGCCGCCGGTCGCAGGTCAGGAGTAGGCGTGCCAAGGGCGAAGAACCCGCTGGGGACGCAGTTCGGGTCAAGCGAGGCAGTAAAGGGGATGGTTCGGCGGCGTTTTCTCTGAGACGAGAGCGCGCGGGGCCACAAGCGTTTCCTTCTGTGCGCTGCCGTTGGGGTTTGGCATTCCTTAGCGACCCCGAAAACCGGGTCTGGCAAGGACACTCGGATTTACTTGGATATGCCTATGAAATCCGAGTGGTGCTCCGTACGCATTAGGTAGGTGCGGCACCTTTTTGGCCATCAGGTACGCCCGAGGAGTGAAACCGACCCCGTTTACTGCCTGTTTTTCCAACGCCTCAGCGCGCCTAAGCACGACCGGACGGGGTGGCTCAGCCCTCGTCGGCCGGGGGTGGCTTGACCGTGATCGTGCCTCGCATGCCGGAGAAGAGTGTGCACACGAACTTGTAGACGCCCGGCTTCCCGAAGCCCCGGCTCCAGCGGCCCTCGCGCTTGATCTTGGAGCCCTTGCGGCTCGCGCCGGCCGGCACCTTCGCGAAGCGCACGTTGTGCTTGTTGGACCCCTTCCAGACGAAGCTCACCTTCTCGTCCTGCAGGACGTCGACCGAGCGCGGGTCGAAGAAGTTGTCCATCACCCGCACCTTGGTGAGCTTCTCCTTGGCGGCGGTGGTGTCTGCGTTATCGCCCGAGCGGCGATCACCGGCACGGCGATCAGCGCGGACCCGACGACGGCCGCCGAAGCGGCCCACAAGGCGAAGCTCCCCTTCACTCGACCTAGGTAAGCAGAAAGGGTGCCAAAAAGCCGCACCTCTCTAAAAGACGGGCGACTCCTTGTAGCTGCCGAACACCTGCTGCAGTGCGCCGATCATCTCGCCCTCGCTGCAGCGGGCACGCGCGCACTCGATCAGCGGATACATCAGGTTGCGACCCGCGCTCGCCGCATCCTTGAGCTCGGCGAGGTGCTGCTCGACCGCGGTCCCGTCGCGCCGGCCCGCGTGTCGCGGCCAGCCGGTCCATCTGCTTTCGCTCGAGCGCCGGGTCGATCCTCAGGATCTCGATCGGCTCCTCGTCGGGCATCTCGTAGCGGTTCACGCCCACCACGAAGCGGTGGTCCTGGTCCACCTCGGTCTGGTAGCGCCACGAGGCGTCCGCGATCTCGCGCTGCGGGAAGTTCCGCTTGACCGCCTCGACCATCCCGCCCAGCTCTTCGATCTTGCGCGAAGTAGTCGTAGGCCGCCTCCTCCATGCGGTTCGTGAGCGACTCCACGAACCAGCTGCCCCCGAGCGGGTCGATCGTGTTCGTGACACCGGTCTCGTGGGCGATGATCTGCTGGGTCCGAAGCGCGACCCGAACCGCCTCCTCGGTCGGCAGCGCGAGCGCCTCGTCGTAGGAGTTGGTGTGGAGAGACTGCGTCCCGCCGAGCACCGCCGAGAGCGCCTCGAGCGCAGTCCGCACGATGTTGTTGAGCGGCTGCTGCGCGGTCAGCGAGACGCCGGCGGTCTGGCTGTGGAAGCGCATCCGCCAGGAGGCGGGATCCGTGCGCCGAAGGTCTCGCGCATCTCGCGCGCCCAGATCCGGCGCGCGGCGCGGTACTTGGCGATCTCCTCGAAGAAGTCGATGTGCGCGTTGAAGAAGAACGAGAGGCGCGGCGCGAAGTCGTCCACGTCGAGCCCGCGGTCGATCGCCGCCTGCACGTAGGCGAAGCCGTCCGCGAGCGTGAACGCGAGCTCCTGCTGCGCGGTCGAGCCGGCCTCGCGGATGTGGTAGCCGGAGATCGAGATCGGGTGCCAGCGCGGCAGCTCCTGCGGAGCAGAACTCGACCATGTCGGTGACGAGCCGCATCGCCGGGTCGATCGGGAAGCACCACTCCTTCTGGGCGATGTACTCCTTGAGGATGTCGGTCTGGATCGTGCCGCCGAGCCGGTCGCGCGAGACGCCCTGCTCCTCGGCCACGCATACGTAGAAGGCGAGCAGGATCGCGGCCGGGGCGTTGATCGTCATCGAGGTCGTGACCTCGCCGAGCGGGATGCCCGCGAACAGCGTCTCCATGTCGTCGAGCGTGTCGATCGCGACGCCTTCGCGCCCGACCTCGCCGAGCGAGCGGGAGTCGTCGGAGTCGTGGCCCATCAGGGTGGGCATGTCGAACGCCGTCGAGAGGCCCTGTCTGGCCGTGGTCGAGCAGGTAGCGGAAGCGCTCGTTGGTCTCCTCGGCGGTGCCGAAGCCGGCGAACTGGCGCATCGTCCACAGCCGCCCGCGGTACATCGAGGGGTAGACGCCGCGCGTGAACGGATACTCGCCGGGGTAGCCGACGTCGCGCTCGAGGTCCGTGTCGGCGAGGTCCTGGTCGGTGTAGAGCGGCTTCACCTCCTCGCCGGAGATGGTCGTGAAGAGCGCGTCGCGCTCGGGCTGGCGTGCGTACTCCTGCTCGAGCCACTCCTGGGCGCGGCGGATCGCTTCGGGCTCTACGGCCATCGCGGTCATTCTAGGGTCGGCGTGACCCGTTACGCGCGCTCGCGCGCGACGCCGCGCGCGCAAGCCACGAGCCGCTGCCGCCCACCGCGGCCGCGATCGCGACGGCGGCCGCCACTCGCAGTCGCTCGCCCAGCTTCTCGAAGCGCAGCACGTCCCAGCCCTCGCGCTTTGCGATCTCCGCGAGCTCGGCGTCGGGATTGACCGCCACCGGATGGCCGACGGCCTCCAGCATCGGCAGGTCGGAGGCCGCGTCCGTGTAGGCCCAGGACCGGCGCGAGGTCGATCCCGCGTTCGTCGGCGAACTCGCGCAGCCTGGTCGCCTTGCCCTCGCCGTAGGCGAAGGGCCCGTCCAGGCGCCCGGTGTAGACGCCGTCGTCGATCTCCCATTGCGTGCCGATCGCGCCGTCCATCACGAGCGCCTCGGCGAGGATCTCGGCCGCGGGCTGGGACGCTGCGGTCGCGATGTAGGCGGGTCGCCCGGCGTCCTGGTGCTCGCGCACGACCGCCAGCATCTGCGGATACACGCGCGGCAGGATGCCGGCGAGGACATCCGGGGTGAGGCGCCGCAGGTCGACCACCCGGTGCCCCTTGATGCCCTCCAGCACGCGTTCCAGCAGCACGTTCACGGCCGCGTCGGTCGCGCCCTTCACTCTGAACCTGATCTGTTCGACCGCATCGCGCGCGATCTGCCGGCGGTTCATCTGTCCCGCCTTGTACATCGCGCGGCCGAAGTGGTAGGCGCTCGAGCCCGCCATCAACGTGCGGTCCAGATCGAAGAAGGCTGCCGCGCTCAGAGCAGGACTTCGCCTTCGATGACCTTGACCACGGAGCCGCCCACGCGCGGGCGGCCGTTGTGCATCTCGGCGAGCAGGCGGCTGGGCCGGCGCATCTCGACACCCTGGGTGATCTCGACGCGGTGGCCGCGGCCGCGGTCGGCGAGGTAGGCGCACAGCGGGCCGGCGGCAGAGCCGGTCGCAGAGTCCTCCCCGCCCTCGACGGCGCTCGTGAACATCCGCGCCCGCGCTTTACCCTCGTCTTGGAGGCAAACGAGGTAGAGGTTCGGCGCGCCGTACTTCTCCGCGAGCGCGTCCACGAGCTCGAAGTCCGGCTTCGCCGCACTCACGCATGTCACCTTCAGCACGGGCGCGATCAGCGTCGGCAGACCACTGGACACGACCTGTGGAGTGAGCTCGCGATGTGCCTCCCCGATCACGAGCCCGACTGCCGCCACCACGTCGTGCGTGTCCACCTCCGGACCGAATACCGCCGGCTCCTGGAGCATCGAGGCCCAGGCGTGGTCGTTCTCCATGCGGACGTCCACCGGCTGAAGGCCGGCGCCTGTCTGCTGGACGTAGCTCGCCTCCCGCTCGCCGCGCGCGTCCGCCACGGCGACCGCCGTGCCGAGCGACGGATGGCCGGCGAACGGGATCTCGCCGGCGACCGTGAAGATGCGGTTGCGATAGTCCGCCTCCTCGTCGGACGCCGGTTGCACGAAGGTCGTCTCGGAGAGCCGCGTCTCGCGCGCGAACGCCGCCATGCGCTCGTCGTCGAGATCGTCGGCGTCGCGCACCACGGCGAGCTGGTTGCCGGTCAGCGCCTGGTCGGTGAAGACGTCGAAGACCGCGTATGGATACGGACGTCGCGCCGCCACGACTGCGCCTACGAGCCGTTGACCTCGACGATCACGGCGTCGCCCTGACCGCCGCCCGAGCAGATCGCCGCGACGCCGCGGCCGCCGCCGCGCCGCCGGAGCTCGTAGATCAGCGTGGTCAGGATCCGGGCGCCGGACGCGCCGATCGGATGCCCGAGCGCGATCGCGCCGCCGTTCACGTTCACCTTGTCCTCGTCGATGCCGAGCATCCGGACCGAGTTGATCGCGACGGACGCAAACGCCTCGTTGATCTCCCAGAGGTCGATGTCGTCCGGCTTCAGTCCCGCCTTGTCGAGCGCCTTCAGCGAAGCGTTCGCCGGCGTGCGGGCGAGGTAGGCGAAGTCGTCGGCGACCTCGGCGGTCGCGAGAATCCGCGCCAGCACCTCGCGGCCCTGCTGCTTCGCCCATCCGTCGGAGGCGAGCACCAGCGCGCCGGCGCCGTCGTTCACGCCGGGCGCATTGCCGGCCGTGTGCGAGCCGTCCTTCACGAACTGTGGCGGCAGCTTCGCGAGCGCCTCGAGCGATGTCTCGCGCCGCGGCGCCTCGTCGATCTCGACGGTGGTCTCGCCCTTCTTCGACTTGACCGTGACCGAGAGGATCTCCTCCGGCAGGCGGCCCTCGTCGGTCGCCTGGACGGCGAGCAGATGGCTGCGCAGCGCCCACTTGTCCATGTCCGGGCGCGCCAGCTCGAGCTCGCTCGCGACCTCGCTCGCCTCCTGCATCATGTGCTTGCCGGTGAACGGGTTCTGCAGCCCGTCGTTGATCATCGAGTCGAGCGCCTTCGCGTCGCCCATGCGATAGCCGAAGCGCGCGTTCGGAAGCAGGTACGGCGCGCTCGACATGCTCTCCATGCCACCCGCCGACCCCGGTCTCGATGTCGCCCGCGCGCACCGCCTGGTCGATGATCGCGACCGAGCGGACGCCCGACGCACAGACCTTGTTGACGGTCTCGGAGGGAACCTCCTTCGGGATGCCGCCCTTGATCTGCGCCTGGCGCGAGGGGATCTGACCCTGACCCGCCTGCAGGACCTGGCCCATCACGACCTTCTCGATCTGCTCCGGCTCGACGTTTGCGCGCTCGAGCGCGCCGGCGATCGCCTTGCCGCCCAGATCGGTGGCGTCGAAGCTCGCAAGTGCGCCTCCGAGCTTGCCGAACGGGGTGCGGGCGGCGCCGAGGATCACGGTCTGTGACATGTAGAAAACCTCGATTCGGTCGGTTGGCGGGGGCTCGCGGCCCGGAATTCATGCTAACGCAGCGGTCCTAGCGGCTATTCTGCGCAGCTTGATGCGCGCGTCGTTCCGCAGGGGAGCTGCTGCCGATACGGCTGCCGACACGCTCTGCGTCGGTCTGTTCGAAGACGAGGGCGTGCCGAAGGCGATCGACGACGCGCTCGGGGGCAGGCTCGGCCGGTTGGCGGAGGCGGGAGAGGCGAAGGCCGGATTCCGCAAGACGGCGGTGCTGCACCCGGACGGCGCGATCGGCGCCGCACGCGTCGTGACCGTCGGCCTCGGCAAGCGTGCCGAGTTCGACGCCGAGCGTGCGCGGATCGCATCGGCGGTCGCGTTCCGGCGGGCGAGTGACGCCGGCGGCGCGCTCGATCTCGTGGGCCGTCCCGGAGAAGCACCGACCAGGCTGTGATCGGCGGCGCGATCGTCGAGGGCGCGCTGCTCGCCGCATACAAGTTCGACCGTTACAAGACCGGCGAGGGCCAGAACCGTGACGATTCGCCCGACGAGCTGGAAGTCGTGTCCGACGAGGACATCGGGCAGGCCGTCGATGACGCCGGGGCTCGTGGTCGAGTGCCAGAACACGGCGCGCGATCTCCAGAACCTTCCCGCCAATGCGCTCACGCCTGCCGCGCTGGCCGACCACGCGCTCGCCCGCGCCAACGAGGTCGACGGGCTCGAAGCCGAGGTGTTGGGCCCGGACCGCATCGCCGAGCTCGAGATGGGCGGCCTCCTCGTCGGTCACCCGCGGCTCTCACGAGGAGCCCCGCCTGATCGTGCTGCGCTACGACGGCGGCGGGAGTGACACGCTCGGCATCGTCGGCAAGGCCGTGACCTTCGACACCGGTGGCATCTCGATCAAGCCCGCGGCCAAGATGCAGGAGATGAAGATGGACATGTCCGGGGGCGCCGCCGCGATCGAGGGCACGGTCGCGATCGCGCGGCTCGGCCTGCCGGTCAAGCTCGTGACGGTCGTGCCCGCGACCGAGAACATGCCCGCGGGCCACGCGACGAAGCCCGGCGACATCATCTCGATCTCGAACGGCAAGACCGTCGAGGTCAACAACACGGACGCCGAAGGTCGGCTGATCCTCGCGGACGGCGCTGGCCTACGCGGTCACCCAGGGCGCTCAACGGCTCATCGACCTCGCGACCCTCACCGGCGCGATCGTGACCGCCCTCGGCTCCACCTATGCCGGCCTCTTCTCGAACGACGACGTGCTCTCCGAGGAGCTCAGCGCCGCCGCGGGCCGGACCGGCGAGCTCGTCTGGCGGATGCCGCTCCACCCGGACTACAAGGAGCTGACCCGCGGCAAGATCGCCGACCTCGTGAACGTGTCCGAGCAGCGCAAGGCGTCTTCCGCCTACGCCGCCTCGTTCCTCGAGGAGTTCGTGGACGGCCGGCCCTGGGCGCATCTCGACATCGCCGGCGTCGCCTGGGACCAGGACAACCGCGACTACGTCGGCAAGGGCGCGAGCGGCTGGGGCGTCAGGCTGCTGGTCGACCTCGCGCGCCACCAGACTCGCTAAAAAGACTTCATGGACTTCGATCTCAGCGCCGAGCAGCGGCTGATCCAGCAGACCGTGCGCGAGTTCGCGCGGGCCGAGATCGCGCCGGTCGCGGAGGAGCTCGACCGCACCAAGAGCTTTCCCTACGAGATCGTCGCGAAGCTCGGCGAGCTGGGCCTGATGGGGATCCCGTTCCCCGAGGAATACGGCGGCGGCGGTGCGGACACGCTCTCCTACGCGATCGCGATCGAGGAGCTCGCGCGCGTGGACGCATCGGCCTGCATCACGGTGGCCGCCCACACGTCACTCGGGACGATGCCGATCTATCTCTGGGGCACCGACGAGCAGAAGCGTGACTGGCTGCCCGAGCTCTGCGCGGGACGCAGGCTCGCCGCCTTCGGCCTGACCGAGCCCGAAGCAGGCTCGGATGCCGGCAACACGCGCACGACGGCGCGGCTCGAGGACGGCCAGTGGGTCATGAACGGCGCCAAGCAGTTCATCACCAACTCGGGCACCGACATCACCGGCTGCGTGACGATCACGGCCGTGACGGGCGGCTCGAACGGGCGCAAGGAGATCTCCAACATCATCGTCCCGAACGGGACGCCGGGCTACGTGATCGGCGAGTCCTACCGGAAGATGGGCTGGAACGCGTCCGACACGCGGCCGCTCACGTTCGAGGACTGCGGCGTGCCCGAAGGAAACCTGCTCGGCCCCCGGGGCGACGGCTTCAAGCAGTTCCTGCACATCCTCGACGGCGGGCGGATCGGAGTGGCGGCGATGGGTGTGGGCATGGCGCAGGGTGCGCTCGACCTTGCCCTCGCGTACGCGAAGGAGCGCAAGGCGTTCGGCCAGCCGATCTCCAAGTTCCAGGCGATCCAGGCCAAGATCGCCGACATGTCGGCGGAGATCGAGGCGGCCCGCCTGCTCACCTACAGGGCCGCGATCGAGAAGGACCGCGGGCAGAGCTTCACGCTGACGGCAGCACAGGCGAAGCTGAAGACGGGCCGTCTCGCGGTGCGCGCCTGCGAGGAGTCGGTCCAGATCCACGGCGGCTACGGCTACATCGAGGAGTACCCGATCTGCCGCTTCTACCGCGACGCCAAGATCCTCACGATCGGCGAGGGCACCGACGAGGTGCAGCAGATGGTGATCGCGCGCCAGCTCGGCTGCTAGCTACGGCACGAACACGCCCTGGGTCGCGTAGAGCGTGTTGTCGGCGGTGATCGGGTTGCCGTCGGCACCGCCGTCGTAGACCTGCGCTTTGCCGATCTCCCATACCGCGCGGTCGCCTTCCGTGACCGCTCCCGGAATGAGCGCCTCAGCTGTCGTCGAGGCCGCGCAGTCGGATCCAACGAGGGGATCCGGGTCCGCGGTACAGCCGACCGGGAACGGAAACGGGATCTGGACCATGGTGGCCGCGCCCGGCCCGCCCGGGCTCGGCATGTTCCGCCGGTCGGTGATCTGGAGCTGCATCTGCGCCCACAGGCCTCCGGTGTAGTCGGTGAGGTCCTGGTTGAAGACGTTGTTCACGCGCGCGGTGATCTTCACGTCGGCCTCGTCGGCGGCAGTGAACGGATTCCCGACGACCGTCTTCAGCAGGATGTAGGCCTCCATCGTGGTGCGCTTGCCGTTCGCGTCCGGCGTGCCGACGGTCAGGTACTGCGACGTGGGCGCCGGCGGGTTGCACGAAGGGAAAGCAAGTGGTGCGCCGTGCGTGCTGTTGGGCGAGGAGCACTGCTCGTACGCCGGCACCAATGAGATCCGCATCGGGGTGGCTCCCCTGGGACGCGGGTAGGCATTGATCGGGATCGGCTGCCAGTCGGGCGATTCGCCGGTGGTCAGGAACGCCGGGGGGCCGCCGGTCGCGTTCATGATGTGTAAGCCGACGGTGCGCGGGCGCTGAAGAACGCGATCTTCGTGCCGTCCGGCGAATAGGCGGGCTCGCGGTCTCGGCGGCATCATTGGTCAGGTTCGTCTGTGTCGAGCCGTCTCGGTCCATCGTCCAGATGTCCGGGACGGTGAATTCGCCGGCCATCAATGCGATCCGAGCCGCGTTCGGCGACCAGTTCGGATCGCGGTCACCCTCGTTCGGGCTGTTCGTCAGATTCATCCGATTGGTGCCATCGGCGTGGACCGTGAAGATGTCGAACTCGGCCAGGTCCGCCCCAAAGGCGATCAGTCCGCCATCGGGCGACCACACCGGGTCCGACTCGCTTTCGGCCCGCGAGGGCCCGGAGGTCCGCAGGCCAGAAAGGCGCGCCCGGTCCCATCCGGGTTCATCGTGTAGATCGCCGCCGTCTCCGCCGCCGCATTCGCCGATCGCCACGAAGACGATCTTGGTGCCGTCAGGCGACCAGGAGGGCTCGTAGCCGGGGCCCAGCGGGGTCTGGCCGGTCCCATCGGCGTTCATCACGACGATCTCCGTGCCCCCGGCGCATATCGGTTGAAGACGATCTTCTGGCCGTCGGGGGACCAGGCCGGCCACACGTCGATTCCCGCATCATTCGTGAGCCGAGTCACTCCCGTGCCGTCGGGGTTGATCGAATAGATCTCGGGGTTGCAGTTCGGGTGGCAGCCGGACGGGTTCGGGTCGTCCCGGGTGTCGGAGAACGCGATCTTGCCGTTCGCGCCGGGGAACGCCGCCTCGGCCGTTCCCGGCAGCAGCAGGCCGGCCAGCAGAACCGCCAAACAGAGCTTGCGCATCGTTCCCCCTCTCGACGTCCGCGCCGAGCCTACCACCGGCGCTACGGAACGAAAACCCCCTGCACCGCGAACAGGGTGTTGTCCGCGGTGGTGGAGCCGTCGGCGTCGGAGCCGCCGTCGAACACGCGCACGTGGCCGAGCTGCCAGACCGCGCGCAGGTTGTTCTGGATCGTGTTCGGCACGAGCGCGTTCATGGTGGTGGCAAGCGTGCAGTCAGAGCCCGTGGTGGGACCGGGGTCGGCCGTGCAGGGGATCGTGAAGCCGTAGAGGAAGGGCTGCGTGGTGGCGGCGCCGGGGCCGCCCGGGTGGGGGGTGTTGAGCTTGTCGGTGATCCGCACCGGCATCGTGGCGCGCAGGGAGCCGGTGTAGTCGCTCAGGTCCTGGTTGGCGACGTCGTTCAGGTGTGCGTCGATCTTCACGTCGCCGGTCACGACCTTCAAGGTGAGCGCGGCGCTCATGCGCACGGGGCGGCCGTTGGCGTCGGGGGTGCCGATCGTGAGGTAGTCGGAGGCGGGCTGGGGCGGCGTGCAGGACGAGAAGGAGAGCGGGGCGCCGTGGGTGGAGTTGGGGGCCGTGCAGGGCGTCGTAGGCGGGCACCAGCGAGACCTGCATCGGGCTCGCGCCCTTGGGGCGAGGGTAGGCGTTGATGGGGATGGGCTGCCAGTCGGGGTCCCAGCCCGTGGCCGATGTTCGTGAGCTCGCCGGTGCCATCGGCGTTCATCACCTGGATGCCAGCACTTGACGATCTGGAGCAGGTCTGAGGAAGAAGTGACCCGACCTCCGCACCAACGTTAGACAAGCTGATCTGATTGGTGCCGTCGGGCTTTGATCGGGTGAAGGTCGGTGCCGTTCGGGTCGTGTAGAGCACGGGCGCAGAGTAGTCGTGGACTCTGCGAGAAGAGAATCCGCTGCACGTCAGGAGACCAAGATGGGTAGTCATCGTTATAGGGGGTTGCCCGCCGTGGTCGTCACACGGCCGAAAGCATGGTGATGGTGCCACCGGAGGCAAAGGGTTCGAGCTTGCCGAGCACGATTCCGGTGCCTTGGCTGCGAGCCCAAAAGCATTCCCATGGAGAAACGAGAGCCCTGCCATCAGGCGACCAATCGAGATCAGGTTCTGCCAGCAACAGTTTGAAATCCCGCCTACGAAACCATTGAGGACGACTGGGTTGGTTCCGTCGGAGTTCATCGTCGCGAAGTTTGTGGCCTGGATGAAGTAAGCGATCTTGGTACCGTCCGGGGACCACGCCGGGTCCCGGTCGGGCGTGACGCCGTTGCCGGTATTCACGACATTGGAGCCGTCGGCGTCCATGATCTCGATATGGATTTGCGGGCTCGACGTTCGACGTGTAGGCGATCCGAGAGCCGTCAGGCGACCAAGCGGGGCCCACTCTGCGGCCGCGCTGTTGGTCAAGTTGACCTGAGCGCTCCCATCCGGTGTTCATGGTCCAGATGTCGTCCCCGCGCACGAACGCGATCTTGCCGTTGGAGCCGGGGAACGTGGCGCCGGCGCTCGCCGGGAGTGTCAGGGCGAGCCGCTAGCACGAGCAGGGCCGCGAGGTGCCTCACGGCACGAACACGCCCTGGGTGGCGAACAAGGTGTTGTCGGCGGTGGTGGAGCCGTCGGCGTCGGAGCCGCCGTCGAACACGCGCACGTGGCGCAGGTGCCAGACCGCGCGCAGGTTGTTCTGGATCGTGTTCGGCACGAGTGCGTTCATGGTCGTGGCAAGCGTGCAGTCAGAGCCCGTGGTGGGGCCGGGGTCGGCCGTGCAGGGGATCGTGAAGCCGTAGAGGAAGGGCAGCGTGGTGGCGGCGCCGGGGCCGCCCGGGTGGGGGGTGTTGAACTTGTCGGTGATCCGCACCGTCATGCGTGGCGCGCAGGCGAGCCGGTGTAGTCGCTGAGGTCCTGGTTGGCGACGTCGTTCAGGTGTGCGTCGATCTGCACGTCGCCGCTCACGACCTTCAAGGTCGAGCGCGGCGCTCATGCGCACGGGGCGGCCGTTGGCGTCGGGGGTGCCGATGGTGAGGTAGTCGGAGGCGGGCTGGGGCGGCGTGCAGGACGAGAAGGAGAGCGGGGCGCCGTGGGTGGAGTTGGGGGCCGTGCAGGGGTCGTAGGCGGGCACCAGCGAGACCTGCATCGGGCTCGCGCCCTTGGGGCGGGGGTAGGCGTTGATCGGGATGGGCTGCCAGTCGGGGTCGGCCTCCCGTGGCGATCTCGATCTCGCCGGTGCCGTCGGCGTTCATGACTCTGATGCACGATTGACAGGTCCCAGGAGCAGGATTCGACGGATAGAAGGCAACCACGATCTTCGATCCATCGGGAGACCATCGACCCTGGACGCGGCCCGCGTAGCCCTTGACCGGCTGCAGGTCGGTGCCGTCCGGTCTGATCGTGTAGAGCGTGGAATTGCTTATCCCCTCGGGCTGCCGCGAGAAAAGAATTCGCTGCCCATCGGGCGACCAGGACGGGCTTGTGTCCCAGTAGGGAAAGGCGCGAGGCTCGCCCTCACACGTCGTGGGACTCGTCACCGGAGTTCTCTCGTAGGGAGGCGTCGCCTCCATGATGCCGATGTAGCTGCTGCCGCTGACTGGTTCACATGTGTGCGCGTACGCGATCGCCTTTCCGTCCGGCGACCAGTCCACCGACAATCCGCCACCCGGCTCTCCGGGCAGCTGCATGTAGCTCGAGGTGTCGGTGGGTGTCTTGAAGTAGTTGCCCGTGACGATGAACGCGATCTCGGTGCCGTCCGGCGACCAGGCTGGTTCGAAGTCGGCTGTGACGCCGTTGCCGAAGTGCGTCTTGCCCGATCCGTCCGCGTTCATGACGGCAAGCTCGAGAGCGCTGCCTCCTGGGTGAGCCGAGGACGTGTACGCGATCTTGGTCCCGGCGGGCGACCAGACCGGATGTTCTTCCAAGCTCTGCGGCACGGTCGGAACAGTCGTCAGGTTGACCTGATCGCTCCCGTTGGCGTTCATGGTCCAGATGTCGTTGCGCGCGGACGAAGACGATCTTGCCGTTCGCGCCGGGGAAGGTGGCGTCGGCGCTCGCCGGGAGTGCCAGGGCGGCCACGACGCACGAGCAGGGACGCGAAGCGCCTCACGGAACGAACACCCCCTGCACCGCGAACACGGTGTTGTCGGCGGTGGTGGAGCCGTCGGCGTCGGAGCCGCCGTCGAACACGCGCACGCCGCCGAGCTGCCACACCGCGCGGCGGCCGTCGGCGTGGGTGCCGGGCGCGAGTGCGTTCATGGAGGTGGCAAGCGTGCAGTCGGAGCCCGTGGTGGGGCCGGGGTCGGCAGTGCAGGGGATCGTGAAGCCGTAGATGAAGGGCTGGGTGGTGGCGGCGCCGGGGCCGCCCGGGTGGGGAGTGTTGAGCTTGTCGGTGATCCGCACCGGCATGGTGGCGCGCAGGCTGCCGGTGTAGTCGGTGAGGTCCTGGTTGGCGACGTCGTTCAGGTGCGCTTGGATCTGCACGTCGCCGCTCACGACCTTGAAGGTGAGCGCGGCGCTCATGCGCACGGGGCGGCCGTTGGCGTCGGGGGTGCCGGTGGTGAGGTGGGCGGAGGCGGGCTGGGGTGGCGTGCAGGACGAGAAGGAGAGCGGGGCGCCGTGGGTGGAGTTGGGGGCCGTGCAGGGGTTGTAGGCGGGCACGAGCGAGACCTGCATCGGGCTCGCGCCCTTGGGGCGGGGGTAGGCGTTGATGGGGAGGGGCTGCCAGTCGGGGTCGGTGCCGTCGGTGATGTCGGTCACTCCGGTGCCGTCGGCGTTCATGACTTTGATACGAGGACCGGGACCGGGACCGGCCAGTGCGGCGATCTTGGAGCCGTCCGGAGACCAGACGCCGTCGCGGGCAGCGGCGAGGAACTGATCGTTGGTGCCGTCCGGCCTGATCGTGCGCAGTCCGAGCGAGCCGCTGAAGAGGATGCGTTGGGAGTCCGGCGACCACGACGGCGAGCCGTCGAATGAGAGCACGGGGTCCGGATCTTGAGGATCAGGACAAGCGCGACTGAACTGGGTGATGGTTCCGCTGGAGGCGACCGGTGTCAGCTTGCCGATCACCGTTCCGCCCTCCTCGCATTCCGCCTCGAACGCGACCGCCTGCCCATCGGGCGACCAGTCGAGATCGAGGCCCTGCCTGAAGGCATGTCCACTGTCCGCGAGCGCTCTGAGGGCCACCTGGTTCGTCCCGTCGGCGCTCATCGTCGCAACGTACACCTGGATGATGTATGCGAGCTTCGTGCCGTCCGGCGACCACGCCGGTTGGCGGTCGGGCGTCACGCCGTTGCCGGTGTTGATCACGTTGGACCCGTCCGCGTCCATGATGCTGATCTCGGTGCCGGGGCCGCCTGGGGCCGTGTACGCGATTCTCGACCCGTCGGGCGACCACACGGGTTCGCGTTCCATGGCCGGGCTGTTCGTCAGGTTCACCTGATCGCTCCCGTCGGGGTTCATCGTCCAGATGTCATCGGCGCGCACGAAGGCGATCTTGCCGTTGGACGCCGGGGAACGTGGCGTCCGGCGCTCCCCGGCAGTGTCAGGGCGGGCCGCCAGCACGAGCAGGGCCGCGAGGTGCCTCACGGCACGAACACGCCCTGCGTCGCAAATAGGGTGTTGTCGGCTGTGGTCGAGCCGTCGGCGTCGGAGCCGCCGTCGAACACGCGCACGGGATGCAGGTTCCAGACCGCGCGCAGGTTGTTCTGGATCGTACTCGGCACGAGTGCGTTCATGGTCGTGGCGATCGTGCAGTCGGAGCCCGTGGTCGGACCGGGGTCGGCCGTGCAGGGGATCGTGAAGCCGTAGAGGAAGGGCACCGTGGTGGCGGCGCCGGGGCCGCCCGGGTGAGGCATGTTGAGCTTGTCGGTGATCCGCACCGGCACGGTGGCGCGCAGGGAGCCGGTGTAGTCGGTGAGGTCGGAGTTTGCGACGTCGTTCAGGTGGGCGTCGATCTTCACGTCGCTGGTCACGACCTTCAAGGTGAGTCGCGGCGCTCATGCGTACGGAGCGCCCGTTGGCGTCTGGCGTGCCGGTCGTGAGGTAGTCGGAGGCGGGCTGGGGCGGCGTGCAGGACGAGAAGGAGAGCGGCGCGCCGTGCGTGGAGTTGGGGGCCGTGCAGGGGTTGTAGGCGGGCACCAGCGAGACCTGCATCGGGCTCGCGCCCTTGGGGCGGGGGTAGGCGTTGATGGGGAGCGGCTGCCAGTCGGGCGATACAAGGCATCGGCCGTGCTCGTGAGGTTCACTCTCCCCCGTGCCGTCGGGGTTGATCAGGTGGACGATCACGCCGGATCGGTGGCGAGAACTGGCGATGCCTACGTGCAGTACTGGACGGCCGAGCCGTCCGCGTAGCAGTCGCCGTCTGCCCGTCAAAGCGGTGCGGTGGGTGCTGATTGAGCCGCCCGTCCCGGTTCATGAGTCCAGAAGCCATGAGGATCATAAGTGAGGTAGTCCGCTTCGCTCGGGAATGCCGATCCGTCGTGTGTCCGGCGACCACGAAGGATTCGG
This sequence comes from uncultured Solirubrobacterales bacterium, assembly GCA_963759145.1. Taxonomy (GTDB): domain Bacteria; phylum Actinomycetota; class Thermoleophilia; order Solirubrobacterales; family JBBDJG01; genus JBBQKG01. The sequence continues at coordinate 91,047 of CAVWYB010000025.1, forward strand.
TCGTCGACTTCACTCATCAGAGCACGGCTCACCCGTCAGCTGCGGCTCGCCCGGTGCCGTACGGCTGTTGACCGAAATCAGGTCCCCCTCGATGTTCCAGTCGATGATGACTGCGGTCGAAGATGATCCTGCTACCCGTCCGGCGACCAGTCTGGGGGATCGAGTCCGCTCAGGCTGTCGGCGATCGGTCCCCGTTGCCTCGACTCCGTCAGCCCGTTGACCGTCGAGGTTCAGCGACGAAGATCGCGCCACGCTCGCGAGGGCAGCTAGTGCGAGCAAGTGCGAAGCTGTGTCCCCACTCGGGCGACCACTCGACTTCGTAGACCCTCGTATTGGGCGTAGTCCACCGGAAATCTTGGTCGCGCCGGTGCCGTCCGCGGACATCAACCAGATGGAGTAGCCGGGTTAGGGCGTACCCGAAGAATGCCATCTTCATCGCCGTCCGGAGACCAGGCGGGCCATCACTCATTGGCCGCAGCGCCGTATTGGTGAGCGGTGAACTCGTCAGAGCCGTCGGATTCATCGTCCAGATGTCGCTTCCGCGCGCACGAACGAACATCTGTTGATCCCACGGGCAGCGGTCGTAGGCGATCCGGCCGTTGGCACCCGGGAAAGCGGCGTCGGCTATCCCGGTAGCGACATGAGCGCCACCGCGAGCGCCGCTAAAACGAGTCTGCGCATCTCCTTACCTCCCGATCGGCTGCACCGAACCTACCACCGTCGGGGGGCTCCGACAAAGGGCTGAATCAGTCGCCCGACTCGCGCCACTCCAGCACGAGCTCGGCCGCGCTGGCCGGGTCGAGCTCGCGCTTCACGACGCGGTCGAGCAGCTCGCGCACGCGGTCGTCCGTGCGCATCGAGCGCTCCAGCTCGCGCCGCAGGCGCACGGCCGCCAGCCCCAGCACCTCGTTCCGCAGGTTGCGGCCGCGCCGCTCCTCGAGCGTGCCGGCGGCGGCGATGTGGTCGTAGTGGGCGTCGATCGTCTGCGCGAGCTCCTCGACGCCCGTGCCCTCGGTCGCCTCGGTCTTCACGATCGGGACGTTCCAGTCGGTCTTCGGGCCGAGCGCGAGCACGCCCCGGATCTCGCGCACCATGCTGTCGGTGAGCGGGTGGTTGGCCTTGTTCACGACGATCACGTCGGGGATCTCCATCACGCCCGCCTTCAGCGCCTGCACCGAGTCGCCCGAGCCCGGCATCAGCACCAGCACGATCGTGTCGGCGTGGTCGATGATGTCGATCTCGGCCTGCCCCACGCCGACCGTCTCGATCAGGATCTCCTCCTTGCCGGCGGCGTCCATCAGCAGCACGGCCTGGAGGGTCGCCTCCGACAGGCCGCCGAGCGCGCCCCGGCTCGCCATCGAGCGGATGTAGACGCCCTCGTCGAGGAAGTGCTCGGCGAGCCTGATGCGGTCGCCGAGCAGGGCGCCCTCGGTGAACGGGCTGGAGGGGTCGATCGAGAGCACGCCCACCTCGCGCTCGTGCGCGCGAGCGTGCCCGACGAGCGCGCCGATCAGCGTGCTCTTGCCCACCCCGGGCGGTCCGGTGAAACCGATGTTGCGCGCGTTGCCGGTCTTCGGATAGACGTCGCGGACCAGCTCCCAGCCGGCCGGGTCGTCGTTCTCCACGAGCGTGATGCCGCGCGCGAGCGCCCGCTTGTCTCCCGCCAGCAGGCGCTCGGCGAGAGGCGCATCCGTGCCCTTCGGTCTGGTCTCCGCTTCCACCGCGGGCCTATGATTGCAGCCCCGTGAGCGGCGAAACCCTGGAGCAAGCCGAGCGCCTGCCGGAAGCGCCGGCACTTCCCTCAGAGACGCCGCCCAGACGAACCGGCCCTGCTGGCGGTGATCCGGTTCCTCGCGAGGAACCGCATGATCACGCCGAAGTACGCGCTGCTCGCGCTGCGCCTGCTGCGCCGCCGGTTCCTCACCCCCACCGGCCGGCGGATGGTGCTCGACGGGATGCTGTTCCTGGGAGGCGGCGTGCAGCTGCAGATCGGGCGCACGGCCCGCGTGCACTTCGGGCGCTGGGTGTGGATCGGGCACGACACGAAGATCCGCTGCCACGAGGGCGAGGTGCGGATCGGCGACAAGACCGTGCTCGGTCAGGAGTGCACGATCTCCGCGTATCAGCACGTCTCGATCGGAGAGCAGTGCATCATCGCCGACCGCGTGATGATGATCGACTTCGATCACAACGTGGCCGAGGTCGAGCGGCCGATCCGGTTGCAGGGCATCTACAAGCGCGACGTGCGCGTGGGCAACAACGTCTGGATCGGCTACGGCGCGCAGATCCTGCGCGGCGTGACCGTCGGCGACAACGCGATCATCGGGGCGTCCGCGGTCGTCACCAAGGACGTGCCGGCGAACGCGGTCGTGGCGGGCGCGCCGGCGCGCGTGATCAGGATGCGCGAGGCGCCGAAGACGCTCAGCTGGCCGAAGCCCGGCTAGCGGCGAGCGTCTCGTAGAGCGAGGCGGTGCGCTCGGCCACGTCGGCCCAGTCGAAGCTCCGCACGTGCTCGTGGGCCTCCGCGACGAGCCGGCTCCCGAGCTGCTCGTCGGCAAGCACGCGGATCGCGACGTCCGCCAGCGACCGCGGGTCGCGGGACTGGAAGCGCAGGCCCGACGTCCTCGTGCGGGACGACCTCGCGCAGGCCGCCGGTGTCCGCCACCAGGCATGGGCATCCGGATGCCATCGCCTCCAGCGCCACCAGCCCGAACGGCTCGTAGATCGAGGGCACGACGGTGAGGTCGGCGATCCGGTAGAGGCGTGTGGAGCACGTCGTCGCCGATCCAGCCGAGGAACGTGCCGTGCTCGAGCAATCCGAGCTCGGCGGCCTGGGCCCTCAGCTCCTGCTCGTGCGTGCCGGAGCCGGCGACCAGGAAGCGCACGCCATCGAGCTTGTCGATCACGCGCGGCATCGCCTCGAGCGCGATCTGGAAGCCCTTCTCGTAGACGAGCCGCCCGACCAGCAGCACCAGCTTCTCGTCCGGGCGCGCGAAGCGGGAGCGGAACTCGCGCATCGGCGCCTCGTCGAAGGGCTGCAGGTCGGCCGGGTCGATGCCGTTCGGGATCACGGCGACGCGCTCTTCCTCGATCCCGTAGATGTCGGAGACGTGGTCCCGCATGTACGCGGAGCACGCGATCACCTGGTCGGCGCGGTTCGCCATCCAGGTCTCGATGTCGTGGATGTGGCTCTGGGGATGCTTGTCGACCCAGCCCTGGTGGCGGCCGTACTCGGTCGCGTGGATCGTCATCACCAGCGGCGCGCGCAGGCGCTTGGCGAGGTGGTCGCCCGCGACCGAGACGAGCCAGTCGTGCCCGTGTACGAGATCGAAGTCGAAGCGGTCGCCGAGCTCGACGCCCGCCGCGAGCATGTCCGTGTTCATGTGCTCGACCCAGGTGATGAACTCTCCGAGCTCGGCCGGCCTGAGCGGCTCGCGCACGCGGTGGAGGTGGACACCCTCCACGATCTCCTCCGAGGGAGACTCCTCGCGGCCACGGGTCAGAACGTGCACCTCGACGCCCTGGGAGGCAAGATTCTCCGAGAGCTTTCGCACGTGCCGCGCAAGGCCGCCCTCGATCAGCGGCGGGTACTCCCAGGACAGCATCAGGACCTGCAAGTGCCTCATCTCCCCCAAGGGGACGCAGGCGCACGCAGCGGCGCGATGTCGAGCTCGGGCGCGAGGCCACGGAGCCCGGGCTCGATTGGCAGTCCCCCCGGCATCTCGCGAAAGTCTTTCATGGCGCCGCCGCAGCGCGGCCATTGCGTGGTCGAACGCGCGCCGCATGGTTGCGGACCCGGACGGCGGGATAGTCGGCCGCGAGCGCGCGTGTGGCCATGAAGGCCCAATCGCTCGATTGGAGGGCCAGCAGCTCCCGCGCCGCACGCTCGGCCGCCTCCGGCGCTCCGTTCGCGCCACCGGCCAGCGAACCGACCAGGCGCAGCTCGGCCTCGCGCGCGTGCCAGACGATCTCCGCCACCGCCGGAGAATCCCAGGTGCGCAGGTCCTTGCCGTGACCCCAGCTGGATTCGACCAGCGGGCGCTCCGCCGGAGGGTGGCGCGCGAGCGCGTCCGGCAGGGTTCCGAGCGCCAGGCCGGCGGCGCGTGCCTCCTCGACCACCGCCTCCAGCCATGTCGAGCCCCTCGTACCACCAGTGCCCGAGCAGCTCGGTGTCGAGCGCGCAGACGACCAACGGGGGCCGCCCGCGGGCGGCGCGATACGCGTCGCAGCGGCGCGACGACGTGAGCGACGAATTCGCGGGCGTGCTCTCGCGCTCGCGCGCGAGCGGCCTCGCGGTCGTACGCGCCGCCGCCGATCGCGAACGGCCGCAGGCCGTTGAGCGTGGGCGCGTGGTAGTCCCGGTAGACGGGATCGGCCGGGTACCCCGCGCCGTCCCAGACCAGCGCGATCGTCTCCCAGTCGATCGGCACCGCGACCGGGCCGGCCGGGGTCGCCAGCGGCTCGAGCTGGGCGAGGGGGTCATCGGAGGGCGTCTGGTCCACGCAGAACGCGCGCACGCCGGCCGCCTCGAGCTGCTCGTCGAGCCCGGGCCGGTAGGCGCACTCGGGCAGCCAGAGGCCGCCGCTCCAGCCGCCGAAGCGGGCGCGGTGCGAAGCGATCCCGGCCGCGAGCTGCAGCTGCACTCCCTGCTCGGTGGCCAGCAGCGGCAGCACGGCGTGGGTCGCGGTCGAGGTCCAGAGCTCGATCGCACCGGCGTCCTGGAGCGAGCCGAAGCGCGCCGAGCAGGTCGCGGTCGCGCCGCTCGAATTCCTGGGCCGCCCACTCATAGTCGCGCGCCGACGCTCGCAGCGCATCCGCGGCATCGGCCTGGCCGTCTTCCTCCAACCCCGCGATGTCGAGCCGGTGGCAGTCGACGCGCGTGCCGTTCATGAAAGCGAGAAAGCGCTCGCCGACCTCCGGCAGCGCGAGCTGGTCCGCCAGCACGGGCGTGACGCCGATCGTCGCGACCGCTCCGCCGTGGCGCTCGCTCGCGCGCTCGAGCAGGTCGATCAGCGGCAGGTAGCAGGCCGCGATCGCCTCCAGCAGCCATTCCTCGCCGAACGGCCAGGTGCCGAAGCCCTCCACATACGGCATGTGCGAGTGCAGGACGATGCGCAGGTCGCCCTCGGTCTTTCATGGCCGGCAGATCGCGAGCAGGTCGAGCGCGCGCTCGAGCGGGCCGGCCCGCAGCGCGAAGTCGCGCTCGTCGATCGCGGGCACGAAACGGCGGTAGAACGGCTTGGTGAGGCGAAGCGCCGGGTGCACGCGGTCCCAGCCGGCGCGGATCGCCAGCTCGTGCAGCCGCAGCTTGCGCGCGTGGAAGAGCCCGAGCAGCTCGACCGCTCCGAATGCCGGCCGCACGAGCGCCGCGAACTCGTCCGGCGCGTACTCGCGCACGTGCCACGGATTGCCGGACCGCTCCGCACCGGGTGGCGCGAGCGTGAGGCGGTTCGGCGTCGTCACGAAAGCACGCCGCCGGGCGCCAGCAGCGACGCGAATCGTGCCAGCAGCTGGTCCGCCTGCTCGACGTGCTCGATCGTCTGGAGGAACACGATCGCATCGAAGGGTGCGCCCTCGTCGAACTGCTCGACGAGCGCACGCTCGAAGCTCAGATTGGCGGCGCGATACCGAAGCCGCGCGTGCTCGAAGGCCTCCGGGTTGGCGTCGACGCCGATCACCGCGGCCGCCGTCTCGCGCGAGCACGGCTGCGCCGTAGCCCTCTCCGCACGCCATGTCCACCACCCGCTTGCCCCTGCAGCGCTCGCCGATCCAGCGGTACACGGCGAGATGTCGCCGGAACCAGTAGTTCTCCTCGGGGACGTCGGGGAGCGTGCGCTCGCCGGTCAGCTCGAGCGGCGGCACACCCGCGGGTTGGTTCTGCTGCACGTAGGCGGTCACGTCGATAGGGCGAAGGGCGGCCGCGGCCCGGCGGCGAGTATATGCGTGCCGGTATCCTGCCCGCGCCTCACATGGGATCGACCCAACCAACGCTGTCGAGCGCGGAGATCCGCGACGCGAACGTCCGCTACCACGACGCGGCGGCGGCGAGCTACGACTCCAAGTGGGCGATCGACTACGGCGAGATCGGCGGCACACAGGTGGTCGCGAAGCTCGAGAAGGCGCTCGGACGGGTGCCCGGCCACTACGGGCGGATGCTCGAGATCGGCGCCGGCACGGGCTACTTCACGCTCAACCTGCTGCGCCGCGGGATCGTCGACGAGGCGACCGCGATCGACATCTCGCCCGGCATGCTCGACGCCCTGAGCGCGACCGCCGCACGACCTCGGCCTCGCGGTCGAGACGCTGCCGGCCGACGCCGAGCGGCTGCCGTTCGCCGACGAGTCGTTCGACCTGGTGCTGGGGCACGCCGTGCTCCACCACATCCCCGATCTTCCTACCGCGCTCAGGGAGTGCGAGCGCGTCCTGAAGCCGGGCGGCACGCTCACGTTCATGGGCGAGCCGTCCCGTCACGGTGACCGGATCGCGATCTTGCCAAAGCGCGTCGGGATGCTGGCGGTGCCGGTATGGGCAAGGCTCGTCGGCGCGAGGCGAAGGAACGGCTCCTCGCCTCCCGACCCCACCGGAGACGAGCAGCTCGAGCGCGTCGTGGACGTGCACACCTTCACGCCGGACGAGCTGCGCGGGCTCGCGGCGGCAGGCCGGATTCACGGACGATCCGCGTGACGCGGCGAAGAGCTCGTCGCGAACGCCTACGGCTGGGTGCTGCGCACGCTGGAGTCCCAGGTCGAGCCCGACACCGTTCCGTTCGCATGGCACAAGTTCGCGTTTCGAAGCTACCTGGCGCTGCAGCACGTCGATGGGCGGTTGCTGGAGCCGCGCCTGCCCCCGAGCCTCTTCTACAACCTGCTGCTCTCCGCCGGGAAGCCTCTCTAGTTCTCTGGCGCGCAGGCGTAGACTTGCCCTGGTGGAGTCCGCGCAGGCAAACGATTTCCCGCTCTTCCCGCTGCCGATCGTGCTTTTGCCGAGCGAAGTGGTCCCGCTCCACATCTTCGAGGACCGCTACAAGGCGATGGTCGCGCACTGTCTCGACGAGCGCACCGAGTTCGGCATCGTCTGGCTCGCCGACGACGGCCTCAAGGAGATCGGGTGTTCCGCGCAGATCGCGGAAGTGCTCGAACGCGCGCCCGACGGGCGCATGAACATCCTCGTCCGCGGCGGGAACCCGTTCCGGCTGGTGGAACGCCAGGAGGACCTGGTCTATCCCGCCGGCACGGTCGAGTTCCTGGAGGACGGGCCCGAGGACGTCGAGGTCGAGGTGGGCGACGAGGCGCGCGAGCGCTACGCCGACCTGCTGGAGGAGATCACGGACGAGCGCCCCGACGAGGGTGCGCTGTCGGCGCTCAGCGCGTACGAGATGGCGGCCAGCGTCGAGATCGACCCCGAGCTGAAGCAGGGCCTGCTCGAGCTCCGCTCCGAGGAGGAGCGCCTGAAGCTCCTGGCGCGGCTCTTCAAGGACGGCATCGCGCGCCTCGAGCGCGCGCGCAAGATCGCGGACCGAGCGCGCACCAACGGCAAAGTCAGTCTCCAGTAACTAGTTGACGACGACCGCGGTGCCGCCACGGCGCGGGTCGCCGGCGCCGGACAGCCGGCCCGTGGCGGGATCGCGCCCCGCGGCCTGAGCGCCGCCGAAGAACAGGTTGAGCCCGCGCCAGCGCACGGTGTTGTAGCCGCGCCGCGTCGAGCTCGTCGAGCGCTGCCGCCTCGAAGCCCGGCTCCGCGTGCAGGATGCCGTTCTCGTAGTGGATGCGTCCGCGGCGGATCGCCTCGTCGACGCTCTTGCCCTCGTCGACGACATAGCGGATCACCTGCACGATCGCGGAGCGAATCCGGTTCGAGCCGGCGCTGCCGACGCTCAGCTCGATGTCGCCGTCCTTCAGCACGAGCGTCGGGGCCATCATGCTCGTCACACGCGTGCCGGGCTCGTGCATGTGGTAGCCGAGCGGGTTGAGGTCCTCCTCGCCCAGCATGTTGTTCAGGTGGATGCCGGTCCTGGGCGACAAGCACGCCCGATCCCGTGCCGTTCGAGCAGGTCACGCTCGCGGCGTTGCCGTCGCCGTCGAGCACCGAGATGTGCGTCGTGGAGCCGAGCCGGTCGGTCCCGGCCAGGAAACGCTCGGCGAACTCGGGATCGTGCAGGTCGCGATTGAAGTCGACGCCCGCGCGCACCTGGTTCGCCTGCTCCATCACCTGGGCCAGCAGCTCGAGATCGTCGGCGCTACGCGGGTCCGGCTGCCGCGGGGATCGCTCGAGCAGGTCGAGCGCGAACGCGATCAGGACGCCACCCGATGACGGCGGCGCATTCGTGAGCACGTCTCTTCCCCGATAGCGAGCATCGGACGGGCTCGCGTTCGATCACCTGATACGCGGCCAGATCGTCGGTGCAGAGCAGGCCGCCCCGCTCCGTCACCCAGGCGCAGATGCGCTCCGCCGTCTCGCCGCTGTAGATCGAGCTCGGCCCCTCGTCCGCGAGCCGCTCGAGCGCATCCGCAAGCTCCGGGAAGGTGAAGAGATCGCCCGCCTGCAGCAAACGCCCGTCCGGCGCATAGAGGGCGCAGGTGTCGGGGAAGGTCGTGACGACCGGTTCCAGGATCGTGAACACGTATGCCTGCTCCGGGGTGACCCGCACGCCCTCCCGGGCCCAGCGGATCGCCGGCGCGGCCAGCTCGGCGAACGGCATCGAGCAAAGGCGCTGTGAGATCTCCCACAGCCCCGCCGCGGTTCCCGGCACGCCGCACGACGCAGGGCCGATGTTGAAGAGCTGCGGGGACGTCGTCGAACAGCACCTCGACCGCGACGAGCTCCGCCCGCTCCGCTGGAGTCGAGTCCCCGCCCGCCCGCCTCGACGAAGAAGTCGTACAGGTGGTCCTCGCCGCTCGCCGTGTGCGCGAGCAGGAACCCGCCTGCGCCGAGCCCGGTGAGCAGGCTCTCGGAGGCGAACGAGGTGAGCACCGCGCAGACCGCGGCGTCGAACGCGTTGCCGCCTTCGCGCAGCACCTGCGCGCCGGCCTCCGCGGTCAGGTGATGACCAGCTGCGACGACGCCTTTCATCGTCGGCAGGGTAGAGCTTGGCCCGCGCTACGGGAGGCTCACAACGTGATGACCGTCTTGCCGTCGAAGTGGCCCGACCGCGGCGGGCTCAAGGCAGCGGGCGCTTCTGCCAGCGCAATGCGGTGGATCGGCGGGGCGACGATGCGTCCGGCAGCGAGGGCGTCCGCCACCCGCTCGAGAAGCTCGCTCGTCTCGTGCAGCGCGAAGTTGATCGCGGTTACACCGGCCGCGGCGAGTGCCTCTTGATCGGCAACGTATTTCGTAGTGACGGCGGTGCCGCCGGGTCGCACGAGCGCAGCGAGCGTGGCAAAGCCTTCCGCGTCACTCACCAGGTCGATGAGTACGTCGATGCCGCCCGGGTGTGCCAGTGTCACCGCGTCCGGCAGAGAGACCTGGGTGTGATCGACGGTTTCCATCGCGCCGTAACGCGCATGCGCCCGGCAGCCTCATCGTGAACGTTTGCGATGACGTGCGCGCCGGCGTTCGCAGCGAATTGGGTGGCGAAGGAGCCAACACCGCCGCCCGCGCCGACGATCAGCACGGTCTTGCCGCTGAGCGGCTCGACCAACTCCACCACGGCGAGTCCGGTGCCGCCGGCCGTCGGGAGCGACGCTGCAAGCACGGCATCGATGCCGTCCGGCACGCGGGCCAGCGGGGCATCCTCCGTGACGGCGGCGTACTCCGCATATGTTCCTGCGGATCCGAGCGGGGCGATCATCAATTGGCCGAAGAGCTCGTCGCCTGGAGAGAACTTCGTCGTCCCCTCGCCGACCGCGTCGACGACGCCTGCGCCATCGGCGCCGAGCACCATCGGGAACGTCGCCGGCATTGGCCGCCAGCGTGCCGGTGGCGAGGTCGCGATCCATCGGGTTCATTGCCGCGGCCTCCCACTTGATCAGGATCTGCCCCGGTCCCGGTCGCGGCGTGGGAACTTCAGCGACGGCCGGGGCGGCTCCGAATTCATTGACGGTGACGGCGCGCACGGTCTGCGCATGGTGGCTCACAGCGTGCTCGCTGTCGTCGGCCTGCGGGCGCATCTATTGCCTACCCCGCGGGGCGTACAGGCGCGGACGGGTCTACGGGACGAAAATGCCCTGGCGGAGGAACGTGCTCATGCCGCTGCTCGGCATACCCGGGCTCACGTCGCCGCTGGGCCCGCCGTCGAGCACCTCCACCTGGCCGAGCTCCATGATCGCGCGGCGGTCCTCGGTCACGCCGAGCAGGGCGCGGGTGCCGGTGGTGATCGAGCAGGCGCTGCCGACCACCGGGTCTCCCGGCGTTCCGACGCAGCTCGGGAGGTTGATCTCCACAGGCGTGTCGCTCCCTGTGGCGGGCAGGTTGCCTCGCGGCGACGGCAGGTTGTAGCGATCGGTAAGACGCACGCCGAACCGCATTCGCAGGCCGCCCGTGTAGTCGCGCCCCCGCGAACGTGTTCGAGCTGCCGCAGACGCTGCGCGTGTCCGCGGGGTAGCAGCGCACATCGTTCACGTTCACCCGGATCTGCACATCAGCCTCGTTCGCCTCCGTTGCGCTGTTCCCCAGCTTCACGTCGAACCGGACCGAGCCGACTAATCTCGCGGCGGCGCCGTTCGCGTCCGGCGACCCGATCGTCAGGCGGGGCGAGGTCGGCGCCGGCGAGCCGCACGATCCGAACGCGAGCGGCGCACCGTGCGTGGCGGTGGGTGCGGTGCATTGTGCGAACGCGGGCACCAGGGGCACGTTCATGGGCGTCGCGCCCCGCGGCCGCGGATAGCCCGGCGGGCGGCGGGCCGACCACCGGCTGCCAGTCCGGGCCCAGCTCGGACGCGGCGGTGTTCGTGAGCGGCACGGTGCCCGAGCCGTCGGGGTTCATCAGGTAGAGACCGGCGTCGCAGTTGCTTGTGCAGCCGACCTCCCACGCCGCGAAGATCAGCTTGGAGCGGTCCGGTGACCAGTCCACGCCGAACTTCCTGGCGCCCGTGTTGAGGATCTGCTCGCGCGCGGTCCCGTCACGGTGCATCGTCCAGATCTCGTAGCCCTGAGGGCCGCCACCCAGATCGGAGAGGAACGCCAGGTCGGCGGCGTCGGGCGCCCATGCCGGGGCGGCCGTGTTCTCGTCCGGGTCGATCGTGAGCGACTGGGTCGCAAAAGTGGCCAAATTCAGGCGCAGGGCGTCCGTCTCATCGGCTGCGGTATCGACAGCGGTGAAGCCGATCTCGTCGCCGCGCGGGGACCACTCGAGATCGCTGAACGGGCTCTCCGGAATGCTCAAAAGCGATGGTCGGAGTTCGTACCGCCCGCATCTACCGACGATATGACCCAGTAGATGATTCCGCAGCAGGTCAAGACATAGTGCGCATACGCGATCCGGCGGCCATCAGGAGACCAGCTCGGCGACCCGGCGATGGTCGGAGACGCGGACGGAAAGAGACGGTGATCGCCGGATCCGTCGGCATTCATGATCCGAACTTCCCTACAGCTGCCGCCCGGACACGACGTGTACACATGCGTGTAGGCGATGCGCGAGCCGTCCGGCGACCAGTCGGGCTCGGACGAAGGAAACGGCCCCGTGGTCAGCTGGGTCTCGCCCGTCCCGTCCGGGTTGATCGTCCAGATCTGACCGGCGCGCTCGAACGCGATCTTGCCGTTCGCGCCGGGGTAGGCGGCATGCGCGGCGGTGGGCAGCGCGAGCAGCGCACCGATCACAGCAGCGACGACCGTCGTTCGTTGGAGCTTCACTCGACCGCGCCTATCACGGCACGAACAGCCCCTGCGTCAGGAACAGGGTGCCCGGCGGACCGGTCGCAGGGTCCCCGTCCGCCCCGCCGTCATAGACCTGGACCTGGCCGAGCTCGATGACAGTTCGCTTATTCGCTACGAGCGCACCGGGAACCTGGGCGTTGATCGTGGTGGTGAGCGCGCAGGTCGAGCCCACGGCTGGCTCCGCAGTGGCTGCGCAGGGTACGAAGACCGGGAACGGCACGTCGGTCATCGTGACTGGGCCAGGGCCACCGGTGCCGACGTTCTGGTCGGTGATGCGCCAGATCGCGCGTTCCTCCAGGCGGCCGGTGTGATCCGAGAGGTCGGCCTGGTTTCTGACGTCGCGCATGGAGAACACCACCTTCATGTCGCCCGTGCGAGCCGCTAGGAACACCGACCCGCGCCCGTTCGCCGGTGCGCCGTTGGCGTCGGGGGTACCGAGCGTAAGGTAGTCCGATGCCGGCTGGGGCGGACTGCAGGAGCCGAACGCGAGCGGGGCACCGTGCGTGTGGTTCGGCGCCGTGCAGGGCTTGTAGGCAGGCACGAGGTACGTTTGGAATGGGCTGGCACCTCTAGGGCGCGGGAATCCCGTGTACGGAATCGGCTGCCAGTCCGGCTTGACCGGATCGAACGTGAACCGCACGTGCTGCGCGCCGGTGCCGTCACGGTTCATCGTCCAGATCGAGTAGTTGTCCTCGAACTGCACGGCCCTCGTGACTGCTAGCTTCGTGCCGTCGGGTGACCACGCGGGGTATGCGTACACGTAACCGTCGCCAGGGCCGATCTGCACGGGGTTCGTCCCATCCCGGTTCATCACAAAAAGGTTCTGGACGGTGCCGAAGTAATGATGGTCGACGAATGCGATCTTCCGGCCGTCGGGCGACCAGGCCGGAAAGAAGCCGCCACCGTTCGTGAGCGTGGTGTCCCCGGATCCATCGGCGTTCATCGTGTGAGTCTCGGTCGCCCCGCCGCTGGTGCGCGTGAAGGCGATCTTTCCGCCGTCCGGCGACCAGGCGGGAGCCCCGTCGGCGGCGGGATCGCTCGTCAATCTGGTCTGCCCCGAACCGTCGACGTTGATCGCGTAGATGTCGGCGTTGCCGCCCACGATGGTGCTGAAGACGAGCTTCGTGCCGTCGGGCGACCACGACCCCATCTCTCCCAGGTTGCCGTCGTTTGGGACGACATGCTGGTTCGTACCGTCGGCGTTCATGATGCCGATCTGCACCTGCCCGCCGCGGTTCGTGGCGAAAGCGATCTTCGTGCCGTCGGGCGAGTACACGGGCGTCCAATCCTGGGCCGGATAGGCGCTGAACGTGAGCTGGTTCTCCCCGCTGCCGTCGGGGTTCATCGTGTAGACGTGGTTCGGCTCGACGCCCGAGCCGTCAGCGATGCTGTCGGAGAATGCGATCCTTCCGTTCGCGCCCGGAAAGGCGCCGTGAGCGCTAGCGGGCAGCAGGAGCACCGCGCACGCCAACGCGATCCGCGCCAGCGATTTGACCATGGCCGGACCCTACTCTCAGCGCCGCCGGGGGACAACCGACGGCCAAGTCACATAGCTACCGCTGCGGCACGAACTCGGGGATCTCGAAGTCCCCGGCGAGGTCGGCCGTCTCGCGGCGCCGCACGCGCGGCTCGCCGGTCGGCTCGCGGAACGAGGTGGTGGTACCTCTCCGCGTCGGCTGGTCGCCGTAGCCGGTCGCGACGACTGTGACCCAGCACTCCTCGGCGATCTTCTCGTCGACCATCGCGCCGAAGATGATGTTCGCGCTCGGGTGCGCGGCTTCGGCCACGGCGCGCGCGGCCTCGTTGACCTCCCACAGGGAGAGGTCGGAGCCGCCCGTGATCGACAGCAGGATCGACCGAGCGCCCTCGACCGAGGTCTCGAGCAGCGGCGACGAGACGGCCTCCTCGGCCGCCGCGATCGCGCGGCGCTCGCCGGTCGCCACGCCGATGCCCAGCAGCGCCTGGCCGGCGTCGCTCATGATCGTCCGCACGTCGGCGAAGTCGAGGTTGATCAGGCCCGGCAGCGTGACCAGGTCGGAGATGCCCTGCACGCCCTGGCGCAGGACGTCGTCGGCGACGCGGAATGCGTCCACCATCGAGGTGCCCTTCTCGAGCACGGACAGCAGGCGGTTGTTCGGGATCACGATCAGCGTGTCGACGTTCCGGGCGAGCTCGTTGATGCCGTCCTCGGCCTGCGCCGAGCGGCGCGTGCCCTCGAAGCCGAACGGCTTCGTCACGATTCCGACCGTGAGCGCACCGATCTCGCGCGCGATTCGCGCGACGACGGGCGCCGCGCCGGTGCCGGTCCCGCCTCCCGCGCCGGCCGCCACGAACACCATGTCGGAGCCCTTGAGGTAGCTCTTGACGCGGTCGTCGTCGGCGATCGCCGCCGCGTGGCCGACCGCCGGGTCCGATCCCGAGCCGAGGCCGCGCGTGATCTGCCCACCGATGTGAAGGGTGACGTCGGCGGCGCTCTGCTGCAGGGACTGCAGGTCGGTGTTGACGGCGATGAACTCGACGCCCGCGACGCCCGCCTCGATCATGCGGTTGACGGCGTTCACGCCCGCGCCACCGACGCCGACCACGCGCAGCACCGGGCTGGTGCACCGTCGGCCGGGCCGAGATCTGGGGCTCGTCGCGGGGGCGGTACTCGCGCGGCGGCTGCTCGCTCGGGCGCTCCAGCACGTCGTGTGGGATGTCGTGCGCGAAGGCCGCGCTCAGGCGTTCCTTGGGGCTGGGGATCCGGGGCTCGGCGTAGTCGAGCCCGCGGTCGGCGGGCTCGGTGCGCTCGGGCTCGCGGGGACGCTCCTCCGGCTGCGGCTGCGCAGGAGCCTCGCCCTGCTGCTCCGGGGGGGCGTCGACGTCCGTTCGCTTGAAGAGTTGCGAGAGCGGACCCTCGCGCATGCTTGCTCGCTTACCGCCTGCCATTCGCAAGGACCTCCTTCGCAAGATCTCGATAGGACTCTGCCGCCACGCCGTCGGGGTCGTACTTCAGCACCGAGGTGCCCTTCACCGGGGCCTCCGCGAACCGGACAGTCTTGCGGATCCGGGTGGCGAAAACACGATCGCCGAAGTTCTCCTCGAGGATCTCGATCGCCTCCTTGGCGTGGACCGTGCGGCTGTCGACGAGCGTCGGGAGGATGCCCTCGATCTCGACGTTGGGATTGAGCTCCTCACGAATCATGGAAAGCGTGTTCTGAAGCTGGATCAGCCCGCGCATCGACAGGTACTCGCACTGGACCGGCACAATAACCTTGGCAGCGGCGGTCAGGGCGTTGATCGTCAAAAGTCCGAGCGAGGGCGGTGTGTCGATGCACACGAAGTCGTAGTCCTCGAGCACCGGACGCAGCGCCTTCTCGAGCGAGCGCTCGCGGCCGATCTTCATGCTCATCGCGATCTCGGCGCCCGCCAGGTCGATCGAGGCACAGGCCACGTCGATCTCGCGCTTGCGGATCACCTCGCGGATCGAGATGTCGTGTACCAGCACGTCGTACATCGACTTCTCGACCGAGTCGGGGTCGATCCCCTGGCTCATGGTGAGGTTGCCCTGGGGATCGAGGTCCACGGCCAGCACGCGGTGGCCCGTCTCGGCGAATGCGACCGCGAGGTTGAGCGTCGTAGTGGTCTTCGCGACGCCGCCCTTCTGGTTCGCGAACGCGATGATCTCGGCGCGCTTCACCTGGGGCTCGGCCGGCGGCTGCTGGACCTGCGGGTAGGCCGCGGAGGTCGTGGGAGCCGGCTCCGCGGGCGGGGGCTGGGCGTCGTTTTCGACGGCCGCCTCCCGCGTGTGCTCCTGCGAGAAGGCTTCCGATCCGTGCACGCTTCCACCCCCTAGGTCGGCCCCGGTCGGCGGGGCGCTCGTTGCCGCCCGCTCCTCAGCGAGCGCCGCCTCGCGGCGCTCTTCTTCGGACGGGGAGTCGGGCGCGTCGCCGGTGGTGCGGAACTCGGGACGCGCGAATCGCTGGAGTAAACCCATTGGTCACGGGTATTCGCATCGGGAGAGGCGATTCCTTCCCCGGGGCCGGGTCGCGGGCAGCGGCCGGTACGCTGCAAACGCCTCCCCTCCCCCTGATTTGGCAAACATCCTCGACAAGCGCGTGATCTTCGTGACCGGCAAGGGCGGCGTCGGTAAGTCGACCGTGGCGGCCGCGCTCGGCGTGGTGGCCGCGCGCGAGGGCAAGCGGGCGATCGTCTGCGAGGTGGCCCAGCAGGAGCGCATGTCGCGGTTCTTCGAGCGCCAGGGCGTCGGCTACCACGAGACCGAGATCGCGCCGAACCTGTTCGCGTTCTCGATCGATCCGCAGCGCGCGCTCGAGGAGTACCTGCTGATGCAGATCAAGGTGAAGCCCGTATACGACCTGATGTTCAAGAATCGCGTCTTCACCTACTTCGCGGCCGCCACGCCCGGGCTGCGCGAGCTGGTGACGGTCGGCAAGGTGTGGGAGCTGGCGCAGCTCGACCGCCGCGTGAAGCGCGGCTCCAAGTACGACGTCGTGATCGTGGACGCGCCGGCGACCGGCCACGGGGTCGGCATCCTGAAGACACCCAAGACGTTCAGCGACATCGCGCGCGTGGGGCCGATCAAGCGCCAGGCGGACACGATCTACAAGTTCATCACCGATCCGAAGCTCACCTCGGTGTGCGCGGTCGCGTGGCCCGAGGAGATGCCGGTCAACGAGACGCTCGACCTGCACAAGACCTTGAAGCGCGAACTCGGCCTGCGGCTCGACCAGGTCTTCATGAACGGCATCTATCCCGAGCTCTTCAGCGACGACGAAGCCGAGATCCTGCGTGACCGGCTCGAACGGGAGGCGGATGCGAACGGCGACGGCGTCGCGGTCATGCGCCGGGCCGCGCTGCGGGCGGCGCTGTCGGAGCACCGGCGCGCGGGCGCGCACCACGAGCAGCTCGAGCGGCTCGCGAAGGGTCTGCGCAGGCAGGTGGTGGAGCTGCCGTTCGTGTTCCGCCCCCAGCTCGACATGAGCGCCGTGGAGCTGCTCGCCGACCGGATCGAAGAGGAGCTGTGAGCCGGTGAACGTCGGCGATCTGCTCGAGGACAAGGAGATCTGCATCTGCGCCGGCTCCGGCGGCGTCGGCAAGACCACGACCTCGGCCGCAGTCGCGATGGGGATGGCCGCGCGGGGCTACAAGGTCGCGGTGCTGACGATCGACCCGGCAAAGCGCCTCGCCAACTCGCTCGGCCTGCCGGAGCTCGGCAACGAGGAGACGCTCGTCGATCCCGAGCGGTTCGCGGAGGCCGGCGTCGAGATGCGCGGCGAGCTCTGGGCGATGATGCTCGACGCCAAGCGCACCTTCGACGACCTCATCGAGCGCCACGCGCCCGACGAGGAGACGCGCGATCGCATCCTGCAGAACCGGATCTACCAGGAGATCTCGAACGCGATGGCGGGCTCGCAGGAGTACATGGCGATGGAGAAGCTCTACGAGCTGCACCAGGAGGCGCGCTACGACCTGCTCGTGCTCGACACGCCGCCGACGCGCCACGCGCTCGACTTCATCGAGGCGCCCGAGCGCATGACCCGGTTCATCGAGGGCAAGTCGCTGCAGTTCTTCCTGCGGCCCGGCCGCTTCGGGGTGAAGATGCTGGGCCGGTCCGGAGGCATCCTGTTCTCCGCGCTCAAGCGCATCACCGGCATCGACCTGCTGCAGGACCTGTCGGACTTCTTCCAGAGCTTCGGCGACATGGCGGAGGGATTCAGCGAGCGCGCGCAGCGCGTCAAGGCGCTGCTCGGAGACCGGCGCGCCACCTTCCTGCTCGTGACCGCGCCCGAGCGCGACCCGATCGACGAGGCGTTCTACTTCTGGCGGCGGCTGAAGGAGGCGAGCCTGCCGTTCGGCGGCTTCGTCGTGAACAAGGTTCATCCGGACTACATAAAGGCCGCCGGCCGGCAAGACCGGCCGGCGGGTCTGCGGGATGCCGAGCTTCGCGAAGAGCTCGAGCGCTCATTGGATGGGACGCCCGGGGCTGCTGAGCTCGCTATGAAGGTGGCCGAGAACTTCGAGAACTACCGCATGCTCGCGGAGCGCGATCGCGAGAACATGAAGGTGCTGACGGAGCGCGTGGGCGCAGGACTGCGTGCTCGAAGTCCCGTACTTCGACGAGGACGTGCACGACATCGCGGGCCTGGCGCAGGTGAACCGGTACCTCTTCGCGGACGCGGCCGAGCGGCAGGAGCTGCTGGCGCAGGTCGACGGTCTAGACGGCGGCCGAGTAGTCGGCGGCGTCGTCGTCGAGGCCCCAGTCCTCGGTCTCGCCGCCGCGGCTCCGCGTCGCCCTTGGCGGGCACGGGGACGTTCTCTTCGGTCGGCTGCTCGGTCTCGCTGGCGCGTGACGCGTGGGGCCTCGGTGCGGGTGAAGAGACCGGGGGCGTCGTCGAGGCCCATCAGGGTGTCGGTGGTCGCCTCGCGGCTGCGGCGCACGACGAAGGTCGGCTCCGGCGGGTCGGAGACGTCCCGGCTGCGTGCATCGTCCTCGGGCGGGAGGAGATCGTCGGCGATCCCCGTCAGGTTCGCGTCGATGTGACCGCAGACCATGTCGCGCAGCAGCGCGCGCAGGTTCTCCTCGAGCTCGCGCACGACCAGCTCGGGCGTCTCGACACCGATCGCGGCCATGTAGGCGGAGTCCACGTTGCCGCGCATCACGATCTGCTCGAGCCTGAATGCCTGCTCGACGCGGTCGCGGACGGCCTGCTGGTCGGCCGGCTCCGCGCAAAGCGCCGCCAAGCGCCGCGCGATCGACCGGTCCGAGCGCTCGCCGTGGTCCAGGAGCGCACGCAGGGCCAGCAGGTGATCGGAGAGGCCCTCGAGGGAAACCGGGTGCTCGCAGCCGAGCTCGAATCGCGCCAGCGCCCAGGGCACCGCTCCGCCCTGTGCCGGTCGCGAGCGAAGCAGCTCGAAGAGCTCGGCGAGCTCGGGCCGCTCGTGCTCCTCGAGCCAGTAGCGCCCGCCGCGCGATCGTCCGGCGAAGCCGAGCGGAACCGTCTGCCAGGGGCCTTCGTCCGTCCGCCACCACGCGGTGGCGCCGAGCGTGGCGGCGCCCGGACTTCAGCAGCCGCAGCGCGGTGAGCAGCTTCCGGAAGCCGATCCGCGCCGACGTCAGGGGCGGCGGCTCCGAGGGCGAGGACTCGACCATCAGCGTGATCAGGGCATTCGGCTCCTCGTCGTCGCGACCGGAGGTCCAGACGGCCTCGGGCGGAGCGTCGAACAGATCGCCGCGCACGAGCGCCATGCCGGACCCGAGCTCCCAGCGCTCCTGGCCCAGCCGCACGCCGACCAGGGGCGCGACCACCGCGTTGACGGCGGTGTCCTCGTACACGATCGCCTCGAGCTCGCGATACGCGCGATCGAAGCGGGAGCCCTCGAGCTCGAACGTGCTCGACTCCTCCCAGAGGCGGCACATGAACGCGACGCAGCGTGGTGTCGGCGCGGTCGTGCTCGAACGCGGGCACGTAGCTGGTGCCGAGCACGCGCAGATAGGCGGACGTCCCCTCGACGCGCGCCAACGCGGCGGTGGTCGCCGAATACGCCTCCAGCGACCTCAGCTCGCCGAAGCGCTCGCGCACGAACTCCCCGGTCAAGGGCGTGTAGCGGTAGAGGACCGAGCGCGCTCCGGGCGCCTCCGTGACCTCGTAGGGGATCTCGCTCCCCGCCGCCAGCATCGCCTCGAGGCGGTCGGCGGCCTGGCCCGCAAACAGTCGAAGTTGGTCGTGAAGCGCTCGGTTTCGCACGGGCGCTTCAGTTCGCCGTCAGGGCGGTCGCTCCTTCGGCCCCCGGGCGTCGTGCTCAGAGGATTGCGAAACCGCCGAACGTGCAGCGGCCGGTCTGGCCGAACAGGTTGACGCCCGCATAGAAGACGATCGAGCGGATCTCGGTGCCGTCGGGCGCCGCCGCGCTGCCGTCCGCCGAGGACTCGAATTGCGGCAGTCCCGTCGCGCCGTCGATGCCGATCACGGAACGGCCCGACTCCGGATCGCCCGGATTCAGGTCGCCGTCCATCGCAAAGCCCTCGAAGGCCGAGTGCGGCTGCGTGGTCGCGATCAGCACATCGGCGTCGTCGATGCCGAGCTGGTTGATGTAGCAGCGGGCGGTGAGGGTGAACGGCCCGTGCGCCAGCATCACCTTCTTCTCACCGTGCTCGAGCGAGAAACGCGGCACCTCGACGATCGCGCTGCGTGGCAGGAACGAGCTCGCGTCCTTGCCGTCCAGCTTGGCCGTGTTGCCGGCCGAGCCCGCGCTGACCGCGCTGGCCGCCGTGGTGGCGCTGGCGGCGGTGGTCGCAGTCGTGGCGCTGTCGGCAAGCGTCGCCGTGTCGGCGAGGCCGGCTTTGTCGGCGAAGCCCGCCCGAATCGCGTAGGAAGCCTCCGCGCGTAGGCTCATCGCGCGCGCCTTTTTGGCTCGGATCGCGCTCAGCCCGGTGGACAGCTTCGTGCTGGTGACGGCTCCATTGGCGAGGTTCTCGGAGCGTACGGCGCCCTTCTTCAGCTGGAGGGAGCCCACGCTGCGGTTCGGAAGCTTGGTGACGGCGTAGGTGGTCCCGCTCATCGCGATGAAGAGCGCCACCAGCGCGACGACCATCTCCGGAGACGGGAACCTGATCAGGGCGCGCAGGCGCATCAGATCGTCGCGTAGCCGCCGAAGTAGCAGTTGCCGGTCGTGTTGAAGAGGTTGACCCCGAGCCACCAGACAGTCGAGCGCACCTCGGCGCTGGGCGCGACAGCGGTGCCGTCGTTCTCGGCCGTTGAAGGCCGGCTGGCCCGTGGGTGCCTCGACATACGCGTACATGCGCCTCGACTCTGGTGAGGTGGTCAGCAGGTCCGGTGTGATGTCGTCGCCGTCGAACGCGGAGTGGTTCTCGGTCGTCGAGATCAGGATCTCGGCCCTGTCGAATCCGCCCGCGCCGATCGAGCAGCGCGCCGTGTACTTGAGCGGCCCGTTGACCAAGATCTGGCGGGTTTCCCCGTTCGCGAGCACGAACCGCGGCAGGTCCACGATCGTGGCTCTGGGAAGGAAGAAGGTCGAGTCCTTGCCGTCGAGCGTGTCCGCGTTGGCCGCCGATCCCGCGGTGGACGCGGTGCCGGCGCTGGTCGCGCTGGCGGCGCTGGTGGCGGTCGTGGCCTTGTCGGCGAGCGCCGCGCGATCGGCTTTGCCGGCCTTGTCGGCCCATCCGGCCTTGACGGCATAGGAGACGCCGTCGGACGGCAGCTCCTGGTTCACGATCACGGGCGACGTCGGACCCGCCGGTCCGGCCGGAGCGCTCGTGACGAGGCCCTTGCCCAGCTTGGAGACCGTGACGGCGCCGGTCGCGATGTGCTCCTTGTGCACCGCGCCCTTCTTGAGCTGCAGCGAGCCGACGCTCCGCTTCGGAAGCTTGGTCACCGCGTAGGTCGTGCCTCCCATCGCGACGAACAGCGCGATCAGCGAGACGATCATCGCCGGCGTGGGCCTGTATGCGGCAATGCGTCGCCACACGCCGGACGTCTGGCTCCGTCCAGATCCAGTCAACTGCCTCTCCTCGAGCTAGTCCACAGATGAGGGCTGTGCGTCTCGCCGACGCGCGGGACACGCCCTTATTCATGAAGCTAGATCGAGGCGCCGGCAAAATGCATCTGAATTTGCCGGCCTGCCGAGGCGGGGCGCCGAAGCGCCCCGCCCAGTCGTATGTCCAGTGCCCTAGCCGATCGCGGTGCCGGCGAACACGCAGCCCGTGGTCGACTCGTCCGCGAGGAAGTCGACCGACACCACCGCGCCGTCCTGTCGCGCATACACGAACGACCCACTCAGGTTCGTGCTGCCGGTGGTGACGTTCTGAAGGGGGTCGAACGTGTCCCCGATGTCGAAGTTGTCGTCCTCGACGTAGAACGACTGGTTCGCCGCACCCCATGTGCCGCCGGAGTGGATGTGCGCATCGCTCACCGAGCTGGTCGCACTCACGCTCAGAGCCGGTCCTGTGTTGCAGGCCGCATTCAGCGACAGTCCCGCCGAGCGCCAGCACGGTGGCCGAAGCCGTGCCGGCGGTGACGCGAGACGAGAACTTCTGCAGGGTGAAGCCGTTGACCTTCTCTGCGTCGATGGCCTTCGTGGCGCTCGGCACGGTGCTGAGGCTGCCTTCGAGGATGTCGCTCCCGCGCAAGGCGTCCCGCTCCACGAGGCCCGAGTCGATCGCGTTCCGGGCGATCTTCGTACGGGAGACGTTGCGCGCCCTCAGGTGCCGCTTGATGACGGCCTTGCTCTTGATCTGTGCCGACCCGACGCTGCGCTTCGGCAGGCGCTTCACCGCGTATGTGGTTCCGCCCATCGCGACGAACAGCGCGATCAGGGCAACGATCATCGAAGCCGACGGCCGGTAGCTCAACACGCGCACCCAAAAGCCGTCCGGGCGTGCGTCATGGCGTTTCCTCATGACACCTCCTGCGGGTCGATCGGAAGGCGGGGACCATAGAGACAACCCCCGACCGGGACGCCGGTTGCGGTGTCGGTGGACTGGAGCTTGCGCTCGGTTCAGGCGGCGCTGCGCGTCTGCACGTGGCCGTTGCGCAGCCACTCGCGCCCGTACCGGCGCATCTGCTCGATCAGCGGCACGAGCGCCTTGCCCTTGGCGGTGAGCCGGTACTCGACCCGCGGGGGGACCTCCGGGTACGTGCGCCGCTCGACGATGCCCTCGGACTCGAGCGCCCGCAGGCGCAGCGAGAGCGTGCGCGGGCTGATGCCTTCGAGCGAGCGCTCCAGCTCACAAAAACGCGACCTGCCGTCGGCCAGGTCGCGAATGATGAGGAGCGTCCATTTGCCCGAGATGATCTCGGCCGTATGACATACAGGACACGTCTCGTTGGAGCTCATGACAGCTCTGACCCGAATCACTCTCTCCTCAGCGGCAGCCCCCGCCACCGCCGTTCGATGATACCAAGGCTTTACAGACTGAAGTAAGGGCTTCTGAGGCCCTTCAAGCGTTCAGCCGAGCGGAACGGCCTCGTGGCCGCCCGACGCCGTTGCCGCCGTTGCTGCCCGGCGGCGGGCGATCGACCGCCTCGTTGCCGGAGTAGATCTGGTCGACCGAAGTCGAGCGCTGTCCCTCCGATGCCACGAGCAGCTTGAAGTCGTGCGGGTGAGTCGCGGCCTTGAGCGCCTCGTCCATCGAGATCTTGCCGTCGCGGTGAAGGTTGTGCAGCGCCTGGTCGAAGGTCTGCATCCCGTAGTAGCCGCCCTCCGCGATCACCTCACCGAGCTTCGCCGTCTCGTTGGGGTCGGAGATCATGTCGCGCACGCGCCCGGTCATCGTGAGCACCTCACAGGCGACCACGCGCGAGTCGTGGTTGACCGTCGGCACGAGTCGCTGGGAGATCACGCCTCGCAGCGAGCCGGCGAGCATCGCGCGCACCTGCTGGTGATGGTGAGGCGGGAAGAAGTCGATGATGCGGTTGACGGTCTCGACCGCGTCGATCGTGTGCAGCGTGCTCAGCACGAGGTGGCCGGTCTCGGCCGCGCTCAGCGCGGTCCCGACCGTCTCCTCATCGCGCATCTCGCCGATCAGGATCACATCCGGGTCCTGGCGCAGCACGCGCCGTAGCGCCTGGGCAAAGGAGTTTGTGTCGAACCCGACCTCGCGCTGGTGGACCACCGACGTCTTGTCCCGGTGCAGGTACTCGATCGGGTCCTCGATCGTCACGATGTTCCGCGGATAGCTCTCGATTCATGTGGTCGATCATCGCCGCGAGCGTCGTGGACTTACCCGAGCCGGTCGTCCCCGTGACGAGGATGATCCCGCGTGGCTCGTCGGCGAGCTTGGTGACCACCTCGGGAAGATCGAGCTCGGCCACCGAGCGGATGTTGAAAGGCACCACGCGGCAGGCGATCGAGATCGAGCCCCGCTGGCGGAAGGCGTTCACGCGGAAGCGCGCGAGCCCCCGCACCGTGTAGGAGAAGTCGATCTCCCCCTCACGGGCGAACTCCGCGAGCCTGTCGCTCGCGGTCAGCATCTCGCGCAGCACCCGCTCCGTGTCCGCGGGCGTGAGCGGTTCCGTGGCCTCGAGGGGCGTCAGGCGCCCCTGCAACCGCATGAGCGGGCGAGACGGGACCTTGATGTGGAGGTCCGACCCCCCTTCTTCCACGACTGCACGAAGCGCTTGCTGAAGGTCAAACGCCATACAGACGGTTAATCGGCAGTAGTGGGCGAGGCTTGAGGGTCCCGGGGCCCTCAGGAAAGGTCTTCGCGCCGCCTCGCGCGCCAGAGGTTGCTCTGTGCAGGCTATTCCGGATAGCCTTTTCGCGCGGGAGGAGCCGCGAGGCATCGATCCACTCTGCAGGACGTGGACTCCATGGGTCGATTCGATCGAGAGGAAAACGCCCCCAGGATGAACTCCGAGGACTTCGGCTCGGTGACCGAGAAGCTGCGCTCGACCGTGGAGAGCCAGGTCCGCGAGGTCGTGGAAGAGGCGATGGCGCGTGCGCTTGCGATCGAGGACCGGGCGCTCGCCAAGGCGAGCGAGGTGGAGCAGGAGTCCCAACGCAAGGCCGGCGAGGTCCTGAAGGAGTCGCAGGACCGGGCGAGCGTCGTGCTGGACTCGGCGATGGACCGTGCCCGGGCGATGCGCGAGGCGACAGAGACGCTGGAGACCGAGCTCGGCAAGGTGATCGCGTCGTTTCGAGACGAGATCGACAAACTGACCTCGGAGCTGAGCAACGCCAAGGACGATCTGGCCGCGCCGCCCGTGGCAGCGCCGACGGCCGACCCGCCGGATCTCGAGTCCCCACCCCCCACGCCCGAGGAGATCCCACTGCCCGGGCCGCCGCAGCCGCCTGTCACGCCGGCAGAGCCGGAGTTGCCACCGGCCGCATCGGAGCCGCCGGCCACGCCCGGTCGGCGGCGCCGGACCCGAATCCGCCGAACGCATCGCCGCCTTCCGGCGACGATCGCGGCCGCGAAGCGGTCAGACAGCAGCTGATCCGCCTCCGGGACACTGGAGAGCCGCGCGAGGCGGCCGAGCACTACCTGAGCCGGTTCAAGGACCGGTGACTACGGCGCGCTGCTGGACGAGATCTACCCTGCGGACGAACCGGGCAAGCGTCGCCGCCGGGGCTTGCTGCGCCGCGGTTGAGCCGACTCGTCCGCAAATAGCGGAAATTCTGCGTGCAAGCTTGCGGCGGTGAGGGCGAGCCTCGCTACGCTGCCGGTCCGCCACCGGAGCGGCGGACCAACCGTGGGTCGATTCGAACAAGACGAAAAGGACGTCAGGCACCTGCCGGAGACGCTCGGAGTCGCCACCGAGGGCCTTCGATCGACGATCGAGGTCGAGGTCGCGAGGATCGTCGAGCGCGCCGAGGCACGAGCTGCCGAGATCGAGGATCAGGCGCTCGAGAAGGCCGACCGCTCGAGCAGGAGTCGGATCGCCGCATGGGAGGGGTCTTCGAGGACTCGCGCGAGCGGCTCGCGCTCATGTTCGCCGAGATGGACGCGGTCGAGAACGCGATCGGCGAGGCCGTTCGGTCGCTGCGCGCGGAGACCGAGCGGCTCACCAGCGAGTTGAGCAGGGCGCGCACGGAACCGCTCGCCGTGGAGGTCCCCGCCGACTCCGGAGGCTGAGCGCGCAGTCGCCCGCGGAGCCCGAGCCGAGCGCCACCAGCCGAGCCCGAGCCGATCGGAGCCGCCGGCCGGAGGCAACTGCTGCCGAGCGCGGACGCCGCAGAGCCTGGTGCGCCGGCTAAACGCCGCCGACCCGGCGGTCCGCGAGCTGATCCGCCAGCAGCTCGAGGGCCTCGCCGAGGGCGGCCGCACACGGGCTGACGCGGAGCGCATGCTGCTGCGGTTCAGGCAGGGCGAGCAGTACTTCGACCTGCTCGACGACATCTATCCCGACCAGACCCCCGGGCGCCGCGGGATTGCTGCGGAGCCGCAAGAGGCGTGGCTGAGATTGGGCCGGTTCGATCGGGAGAGTGCCGGGAGAAGGAACGGGCGGGCTGCCGGCGGCGCTCGGGACCGCCACCCAGGACCTTCGGGCGACGGTCGAGGAGAAGCTTCGCGAGATCGTCGAGGCGGCCGAGGCCCGCGCGCACGAGATCGAGGACCGGGCGCTCGAGCAGGCGCTCGAGATCGAGCAGGACGCCGAGCAGAAGGCGCAGCGGCGGTTCCAGAGCTCATCCGAGCGCGCCAAGCAGATGATCGCCGCGATCGACGCGTTCGAGCGCGAGATCGCGGAGGCGTTCAGCACGCTCCGCGAGCAGGGCGAGGCGCTCGCGATCGAGCTCGGGGCGCAGCCTCCCGCCGCACCACCCGAGGCTGCCGAGACCAAAGCGCCCGCGGAGGAGACACCCGAGGCCGAAGGACCGGCTCCCGAGACGCCCACCGCCGGACCGCCCGTGGCCGCAGACGACCGCCACCGAGGCTCCTGCTCCCACCACGACCGAGGCGCCGCCCAAGTCCGATGCGGCCACCACGGACCTGGTGCGCGAAGACGTTCGCAAGCAGATCCTCGACCTATTCATGGCCGGCAAGCCACGCGCGGAAGCGGAGCGCATGCTCGGCAGGATCGAGGACGGCGGGCGCTACATCGACCTGCTGGACGAGGTCTACGAGGGGCGCTCGGAGACGCAGCAGGGCTCGCGCCGCCGCCGCGGGGGCCGGCGTCGCCGCCGGCCCGGAAGCCCCGAGTAGGGGCTAACTAAGCGACTTCGCGCAGCTTCTGAGCCTCGGCGAGGCTCTGCAGCTTCTTCAGCGACTGGTTCTCGATCTGCCGGATCCGCTCGCGCGTGACGTTGAACGTCCGCCCGACTTCGTCGAGCGTGCGCGGGTGCTCACCGCCGAGGCCGTAGCGCAGCTCGAGCACACGCCGCTCGCGGTACGAGAGGTTCTCGAGCGCCTCGCGCAGCGCCTCCTTGGTGAGGTTGTCGACCGCGCGGTCGTACGGCGACTCGGCGCGCTCGTCGGCGATGAACTGGCCGAACTCGGACTCTTCCTCGTCACCGACCGGCTTCTCGAGCGAGATCGGTGCCTGGGCGGAGCGCTTGATCGCGCCCACCTCGTCCGGGTCGATGCCGGTCACCATCGCGATCTCCTCGGCGGTCGGCTCACGACCGAGCTCGGTCACGAGCTTCCGCTCGGCGCGCCCGATCTTGTTGAGCTTCTCCACCACGTGCACCGGAATCCGGATCGTGCGGGCCTTGTCGGCCAGCGCCCGGGCGATCGCCTGGCGGATCCACCAGGTCGCGTAGGTCGAGAACTTGAACCCCTTGCGGTAGTCGAACTTCTCCGCCGCGCGGACCAGTCCGAGCGTGCCCTCCTGGATCAGGTCCAGGAACGGCAGGCCCTGGTTGCGGTAGTTCTTCGCGATCGAGACGACGAGCCGCAGGTTGGACTCGACCATCTTCTGCTTCGCATCGAGGTCACCGCGCTCGATCCGCTTCGCCAGGTCCACTTCTTCCTGCGCCGTCAGCAGGCGGACCTTGCCGATGTCCTTCAGGAAGAGCTGCAGAGAGTCGGTCGTCATGTCGGGTCGCAGATCTATCTGGCCCTTCGGCTTGCGCCGTCGCTTGCCCGTCTCCGGCTGCTCGACCTCCGGCTTGGGAGCCCCTGCCTCGCCGTCCTCGACGAGCTCGATCTCCGACTTCTCCAGGAAGCCGTAGAGCTCTTCGACGTCGGCCTCGTCGAGGTCGATCTCGGACACCGCGTCCGCAACCTCGTTGAAGGACAGGACTCCCTGCTGCTGGCCCTTTACGACCAGCCCTTTGATCTCTTCGAGTTCGTGGAGTTCGCTTTGAAGCATCTAGTCAGTCTCGTTCCTTCTAGCTGCGGAAACGGGGCCCGAACGGGTCCCCTGCTTCCTGTATTGCCGTTATGCCCCGGCGCACGCATTTAGAGCAGCCCCTCCCGGACCGCTCCAAAACATGTGCTCGGATGCTATCGCTACACAAATTGAAGTCAAGGTTAGACCAGGCCTCTTGCGGGGCTCCGGCCTCTCCACTCCAAGGCCCCTGTTGAACAATTCTCACTACGTAATACAGCTTTCTAACCAAAAAGTTCCTGCTGGGACCCGATTCGCCGTCTAGACGGCATCTTTCTCCGCCTGGACGCCGGCCGTTGAGCACTCGCCCCGTCTAGTCCTACGTTACCCGGGTAGCAATAGACTGCGCAACCGCCATCGGGCAGAGGCCAATACTTTGTCCGTAAGCACCGATAAGCGAAAGGACGCCCTGTGGACCCCAACGAGTCTAGCCTCGGATCCGGAGGAGAGCACCGCCACGAAGGGCATCCTGAGAAATCCCAACCAGACGAGGCAGCCGCCGAGCCGATCATGGCCCGCCTGCCGCGGTCCCGTCCCCAGCGCGAGACCCCCCGTCGCAAGAGCGCGCCCTCCCGCGCTCGCCGGCAGCCTCGAAGGCGCCGCGCGCCACGCGGCGCTGCAGGGTCATCGAGTACCGCCGCCCGCACGCGGTCCCGGGCCGGCCGCCGCCCGCAAGGCCGGGATCGGCGTAGGCTCCGAGCACGGCGGCGGCGACCCCGCGGCCTTCGGGACGCCCGAGGACGCTCCCGGTCTTCCGCGGCTGGCACTCGACGGTGCGATCGAGGCCGTGAAGCTGCCGGTCAAGGTCGGAGCGAACATCACGTTTCGCGCGCTCGACGCCGTCACGAAGAGCCTGCGCCGGCGCTGACGCTGCTTCCACCCGACAAGGCGGTCGAGCTGGTGCTGGCGCGCGTGGCGCCGCTCGCGCTCGAGACCGTGCCGCTCGCGGACGCGCTCGGCCGAACACTCGGCGAGGAGCTGACGCAGCCTTGACGACGTGCCGCCGTTCGACAGCTCGGCGATGGACGGCTTCGCGGTCAGGGCGGAGGACACTCGCGGCGCGGCGCCCGATGCGCCGGTGGAGCTGACGCTCGCGGGCGAGTCGCGGGCGGGTGCGCCGGCGGCGCGTGGGCCTGAACGCGGAGAGGCGGTGCGGATCTCGACCGGCGCCATGATTCCGCCCGGCGCCGACGCGGTCGTGCGGGTCGAGGACACGGCCGAGCGCGAGCCCGTCGTCGAGATCCACGTCGAGGTTCCGCCCGGCAAGGAGGTGCGGCGCGCGGGCGAGGACATCGCCGCGGGCGAGCGGGTGCTGGGCCCGGACCGCGTGCTCGGCGCCGCTGAGCTCGGCGTGGCGGCCTCCGTGGGCGCGGCCGAGCTGCGCTGCCGGCGCCGGCCCCGCGTCTCGATCCTGGTGACCGGCGACGAGCTGGTTCCGCCGGGCCGGCCGCTGGCGCCCGGTCAGATCCGCAATACCAACGGGATCGCGCTCGAGGCGCAGGCGCGCGACGCGGGTGCGGTGGTGGCGGAGCGCACGACGGTCGGCGACGACTACGACGCGACGGTCGAGGCGCTTTCCGCTGGCCGCTGCGCGAGGACGTCGCGATCACGACCGGCGGCGTGTCGGTCGGGCCGCACGACCACGTGAAGCCGGCGCTGGAGGCGCTGGGCGTCGAGGAGGTCTTCTGGGGCGTCGCGCTGCGGCCCGGCAAGCCGACCTGGTTCGGGACCCACGACGGCACGCTCGTTTTCGGCCTGCCCGGCAATCCGGTGTCGGCGATGGTGACCTTCCATCTGTTCGTGCGGCCGGCGCTCGCTGGCGCTCACCGGCGCCGACCCCCGCGTGCATCGCGCGACCGCGGTGATGGACGAGCACTACGCCAAGCGCCCGGGCCGCGCGCACGTCGTGCGCTGCCGGCTGGAGGCGCGCGAGGACGGCTGGCACGTGCGGCCGACGAAGGCGCAGGGCTCCCACGTGCTCACCTCGATGCTGGACGCGGAGGCGCTGGCCTACATCGACGTCGACCGGGGCGACGTGCGCGCCGGCGAGCGGGTCGAGATCGAGATCCTGTAGGCGCGCTACCCGTACCGCGCGCCGGTGAGCTCGCGGAGCTTCACGCGGTTGTGGGTCGCCTGGACCTTGCGCACCGTCATGGAGCGCGAGCGCATCACGAGCGAGTCCGTGGTCGCCTCCCGGCCGTCCTGGTAGCGGACGCCCTCCAGCAGGTCCCCGTCGGTGACGCCGGTGGCGGCGAAGAAGACGTCGTTGCCCGCCACGAGCCGGTCGACGTCGAGCACCTCGTCGAGGTCGTAGCCGGCCTCGATCGCGCGGTTGCGCTCGTCGTCGTTGCGGGGCCAGAGCTTGCCCAGCAGCTGCCCGCCCATCGACTTGATCGCGGCGGCCGAGAGCACGCCCTCCGGCGTGCCGCCGATCCCCCACAGCAGGTCCACGCCCGTCTCCGGGGTGACCGCGAGCAGCGCCGCGGCCACGTCGCCGTCGGTGATGAAACGGATGCGCGCGCCGACCTCGCGGATCTGGGCGACCGCGTCGGCGTGACGCTCGCGATCGAGCATCACCACCATCAGGTCGCTCACCTCGGTGTTGCGGCGCTTCGCGACGAGCCCGAGCGTCTCGCCCAGCGGCCGGTCGAGGCTCAGCACGTCGGCGATGTCGGGACCTCCCGCGATCTTCTCCATGTACACGCACGGCCCCGGGTCGAACATCGAGCCGCGCTCGGCGAGCGCCACGACCGCGAGCGCGTTCGGCTGCCCCAGCGCGGTCAGCCGCGTGCCCTCGAGCGGATCGACCGCGACGTCGACCTCCGGCGGGCTGCCGTCGCCGATCTGCTCGCCGTTGTAGAGCATCGGCGCCTCGTCCTTCTCGCCCTCGCCGATCACCACGATGCCGTCCATCGGCACCGCGTGGAGCGTGAACCGCATCGCATCGACGGCGGCCTGGTCGGCGCCCTCCTTGTCGCCGCGCCCCACCCAGCGAGCCGCGGCCAGCGCGGCCGACTCGGTCACGCGCACCAGCTCGAGCGCGAGGTTGCGGTCCGGCGCGCTCGTGTCGCGCAGATCGTGGGCGATGACGCTTGTCTCGCGCTTGGCCATGACTGCCTCCCGGAGGTTATCCGGAGGGGCTAGCGTGGCTAGAAGGTTCCGGGCGGTTTTCGGGTCACGCCGCCGCGTGTGATCTGGCTGATCGCGCCGCCGGCCGACGATCGCCGAGCGAGCCGAGCAACCCGAGGTACCAGCCGAAGTCCAGGCTCACGAACTCGCGCGCGCCGGGCCGCGAGATGACGCCGTTGTAGAGGATCAGCGTCGCCGCGATCGCGCCGACGATCATCGTCACCTCGCCGGGCGGCCAGGACAGCGTGTGACCGCGGACCACGATCCAGACGAGGATCAAGGGCGCGATCGCGGCCCCGACCAGCAAGAGGTCCATGCCGGGGATGATCAGGGCCGTAAAGAGGCTGAAGGTGTCGAAACCGGTGCACGACTCGTTGCCGGCGCCGCAGGCAGTCTGGTCCGCCGGCGTGCCGGCATCGACGCTGAACCAGGGCAGGAACATGCTGATGAAGAGCAGCAGCCCGCCGGCCGCCGCCACGATGTCCCCTCTCCCCAACCTCGAGAAGTCCACGGCGCGCACCTTAACGGGCCAAAGGACGCGCGGGCGCGCTTGGCCTGACAGGGGCAACGGCGATGGCAGGCCGCCCAATGCGCGTTTGGTCACATTGCCCTCCGTTCCGGCCCCCACTTCGCCTGCGATCGGCTAGATTTCTGCGGCTCGCACCCTTCCCCACTCGCGGCCTTGAAGTTCGAAGGCCGCTGAGGATGCATCCAGCCGTCACAGAGAGCCTCCAGACCTCGAGGGCCACGATCCTGGCCAGACTCGGGGCGGTGCGCGCTCGCACGCTGGCCCTCGTCGAGTCGCTGTCGGAGGATGCGCTCAACCGGGTGCACGATCCGTTGATGAGCCCGCTCGTGTGGGACCTCGGCCACATCGCGACGTTCGAGGATCTCTGGCTCGCCCAGAACGCGTTCGGTGCGGAGCCGTTGCGCGCCGGGCTGGATCGCGTCTACGACCCGTTCAACGCCCCGCGCAGCCGGCGCGGCGAGCTGCCGTATCTGCGCAGCAAGGACTGCCTGAGCTACATGGAGGCCGTGCGCGCCCGGACGCTGGAGCTGCTCGCGTCGGCCGACCTGTCTGCCGACGCGGACCCGCTCCTGGCGGCGGGGTTCGTATACGAGATGATCCTGCGCCACGAGCAGCAGCACTCGGAGACGATGCTCCAGACGCTGCAGCTGATGGCGGGCGCCGAGTACACGCCGCCACGGGCCCACGCGGTCCCCGAGCCCGTTGCCGGACGCCCGAGGGACATGGTGCTCGTCCCGGAGGGTCAGTTCGAGATGGGCGCCGAGTCGGCGCTCGGCGGGAGCGGCTTCTCGTACGACAACGAGCGCCCGCGTCACGACGCGTTCGTGGCCGCGTTCTACATCGATGCGACTCCCGTCACCAACGGCGACTTCATCGCGTTCGTCGAGGACGGCGGCTATGAGCGGCCCGAGCTTTGGTCCGAGGGCGGACGGCGATGGCTCGAGAAGGGCAGGCGCCTGCCCCGCTACTGGACCCGCGACGGTTACGAGTTCGCTGTGCGCTCCTTCGACGAGGTCGAGGCCGTCGATCAGGAGCGGCCGCTGTGCCACGTCTGCTGGTACGAGGCCGATGCGTTCGCGCGGTACGCCGGCAAGCGTCTCCCAACCGAAGCCGAGTGGGAGAAGGCGGCTTCGTGGGACAGCTCGGCGCAGGCGAAGCGCCTCTATCCCTGGGGCGACGCGCCGCCCACCCGTGAGCTGGCGAACCTCGACCAGCTTGCGTTCGGCACGGCCCCCGCCGGCGCCTATGCCGGCGGTGCGAGCCCCTGCGGTGCGCTGCAGATGCTCGGCGACGTCTGGGAGTGGACCGCGAGCGGCTTCGACGCCTATCCCGGCTTCGAGGCGTTTCCCTACAAGGAGTACTCCGAGGAGTTCTTCGGCGGCCCCTACAGGGTGCTGCGAGGTGGTGCGTGGGCGACGCAGCCCGAGGCCGTGTCGAGCACGTTCCGGAACTGGGACCACCCGGAGCGCCGGCAGATCTTTGCCGGGTTTCGATGCGCGAAGGACGCCGCGTGACCTCGTTCACGAGCGACTCGACCCACGACGTGCGGATCGACGTCTACCTGCGCGACGGCGCGCTTGCGACGCTCGCCGACGACGTGCGCACGGGCCTCGCGGCGACCCCGAAGACGCTGCCTCCCAAGTACTTCTACGACAGCCGCGGCTCCGAGCTGTTCGAGCGCATCACCGAGCTGCCCGAGTACTACCCGACCCGCGCCGAGCAGTCGATCCTCGAGGAGGTCGGCACCGAGATCGTGGAGCGGGTGCAACCCGAGGAGCTGGTCGAGCTCGGCCCCGGGTCCGCCCGCAAGACGAACACGCTGCTCGACCCGATGTACGAGAGCGGCCGCGCCCGGCGCTACGTCCCGGTGGACGTCTCCGAGTCCGCGGTCGAGGAAACCGCCACGAGGCTGGCCGTCGAGTACGAGGGCCTCGCGATCCACGGCATCGTGGGCGACTTCGAACGTCACCTCGAGCGCATCCCGCACAGCGGCGACCGGCGATTGATCGCGTTCCTCGGCGGCACGATCGGCAACTTCAACGCGCTCGAGCGCCGCGTCCTGCTCGGCAAGCTGAGCGAGCGGCTCGGCCCCGAAGACCGGTTGCTGATCGGCACCGACCTCGTCAAGGATCGCGATCGGCTGGAGGCCGCGTACAACGACTCCGCGGGCGTGACCGCGGACTTCAACCGCAACGTGCTGAACGTGATCAACTCGAACCTCGGCGCGAATCTCGATCCCGAGCGTTTCGATCACCGTGCGATATACGACGATCGCCGCCAGTGGATCGAGATGCGGCTCTGCGCGAGCGACGCGCACGAGGCGCGCATCGATGCGCTCGATCTCGACGTCGCCTTCGACCAGGGCGAGCACATCCGCACCGAGATCTCGTGCAAGTTCACCGAGGAGCGCCTCACGCACGAGTACGCGCGCGCCGGGCTCGACCTGCTGGACCTCTACACCGACAGCGAGCGACTCTTCGCGCTCTCGCTGGCCGGCCCCAGCTAACGCTTCAGCTTGATGCGCCGCTTGGCGGTGCTGGCGTTGCCGTAGCCGTCGTCGGTGGTGACCGTGATGTTGGCCTTCAGGCGCTTCTTGCGCCGGAGGGCCCGCCTGAGCGCCTTCACCGCACCCTTCTTGAACTTGAGCGTGAGCTTCGCGCGTTTGCCGGCGGTGAGGTCCTTCCTCGCCGTCTGGGAGCGGAACACCTTGCCGGCGCCGCCCGCCGAGACCCTCGCCTGGGCGGTCGCCGCGCAGTCCTCGTTGCACATCACCGAGACGACGATCGTGCCCTTCTTGGTGAGGCGCTGAGTGGCCTTGGCGCTCAGCGAGATCTTTGCCGGCGTCGTGTCCCTGGCGACGGGCGGGTTGCGTTTCGTCGCACCACCACCACCGCCGCCGCTACCGCCTCCGCCGGGCGCGACGGGCACCGGGCACGGGACCCCGGTCTCCTCGACGGGGATGCTCACGACCTTGTCCTCGAACTGGGTGAACGTCACGTTGGCGCCGGGCCCCGGGGAGATCTCGATCTGGATGCCCGGGTCCGGCGCAGAGCAGCGAGGTCACTTGGCCGTCAGGCGCCATGCGGCCCACGTTGCCGAATCCCCCGGTCGTGAACCAAAGGTATCCGTCGGTGTCGGCGGTGAGGCTCTGCGGGAGCGTCGAGCTCAGGGTGTGCCGTTCGGGGGTGCCCGGCAGGGCGCCGGTGATGGACATCTTCGTGATCGAGGGCTGGCCGGTGGCGAGGATCTCGATGAACCACAGGGCGCTGTCCGGACCGTAGATCGGCGACGTCGTGGGGGCCGGCCCCACGACGCCCAGGTCGTACTCGTTCGTGACAGTGCCGGTGACGAGGTCCAGGCTCGCGACCTTGATGACGCCCTGCACGTTCTCGAGAAACCACACGTTGCCGTCAGGTGACTCCCCGGAGGCGAGGTGGGTGGGGATCCGGTTGCCGATCGCGTAGCGCGTGACGACGCCCGCGCCGTCGATCTTGCCGATCTGAAACGACTCCGGTGGGCCCAGGGTCCTCTCGATGAACCAGATGCTGGTGTCCGGCGGCGGCTCGGGGCCGGCCACCATGTCGACGATTTCCGTGTTCGGGGCAACTGTGTGCGGCGTGACGGCCGGCGGCACGGGAACCGGATCGAGCTCGAGGATCTTGGCCGTCGTGCCGTCGGTCGCAGAGGCCCAGACCCTGCCGCCCGCGACAGCGAGCCCCTCGGCGGGCAGCGGGATGTCATACGCAGTCTGCGCTGGGGGCGTGCCGGCGTCGATCCTCACGATCTGGTGGATCGCGCCGTTTCGGCCGGGCACCCAGATCGAGTCGTCGATGCCATTCGCGATCGCGCCGTTCGGCGGATCCCGGGACGGAAAACTCCGTCACGTAGCCCGGCGTGGGCGGGACGATGTGGAAGGCGACCGCGGCCCGGCCATGCACGATCGAGAAAAGCAGCACTGCCGCGATCACGGCCGTGCCCAGGAGCAACCGCCTCCCTGTGGTGCTGACCGGCATCAACCTCCCCCTGCAAGCCCTCCGGCGCTCCCGCCGAGCGCCTCCCGGTGACGTTTGTACCACGCGAGGCCGCGCGGCGCTATCACTACGCGCATGACGAACATCGAGCAGCTCTTCCCGGAGCGGCGCAGTGTGCCGCTCGAAGACGCATACGCGGATCTCGGCCTGGCGCAGCTGGCGGAAGGCCGGCGGCGTCCCTACGTGGTCGCCAACATGGTGGCCACGGTCGACGGGCGGGCGAGCTTCTCCGGCCGCACCAAGGAGATTTCGAGCGCGGCGGACCGGGAGCTATTCCATGCGCTGCGCGAGCAGGTGGACGCGGTGATGGCGGGCACCGCGACGATCGGGATCGAGCGCTACGGGCCGCTGGTGCGTGACGAGGCCCGGCGCGCGCGCAGGGAGCGGCGCGGGCTGGCGCCGGTGCCGCTCGCGGTCACCGCCTCGCGATCGCTCCAGCTGCCGGTGGAGGCGCCGCTCTTCTCCGATCCCGACTCGCGCATCGTGGTGCTCGGCGGCGCCGTCGGCGAGGCGCCCGACGCCGCGGCCGAGGTGATCCTCGAGCGCGTGCCGGGTCCCGACGGTCGCACGCTCGATTTCCTCGCGGGCGTCGAGCGCCTGCGCGAGCGCCACGGCGTACGCACGCTCCTGCTGGAGGGCGGCCCGACGGTGCTCGGCGCGATGCTCGAGGCCGGTGTCGTGGACGAGCTGTTCCTCGCGCGGGCGCCGCTGCTGGTGAGCGGCCCGGAGCCGTCGATCATCGAGGGGCCGCCGCTGCCGGGCCCGCCCCGCCTCCGGCTGGTGAGCCTGTTCGAGGACGAGAGCTACCTGTTCGCGCGCTACGCGGTGGGCGCGCCGGGCTAGGCTTCGATCACCCGCCGAAAGGAGTGACCGTGGATGATCTGCAGAGCCGCTCGGCCGAGGAAGTTCTCGACGACCATCTGAACATCGCGCAGAAATGGGAGGGCGGCGAGATCGATGTCGCGACGGTGGTCCAGGAGGACCTGCGGCGCAACGTCGCGGAGGACATCGTGATCCTCACCAACCGCGGGACGTTCCACGGCCACGAGGGAGTGATGCAGCTCGCCGAGATGCTCGGCGAGGAGCTCCCCGAGCACGAGGCGTTCCAGTACACGTACACCTCGGTGAGGGCCGGATGGCCTTCCTCGAATGGGCATATGAGGACGCCACCGCGCGCGTCAGGGACGGCGCCGACTCCTACCTGATCGAAGACGGCAAGATCGTCGCTCAGACGATCCACTACACGGTCGAGCAGAAGTAGGGCGTGGCGGGCCGGCGGAACGCCACCGACCCGCATCCCTTGTCAGCGCTTCAGTTTCACGCTCCGTTTTGCGTTGCTGCCGTTGCCCGCGCTGTCCCTGCTGACGATCGCCACCTTCGCGGTCAGCTTCTTGCGACGCAGGGCGCGCTTGATCGCCTTGACGGCCTTCTTACCGAACTTGATCGTCAGCTTCGTGCGCTTCCCGGCTGCGAGCTGCTTCGTGGTCTTGCCCGAGCGAAACACCTTGCTCGCGCCGCCCACCGAGACAGTCGCCTGCGCGGTCGCCCGGCACGCCTCATTGCACGCGACGGAGACCGACACTGCGCCCTTGAAGCGCTGGCTGGCCGCCCCGCTGAGCGAGATCTTCGCGGGGGTCCGGTCGGCGCTGACGGCCGGCACGACGGAACCGCCTCCCCTCGGAACCGGAGGAGCCGGAGGCCGTGGCGGTGGCGGCGGCGCGGGGCACGGCGAGCCGGTCGCCGTAACGGGAACGCGTTCCACCCGGTCGGTGGTGTACGTCACGTTGCCGCCGGGGCCGGCAGTGATCCAGAAGGGATGTCCCGGCCCCACGCAGAGATACGACACGTTGCCCGCGGCCGTCATACGTCCAAGATTGCCCCCCGACGCCGTCGTGAACCAGAGCGCACCGTCGGACGCGGCGGCCAGATCGAACGCGTACCCCTGGGTGAAGGTGCCAGGACCGATGGGGTGGCGCGTGAACGTGCCCGCGGTCCCGCCCGCGATCGAGAGCTTCGTGATCGAATCGTCACCCGAGCCCTGCTCGATGAACCAGAGCGCGCCATCGGGACCACTGACCAACGAGCTCGCGAACGCGCTGTCCAGGACATATTCCGGCCCGACGGTTGCGGTCGTGCCAGAAATGGTGAGCTTGGCGATCTTGGCGCTGTATCCCGTCTGCGTGTACGTCTGCCTCGGCGAACCAAAGCCCATTGTCGGGCCCGGTCACGAGGTCGTTCGGGGAGCGTCCTGCGAGCGGGAAGTGAGTAATGGCGCCGGCATTGTCGACCCTCGCGACTCCGTACGAGGTCCCGCTGTACTCGATGAACCATGCGTTCCCGTCGGGGCCGGTGGTGATGTCGTACAGCCCGGGCGCTCCGGCGCCAACGGGGTATGAAGCCACCTGTCCGTTCGTCGGTTCGAACCGGAAGATCGAGGACGTCACTCCGGTGCCCGTGAAGTTCTGGCTGGTGGCCCAAACCGCATCGTGCGCGACCGTGAGGTCGTATGCCACCCCCGGGAGCGGATAGTACGTCACGGCCCCCGCGGCCGTGATCCTGGCGAGCTGGCCCGTGTAGGACCCGCTTCCGGAGTCGTACTGCGCCACCGAAACCCAGGTCGCGCCGAGGCCGTCCGTGAGGTCGACAGGAATACCGTTCACGTCGAAAGCCGTGACATAGCTCGGCTGCGGCGGGCTGCCGTGATAGCCGACCGCGATCGGGCCGCCTCCTCGCAGCATCCCGTACAGCATCGCGACGGCCACAATCGCTGCGGCCGCAAGGACGAACCTCTTCCTGCCAGCGCTGACTGTCATTCCCCCTCCTAGTCTCAGGACCCCCGTCGTGCGGTTCATACCAGAACGAGACAACCGTTACTACCCGCCGGTCAGAAACCTTCTAGCAGCGCCCGTAGAGGGTCCAGGAGCCGTTCGACGCCATCGCCCGAAAGCCCCGCGGCGCCTCGACCGCCAGCGGCGGCTCGCGTGGGTCGAGCAGGAACAGCGCGCCCACATGGGGCGAGGCCGGACGGAGCACCAAGCCTCGCGCGGGGCTGCCGGGGCGCGGGTCGAAATCAGCCGGCTCGCGGTCCAGCCAGAACGCCAGGAGCGGGATGACGCGATGGTTCGGAACTCGTAGAGCCGTCCCACAGCGCCGGAAAGCACGCTCCGCGGCTGCGCTTTCGACCAGACTGCGGAGATCCGACTGCGCCTCGCGTCGCGCCGACGTGAATGCCTGTGCTTCTCTAACGCGGTCGCGATCTCCCGGAGCACTTGCGATCAGCACGACCATGAGCAGGACAGCCGCAGCAATCCACACTCGACGAGCTTCCGCCTCGGGGGGCAAAGTCACCCAGCCGAGCGCCGCGACCGCCGAGAACAGTGCCAGCATCACTGCCGGGACCAGCAGATAACGGGTCAGAAGCGGCAGGTCGGCGATCCCGAGCACTATGAAGCCCGCCAGGCCGAGGGCCGCCAGCGCCGCCGGCAGCAGGCTGCGGTCATACAGCGCGTAGAGACCCACCAGCAGGCCCGCCAGGCCCGACCAGGCGACCGCCTCGCCGAGGATGAACTCGACGTACACGGGAGCGGCACGAAGGGCAGTGCCCAGCCGTCGCGGACGCTCGAGATCCGCGGCCAGGTCCTGCGTGCCGTGCAGCGAGAACAGCGGGTCCCCGGTGACGGCCAGGTCGAAGCAGGCCCACGCGACCGGCGCCGCGCAGGCGAGCGTGACCAGGGCGCCACGCTCTCTCGGCGCGGATTTTCCCCACAGATAGGCGACGTATGCGACGGACAAGAGCCACGCCTCGGGCCGCAGGAGCCCGGCGGCCGCCAGGATTGCAAGGACCGGCCATCCGCGCCGAGGGCGCAGGGCCTCGAGTGTTGCCGCCCAGAGCACCAGCGCCAGGAAGGGCACGTCCACGGAGGCCTGGAGTGTCTCGCCGACCAGAACGTCGCGGGTCAGGACAAGCAGCGCGAACAGTGCTCCTACCCAGGCGGAGTACAGGGCTGCACCGAACCGGAACGCGAGCCAACCGAGCACGGCGAAAGACGCGTACGACGTGATCAGCAGCGCAGTCGTGGCACCGTCACCGCAGGGGCGACAGCATGGCGCCCAGCAGATTCGCGAGGGGATGTGGTGTCGGGGCGACCGGCGCCTCGAAATTCGGCGCCCGCCCATGGGCGATCTCGTCGCCCCATAGAAGTGAGTACATCGCGTCGTAACCGACGTACCCCGTGCCGTACACCCCCCAGAGCGCAACTGCCAGCGCCGCGATCCAGCAGAGCGCCGGAATTCTCGCAATCGCGGACCCGAGACGGCGGATCTCCACCGGCTGACCCTAACCGCCACGCCCGCCGACGCGGACGGCGGTTTTACGACCGGCGGGCGCCTCGCTACGCGCTCGGCGCGGCGGGCGTGGCACCCGGCTCGTGGACGAGCCGCAGGATCTCCTCGATCCGTGGGTGGTCGGCCGAATCCTTGTTGTAGTGCGCGTACAGGACCGTGCCCTCGGGCGAGACCACGAACGTGCCGGGCCGCTGCGCGACGTCTCCGCCCTGTGGGGAGCCGCCGATCGCCCCGTGGCGCGCCGCCCGCAGGAAGCCCCTTGTGAGCTGCGGCCCGATGTACTCCTTGGCGGGCCCGCGCTCGAGGCCCACGGCGTGGTATCCCTCGCGCTCGGGGTCGCCGAGGCAGTCGAACGGCACGTTCCGCTTGCGGCAGAAGTGGAAGGTGGGGTCGGCCCGGTACTGGAAGATCGCGACCACGTCCCCGCCGGCCTCCCGGATCTCCTCGTGGTGCTCACCCAACTGGATGAGCTGCTCGCGGCAGAACGGTCAGCCGAAGTGGCGCATGAAGGCCACCACCAGCGGGCCGTTGCGCCAGCGATCGGAAAGCTGGACGTCGCCGTCGCGCGACTCCACCTTCAGATCTGGAAACTTGTCACCGGGCTTCAGGGCCATGACCGCGGTGAGCTTATACGCTTGCGCGCCGTGCAACTCGAAGACGCAGGAGCAATCGTCGCCGGCGGAGCCTCGGGGCTCGGCGAGGCGACCGTGCGCGCGCTCCACGAGCGTGGCGCGAGCGTCACGATCGCGGACCTGAACGCCGACAAGGGCGAGGCGCTTGCGAGCGAGCTCGGCGAGCGTGCGGCGTTCGTGCACTGCGACGTCACGAACGAGGAAGAGGTGAACGCCGCTGTCTCCGCGGCCGCGCAGACCGCACGCGGGTTGCGCGTCAGCGTCTGTTGCGCGGGTGTCGGCTGGGCCGAGCGCACCGCGTCGAAGCGCGGCCCTCACCAGCTGCAGCCCTTCGAGACCGTGATCCGCATCAACCTCGTGGGCACGTTCAACGTGCTGCGGTTCGCGGCGGCGGCGATGAACGACAACGAGCCGGACGTCGACGGCGAGCGCGGCGTCTGCGTGAACACCGCTTCGATCGCGGCCTACGACGGACAGATCGGCCAGATCGCCTACTCCGCGTCGAAGGGCGGGATCGTGGGCATGACGCTGCCCGCCGCCCGTGACCTCGCGAGCCGCGGGATCCGGGTCGTGACGATCGCGCCGGGGACGTTCGACACCCCGCTGCTGGGCGCGCTGCCACAGGAGTCGCGCGACGAGCTCGGGCGCGCGATCCCGTTCCCGCAGCGTCTCGGAGACCCGCGGGAGTTCGCCGCACTGGCCGTTCACATCGTCGACAACCCGATGCTGAACGGCGAGGTGATCAGGCTCGACGGCGCCCTGCGGATGCCGCCGAGATAGTCCCGGTCTAGCGTCCCTGCACGTGCGGCAGCCGTGCCGCCGCCGCGGCCAGCGCCCCGGCCACCGCAAGGCCGAGGAATACCAGCGTGGTCCAACCCTCGATGCGCCCCTGCTCGTGGTTCACCCTCGAATCCTTTCTCTCCGTGGCTTCCCTTCGAGACCGGTGGTTTCATGTGCCATCCGGCACAATCGACTCTAGCCGGGCACGAACGCTGAGGCAACCCCGATTGGAGGCGCGGCGGCCTCCTCGATGCCGGCCGCGGCCATCCGCGCGAGGCTGTCGTCGATCACCTTCGTGTCGAGGTACTGGTGGATCGAGGTGGCGCGGCCCCAGCGGATCTCGAACACCTCGCACCCGCGGTTCTCGTAGGGCTCGCCGTCCGCCGCCTCGCCCCAGTCCCGCCACCGCACCGCCACGGTCGTCCGCCAGGGCCAGCCGGTCACGG
Organism: uncultured Solirubrobacterales bacterium; assembly: GCA_963759145.1. GTDB lineage: Bacteria > Actinomycetota > Thermoleophilia > Solirubrobacterales > JBBDJG01 > JBBQKG01. The sequence goes on from CAVWYB010000025.1 coordinate 132,540, forward strand.
TGATCTCGTCCACCTCGAAGCGGAGCTCGGGAAACAAGCGAAAGAGGCGCTCGAACCAACGCCGCAGCGCGTCCTGGGACGTGCGCGTGCCACCGAGGGCTCCCTCTCCCGGGAACACGTGGACCACGTCGCCGGCCGTGCGGCCGACGACCGCCGCGTAGTTACCGGCGCTCAGCTCGTTGAGGAAGGTGCCGCGGATCCGCCGCCGCACGATCGCCCGGTACATGCCGGCCCCCTACGCGGCGACGCGCTGCGTGAACGTCCCGTGGAAGCCGAGCGGTACGTGGTGGCGCAGGTGCGCGACCGCGACCGCGTCGGACTGGAGGTCGCGGGCGTCCAGCACGACCAGGCGCGAGCGGTGCTCGGCCGCCGAGTAGACCACCGACAGGAGCCAGCCGTCGTCCTCTGCGGAGTCCGCCCGATCGCGGCACGAAGATCGGCTCGCCGGCGACCTGGCCGGTGCCGAACTCGTGGCGCGTCGAGGCGCCGGTGTGGTGATCGACCTTGATGATCGAGCCGAACGGCTGCTCGCCCTCCTCGCGGCCCGCCATGTAGCAGTACCGGTGCGCCGAGGCCGTCAGCCGCCAGTCGTGCTGGGGAAACTCGCACGCCTCCGAGTAGACGTCCTCGATCTGAACCTCATCCGACGGCGTCACCCGCAGTCGGCTGAGCTTTGTCTCGATGCCCTCGAAGGCCGAGTCCCGGAAGTTCCTGCAGGGTACGGTGGATGTTGTCGTAGTCGGGGTAGCGCACGAGGTCGAGCACGACGTCGTCGCCCTCCTCGTAGGCGTTGTTGAAGTGGTAGTGGAAGAACGACTCGCACTCCGCGACCCGCGGCTTGCCGCCGTCGCGCGGGACGAGGATCACCTGGGTCGGGCGCTTCTCGTCGAACCGGATCGCGCTGTCGAGGCTGTCGAGCCCGAGCAGGAAGCGCGGGAGCTTCAGCACGAGCGGGTCGATCACGAACACCATGTACCGGCGCGTGAGCGCGCAGTCGTGGTTCAGCGTCGCGAAGGGGAGGTCGACCTTCTGGAGGTGGTGCAGTTTCCCGCTGCGGTCGATCCGGTAGGTGCGGAGCTTCGTGCGGCGCCCGTACTGGATCCCGAAGTTGAAGAGCTCGCCGGTGGCCGGGTCCCATGTCGGGTGCGCCGAGTAGGCGTAGCCGGACTTCAGCTCACCGTCGAAGTCGTACTCGCCATCGTGTCCAGCGTGTCGGGGTCGAGCTGCCAGGGGCGACCGCCCTCCCACAGCGCGAGCAGGTTGCCCGGAGTGGTAGGTGACGCTGATGTTCGCGACGTTTGCGGGCTGGCGGAAGGCGTTCGTGAGCACGCCGCCGGGCCGCTGCTGGCCGTAGCCGCGCATCAGCGGCTTGTCGGCATTGCGCTCCTTCAGGTAGTGCGTGGTGCGCACGTACTTGTTGCGGTAGCGCACCTGCCCGTCCTCGATCGTGAACTGGGAGAGCATCGCGTCGCCGTCGAAGAGGTGCGCGTAGGGCTTGCCCCCCACCTCGTTCTTCGCGGGGCCGTTCCGGTAGAGCGTGCCGGCGAGAGCCTCGGGGAGCCGGCCCTCGATCTCGTCCACGACATAGTCGTGCTCGTCCGGAAGTGTGTCGAAGATTCGGTGCCAGTCGGCCTGGCCGCCGGGTGCCTGCTTTCGCTCTGAGATCTGGACCGTCATTGGGCGCTCCCTCCACGTTAAGGTCCGATTCGGACGGTTGATGGTCCGAAACGTACCATACATTTCGTATGCTTGAACTGTGATATCGCTCACACCCACCTCATACATCGTGCTGGGCCTCGTGAACGCCGGCGGGCGAGGCGACGCCGTACGCGCTGAAGCAGATGGCGGCGGCCACGATCGGCAACTTCTTCTCGATCCCCCACTCGCAGATCTACGCCGAGCCGGACCGCCTCGCCGGCGGCGGGCTACCTGAGCGTCCGCCGCGAGGAGGGCGGGCGACGGCGCAAGCACTACTCGCTCACGGCGCGCGGGCGGAAAGCGCTGCAGGACTGGCTCGAGTCCCCCACCGAGGAGATGTACGAGCTGCGCGACCCCGGGCTGCTCAAGCTCGCGATGGGCAGCGACGCGCGGGCGCTGGCGCGGGCTCAGCTACCGCGGCACGAGGAGCGGCTGAAGCAGCTTCCAGGACATCCTGCGGGTGCTGGAGGCGAGCGGCGCGCCGGCCGAGCAGCGGCTCGTGGTCGAGTCGGGCATCGGCCACGAGCGGGAGTACGTGCAGGTTCTGGAAGCGGGTGGCCGGGCGCGGCCACGGGCGCGCGGGATAGCCGGCTTCCCGCCCCGCTACTTCTTCCCGTTGCCCTTGTTCCCACCCTTGTTGCCGTGACCGTGGCCGTGGCCCCGTTCGTCGTGATCCCCATCTCCGCACTCGATGTCGACGTCGCCGTAGCGGATCTCTGCTCGCCCGAGTCGTAGCCGTCGCCCAGGGTGATCCGGAAGGTGTCGGGCGCGCCTGGCAGGTCCTGGACGTCGAGCGCGGAACTCGACCGGGCCGGTGCCGTTGATCTTGCGCCGTGCCGAGCGCGGTCGCCTGGGTCTGGTCGGCGCTCACGTCGACCTGCGTGATCGCGGTGGACTTGAGCTCGAGGCGGCGGGCGGGCCCGTATGCGTTGAAGCGCAGCTTGCCGGCGGGCGGGATCGCCCGCAGCGGCGAGGCTGAAGGCGGCCGAGTCACCGTTGGCGGCCTTGATCGCCCCCCTGCCCTCGACGTCGCAGTTGCACTCGACATCGATGTCGCCCTTGCGGAGCGTCTGGGTGCCCGAGTCATAGCCGTTCGAGAGCTGGATCCGGAAGCTGTCGGGGGCATGCGGCAGGTCCTTGACCTCGATCCGGAAGTCGACCGAGCCGGCGCCGTTGATCGTGGCCGGGCCGAGGATCGTGGCCGCGGTCCGATCGGCGGACAGGCTGTCACCGCGGTGATCGCGGTCGACTTGAGCGTGAAGCGCTGGCCGGGGCCACGATCCCAGTAACGGACCTTGCCGGTGGGCTGTGGGCCGGAGGTCACCTCGATGTCGAAGGCGGCCTTGTGGCCGTTGGCGGCCTTGATCTTGCCCTCGCCCTCGATCTCGCAGGGGAAGCCGTCGGTGGGCTGAGCGACCCAGGTCTTGGTCGCCTCGCCGCTGGCCGGCTCCTCGGCATCCTGGGTGCCGTTGCGTTCGGTGTCGGCGAACGCGGTGATCGTGTCGTGCCGGTCGCGGTGCCGGTGTAGCAGAAGGCTGCCTGGCCGGCCGTATCGGTCTGGGCTGCGCCGGTCTGCGGGTTGGGCGCCGGTGACCGAGAAGCGGACCGTCACGTTGGCGCTCGCGGCGCCGGACTGGCTGCACGGCGCGGTCACGCAGTGCTGGGTGCCGACCGTGTTGGTGGCGCTCGCGGCGAGAGCGCGATCGTGTCGGCGGTGGCGGCTCGTCGTCGTCGAGGATCGTGCCGATGCCCTGCGCGTCGGCGATCGTCGCGTTGCTGACGGGTTCGTGAGGTTGACCTCGAAGGTCTCGTCGGGCTCGTCCAGCGTGTCGCCCACGACCGGCACCGTGATCGTCTGGGTGGTGGTGCCCTGCGGGAAGGTGAGCGTGCCGCTGGTGGCGGTGTAGTCGGCGGGCTGCGGTGGCGCTGCCGTCGGCGGTCGCGTAGTCGACCGTGACGGTGCCGGTCGGGGTGCCGGCGAGCGTGACCGTGAAGGTCGCGTTGGTGGTGCCGGTGTCGCCCTCGGTGACCGGCGCGTTGTCGATCGAGAGCTGGCCCGGCGGCGTCGCGTCGTCGTCGATGATCGTGCCGACGCCCTGGTTGTCGGTGATCGTGGCGTTGCGGAGGCGCCGGTGAGGTTCACGAGGAAGGTCTCGTTGGGCTCGTCGGCGGTGTCGCCCACGACCGGCACCGTGATCGTCTGGGTGGTGGTGCCCTGCGGCGAAGGTGAGCGTGCCGCTGGTGGCGGTGTAGTCGGCGGGCGGCGGTGGCGGTGCTCGTTGGCGGTCGCGTAGTTGACCGTGACGGTGCCGCGTCGGGCTGCCGGCGAGCGTGACCGTGAAGGTCGCGTTGGTGGTGCCGGCGTTGCCCTCGGTGACGGGCACGTTGTCGATCGAGAGCCGGCCCGGCGGTGGCGTCGTCGTCGTCGATGATCGTGCCGATGCCCTGGTTGTCGGTGATCGTGGCGTTCGCGGAGGCGCCGGTGAGGTTCACGAAGAAGGTCTCGTTGGGCTCGTCGGCGGTGTCGCCGACGACCGGCACCGTGATCGTCTGGGTGGTGGTGCCCGGCGGGAAGGTGAGCGTGCCGCTGGTGGCGGTGTAGTCGGCGGGCTGCGGTGGCGGTGTCGTTGGCGGTCGCGTAGTCGACCGTGACGGTGCCGGTCGGGCTGCCGGCCAGCGTGACCGTGAAGGTGGCGTTGGTGGTGCCGGTGTCGCCCTCGGTGACGGGCGCGTTGTCGATCGAGAGCTGGCCGCGGCGGGTGCGTCGTCGTCGATGATCGTGCCGATGCCCTGGTTGTCGGTGATCGTGGCGTTGGCGGAGGCGCCGCGTGAGGTTCACGATGAAGGTCTCGTTGGGCTCGTCGGCGGTGTCGCCCACGACCGGCACCGTGATCGTCTGGGTGGTGGTGCCCTGCGGGAAGGTGAGCGTGCCGCTGGTGGCGGTGTAGTCGCCGGGCTGCGGTGGCCTGTCGTTGGCGGTCGCGTAGTTGACCGTGACGGTGCCGCGTCGGGGTGCCGGCAGAGCGTGACCGTGAAGGTCGCGTTGGTGGTGCCGGTGTTGCCCTCGGTGACGTTCACGTTGTCGATCGAGAGCTGGCCCGGCGGTGGCGTCGGGTCGTCGTCGATGATCGTGCCCAGGCCCTGGTTGTCGGTGATCGTGGCGTTGGCGGAGGCGCCGGTGAGGTTCACGAGGAAGGTCTCGTTGGGCTCGTCGGTGGTGTCGCCCACGACCGGCACCGTGATCGTCTGGGTGGTGGTGCCCTGGCGGGAACGTGAGCGTGCCGCTGGTGGCGGTGTAGTCGGCGGGCGCGGTGGCGCTGTCGTTGGCGGTCGCGTAGTCGACCGTGACGGTGCCGGTCGGGGTGCCGGCGAGCGTGACCGTGAAGGTCGCGTTGGTGGTGCCGGTGTCGCCCTCGGTGACGTTCACGTTGTCGATCGAGAGCTGCGGCACCACGTCCCCCGTCACTTGGAAGCTGTAGGTGCCGGTGTCCGAGGCGCCGGAGTCCGCCTGCACGGTGAGCACGTAGGTGCCGGCGTCGGGGAGCGTCAGCGGTCCGACGCCGTCAACCTGGCCGAAGCGTCCGGTGAAGACCTGGCCGTTCGGGCCTTGGAGCGTCCAGTTCACGCGATTCACCACGCCGAACCCGGTCAGGCGGTCGAAGAAGACGCTCTGGCCGGCGCTCGCGGTGAAGGTGTAGACGTCCGCGACGCCGGGGGTCTCGAGGTTGCCGGCGCCGGGGCCGGGCACGTTCGGGGAGACCGTGTCGCCGATCGAGATCGGGAAGTTCTGGGGAGCGGGCACGTCGAACAGCGTGAAGCTGTAGGTGCCGGTGTCCGAGGCGCCGGAGTCCGCCTGCACGGTGAGCACGTAGGTGCCGGCGTCGGGGAGCGTCGAGCGGTCCGACGCCGTCAACCTGGCCGAAGCGTCCGGTGAAGACCTGGCCGTTCGGGCCTTGGAGCGTCCAGTTCACGCGATTCACCACGCCGAACCCGGTCAGGCGGTCGAAGAAGACGCTCTGGCCGGCGCTCGCGGTGAAGGTGTAGACGTCCGCGACGCCGGGGGTCTCGAGGTTGCCGGCGCCGGGGCCGGGCACGTTCGGGGAGACCGTGTCGCCGATCGAGATCGGGAAGTTCTGGGGAGCGGGCACGTCGAACAGCGTGAAGCTGTAGGTGCCGGTGTCCGAGGCGCCGGAGTCCGCCTGCACGGTGAGCACGTAGGTGCCGGCGTCGGGGAGCGTCAGCGGTCCGACGCCGTCAACCTGGCCGAAGCGTCCGGTGAAGACCTGGCCGTTCGGGCCTTGGAGCGTCCAGTTCACGCGATTCACCACGCCGAACCCGGTCAGGCGGTCGAAGAAGACGCTCTGGCCGGCGCTCGCGGTGAAGGTGTAGACGTCCGCGACGCCGGGGGTCTCGAGGTTGCCGGCGCCGGGGCCGGGCACGTTCGGGGAGACCGTGTCGCCGATCGAGATCGGGAAGTTCTGGGGAGCGGGCACGTCGAACAGCGTGAAGCTGTAGGTGCCGGTGTCCGAGGCGCCGGAGTCCGCCTGCACGGTGAGCACGTAGGTGCCGGCGTCGGGGAGCGTCAGCGGTCCGACGCCGTCAACCTGGCCGAAGCGTCCGGTGAAGACCTGGCCGTTCGGGCCTTGGAGCGTCCAGTTCACGCGATTCACCACGCCGAACCCGGTCAGGCGGTCGAAGAAGACGCTCTGGCCGGCGCTCGCGGTGAAGGTGTAGACGTCCGCGACGCCGGGGGTCTCGAGGTTGCCGGCGCCGGGGCCGGGCACGTTCGGGGAGACCGTGTCGCCGATCGGGATCGGGAAGTTCTGACCATCCCCGGTGCGCGTGTTGGTGATCGTGCAGACGATGTCGTCGCCAGCAGCAAGTGTCACGTTCAGCGGTCCGTTGCCAGTCGTGCTCGCAACAACACCGCCCGTACCACCATTTGCCAGGCATTCGATCGAGCTGGTGTAGTTGGTGAGGCTCGTGCCCGGGGCCGCGCTCTCCGAGACCTCGTAGGTGCCCGCTTCGAGCGCGTTTCTGCCCGTTGTGCCGCCGTCTCCGACGCCAGTCGCGATGTCGAGGGTCGTCGTGCCCTGCCTGATGAGGAGGTCGAATCGCCCCGGGTCGCCGGTCGGTGACAAGACCTTGCGCACCTCGAGGCCTCCGGTCGGCGGCCCTGGGCCCACGACGAGGAACGTTCCCGTCGCGTCGTATTGGACCGAGTATTGAAGGCCGCCGGGGATGTTGGCACCTATCACGGTGCCGAACTGCCCGGTTTGGGAGGCGGCGCTCACGATCCTGAATGTGTCGCTCAGCACCGGGGTGAAGCCGCTCGCCGTCGTGATGCGAAGTGTCCCGTCGACGATGGCTGCGCCGGTGACGGCAAGCTGGCCGAAGCCCGTGCCCGGGGACGTGCCGGCGACATGGACGTGAAGGGTTCCGGTCGCGGACTGGTCGTACGAGGCTGTACGGACGATCCCCTGCTGAATCTCCAGCACCCCGTCGTTTCGAACGGAACGGCGATCGTGGTGGTGCCCGTGCCGGCGCTCTTGCGGAAGATGCCGGTGTTGTGGACGTGCAGCGCTCCGACCACCACGGAGCCGTCGCGCATGACGTTGTCGCCGCTGGCGTCGAAGGTGCCGGCGTTCTCGATCACCGAGGCCTGGCCCGAGTCGATAATGCCGTCGGTCCAGTTCACGGTGCCGTTGTTCTGGAGCGTGCGGCCGCCGAGACAGCTGCATCGCCGGCGCCGATCGTGAGCGTCGCGGTAGAGGCGATCGTGGTGTTGCCGGCGTCGGTCTGGGTGCCGCCCGTCCAGGTGAAGGTGCCCGACACGGTGAGCGTGCCGGTGCCGGCGAGGGTGCCGCGGACTGGGTGAGGGTGGCCGGCGCTGGTCGCGGCGCCGTTTCCGGTCACGTTCACGGTCGCTGCCGGTGATGCGTCACGCGGCCCGGTCGAAGCTCGCGCCGTTGCCGAGCCCGTGAAGATCCCCCGTGTCGAAGCTGACGAGGCCACGGCGCCCGATCGCCGGTGAAGCTGCCGGTCTCGGTCGCGCCGCCGCCGCCGCCCGTGAAGCCAGCGTCCCGCGCTCGCGCTCACCGTGCCGTCGTTGTCGAACGGAACGGGATCGTGGTGGTGCCGGTGCCGCCGCTCTTCGTGAAGATGCCGGTGTTGTGGAGTGCAGCGCGCCGACCACGGGACGGAGCCGTCGACGCATGATGTTGTCGCCGCTGGCGTCGAAGGTGCCGGCGTTCTCGATCACCGAGGCCTGGCCCGACGTCGATAATGCCGCCGGCTCCAGTGATGGTGCCGTTGTTCTGGAGCGTGCGGCCGCCGAGGCAGCTCAACGTCGGCGCTGATCGTGAGCGTCGCGGTGGAGGCGATCGTGGTCGTGCCGGCGTCGGTCTGGGTGCCGCCCGTCCAGGTGAAGGTGCCCGACACGGTGAGCGTGCCGGTGCCGCCGAGGGTGCCGTTGGACTGGGTGAGGGTGGCGGTGGTCGCCGTGCCCTGTGAAGTTCGCGGCCCGCCGGTCATCTTGGGTGGTGCCCGTCACGTTGTAGGTGCCGCCGAAGCCGACCGTGCCGCCGGACACCTTCACGATCCCGACGCCGGAGACAGAGGAGGCCGCCTCGAGCGCTGAAGCTCCCGCCCGCGAACTCGAGCGTTGCGCCCAGGTTCGCCGTGAAGCTCCCACTCTCGGAAACGCCTCCGCCGCCGCCCCCGAGGCTCAGCGTTCCCGCACTGGCGCTGACCGTGCCGTCGTTGTCGAACTCGGCGCTGATCGACGTCGTGCCGGTGCCGGCGCTCTTCGTGAAGATGCCGGTGTTGTGGACGTGCAGCGCGCCGACCACGCACGGAGCCGTCGACGCATGACGTTGTCGCCGTTGGCGTCGAAGGTGCCGGCGTTCTCGATCACCGAGGCCTGGCCCGAGTCGATAATGCCGCCGGTCCAGTTCACGGTGCCGTTGTTCTGGAGCGTGCGGCCGCCGAGCAGCTGCAGCGTCGGCGCTGATCGTGAGCGTCGCGGTAGAGGCGATCGTGGTGTTGCCGGCGTCGGTCTGGGTGCCGCCCGACCAGGCGAAGCTGCCCGACACCGTGAGCGTGCCGGTGCCGCCGATCGTGCCGTTGGACTGGGTGAGGGTGGCGGCGCTGGTCGCGGAGACGTTGCCGGTCACGTTCACGGTTGCGCCCGTGATCGTCACGCGCCCGGTGAAGCTCGCGCCGTTGCCGAGCCCGTAGATGCCGGTGTCGAAGCTGACGATGCCCGGGCCCGTGCCGCCGAAGCTGCCGATCGCGGTCGCGCCGTCGTCGCCGCCCGTGAAGCTCAGCGTCCCTGCGCCCGCGCTCACGGTGCCGTCGTTGTCGAACGGAACGGCGATCGTGGTGGTGCCCGTGCCGGCGCTCTTGCGGAAGATGCCGGTGTTGTGGACGTGCAGCGCTCCGACCACCACGGAGCCGTCGCGCATGACGTTGTCGCCGCTGGCGTCGAAGGTGCCGGCGTTCTCGATCACCGAGGCCTGGCCCGAGTCGATAATGCCGCCGGTCCAGTTCACGGTGCCGTTGTTCTGGAGCGTGCGGCCGCCGAGCAGCTGACGTCGGCGCTGATCGTGAGCGTCGCGGTAGAGGCGATCGTGGTGTTGCCGGCGTCGGTCTGGGTGCCGCCGGACCAGGCGAAGCTGCCCGACACGGTGAGCGTGCCGGTGCCGCCGATCGTGCCGTTGGACTGGGTGAGGGTGGCGGTGGTCGCCGTCCCTGCGAAGTTCGCGGCTCCGCCGGTCACTTGGGTGGTGCCCGTCACGTTGTAGGTGCCGCCGAAGCCGACCGTGCCCCCGGACACCTTCACGATCCCGACGCCGGAGACAGAGGAGGCCGCCTCGAGCGTGAAGCTCCCGCCCGCGAACTCGAGCGTTGCGCCCAGGTTCGCCGTGAAGCTCCCACTCTCGGAAACGCCTCCGTCGCCGCCCCCGAAGCTCAGCGTTCCCGCATTGGCGCTGACGGTGCCGTCGTTTTCGAACCGGCGCTGATCGACGTCGTGCCCGTGCCGGCGCTCTTGCGGAAGATGCCGGTGTTGTGGACGTGCAGCGCTCCGACCACCACGGAGCCGTCGCGCATGACGTTGTCGCCGCTGGCGTCGAAGGTGCCGGCGTTCTCGATCACCGAGGCCTGGCCGGAGTCGATAATGCCGCCGGTCCAGTTCACGGTGCCGTTGTTCTGGAGCGTGCGGCCGCCGAGCAGCTGCACGTCGGCGCTGATCGTGAGCGTCGCGGTAGAGGCGATCGTGGTGTTGCCGGCGTCGGTCTGGGTGCCGCCCGACCAGGCGAAGCTGCCCGACACCGTGAGCGTGCCGGTGCCGCCGATCGTGCCGTTGGACTGGGTGAGGGTGGCGGCGCTGGTCGCGGAGACGTTTCCGGTCACGTTCACGGTTGCGCCCGTGATCGTCACGCGCCCGGTGAAGCTCGCGCCGTTGCCGAGCCCGTAGATGCCGGTGTCGAAGCTGACGATGCCCGGGCCCGTGCCGCCGAAGCTGCCGATCTCGGTCGCGCCGTCGTCGCCGCCCGTGAAGCTCAGCGTCCCTGCGCCCGCGCTCACGGTGCCGTCGTTGTCGAACGGAACGGCGATCGTGGTGGTGCCCGTGCCGGCGCTCTTGCGGAAGATGCCGGTGTTGTGGACGTGCAGCGCTCCGACCACCACGGAGCCGTCGCGCATGACGTTGTCGCCGCTGGCGTCGAAGGTGCCGGCGTTCTCGATCACCGAGGCCTGGCCCGAGTCGATAATGCCGCCGGTCCAGTTCACGGTGCCGTTGTTCTGGAGCGTGCGGCCGCCGAGCAGCTGCACGTCGGCGCTGATCGTGAGCGTCGCGGTAGAGGCGATCGTGGTGTTGCCGGCGTCGGTCTGGGTGCCGCCCGACCAGGCGAAGCTGCCCGACACCGTGAGCGTGCCGGTGCCGCCGATCGTGCCGTTGGACTGCGTGAGGGTGGCGGTGGTCGAGGTCTCGGTCGTATCGGTCAACGTCAGCGAGCCGCCGGAGATCGCGAGCGTGCCCTGGCTTTGCACCGTTAGGACTGAGCCGGCGTCCTGGGAGACCTCGACCGTGGTGTTTGCCGGGATGCACACGTGGTCGGTCGGTCCAGGGAGCACGTCGCCGGTCCAGTTTGCCGCGTCGTGCCAAGAGTTACTCGCAGGAGCCGCACCCCCGTCCCACGTGATTGTGCACGTCGGCTGCGCGATCGAGTCACTCGCGGCAGCAACGGCCAACAGCGCCGTTGCGAGCATCAGCAATGCATGCCGCCAGAATCGCGGCAGCATCGGCCGAATCGATCGTGACCGCGTCGAGCCTTCGTGCCGGCGCATCCAAGGACCCCCTCTGCCGAGACTCTCCCCCTAACGAAGCGCGACCCTCCCATCCCGCTCGACGGATAGTCAAGTGCGCCGCAAATCAAAAAACCGCAAATTGCGGCCTTTTAACTGACTGTATGTTCAGTTTCTTACGCTGGCGCCCGGTCGCTAGGCGCCTAATTAGCCAGGACGCTGAACTCAGCGGTGCTTGACGCGCTCGCAGCGGCGCGTGCGCTCGCCCTTGTCCACGTAGGCGGTGTCCTTGCCGGGCCCGCAGTCGACGTAGTCGTGGTCCCCGCCGCCGAAGGCGTGGACCTTGTCGGCGCCGCGGCCCGCGTACACGCGGTCGTCGCCGGCGTCGGGGCGAAGCTCGTCGCTGCCCGAGCCTCCGGCGAGGAGGTCGTTGCCGGGGCCGCCGGAGATGCGGTCGTTGCCGCCGTCGCCGAAGAGCCTGTCCGTTCCGGAGTTGCCGAAGATCACGTCGTCTCCACCGCCGCCGTACACGCGGTCGTCGCCGGTCGTGTTCGGCAGATGGTCGCCCCACAGGTTGTCCGGGCCGCCGAAGCCGCGCAGCACGTCGTCGTCCTCGCCTCCGTAGAGGTTGTCGTTCTTGTCCGTGCCGAGGAAGGTCTGGTTCCCGGGGCCGCCGATGTGCTGGACGCCCCGCTCGGGATCGACGCCGCCCGGCGGCGGTCCCTCGACGAAGAACTCGCAGTTGCGGAAGTCGGTCGCCCGCCGGTCGCGGCGGTCCGTGTAGACGGTGTCGTCACCGGGGCCGCAGTCGATCACGCCCTCCGACAGCGGCTTGAACGGCTCGTACGCGTTGAAGGTGTCGTTCCCGGCGTCGCCGTAGAGGTAGTCGCGCGCGGAGCCGCCGACGATGTAGTCGTCGCCCTCGCCGCCGAAGAGGTGGTCGCTTCCGCTGTATCCGTCCACGATGTCGTTGCCGGGGCCGCCGTAGATGTTGTCGCCGGCGTTGCCCGGAGTCGAGGTTGTCGTTGCCGGGGCCGCCCAGGAGCTTGTCGCGGCCGAAGCCGCCCTTCACGGTGTCGTTGCCGTCGCCGGCGTCCACCTGATCGTCGCCGGTGTCGGCCGTGATCGCGTCGTCGCCGATGCCGCCGAAGATCTTGTCGTGGGCGGTCGCGCCCTCGATCGTGTCGTTGCCCTCGTTCCCGAAGATCAGGTCCGCGGCCTCGTCGCCGAAGATGGTGTCGTTCCCCGGCCCGCCGGCGATCGCGTCACGGCCGGTGCCGGCCCGGATCAGGTCGTCGCCGCCACCACCGAAGAGGCGGTCGGCCGAGCGGCCGCCGTAGATCTTGTTGTTGGACGCGCCGCCGCGCAGCGTGTCCTTGCCGGCCGAGCCCACGATGATCCGGCGGGCGCCCGCGGCAGCCGCGAACGAGCCGAGCACGAGCAGCGCGCAGGCGAGCGCCAGCAGGGGCGTTTTCTTCCGTGACGTGAGCATGCGGGAGCGGCAGGCGGAACGTCGGGCGCCGGCCATTCAACCGGTTATCGGCCGAAAACGCGCCCGCGGTGGCCTTCAAGCGGCCGCCGCTGGACGTCTATACGAGGGGTTTCAGGCGCGCGTCGGGGAGGGCGGGGCCGCTTCGAGCTCGCCCGGCTTCCACTGCGTCTGCGGCGCGATCGCGCGTTCGATCACGCGGTCCTTGTAGAGCTCGATCGTGCGGAGCATCGACTGCACGAGCTCCTCGCCGAGGTGGTGTGGCTGCAGGCCGAGGTCGAGGAGCTTCGTGTTCGTGGCGTTGTAGTAGTGCTCCTCCATCTCGATGCGGGGGTTCGGGAAGCTCTGCACCTCGACGCTGTGCCCCAGCTTCCCGGCCGCCTCGCGCACCAGCTCCGCCAGCTGGGCGACCGTGAATTGCTCCGTGAACTGGTTGAAGACGCGGAACTCGCCCTGAGGCGCCGGGTTGTTCACGGCCAGCTCGACGCACTGGAGCGTGTCGCGGATATTGAGGAAGCCACGCGTCTGGCCGCCCTTGCCATAGACGGTGAGCGGGTGTCCGATCACTGCCTGCAGGCAGAACCGGTTGAGCGCCGTGCCGAACACCTCGTCGTAGTCGAAGCGGGTCACGAGCCGGTCGTCGAGCGCGGTCTCGTCGGTCTCGATGCCGTAGACGACGCCCTGGTTCAGGTCGGTCGCGCGCAGTCCCCAGATCCGGCAGGCGAAGTGGATGTTGTGGGAGTCGTGGACCTTCGACAGGTGATAGAGGGAGCCGGGCAGCTTCGGGAACGGCAGTGTGTCCTTGCGGCCCTTGTGCTCGATCTCGATGAAGCCTTCCTCGATGTCGATGTTGGGCGTGCCGTACTCGCCCATCGTGCCGAGCTTCACGAGATGGCAGCTGGGGCACTGGTCGCGCAGCGAGAACAGCAGGTTCAGCGTGCCGATCACGTTCGTGTACTGCGTCTCGACCGCGTGCCGGCGCGAGGCCATCGAGTAGGGCGCCGAGGGCTGCTCGCCGTAGTGGATCACCGCCTCGGGCACCGTCTCGGCGACCACCCGGTCGAGGAACTCGCCGTCCTCGATGTTCCCGACGAACGGCACGATCCGCTTGCCGGACCGCTCCTGCCACGCGTCGATCCGCTCCGCCAGGGGGCGAATCGGCGTGAGCGAGTCGGTCGACTGCTCGTGATGCCAGCGGCGCCGGGAGAAGTTGTCGACGACGAACACCTCGTGGCCGCGCGCCGAGAAGCGCATCGCGGTGGGCCAGCCGAGGTATCCGTCACCGCCGAGGATGAGGATCCGCATCGGTCGCCGGAGGGTACCGAACGGCGCCGCCGGAGCACTTGTAAACGGGTGCATCCCCGAGTAGCCTGGCGGACGGGAGGAACGTGATGCGAGCAGCCGCCGCTCTGCTTTTGTCTGGGATCGTGCTCACCTTGGGCTGCGCGACTGCGCTTGCCAATCGCACCGAGTTGGTCTCCGTAGGCCCCGGGGGCGCGCACGTCACCGACCCTGACCTGCGAGCCGCCTCGAAGGACGGAACGCGCGCCTTCTTCTTCAGCCGTGATTCGATCGTGGCCGAAGACAGCGACGGCACCTGCTTCCAGGGCTACTACGACTACTACGGCCGGCCGGTCTATCGGCCGTGCTCGGACATCTACATGCGCGATCTCTCGGCCGGGACCACCAAGCTCGTCTCCATCGGGCCGACCGGCGGCAGCGGTCAGTTCGAGGTGGATGGCGACATGAGGATCTCCGATGACGGCAAGCATGTCTTCTTCTCGACGGCCGAGCGGCTGACGATCGACGACATGGACGCGTCCGCCGACGTCTACCAGCGCGACGTCGACACGGGCATCACCACGCTCGTGTCCACTGGTCCCTCCGGCGGCCAGGGACCGTTCGACGCGCAATACCCGCGCGTGACCGCCGACGGCGCGAAGGTCTTTTTCCAGACCGGTGAGAAGCTCACCGCGAACGACCCGGACGACAGCCGTGACACCTACCTGCGTACCGGGGGAAACACGATCCTGGTCTCCACCGGCCCCGTTGCAGGCAACAGCTCGGGGGGCGCGCAGTACAGCACCACGCTGGACGCCGGGATCGGCGCCATATCAGCCGACGGCACGCGCGCGTTCTTCGTGACGCGTCAGCAGCAGACCGCCGACGACACGGACGACTGCAGCGCGTCCATCATCCCGGGCCCGTGTCCCGATGTCTACGAGCGTGACATCACGGCGGGCACGACCCGCCTCGTCTCGACGGGCCCGACCGCCAACAACGGCAGATACAACGTTCAGCTCTGGGGCGCGACGCCGGACGGCAGCCACGCGTACTTCTCCACCGCCGAGCCACTCGTCCAGGAGGACATCGAGGCGTCGTGCCCGCCTCACGACGGCCTCGGCGAGGTCGACTGCGTAGACGTTTACGAGCGAGTGGGCAACCAGACAAACCTGATCTCCACCGGTCCGGGGCACACGAACGCCCGGGATGACGCCTACTTCGAGGGGTTCACTCCCGATGGAGCGCACGTCTTCTTCACCACCAAGGAGCAGCTGGTGGACTCGGACAGCGACACTTACGAGGACCTGTACGACCGCTCCGGCGGCACCACGACCCTGATATCAGGCAGCGCGACCGTCCCACCCGGAACCCTGAAGTCGGCTTTCCGCGCGAGCTCGCCGGACGGGAGCAGAGTTGTGTTCGGAACCGGCGATCGCCTGGTCGCAGACGACACGGACAGCTACTTCGACTGGTACACGCGACATTCCGACGGGACGTTCGAGCTCATGAGCACGGGGCCGATTGGAGGCAACGGCCCGTACCACTCGTCGCAGGCCTTCGCCAACGAGGATGCGACCCGCGTCTTCTTCGCAACGGACGAGCGGCTGGTGACCGAGGACCCCGACCAGACGCGTGACATCTACGAGCGCTTCAACGGCCGGACGAGGCTCGTCTCGACAGGCCCGACCGGTGCCAGCGCCCGCTACGCGGACTTTGCGTACGCGCCCGGCCGGATTGCGGACGGCGGCCGCAGGCTGTTCTTCTACGCCGGAGGTGCGCTCGTCGAGGGGACCACTGGCGGTCTCTACGTCTCGATCGCGAACGACCCCCCGCGCTGCGACGCGGTAGCGCCCGACCGGGCGCTGCTGTGGCCCCCGAATGGCAAGTTCCGCACAGTCACGCTGGCGGGCGCCAGCGATCCCGACGGCGATGCGGTGACTCTCTCGATCACGGGCATCACCCAGGACGAGCCCCTCCGCGGTGGTCGGGATGCCCGGCACGCGGCCGGCGAGGATGAAGTGAGCCTGCGGGCCGAGCGCGACCACAGAGGCGATGGCCGCGTCTACCGGATTGCCTTCCAGGCGACCGACGCCCAGGGTGAGTCGTGCACGGGCACGGCCCCGGTTACGGTCCCGCGCAAGAAGAAAGTGGCCGCGGTCGACTCGGCGCCGCCGAGCTACGACTCGTTCGGCCACTAGCCCACTAGCATCCAGGCGATGTCCCTGCGGTCCTTGGCAAACGGGGCGCTCGAGCGAGCGCGCACGCTGCCCGAACGCCACGGCGGCCCAGTCGTGGTCGCGATCCTCTGCGTGGTCGTGGCCGCCGGCTTCGGCGTCCGGCTGCACGCCGCGCTGAATCCGACCGCCGACCCGGGCGAGGGCTCGGTGGTCGCCTACCAGGGCAACGACTCGCTCGCCTACGGGCAGATCGCGGAGTCCCTCTACCGCGACGGGCGCTACGGAACGCCCGCGATGGACCACCCCACGGACTGGTCCCCCGGGGCGCCGCTCTTGTATGCGGGCGTCTATTACCTCACCGGGGGCGTACATCCGGACGCGGCGCGCGGAGCGGTCGCGCTCCTCGGGGCCTTGATGGTGCTGCTGGTGTATCTCATCGGCCGCCGTCTTGGAGGGCCCGTGGTGGGCCTGGTCGCGGCAGCCCTGGCCGCGATCTACCCGACCTTCATCGACAACAACGAGCAGTTCGTCTCGGAGCCGATCGCCGCTTTTACTTTGGCCGCAAGTGTGGTTGGATTCCTGTGGGCGTCGGACCGGGCCAGAAGCCCCTGGGCATGGCTCGTTCCGGGGCTGTTCCTCGGGTTGACCGCACTCACGCGCCCCGAGTACCTGATCTTCGCGGTGATCCTCGGGCTGCTGGTGCTCGTGAAGATGTGGCGCGAGCGCGGCGTGCGCATCGGCGTGCTGTCCGCCGCGCTGTTCGTAGGGGCGTTCGCGCTGGTGCTCGCCCCGTGGACGATCCGCAACGTGATCGTGCTCGATCGCTTCGTGCCGGTCACGACCGGCGGCGGCAAGGCGCTCTTCGTCGCGACGTACCTGCCGGGCGACGGCCGGCAGATCCGGACCAAGCGCCACCTGATCGAGATGTACACGGGCAACCACAACGTCACCGATCAGCAGGTCGCGAAGACCCAGATGGCGGACCTGCTCGACGGCGTGGCCAAGAAGTACCCCAACCTCGAGCGTGACGCCGCGCTCGCCAAGATCGGCCGCGAGAACTTCAAGAAGTACGTGACCGAGCAGCCGGGCGCCTACGCACGAATGGTGGCGAGCAAGATGTGGAACGTCTGGCGCAGAGGCTCAGGCCCGACCATGCGGGCGAGCGGCTGGGTCGCGTTCCACTACGCGATCCTGGCGCTGGCGGTCGTCGGGCTGGCCGTGCTCGCGCTGCGCAGGCGGTGGGAGGCGCTGGTGCTCGGGCTGCTGATCCTGGGGATCACGGTGCTGGGCGGGCTACTGCTGGCGGTCCCGCGGCGAAACGTGCCCTTGATCCCGCTCGTGTGCGCGCTCGCGGCGACGGGCGGTGCCTGGCTCGTGCTGATGGCGCGCGCATGGCTGGCCGAGCGCCGCGGCGGCGACCGACGCGCACGAATGCGCGGGCGCGCGAGCCAGACGGCGTAGGAGATAGCAATGGACCTCTCCGCAATCCGCGTCGCCGGACTGGTCGCGAGCGTGCTGATCGCGGCGTTCGCGATCTGGCGGCGCCGCACGCTTCGCAACGTCGACATCCTGATCCTGCTGTTCTCGGCGCTCGCGCTGGCGATCGTGTCGGCCACCACCCTCCCCGACACCGTGCTCGCCTGGTTCTCGTTCCGCAAGGGCGGCGGCGGCCGGATCCTCGGGCTCGCGGTGTTCGCGATCGTGATCCTGTTCCTCCTGATCCTCCGAAACATGTCGCTGACGGTGCGGGTCGACCGAGAGCTCTCGGCGGTGCTGGAGGGAATCGCCTGGGACGAGTTCCGCCGCGCCGGGCTGCCGGAACGGTTCCGCGATCGCGTCGCGGTCGTGATCCCCGCCTACAACGAGGAGGACAGCATCGGCGAGGTGCTGCCGCGGATTCCCGGCAGCGTGTGCGGCCTCGAGACGGCGGTGCTGGTGGTGGACGACGGCTCGCGCGATCGGACGGGGGACATCGCCGGCGCGCACGGTGCCGCGGTCGCGCGGCACGTCATCAACCGGGGCGGCGGCGCCGCCCTGCGAACGGGCTACCGGCTGATGTCCGACTCGGGCGCGAGCGTGGTCGTGACGATCGACGCGGACGGGCAGCACCTGCCGGAGGAGATGTCCCGGCTGGTGGCGCCGGTGCTGGACGGCGAGGTCGACGTCGCGCACGGGTCGCGCGTGATCGGCCACGCCGAGCCCGGCCACTTCGCGCGCGAGCTGGGGATCGTGTTCTTCAACCGCATGGTCTCCTTCATCACGCGCACGAAGGTGAGCGATTGCTCCAACGGCTACCGCGCGGTGCGCGCGTCCGTGCTACCTCAGCTCGTCCTGCGGCAGGAGCAGTTCCACACCTCGGAGTTCATGATCGAGGCGATCAAGCGCGGCGTGCCGGCGAAGGAGGTGCCGGTCACCGTCGTTCGGCGGCTGCACGGCCACTCCAAGAAGCCGGCCGTCGTGCGGTACGGGCTGGGGTTCGCGAACGCGATCGTGCGGACCTGGCTTCGCTAGCAGGCCGCCGGGTCCGGCGAAGCCGCGCGGCCCGGTTCCATTCGGGGATACTTGCCCGGACCGTGGCGAGGGATAACGTCGAAGCGCTTCGATGGCTCTACGAGCAGTTTGCCCGTGGGGACTTCTGGGCGGCCCGCGAAGTGCTCGATCCGGAGATTCATTGGGAATGGTCGGACAGCATGCTGGACGTGGTCGGAGGGTCGCAGATGACCTACACCGGGCTCGAGGGCGTCGAGGCCGCGATCCGGGACTGGTTCGAGGCCTGGGACTGGTTCTGGATCGAGCTCGACGACCTGGTCCCGGCCGGCGAGGAGATCGTGGCGTCCGTGCGCCGCCACGGATGCCCGAAGGGCAGCCAGGTCGACGTCGAGACCACGGCCGCCGAGGTCTGGACGATGCGAGACGGAAAGGCGGTCCGGTTCAAGGCCTACGACGACCGTGAGGCGGCGTTCGAGGCGGCGGGCCTAGAATCGCCCCGGTGAGCGTCGGTCGCATGACAGCTGCGTGTCGAAGTTCCGCCCTGATCGCTCTCGGTGCCTTCGTCGTTCATCAGCTTCGCTACCTCGGGGGCGGTGGCGGAAGCGCCCACGGTTACCTCGAAGCGCTCCTGCCGGTGCTGGTCTGCTCGCGGCCTCGGCCGTCGCCGGGACACTCGTCTCGGCCGTCTCCAGCGGGCGCGCGAGCGGTCGAGCAGCGGCCGGCTGGGTGTCGTGCTCGGCTGGCGCTGCTTGTGATCTTCGGCGTGCAGGAGACCGTCGAGGGCGTGCTCTCGGCAGGTCATCCGAGCGGCGCTGCGGGTGTGCTCGGACACGGCGGCTGGATCGCGGTGCCGCTTGCGATCGTGGTCGGCCGCGTCGTATCGCTGCTGCTGCGCGGGCTCGCCTCGGTGGAGCGGAGACTCGCCGGCGCGCGACCCGCCGCGGCGCGACGCGCTCCCGCATCGCTCGGGCGAGCGCGGGCGATGCAGGCCCGGGCACTGACCGGCGAGCCGCTCGGGTTCGGGCTCGCCCGCCGGCCGCCTCCCCAGCCCTCCGGCTAAGGGTCAAGTCTGCGCGGGCCGGTCTCGGCCCGGCTCGAACGAAGGAGGTATGCCATGCGGTCGAACACGGCCCGCATCGCCATAGCGGTGGGCGCAATCGCCGTGATCGTGGTCCTGTTCGTCGTGCTCAACGGCGGCGACGACGGCAACGACAACAAGGCGAGCACGACCACGACGACACAGTCGACCACGTCATCCGACCGCCACGGACCGAAGCCGCGCCAAGCCGGCCGTCGCCGTGGTCGAGGTGCGCGACGGCACAGCCCGTCGGCGGGATCGAGAAGCTGACCTACACGAAGGGCGAGCAGGTGCGGTTCCGGGTCGAATCGGACGTCGC
This sequence comes from uncultured Solirubrobacterales bacterium, assembly GCA_963759145.1. GTDB lineage: Bacteria > Actinomycetota > Thermoleophilia > Solirubrobacterales > JBBDJG01 > JBBQKG01. Next base: position 152,384 of record CAVWYB010000025.1, read on the forward strand.
CGACGAGATCCACGTGCACGGCTACGACCTCAAGAAGGACGTGCCCGCGGGCGGCTCGGTGAGCTTCAGCTTCCCGGCGAGCATCGAAGGCGTGTTCGAGGTCGAGCTCGAAGGGCGCAAGAGCAGATCGCGCAGATCTACGGTGCGGCCCGCGTGAGACGAACTCGTGCGGGTGGCGGTCGCCGCGGCGGCGCTCGCGGCGCTCGGGTCGCTGTTCGGTCCCACGGCGGCGCTCGCGCACGGGCTGGTCGGTCGTGCCGACCTCCCGATCCCCGAGTGGCTCTTCGGCTGGGCGGCGGCGGTCGTGATGGTGGTGTCGTTCGTCGCGCTCGCGACGCTGTGGCAGGAGCCGAAGCTCGAGCGCGCAACCGGCTTCCGCCCGGCGCCGGACTGGCTGTCGTACGCACTCGTCAATCCCGCGACGGACGTCGCGGCCGGCGCGATCGGGGTGGGTCTGCTCGGCGTGACGATCTGGGCCGGCCTGGCCGGCACGCAGCTGGCGACGGCGAACTTCACTCCCACCTTCCTGTACGTGATCTTCTGGGTCGGCCTGGTGCCGGCGAGCGTGCTCTTCGGCGACGTCTTCCGGGCGTTCAACCCGTGGCGGGCGATCGCGCGCGCGGCCGGCTTCGTCACCGTCGCGCGTCGCCGGGCCGCTGCCGAAGCCGTTCGCCTATCCGGCAGTGGCTCGGCCGCTGGCCCGCGGCGGTGACCATCTTCGGCTTCGCCTGGATCGAGCTCGCCTGGGTCAACGGGCAGGACCCGAGCGCGCTGGCGATCGCCGCGCTGATCTACAGCGTGCTGACGCTCGTAGCAATGGCGGTGTTCGGCACCGAAGCATGGCTACGCCACGGCGAGGGGTTCTCGGTCTACTACAACCTGTTCTCGCGGATCTCCGCGGTCGAGGTGAGGGACGGCCGGCTCGGCCTGCGCCGGCCGCTGTCGGCGCTCTGCCGCCTGGACCCCGTCCCCGGCACGGTGGCGCTGCTGGTCGGTGGCGCTCGGCACGGTCGCGTTCGACGGCGCGAGCGAGGGACCGCAGTGGAGCAAGATCGCGCCGGACATCCAGGACTTCTTCGGCTCGCTCGGCTTCGGCCCGGGCACCGCGCTGCGAGCTGGCCTTCACGGTCGGGATGCTGATCGGGGTGGCGATCATCGCGCTCGATCTACGGGCTCGGCGTCGCCGGCATGCGCACCGTCGACCGGGACCGGTCGTTCGCGGAGCTCGCGCGCACCTACGTCCACACGCTCGTGCCGATCGCGGCCGTCTACGTGCTCGCGCACTACTTCTCGTTCCTCGTCTACAACGGCCAGGCGATCGTCTTCCTGGCGTCGGACCCGCTCGGCAAGGGGTGGGACCTCTTCGGGACGGCGGACCGGTCGATCGACTACGGCGTGATCGGCGCGACGGGGATCTGGTACGTGCAGGTCGGCGTGCTGGTGGCCGGGCACGTGGCCGGCCTGATCCTGTCCCACGATCGTGCGCTGGTGCTCTACGAGCGCGCGCGGACGGCGACGCAGTCCCAGTACTGGATGCTGGCCGTGATGGTCGCGTTCACCACGTTCGGGCTGTGGCTGCTGTCCCAGGCGAACCAATGACCGCCCTCCCCCTCGCCCACGCCGGGCACGTGCTCGTGGACATCGCGACGTTCGCGCCGGTGCTGCTGCTCGTCGCTGTGGTTCACGATCGTCACGATTCGCGACCGCAGACGCGGACGGGAGTAACGACCGCTGCGATAATCCGCGGCCGGTGGATCTCACCGCGCTCTACCTTCTCGGCCTGCCCGCGTTCCTGTACGTGCGGGCGCTTCGCATCCTGAAGCGGCGCGGCCGCACGGTGCCCGCATGGCAGCAGGTCTCGCTGGTTCACCGGGTTGGCGCTGATCGGCGTCGCGCTGCTGTCGCCGCTCGACGACCTGGGCGATACCGACCTGCTGTCGGCACACATGGCACAGCACCTGCTGATCGGGGACCTGTCGGCGCCGCTGCTGCTGATCGGGCTGCGCTGGCCGGTCTATCCGTTTCTGCTTCCGCGCTCGATGGCGGCCGCGGTCGGACGCTCGCAAGCCGATCCGCAAGACGCTTCCGGTTCCTGAAGCAACCCCTGGTGGCGGCCGCGCTCTGGATCCTGGTCCTCTACGGCTGGCACGTCGCGCCGCTGTACGAGGCGGCGCTTCGCAACCCGGTGCTGCACGCCCTCCAGCATCAGACGTTCATCGTCGGCTCCCTGCTGGTGTGGGTCTCGGTGCTCGAGCCGAACCGGGCGCGCGTGCCGGGAGGGCTCTGGAAGATCGCCCACATCACCGGCGTGCGGTTCGCCGGGATGTTCCTGGGGATGGCGTTCGTGATCGTCAGGCACCCCGCTCTACTCCGGCTTCTACGGCAACCGCGCGCTCGAGCACGGGATCACGCCGGTCGAGGACCAGCGGATCGCGGGCGGCATGATGCTGGGCGTCGACTTCCTGGTGATGATCGGCGCGCTCGTGTTCCTGTTCCTGCGCACCGCGCAGGACGAGGAAGACCCGTGGCCCACCCAGCCCCAGGCCCCTCTCGAGAAAACGGGCGTCGGGCTAGGATGAGAAGATGCATGGGTGACACGGTCCAGATCACGATGCCCCAGATGGGCGAGTCGGTCTCCGAGGGGACCATCCTCACCTGGCACAAGCAGGAGGGCGACTGGGTCGAGAAGGACGAGACGATCGTCGAGGTCTCGACCGACAAGGTCGACGCCGAGGTGCCGGCACCCGCCTCGGGCAAGCTCGTGAAGATCCTCGCGCAGGAGGACGAGACCGTGGCCGTCGGCCAGGCGCTGGCCGAGCTCGAGCCCAGCGAAGACGCGCCGCCGCCCGCGTCCGCCGGACGGCGGCTCGCGCGAAACCACCCGCGCGCCGAGCCGGAGCCCCGAGCCGGCCGCGCCCGTCACCGCCACCGCGACGGTGGTCTCGGAAGCCGATGCGCGCGAGCACACCGGTCGCGCGGCGCGCCGCGGCCGCGCATGGGATCGACCTCTCGCAGGTGAGCGGCACCGGCACGGGCGGCCGCATCCTGAAGGACGACGTGCTGGGATACGTAGACGGCAACGGCGGCGGCGACGGCGCCACCGCGACGGCTGCGGCGCCCACGCCCGCCGCGGCGGAGGTCCAGCCGATCCGCGGCCCCGACGCGGCGCTCGCCCGTTACATGGAGGCGAGCCGCGAGATCCCGACCGCGACCAGCTTCCGCACGCTGTCGGTCGCGACGCTCGATGGGCGCCGCCGCCAGCTGAACGACGCGCTCAAGGCCGCGCAGCGGGAGATGAAGGTGTCGTTCACGCATCTGATCGGATACGCGATCGCGCAGGCCTGGAAGACACACCCGACGATGGGCCACGCCTTCCAGCAGGACAACGGCAAGCCCCAGCGGGTCATTTCTCCGCACGTGAACCTGGGGCTGGCCGTCGACGTGCAGCGCAAGGACGGCGGGCGGACGCTGATCGTGCCCGTCATCAAGCAGGCCGACACGCTCGACTTCGCGGGCTTCCGGGAGGTCTACGAGGACCTCATCGGCAAGACACGCGACGGCAGTCTCTCGCCCGACGACATGCAGGGCGCGAACATCACGCTCACCAACCCCGGTGGGATCGGCACGGTGGCATCGGTGCCGCGCCTGATGCCCGGCCAGGGGACGATCGTCGCGACCGGCGCGATCACGTGGCCGCCCGGGCTCGCCGACGCGGGTCCCGCCCGCCTCGTGGAGCTCGGCGTCTCGAAGGTCATGACGATGACGTCGACCTACGACCATCGCGTGATCCAGGGCGCCGAGTCGGGCGCGTTCCTGGGCCGGATCGAGGAGCTGCTGCGCGGCGCCGACGGGTTCTACGAGGAGGTCTTCCGCAGCTTCGGGCTGGAGCCGCCCGCGGCGCCGCCGAAGACGGCGCCCACGGCACCGGCCGGCCCCGCCGCCGAGCGCCCCTCCGAGGAGATGCTCTCCCACGTGCAGGCCGCCACGTCGCTGATCAAGGCGCACCGCATGCACGGCCATCTCGCCGCCCACCTCGACCCGCTCGGCTCGGAGCCGATCGGCGACCCCGCGCTGGAGCCGGCCACGGTCGGGCTGACGCCCGAGGTGATGGAGCAGATCCCGGCGCACATCCTGAGGATCCAGTGCCCGGGCGCCACGCTGGCCGAGGCGCTTCCCCACCTGCGCGCCATCTACACGCGGCACGATCGCCTACGAGATCGAGCACATCTCCGACCACCAGAAGCGCGTCTGGCTGCGGCAGCGGATCGAGTCGGGCAAGTACCGGCGGCCGCTGTCGCGCGAGGAGCAGCGCGCGGTGCTCGCGCGCCTGACCGATGCGGAGGCGCTCGAGACCTACCTGCACCGGTCCTTCCTCGGCTCCAAGAGCTTCTCGATCGAGGGGCTCGACGCGTTGATCCCGATGCTCGACGAGACCTTCGGCCTGGCGGTCGACGCGGGCGTGAGGGAGGCGTTCCTGGGAATGGCGCACCGCGGCCGGCTGAACGTGCTCGCGCACGCGGTCGGGCGGCCCGTACGAGGAGATCCTGGCCGAGTTCGAGGGCGAGAAGGACATCGACGTGATCACCGCACGTCCGCGCGGCGGCACCGGAGACGTGAAGTACCACCAGGGCGCCGAGGGCGACTACGTCACACGGCGAGGGCAAGGAGCTGCGCGTCACGCTCGCCTCCAACCCGAGCCATCTGGAGTACGTCGATCCCGTCGTCGAAGGTCGCACGCGCGCCGATCAGACCGAGCGCGACAGCCAGCAGGCGAAGCACTTCCCGCGGCGGGCGCTGCCGATCCTGATCCACGGCGACGCCGCCTTCCCCGGCGAGGGCGTGGTCGCGGAGACGCTCAACCTCGAGGCGCTGGCGGGCTACTCCACCGGCGGCGTGATCCACATCATCGCCAACAACCAGATCGGCTTCACGACCGAGCCGGAGGAGTCGCGTTCCACGCGTTACGCGTCCGACCTCGCGAAGGGCTTCGACATGCCGATCATCCACGTGAACGCCGACGACCCCGAGGCCTGCATCTCCGCCGTGCGGCTCGCGATGGCGTTCCGCGAGGAGTTCCGCCAGGGCGTCGTGATCGACCTGATCGGCTACCGGCGCTTCGGCCACAACGAGACCGACGAGCCGGCGTACACCCAGCCGCGCATGTACGACGTGATCCGCAAGCACCCGTCGGTGCGCAAGCTCTACGCCGACCGCCTGGTCGAGCAGGGGATGGTCGCGCCGGAGGAGCCGGACCGCCTGCTGAAGGAGGCGCTCGCGCGAGCTCGCCGGGGCGCACGAGCGCGTCCGCCACGAGGGTGGCGGGCCCGTGACGGCCGAGCACCAGCTCGACCGCAGCGCCAGCGAGGAGCCCGAGACCGGCTACCCGCTCGACAAGCTGCTCGAGCTCAACCGGCAGGTGTTCTCCGCACCCGAGGACTTCAAGGTCCACCGCAAGCTTGCCCCGCAGCGGGAGAAGCGCGCCCAGGTGGGCGCCGACGACCCCGTCGACTGGGGCCAGGCGGAGTCGCTCGCGTTCGCGACCCTGCTGGTGCAGGGCACGCCGCTCAGGCTGACCGGGCAGGACACCGCGCGCGGCACGTTCAGCCAGCGCCACCTGGTGCTGCACGACGCCGAGAAGGGCACGCCGTACGCGCCCATCCAGCATCTCCCCGACGCAACGGCCTCGTTCGAGATCCACAACAGCCCGCTGTCGGAGGTGGGCGCGCTCGGGTTCGAGTACGGCTACGCGATCCAGGCGCCCGAGACGCTGGTGCTCTGGGAGGCACAGTTCGGCGACTTCGTGAACGCCGCGCAGGTGACGATCGACCAGTTCATCGTGTCCGGGCTCGCCAAGTGGGGCGAGACCTCACGGCTCACGTTGCTGCTCCCGCACGGCTACGAGGGTGGCGGCCCGGAGCACTCGAGCGCTCGCGAGGAGCGCTTCCTGACGCTCGCCGCCGAAGGCAACCTCCGCGCCGCGAACGTCTCGACGCCGGCGCAGTACTTCCATCTGCTGCGGCGGCAGGCGCTGGTCGAGAAGGGCCGGCCGCTGATCGTGTTCACGCCCAAGAGCCTGCTGCGAAACCAGCGCTCGTTCTCGACCGTGCGCGAGCTGGCGGAGGGGTCGTTCCAGCGCGTGATCGACGACCCCACGGCCGCGACCCGGCGCGACAAGGTGACCCGGCTGCTGCTCTGCACGGGGCGGATCTACTACGACCTCACGGGTCACGAGCGCTACGCCGGCAACGAGCAGGTCGCGGTCGCGCGCGTCGAGCTGCTGTACCCGTTCCCGCGCGAGCAGATCGTGGAGCTGATGGCGAGCTACCCGAACCTCGAGGAGATCATCTGGGTCCAGGAGGAGCCGAAGAACATGGGCGCGCGGCGCTTCATGTTCACGCGCAACCGCGAGCGCGAGATGGTCCCACCGGGCGTGAAGCTCGACTACGTGGGCCGCCCGTACCGGGCCTCGACCGGCGAGGGCTACCCCGCCGCGCACCACATCGAGCAGGACCGGATCCTGCGCGAGGCGCTGACGGTCTAGGGCTTGGGCAGGCCGCGCGGCTAGCTGAAAAAAACCGGCTGGGTAAGGGGTCGAGGGTCGGAGCGCTCATCGAAGCTCGGATCGACCCGACATATTCGGGTAAATCCGCGGTTCGATGAAAGGCCCGCTAAGGCTTCCACTTGATGGAGCACCCGACGGGCTCGGTCTCGGCCGGCTCGGGGGCGCGGTCCTCGAGCACCGCGTCGAGCGCACCGCGCAGCCACGCGCCGCCCTGCGACGGGTCGCCGTAGTCGGCGTCCGGCGCGCCCCGGTAGCGCAGCACGCCGTCCGCGTCGACCACGAACACGTCCGGCGTCACCTTTGCGCCGTAAGCGCGCGCCACCTCCTGGCTCTGGTCGTACAGGTACGGCAGCGGCCAGTCCTCGTCGAGCACCCGCTGCTGCATCGCCTCGTAGGAGTCCCTCGGATAGCGCTCGGCGTCGTTGGAGTTGATCGCGAGGAAGCGCACGCCGCGGTCGGCGTAGTCGCGCGCGGCGTCGTTGATGCGGTCCTGCCACGCCAACGCGTACGGGCAGTGGTTGCAGGTGAAGACGACCACGGTGCCCAGCGCCGTGCCACCGAGGAGCGAGTGCTCGCCGCCCGCCGTGTCCGGAAGGGAGAAGTCGGGCAGCCCTGTCGCCCACGGCCGGGTTCATGTGCGCGCGGCGACACGCGCAAGCGCGTCGCGGAGGTCGGCGGGGTCGGGGGTCGGCGACGGGCGGCCGTCGCGCAGCCGGTAGACCCGGCAGCTGAGACTGGGCGCCTCCTCCGGCTCCGGAGGCTTGATGTCGCGCCCGTCGACCCGGATCGTCGGGGAGCCGACGAAGTGCTCCTCCTCGGCGTGCAACCAGTCGTCGATCTCGCGGACCACGATGCGGGCCGGGTCGAGGCCCACGTCGGCGACGGCGGCTTCGAGGTCTTCGAGCGTCTCCTTCCAGGAAGGGCAGCCCTCCCACCAGAGGAGCTCTATGCGCGGGTGCGGCATTCGCCCTGTTATACAGGCACGGCCGTGGAAGGCATCTTCGAGTTCCCCGAGGGCTTCGCCTGGGGCGTGGCGACGTCGGCGTTCCAGTGCGAGGGCGCCGCCACCAGCCCGGACAGCTCGTGGTCGCGCTGGGAAGCGCTCGGGCACGTGCGGGCCGGTAATCGCAGCGGCGTCGCGTGCGACTGGTGGGCAAACGCAGAGCGGGATTTCGACCTCGCGCGGGAGCTCGGCATCCGGTCGCTGCGCCTCTCGGTCGAGTGGAGCCGGATCGAGCCCCGGCCCAGGGCACTGGGACGAGGCCGCGCTCGAGCGCTATCGCGAGATCGTGGCGGCGCTTCGCGAACGGGGAATCGAACCGATGATCACGCTGCATCACTTCACGAACCCGATCTGGTTCGAGATCTCGGGAGCCTTTCTTCGTGAGGACTCGCCCGACCTGTTCACGCGCTACGCGAGCCGCGCGGTCGAGGCGCTGGCCGACCTCTGCGACACCTGGGTCACGTTCAACGAGCCGAACGTCTATACGACCGAGGGGTACGTGACCGGTCACTTCCCGCCGGGGCTCCACGGCCGCGCCGGACTCGCGACCCGCGCTCAGGCAAACGTCGCCCGGGCACATGCGCGCACCTACCGCCGCATTCACGAGCTTCAGCCGCACGCGAGCGTCGGCTGGGCGCACCACTGCGTCACGTTCCGGCCGGCCCGGCCGCACCGGCGACTGGACCGCCTGCTTGCCGCCTTCTACGACAGCTCGTTCAACGAGCCGTTTCCCCACCTGCTCCGGCACGGGCGCATGCCGAAGTCGCTCGGCGGCTCGCTCGCCGGCGACCTCGGCGAGGTGCGGGGCACCTTCGACTTCGCCGGCATCAACGTCTACGCGCTGATCCGGATCGCGTTCGACCCGCGGCACGCTCGCGAGATGTTCGGCCGCCGCGTGGTCCCCGCCGACGCGATCCGAGGCGATCCGACATCCGACGACCTCTTCGGCGAGCCCTACCCGCAGGGCATCGCCGACTTCGCGGAGCGGCTGGCGGCGCTCGGCAAGCCCGTCTACGTGCTCGAGAGCGGGTATCCGGACCGGGCCGACCGCGTGCGGCCGTGGGTGATCGCGACCGCCGCGCGCGCGATGCACGACGTGATCCGCCGCGGCGTCGACCTGCGCGGCTACTACCACTGGACGCTGGTCGACAACTTCGAGTGGTACTCCGGCTGGGACCTGCGCTTCGGCCTCGTCGAGCTCGACGAGCGCACTCAGGAGCGAACGCCTCGGCCGAGCGCGCGTCTCTATTCGGCGATCGCCGCCTCGAACCGGTTCGAGGAGCGGTGGCTGGCCGAGCTCACGCCCGGCGCCCTGGTCCCGACCTAGACCTACTAGTTCCCGAGCAGGTCGCCGAGGCCCCCGCCACGTCCGCGGCTCGCGGTCTGGCCACCTTCCAGCACGCCCTCGGACGGCTGGATCAAGAGCCACCCGGTGCCACTGAAGGCAAGCTGCACGGACTCGCCCGAGCCGCGCCCGATCAACGACTTCATGCTCATGTCGGTCTTGACCGAGGTTGAGACGCCGCTGGACCACGCGATCGCGGCAGCCGGGTCGGCGAAGGTCGGCGCCTCGTCCACCTGCAAAAGGAGCGGCGGGCCGTCGGACAGCAGCGCGACCGAGCCGGAGCCCGTGAGCTCGAGGTTGAAGAGGCCGCCCGCGAGCGCGCCCGAGACGCCCTGCACCTTCTTGATGTCCCAGTCGATCCCGGCGTCGAAGGCGAGCAGGTTCGCGCCGTTGATCGTGAGCTTGTCGTCCTGGAGCTTCACGAGGTGGATCTCCTGAGCGTGGTCGGCCAGGAAGACCTCACCGCTGCCGGAGATCTTCATGAGCCGCGTGCCCTCGCCCGTGACGCTCTTCTTGATGAACTTCGAGAGCCCACCCGAGCCGGCGTGCTCGTACTTCACCTCACCCTGGTAGGCGACCATCGCACCGAGCTTGGCCTGGATCGTGACGTCGGACAGCTCGACCTTGAGCAGCTTCTGATTCTGTAGCGAGAAGGCTTCGCCGTCGTTCGTCTCCCTGAACTCCTGCAGTCCCTGCTCGACGCCCATGCAGCTCCTTCTTTCTCCCGGACAACGTGCCGGGCTAAGGCTTCGCCGTGACCGCGGCGCCTTCCTTCTCCGGTTCTAGCCGCTCGGTGACCGCAGGGTCGCAATGGATTCACGCAGCTGGGCCGCCACCGCGGCCGCCTGCTCGTCGCTTTCGTACTTCTGACGGGGCCAGAAGAAGCCGCGCAGTCCGTCCTTGCGCCGCCGCGGGGCGACGTGTACATGCAGGTGCGGGACGCTCTGGCTCACACGGTTGTTGATCGCCACGAACGAGCCCTCGGCGCCGAGCCCCTCCTCCATCGCGCGGGCGAGCAGCCGCGCGTTCGAGAACAGCTCCGGCAGCACGTCGTCGGGGAGGTCGGGGAGCGTCTCGACGTGGTCCCGGGGAATCAGCAGCGTGTGACCGGGGAAGAGCGGGCGGTGGTCGAGGAAGCCGAGAGTAGCCTCGTCCTCGAGCACCACGAGCGGTTCGTCCGCTTCGCCGCGGGCGATCCGGCAGAACGGACAGTCCGGCACATAGGCCGCGCTCAAGGCGCGACCGCGCGGCCGACTCGCAGCGGGCGCACGATCGGCGGAGCCTTCGGAAGCTCGCCCTCCTCGATCTCCACGTTCTCGAATCTGGAGCGAATCAGCTCCGGTGTCGGGCGGTTGCAGTTGCAGCCGTGTCCGAGCCGGCGCCAGAGCGGCGCGAAGCGATCCTGCCACTTGGCGAGCCGCGGATCGTCGGACCGCACGTGCTCGAGAAAGAGGAGCCGGCCGCCTGGCTTCAAGACGCGGTCGAGCTCGCTCAGCGTCCGCTCGGGATCGCGGACGGTGCACAGCACGAGCGTGCAGACCGCCGTGTCGAAATGGTTGTCCGGAAACGGGAGGCTTTCCGCGGCCGTACGCACGACGGTGACGGGCCGATCGTTGGGCTCGGACTGTGCCCGCTTTTCGAGCCGCTTGGCCATCGGCTCCTCCGGCTCGGTCAGCACGAGGTCCGTTACGGCATCCGGGTAGTGGGCGAGGTTCACGCCCGTGCCGGCGCCGATCTCGATCACGCGGCCGCCCGCGGACGCGAGCAGCGCGTGCCGCCGTTCGCCCAGCCCCGCCTCCTCCGTGCCGGCGAGCATGCGGTCGTACGTGGCGGCGAAGAACCGGCCGTAGAGACTCATCGTCGCGAACCCTACCCGGCGCCCGCGACCGAGAGCCGCTCTATTTTGAAGCGATGCGCATCTCACTGGTCGTCATCGCGCTGGCCGTGTTCGCGGGCGTGGCCGTGCCGGCTCCCGCGCGACCGGACCCGTCCGGCTGCAAGAACGTGATCACCGGCACGGCGCTTCCCGAAAGCCTCGACGGCACGCCTCAGAACGACCGCATCCTCGGCCTCGGCGGCGACGATCGGCTCGCCGGCGCGCGCGGCAACGACTGCCTGAACGGAGGGTTCGACTCGGACCAGCTGCTCGGCGCCGCCGGCGACGACCGCCTCGAGGGATCGAATGGAGACGACAGTCTCGCGGGCGACGCCGGTGCCGACGACCTGATGGGCGAGCAGGACGCCGACCGGCTCGACGGTGGCGGCGGCGCGGACCGCCTGTGGGGTGGCGGCGCGCGCGACACGATCCGGGGTGGCGCGGGCGGCGACGTGCTCCGCGGACAGGGTGGCGACGACTACCTATATGGGGGCGCGGGCGCGGACAAGCCGCGCGGCGGCCCGGGCGACGACACGATCACAGAGGTGCCGCGCATCTACTCGCCCACCGAGCCGCTCGGGACCGGTCGCAACCAAGTGGTGGGCGGCGGCGGTCGCGACCGAGTCAACGTCGCGAACGGACGGCGCGATCAGGTCAACTGTGGCAGCGGGACCGACACCGTGAAGGCGGACAAGGGCGACCGTCTGACCAACTGCGAGAAGCGGCGCTACCTGATCCCTCCGTTCCCTGCCGTGTCGCCCGCGAAGGGCGGGCGGACGCGTGCGTTCATGGTCAAGTTCCGGTCGATCGCCGCGGTGGGACCGAACCGCGACTACTTCTCGATCTCGGTGAAGGGGCCGCCCGGGTGCGGGTCGCTCGCGCTCACGTCGGCCGGCGTCGCGTATCACGCAGACCGTGCGGTGCGCGTGCAATTGCGGCCGTTCAAGGGCAAGGGCAAGAAAGCCAAGCGCTGGTGCCGGGGCAGGTACCGCGGGACCGTCGGGTACACGCGACCGGGCGTCAAGGGCACGCCAATCGGGCGGTTCGCCTTCCGGGTGCGGGGGTAGGTCGGAAGTGGTGGTGAGATGGCAGACGTCAGGGGACAGATCGCCCTCGGCGAGGGCGGCGGCGAAGTCGCCGCACTCGACCTAGACGAGCTGAGGCAAAGGGCGCAGGGCTGCCGCGCCTGCGATCTCTGGCAGGCCGGCACCCAGACGGTGTTCGGCGAAGGATCGCCGGATGCGGAGGTGATGATGGTCGGAGAGCAGCCGGGCGACCGCGAGGACCTCGAGGGGCGGCCGTTCGTGGGGCCGGCGGGCAAGGTGCTCGACACCGCGCTCGAGCGCGCCGGCATCGACCGCGCCCAGGTCTATCTCACGAACGTCGTGAAGCACTTCAAGTGGCGACCGCGCGGCAAGCGCCGGATCCACCAGAAGCCGAACCTCGAGGAGATCTCCGCCTGCCGGCCGTGGCTCGACGGCGAGCTCGCGGCCGTGCAGCCGCGCGTGCTGGTCTGCCTCGGCGCGGTGGCCGCGCAGGCGCTGATCGGCCGCCAGTTCCGGGTGACCCGGCAGCGTGGAAAGTGGCTGGCCTCGCCGCTTGCCGAGCGCGTGACGGCGACGGTGCATCCTTCGTCGGTTCTCCGCACCGACAAGGAGGAGCGCGAGGCCGCGATGGCGGCGCTCGTGGAGGATCTGGAGAAGGTCGCCCGGGAACTGCGGCCCGGCTAGAGGCGTCCGAGCACGTGCCGCAGCGCCGGCTCGATGTCCGGGAGGCGAAACTCGTAGCCGCTCTCGCGCAGCCTCTTCGGCGTCACGCGAAGGCTCCCGAGCGCCTCTTGCGAGAACTCACCGAGCACCAGCCGCAACGCCGGCGCCGGGACCGGAAGCAGCGCCGGCCGGCGCAAGCACCCGCCCGAGCGTCTTCGTGAACTCGGCATTCGTAACGGGGTTGGGCGCGACTGTGTTCGCCGCTCCGGCGAGCTCTTGCGTGAAAAGCGCATGGTGGATCGCGCCCACGACGTCGTCGATCGCGACCCAGCTCATCCACTGCCGCCCGCTGCCGATGCGCCCGCCCACTCCGAGGCGAAACGGCCTCAGCATCGTGCGCAACGCGCCGCCCGCGGGACTCAGCACGATCCCGAACCGCAGTCGCACGACGCGGATCCCGGCCTCCTCCGCCGGCCGCGACGCGGCCTCCCACTCCCGCACGACCTCCGCCAGAAAGCCGTCGCCGGACGGGCTTTCCTCGGTCAGCACCTCGTCGCCGCGGTCGCCGTAGTAGCCGATCGCAGACGCGCAGACGAGCACCCGAGGAGGATCGCTGAGGCTCGCGAGTGCCTCGCTCACGGTGCGTGTGCCTTCCACGCGACTGCGCAGGATCCGCTCCTTCTTGTCCGCCGTCCACCGGCCGGCGACGCTCTCGCCCGCGAGATGGACCACCGCATCGAGCCCGGCGAGCGCAGCTGGCTCGATGTCCCCGGCGGCGGGATCCCACCGGTACTCGTCCTCGCCTGACGGCGTGCCGCGGGTGAGCTTGCGCACCGAGTGTCCGCCGGTCGTCAAGGCCGGCGACGAGCGCGGAGCCGATGAACCCGCTGGCGCCCGTGACCAGGACGTTCATCGGCTCGCCGCCGCGGGCATGCATCGTGAGGTTCAGCGGAACGCCTCCTCGCACGAGCAGGGGACGGTCGTGGCTTGGACGAAGACTTGATCAGCCATGCCTGGAGGGACGACGAACAATAGGCTCCCGCCCATCGTCACCTGGCCAGACGACATCGACCAGATCCTCACCGGGGACCTGACGACGGGCCTCGCCTACTGCACCCCGGCGGGAGGTGCGGTCGTGACCGCGGTCGCGCCCATCGGGATGCGCGACCGGGAGGCGGGCACGGTCACGTTCACGACCTCGCTCGGGTTCGGCAAGAAGCTCGAGCGGATCCAGCGCAATCCCCGCATCGCGCTTGCCTACCACGCGCGTGAGCACGGGTTCGCGCAAGGACCGGACTTCGTGCTCGTGCAGGGCCATGCGACACCCCTGACCAAGCCCGACCGAGCGCTGCTCGAGGACGTGATCGGTCCGCACGCGGAACGCTTCATGGGCCCGCCCAAGCGGGGCAGGCTCTTCTGGGACCGCTGGCTGCAGGAGTACTACGCCGACCGCGTGCCGGTGACGGTGCGCGTCGAGCGCATCGTCGCCTGGCCGGACGCAGAGGCGGCCGGGAGCCCGCGCGTGTTCGGCACGCCCGTTCCGGAGAGCGAGCCCCCTCCCCAGGAGGAGCCGAAGAACGGGGCCGGCCCGCGCCTGGACGCCGAGAAGGCGGCTCGCCGGATCGGAGGGCTGCCGAACCAGCTGCTCACCTTCGTGGGCGCCGACGGGTATCCCGAGGTGCGGCCCGTGCAGATCGGCGGCGGCGATGCCGCCGGCATCTCGGTGACGAGCTGCGCGACCCCTTCCTGCCGGCGGCCGCCGCGCCGGGCTGCTCGCGCACCGCTACAACGCCGGCCTGGTCGGCCTCGAGACCCGCGGGCACACGGGCTGGATGTCGGTCGGCGAGGACCGCTCGCGGGCGCGATACGCGCCGCACACCGAGTTCGGCTTCCGGGCCCCCGGCAACAAGACCCTGCTGCTGCTCGCCAACGGCTTCCTGGCGAAGAGGGGCCTCCGCCAGGCGAGGCGTCAAGCCGCGGCTTGACGGGTATCAAGGCGCCGGCATGACACACGCGATCGAGCAGTCACCGGCGGCCGGCATGCGCGACGGCCAATCGCCCGGATCCTCTCCCCCGCGACTACGGCGCGATCAACGCCGTCTACGGCCTGCTGCTGACCGGCGTCCTGATCGCGACCAGGGAGCGCTCGGGCGGAGAGCACGAGATCTCGCTGCCGGAGCTCATACCGCTGAGCGCGGCGAGCTTTGCGCTCTCCAAGGTGATCGCGCGCGAGCGCATCGGCGCGTGGGTGCGCGAGCCGTTCGTGGACGACCCCGTGGACCCCCATCGTCCGCGGGGCCGCCGCGTGCGCCGCGCCGTGGGCGAGCTGGTGATGTGCACCCGTTGTGTCGGCGCCTGGAGCGCGCTCGGCCTGGTCGGGCTGCGCGTCGCCTCGCCGCGAGCGGGCCGGACGGTGACGGCGGTGCTGGCGACCTCGGCCGGGAACGACTTCCTCCAGGCGAGCTTCAAGGCGCTCTGCGGCGTCGCCGACAGGCATTCCGCGGACTGAGCCGGACTTCTGCCGGCCGTGCTCGCCGAGCTCGCTGGGGATTCCGGGCGGGGTCGTGTACCGCTCGAGCAGCGCCGGCGGGAAGGCGATGCGCCAGCCGTCGTCGCCCTTCTGGAGCAGCACGTCGCTCTGATATGGAGGGCGCCTGTTCCTTACCTTCGCGATCGCGCGCTCGCCCGTCACCTTGACCGCGACCTGCGGCGAGCGAAGATGCTCGCTGACGCGGGAGAGCTCACGAATCGCGCCTTCGCAATCCGGCGACTCGACGCGGTCCGACAGGCTGGGAACGCCGGCCTCGGCCTGCGGCGTCAGCAAGCGCGCAGGCGGCAGCCCCGTCGCCGCGGTTGAACGCCGCGAAGTAGTTGGCGACCTGCTGCTTCGCGGACACCGCGTCCGTGCGGCTCGAGCCACCGCCGGAGCCGTCGCCGCCGCATCCTCCCGCGACGCGCGACCGCGAGCAGCACGGCCGCGCCGCTCGCTACTCGCGGCAGCTCGCGCACGCGCCGCGCAGCACGACGTCGTGTCCGCCGACGTCGTATTCGAGCCGTCCCGCCAGGCGATCGATGGCCCGCTCGAGCGCCTCGTCCTCGAACGGGCTGACCTTGCCGCAGCGGTCGCAGACCACGTGGTGATGATGCTCCCCGCCCGGAAGCGCAGGCTCATAGGCCGCCGCCTCCGAGAGCTCCACCCTTCGAACCAGGCCCATCCGGGTGAGGAGCTCGAGCGCGCGATAGACGCTCGCGATGCCGGCGTCACGGCCGCCGGTGCGCAGGTCGTCGAAGATCTCCTGGGCCGTCAGGCAGCAGTCCTGCCGCGCGATCACGTCCAGCACAGCGGTGCGGGCGCCGCCGCTGCGGTGGCCCGCCTTGCGGAGCTCGTCCCGTGCGTGCTCCGCCCATTCCGCTCGCTGCCCGGCTCTCCGCGCCACGCCGGCGATGATAGTCGATCCTGTTGCGAATGAGAATGGTTCCCATTATTTGATAGCCTCGCTCCCCGATGCTTGACGCCTTCCAACTGCGAGTTCGTCCAACGCGGCATGCTCGAGCTCGCCGCTGCTGTCCGTCGGCGCAGGCCTGCTCGGCACCTGGATCGTGCTGCGCGGCCTCGCGTTCTTCTCGCACGCGGTCGGCGCGGCCGCCTTCCCCGGGCTCGTGCTGGCCGACGGGCTCGGCTTCGCCGCGCCCCTCGGCGCGATCGGAGCGGCGCTGCTCTTCGCCGCCGGCGTCGGCGCTGCTGGCCCGCGGACGCCGCGGCGGCTACGACAACCTGACGGCGCTGGCGCTGACCGGAGCGCTCGCGCTCGGCGTGCTGCTCGCAAGCGATGTCTTCCACTCGGGCACGAACGTCGACACGCTGCTGTTCGGCAGCCTGTTCCTGGTCGAGTCGAGCGACGTCGTGTTCGCCGCCGCCGCGAGCGCGGTCACGGTCCTCGCCGGCTTCGCGTTCGGGCCCACCTGGCTCGCGTCCGGGTTCGACAGGGAGGGCCTGCGCACGATCGGCGCCAGGGACGGCCTGCAGAACGCCGTCCTGCTCGGCCTGGTGGCGCTGGTGGTGGTCGCCTCGCTGTCGGCTGTCGGCGCGCTGCTCGCGACCGCACTGCTCGTCGTCCCCGCCGCGACCACACGCCTGTGGATCAATCGCCTGCCGGCCTGGCAGCTCGCGACCGTGCGTGCTGACGGCTGCTGAGAGCGTGGTCGGAGTCTGGCTCTCGGTGGAGCTGAACGCGCCGCCCGGCGCGACGATCGCGACCCTGTCCGGCGGCGTGTTCGCGGTCTCGGCACTCGCCCGCGAGGCCGCGGCGCATCCCGCATGCGCGCCTTGCCCCGGCCGCGCTGGCGGCCCTGGCAATCGGCGGTCGTGGCGGCCGGCTGCGGCTCCACTTCCACCGGCAGCAGCGACGGCAAGGTCGACGTCGTCGCCACCACCACCCAGATCGGCGACTGGACCCGTGTGGTGGGCGGCGACCAGGCAAACGTTCACCAGCTCCTGCAGCCGAACACCGATCCCCACGAGTACGAGCCGCGGCCCGCGGACGTCGAGGCGCTCGCGAACGCGAAGGTGGTCTTCACGAACGGCGATGGGCTCGACGAGTGGATCGCGAACCTGGTCGACGAGGCAGGCGGCGATCCGGAAGTCGTAGACCTGACGGAGCAGCTCCCCAGTCAGCTGCCCGGTGAGACGACCGGGCCCGAGCGCAGCGAGCACGATCCGCACTGGTGGCACGACCCGCGCAACGCGACCGCCGCGGTGCGCGAGATCGCGCGACGCGCTCGAGCGCGTCGAACCCTCGGCACGGGCGAGCTTCGCGCGGCGGGCCGCAGCGTACGAGACGAAGCTCCGGACGCTGGACGGGCAGATCCAGGCCTGCATCGGCAGGATCCCGGAGAGCCGCCGCAAGCTCGTCACCGACCATGACGCCTTCGGGTACTTCGCCCACCGCTACGGGCTCGAGGTCGTGGGCGCGGTGATCCCCTCCCAGACCACCGCAGGCGCAGCCGTCGGCGCGAGACCTGTCGCGCCTCGCGGACCTGGTGCGCCGCGAGCACGTCAGAAGCATCTTTCCCGAGAACTCGCTGAGCCCGAAGCTGGCCCGCGCGATCGCCCGTGAGACGGGTGCGGCTGCGGGCCTGACGCTCTACGGAGACACGCTCGGGCCGGAAGGATCGAGCGCGGACACGTATCTGAAGATGGAAGCGACGAACGCGCGCACGATCGCGCTCGGGCTGTCGGGCGGACGGCTGGGCTGCCGCATCGAAGGGTGATGCTCGCCGAGCTCGAAGTCGGTAAGCGCCGGCTACGGTGGGCCGCCGGCGATCGAGGACGTCTCGTTTCAGGTGCGCGAAGGCGATCGGATCGGAGTGCTCGGCCCGAACGGCGGCGGCAAGTCCACGCTCTTCAAGGTGATGCTGGGCGTGTTGCCGCCGACCGAGGGAATCGTGGAGGTGGACTTGCCGTGCGGCTTCGTTCCTCAGAGCGACCGGTCGCGGCTCGACTATCCGGTCAGCGCCCTCGACGTGGTGCTGATGGGCGCGCTCGGCCGGCTGCCCTGGTGGCGGCGGCCCGGGCGCGTCGAGCGGCGCCGGGCGATCGAGGCGCTCGAGCTGCTCGGGCTCGAGGCGCTCGCGCAGCGCACGTTCGGGGAGCTGTCGGGCGGCCAGCGCCAGCGCGTGCTGATCGCGCGAGCGCTGATGCAGGAGGCGCAGGCTGCTCCTGCTGGACGAGCCGTTCAGCGGGATCGACACGGCCAGCAGTCGCCGCGTCACGGCGGTCATCGACCAGCTCGCCGAGCGCGGGCACGGCCTGATGATCGCCACGCACGACGTCGAGCAGGCGCGCGCCTGGGACCTGGTGCTCTGCCTGAACCGCCGCCAGGTGGCCTTCGGCCCCGCGCAGGAGACGCTCACCCGCCCGGTGCTGGAGGAGACGCACGGCGGCGCGCTCGTGCGCGCTGCCGCACGGCGACGAGCGACACGAGGCACGAGGAGCGCCGCTCTCCTTCCGCCGCACCACCATCATCACCACGAGCAGGCATGAGCCTCGCGACCGTGTGGCAGGCGATCGCCGATCCGTGGTCGGAGCCGCTCGTGCAGCGCGCGGGCCTCGACATCGTGCTGCTGGGGATCGCGGCGGGCACGCTGGGCTGCTGGATCGTCCTGTACGAGCTCTCCTACAGCGCCGAGTCCCTCAGCCACGCGCTGTTCCCCGGGCTCGTGGTGGCGACGCTGGCCGGGTTTCCCCTGCTGCTCGGCGGTGCGCTCGGCCTCGCCGTGGCGGTGTTCGGGATCGGGCTCGCCCAGCGGATCGAGGGCATCGGCGCGGACACGGCCGTGGCGGTGGCGATCACGTCGCTCGTGGGGCTCGGGGCGCTGCTCGCGCTCTCGCCCTCTTCGCCGCCGGGAATCGGGGGGATTCTCTTCGGCGACGTGCTCGCGGTCTCGGACGGCGACCTGCTCGCGGCCGCCGCACTGGCGCTGGTCGTGCTCGTGGGCCTGCGGCTGCTGCACGGCCAGCTGCTGCTCGCGGGCTTCGACCGCGCGAGCGCGCGGGCGCTCGGCGGCAGGCCGCTGGCCACGGAGCTGATGCTGCTCGCGCTCGTGGCGAGCGCGATCGTGGTGGCGGTGCAGGCGCTCGGCAACCTGCTGGTGGTCGCTCTGCTGGTCGGTCCCGCCTCGGTCGCGCGACTCTTCGCCGACCGGGTCGTGCCGATGATGTGCCTTGCCACGCTCACCGCGATCGCGGGCGGCGCGGGCGGGCTGTACCTCTCCTACTACGCCGGCACGGCCGGCGGCGCTTCGATCGCGGCGGCGATCGTCGGCCTCTATCTCGCCGGGTTGGCGCTGACCGCGGTCTCGGGCCGGTCTAAGGGCTCTAAAGCCCGGGGAAGTGTCGTGCGCTGAAGCCCGTCGCGGGTCGCGGGCTCGGCCGCCAGCGCGGGCCTTTGCCGCCCGGTCCCGAGGTGTCGAAGCGCAGGCCCGCGACCACCAGGTAGGCGTGGCCCCGATTCGCGTAGACGGTGATCCACGAGCCGCCGCCCGTCTGACCCCAGCGCATGAAGGCCGCGCGAGTCGAGCGGCGTCGACACCAGTCCCGCGCCGCGCAGCGCAAAGCTCACAGCGCCTGAGCAGTCGTAGGCCGAGTCGTCGAACCGCCGGTGGCCGCCGCCCCAGCGGTAGGGCTTGCCCGCGATCCGGTTTGCCGCCCGGATCGTGCGCACCACAGCGGCGGGGGCGCCGGCGGGAGGAACCGCGCTGAGCCCGTCCGGAGCGATCGTGCCGGTGACCGTCTTGCCCGGCTGCGGGCCGAGGTTCGGGTCGGGCATGCCGCTGGAAGGGAGCCGGAAGTACGAGGCGCGCACGCCGCCGTCGCCACTCGTGGCGCCGGCCGTGGGGACGGCAATCGCGCCGAGCGCCAAAACGGCGCCGAGCGTTGCTGCAAGTCGAGTTCGCCTGCCCAGGCGGGTGGATGAGAGCACGATCCGACCCCTCCTTGAGTCGGGTGGTGCATGAGGAACGACCAACTAGTGATCGGCAAGACGGTACGAGTCCTGAACCCCTTCGCATGCATACAATCGGAAGCGTGTGCATGCAGTGCATGGTGGGTGCGATGAGCGCGATGGCCGGCGCCACCGGCGCACGCTCGTGGCTTGGCGCCAAGCGGTTCTCGTGGCTGACCCCACGGCGCCGGCGAGTCGTCACGATCGCGTTGATGTCCGCCGCGCTGCTCGCGTCCGCGACCCTCGTCAGCGGCTCGTCCCACTAGCTCCAGCGGAGCGCTCAGGAGCTTGCGGGCGGATCTCCCTTCCGCGCCCACTTGCGCTCCCATTTGCCCTGCTGGGGAATCTGAAAGGCGCTCATCGGCGCGGTCTTCTGGCCGACCACCCAGATCAGCACGTCCTCGGCGTCTTCGGGGCGCTCCAGCTCCTCACCCTCCTTCGAGCTGTAGGCCAGAAACCGCACGTCGAACGCGTTCAGCTCCAGCGCCTGCACCATCACGTCCGGATCGAACGTGTGCAGGCCGTGCCGCGAATACCCGCGGACGGCCGTGTGCAGGAGGTAGTGGCCGCCCGTCTTCACCATGCGGAGGCAGTTCTCCAGGCACTGCCGCGTGTCGAACAGGTGCTCGAGCGTCCCGATGTCGAGCACCGTGCGGTAGCGCTCGTGCTCGGTGTCGGGCACCGGGAGATTGAGGTCGTAGCGAAGGTCCGCCCGGCGGTCGTACAGATCGATCGTCGTGAGCGCGTTCACGCCCCTCGCGGCCACCAGCTCTCTCAGGTTCTTGTAGGCGAAGTCCTCCGGGAGGTCCCTTCCCAACATGTCCTGGTGGCCGAGCGTCAGCATCGGCTCCGCGAGGAAGCCCGGGATCTCGAAGATCCGGCGGTAGAAGTGGACGTGCCCCGGGAGGATCGCCATCATCGCTCGCGCGAGCGCGCGGTGAGCGACTGGAACGCCCGGGCCCCGTCGTCCCCGTTCACCTTCGCGGCCACCTTCTCGAAGTCCATGCGGCGGCCGTGCAGCACCCGGACCTGGGCCACGACGCTGCCGGGCTTCTTCGGACGGTAGTTGTACTCCGGCCCGAGCACGTAGAGCGCCAGCTCGTGTCGCCACGCGCACCGGCGGAAGGCCGGCTGCTCGAACCCGCTGCCGGGCAGCGGGTGAAAAGGCCGCTCCCGGGTCATCTGCACGTAGGTGTCCAGCCAGTCCGCGAAGAAGGAGGCGGTGCGCTCGCCGGACCGCCACACGATCACGCCCGTGTTGAGCTCGTAGAAGGCGGTCGGCACCTCCGGGTCCTTCCTGCCGCGGTACCCGGGGGCGAACGCCGCCGCCATGTCGTACTTGTCGAGCAGGTCGAAGAGATGGCAGATGTAATTGGTGACGTATGTGTCTGTGTCGAGGAAGATCGACCGCTCGAACGGGGACGCGGCCATGCTGTGGATCTTCTCGGCGAACGCGTCG
The DNA here is from genome assembly GCA_963759145.1 of uncultured Solirubrobacterales bacterium. GTDB lineage: Bacteria > Actinomycetota > Thermoleophilia > Solirubrobacterales > JBBDJG01 > JBBQKG01. Next base: position 173,840 of record CAVWYB010000025.1, read on the forward strand.
TCACCGGGCCGGTACGTCCGGATCGAGAGCTCGTCCGGGTCGGTGTCTGCCGGCGTGACCTCCTGATCGGTGGAGATCTGATGCGGCACGTGGTTGAAGCGGAGGGACGAGCGCGCCGAGGTGAGCGCCTCGGCGAGATAGCGATCCCCGATCGCGGAGTAAATGATCCCGTCCAAGGCTAGGTGCTTGATTCCATGGCCGCGTGCGCGCGGGGGCGCGGCAGATCGAGGTGGGCAAGGACGCAGGGTGAAGCCCATGCTGGTTGCATGGGCGAACCCGAGGACGCAGATCCACCGAAGATATGACGCGTCATCCGTGCGTGCGTGGCCGTGGGATCAAGCACCTCAGGTTCGCATTTGTGCGACGGCGTCTGGCACGCCCTCCGCCGCAGTCGGATAGGCCGGACGCCAGCCGAGCTCGCGCTTGATCCGCGCGTTCGACGAGCGCGCCGAGCGTACGGCCGCGCGCACCGCGTTGCGGCCGGCGGCGACGTTCGCCAGCCAGATCGGGATGCGCCGGGGCGGCCCCAGGCCGAGTGCCTTCGCGGTCAGCGCGACGAAATCGTAGAACGTGATCGGCTCGTCGTCGACGACGTGGTAGACGGCGCCGGCCGGCGCGCGTTCGGCTGCGTCGGCCAGCGCGGTGGCGACGTCCTCGACGCGCACCACGTCCCACCAGTTGTCGCCCTGCCCGACCACCGCCAGCCGCCCGGGCTGGCGAAGCCGCTTCACGAGCTCGTCCTCGTACCAGCCGCCGGGCCCGTACACGTGCGACGGGCGCACCACGACCGCATCGAGACCGGACTCGAGCACCAGCTTCTCCGCGTCGCGCTTGGACTCGCCGTACGGCGTCTCCACGGGCAGCGGCTGCTCGGGCTCGAGCAGCCGCCCGTGTGCCTCGCCGGTCACGACCGTCGAGGCCAGCACGAACCTGGGTCGGTCTTCCCCACCGTTGGCGGGACTTGAATGACAGGCCTCGAGCAGGCGGCGCGTGCCCTCGACGTTCACCTCGCGCACCTTCCGCGCGTCGCGCTGCGAAGCGATCTCGGCGGCCAGGTGGATCACGGCGTCCGCGTGCTGGCTCGCCACCGCCTCCTGGAGCGAGGCGGCATCGGTGAGGTCGCCGATCTGCGCATGCGTGCCGCGCGGCTCGGACCCGGGCCGCCGCACGAGCGCCACCACCTCGTGACCGCGGCGACCGAGCTCCGCGCAGGTCGCCCTGCCGACGAACCCGCTGGCCCCTGTCACGAGCACCTTCATCCGACCGAGCTTATGGGAACGGCTATGTCTTGATGATCTCGTACAGCCCGAGCACCACCCCGCCCAGGCAGACGGCAAGCGCAAGGCCGGTGACCGCCGCGAACAGGCCGGCCTCGACCGCCCGTCCCTCGCGCCGCAGGTCGACGAAGCGCGCGGCGCCCGCGATCGCGAGCGAGAACGCCGCCGTCCCGCCCACCGCCGCGGCGAGCGAGACCCAGACCACGTTCAGCAGGGCGTCCGTGTCGATCAGGTCGGCGGCGAACAGGGCTATGCCTCCGTGGGCCTGACCGCCGGGGCGCCGCGGGCGCGCCGCGCGAACGCCACCGCGCCGAAGGACAGGATCGCCACGGAGACCACGGCCGGCCCCAGCGCCCCCGTGCCGAATATGCGCGTGAGCCCATAGACGATCGCGCCGATCGCGCCCGCCGCCGGAATCGTGAGGATCCAGGCCGCGACGATGTTGCCGGCAACCCCCCACCGCACGGCGGAGAGGCGCTTCGCCGCGCCCGCTCCCATCACGCCGCCCGGAGATCACCTGGGTCGTGGACAGCGGATACCCGAAGTGCGAGGCTGCGAGGATCACGGTGGCGCCCCGCGGTCTGGGCGGAGAATCCCTGCGCCGGGTCCATCTTGATGATCCGGTGCCCATCGTGCGGATGATCCGCCAGCCGCCGCTGTAGGTCCCGAGCGCGATCGCAGTGGCGGACGTGACCACCACCCAGGTCGGGACGTGGAAGTCGTCCGCCGCGATGTTGCCGTTCGCGATCAGCGCGAGCGTGATCACGCCCATCGTCTTCTGTGCGTCGTTGGTCCCGTGCGCGAGCGCCAGCAACCCGCCGGACACAGCTGGCCGAGGCGAAAGCCGCGGCTCACCGGGCCTGGACGGAGCCGGCCGACCAGCCGGTAGGCGACCAGGATCGAAAGTCCCGCGACGCAGAACGCCAGCATGGGCGCGATCAGCGCCGGGATGAAGACCTTCGAGACGAGCCCGTCGCCGATTGACGGCGTCCGCGCCGGCGGCCACGAGCGTCGCGCCGACCACGCCGCCGATCAGCGCGTGCGAGGAGCTCGACGGAAGCCCGAAATACCACGTGACCAGGTTCCAGCTGATCGCGCCGATGAGGCCGGCGAAGACGATCGTCGGAGTGATCACGTCGGCGTCGACGATCCCCTGGGCGACCGTGGCGGCGACCTCGAGCGAGATGAACGCCCCGACGAAGTTGAGGATGCCGCGAACAGGACCGCGACACGCGGCGGCACCGCGCGGGTGGAGATCGACGTGGCCACGACGTTCGCGGTGTCGTGAAAGCCGTTCGTGAAGTCGAACACGAGCGCCGTGACGATCGACGATCACGAGGATCAAATCGCTGTCCATGCCCTATCCCGCCACGGACCGTCCGTTTGCTTGCAAACGGGCGGCATTTTTCTACGAGTTCTTGATGACGATGTTCTCGAGGATGTTGGCGACCGTCTCGGTCGAGTCGATGGCCGCCTCGAGCCGCTCGTAGATGTCCTTCCAGCGGATCACCACGATCGGGTCGATGCCCTCCTGGAAGAGCGCCGCGAGCGACTCCCGCACCAGCCGGTCACCCTCGTTCTCCAGACGGTGGATCTCGACCGTGAAGTGGTGGATGTCGCCGAAGCCGCGCATGCGGCGCATCGCCTGGTCGACCTGGCGCGCCGCGTCGAGCAGCACGCGCGACATCGCCTGCGACTGCTCCATCGGCGCCTCGATCTTGTAGAGGCCGAGGAAGTCCGCGACCTCCTCGATGTAGTCGACCACGTCGTCGAGCCCCGACGCGAGCTGGTAGATGTCCTCGCGGTCGATCGGGGTCACGAAGGTCTGGTTGAGGCGGCGGATGATGTCGTGGGTGATGCGGTCGCCGTCCTGCTCGCAGATCAGGATGTCGCGCGCCAGCCCACCGTGCTCGGGATAGGTCCTCAGCATCCGCTCGAGCAGCTCCGCCGCGCGGAGGATGTTCCCCGAGGCCTCCTCGAACAGGTCGAAGAAGGCCTGCTCTTTGGGAACGAAGATCTGGGACAGACGAGGCACTGGCGGCTCCTGGGTCGCGGACGGTCGAACGCGGCCCACCTTAGCGGCGACGGCCGGGTGGTGAAGATTTGGATAAACGCTAGTCGCCCTGCAGGCGGAGCGCGTTGACGATCGCTCCCCCCAGGATGATGATCGCGAGCACGTAGAACCAAACCAGCACGATCGCGACGAACGTGAACGTGGTCCCGAAGCTCGCGATCGTCGAGACCTGGCTCAGATAGATCGGGAACCCGTAGTCGATCACGGAGATCGCGGCGGTCGCGGCGGCCGCTCCCGGCCAGATCGCGCGCCAGGGAACGCGCGTGTTCGGCGTCGCGCGGTAGATCAGGCACAGGATCGCGAAGAGCACGGCGAGGCCGAGCACCAAAGTCGCCACGTATACGAGCCCGCCGATCCTGTCGAGCCCGAACGGCAGGTTGTCCTTGCCCGCGATCAGGAAGCTCTGCACGGCGGGCACGATCACCGTGGCCGCCATGAAGAGCAGCACCACCACCAACATCACGAGCGCGAAGCGCTTCTGCTGCACCCACGTGCGGCACTGAACCGCGCCGTAGATGCGGCAGAAGGCGGTGTCCAGGGCGCCCCAGAAAGAGGAGCCGAACCAGATGCCGGTCACGAGCGCGACGATCCCGAAGCCGGTCGAGTTGCTGCTCGATCCCGCGCAGCAGGCTGTTGAGGGTCGAATCGGCCGCGTCGGGGAACAGCCTCCTCAGGTCGCTGAAGACGCTCTGCTCCAGCTCGCCGCTGCCGAGCACGCGGCCGCGCGATGAAGAGCGCGAGCAGCGCGAGCGGCAGGATCGAGAGCAGCATGTTGTACGCGACCATCCCCGCCAGCCCGGTGATGTTGTCCTCGTACGCTTTCCGGAAGAAGCGTTTGACGTACGCAGACGCGTGATGCACGCGCGCAGCTTGTCAGGTGGAGGGGTCGGCCGAACGCATACGATGCATCTGGGACGAGCGAAGAAAGGGGTCGGCGGGCATGGCTGAAGACAAGGCGCAGGACGTGGTGGTCGGCGACGGCTACGCGATCGGGAGCATCGACGGGATCGGCGAGGGCTATGGCTTCCGGAAGATCCGGCAGGCGCTCGGGGTGACGGCATTCGGCATCAACGCGATCGTGCTTCCGGCCGGGATCGAGACCGGGCGGCACTACCACGACGAGCAGGAAGAGATGTACTTCGTCCACCGCGGCAGGATCGAGCTCGAGTTCGGCGACGGCTCCAAGCACGAACTCGGGCCGGGCGGGATCGCGCGCGTCGACGCGCCCACGATCCGCAAGATCAAGAACGTCTCCGACGAGGACGCCGTCTACGTGGTCGCGGGCGGCAAGGACGGCTACGTCGGTCGCGACGGCCGGTTGCCCGAGGGCGAGGAGCGCGTTGCGCCGCCTCACGGTCCGCCCGGTGCGCCCAGGATAGGGTGACGGCGTGAGCTTCTTCGAATGGGTGATCGTGCTGGTGCTGACCGGCTTGCTGGTCGGCGGCATGGCGCGGCTCGCGCTCCCGGGCAAGGACCCGCTGACGATCGGGCAGACGATCCTCGTCGGGCTGGGCGGCGCAGCCGTCGCCGTCCTGATCCAGTTGGCGGTGGGTCCGACCGCCTGGGCGCTGCCGCTGGCGGTGCTGTGCGCGACCGGAATCGTGTATTTCATCCGCCGGGCGCGGGGCGGCTCCCTCAGCGATCCCGGCCGCCCGCCGCGGCGGTAGCCTCAGGGCTCTTAGAGCCGGGCGCCGGAGCGTTCCTCCAAAGCCGCCAGCATCGCGGCGAAGTCCTCGTCGCCGTGACCCTGCGCATCGGCCTCGGACAGGATCTTCTCCGTGGCCTCGCCGAAGTCGAAGTCGATGCCGGCCCGGTGGGCCTCGTCGAGGCTAGAGCCGGACGTCCTTCAGCATGTGGGCGAGCTTGAACAGCGTCGTGTAGTCGTGCTCGCGCATCGAGTGCTCCTTCAGCTCCAGCATCGCGGACGCCCCCGATCCCGCCTTCATCACCGTCACGAGCGCATCGAGGTCGATCCCGGCCTGCTTGCCCAGCAGCAGGGCCTCGCCGACCACGGCGGTGTTCGCCGCCGCCACGGCGTTGTTGATCACCTTCACCGTCTGGCCGTCGCCCCGGCTGCCGGCGTGCACGATCAGCCGGCCCATCGCCTCGAAGAGAGGCCGCGCCCGCTCGAAGTCGCCGGCCGCGCCTCCCACCATGATCGTGAGCGTGCCGTCCTCGGCCCTGGGCGAGGAGCCGGTGACGGGCGCGTCCAGGAAGTGCACGCCCTGCTCGTCGAGTCGCGCGCCGATCCGGCGAGCCGCCGCTGAGCCGATCGTGGACATGTCGATGCACAGCGGCGAATCTGGAACATCTTGCGCGGCTAACGCCGCGCCAACTCCTTGATGCACCAGGAGGGACTCGACCTGCTCGCCGTCGACCACCATCGTGATCACCCGGTCGCAGCTCGCGCCGACCTCGGCCGGCGACGACGCCACCTCCGCGCCGTGCTCGGCTGCCCAGCTGCGAGCGGTCTCGGCCGTGCGGTTCCAGACGACCAGCTCGAAGCCGGCGCGCCTGAGGTTGGCCGCCATGCGCGACCCCATGATGCCGAGGCCGATGAAGCCGACGCGGTCGTCGCTCATGGGAGCCTTGCGGCGTAACTCGCTGATCTTGCGGGGATTGCGAAGCGCCGGCCCGTGGCCGAAGCAGGCAAGCGCGGGCTCCAGCTCGGCCAGCCTCCTCGCCGACTCGCGGTTGCGTGCCGGGTCGGCCGTGAAGATGTCCTTCGGCTCGTGCAGGCCGGGCACTCCCGTCAGCACGTCCATGTTGTTGAGGACGTCGCCGAGCACCAGCACCCGGTCCGACTCGCGCCAGAACGCGACATGGCCGGGCGAGTGCCCCGGCACGTCGAGCACCGCGAACCCCGCCACCTCGTCACCCTCTCGCAGGGCGCGGTCGACCTGGCGCGGCGGCCCTGCCCAGGCCCGCTCGATCAGGCGGTTCACCCAGTGGTCCGACTGGCCGAAGTCGCGCGTCTCCATCGCGTGCACATCCCGCTCGCCGCACCAGAGCGGGACCCCCAGCCGGTCGCACACCTCCTTGCTGGCGCCCTGATGATCCGGGTGCGCGTGGGTCAGAGCATGTGCTGACACGTTGTGACCTCGGAGCTGGCGGAAGATGCGGCGCCCCGAGCGGCGGGTGCCCGCATCGACGAGCACGTCGCCCATCAGGTAGATGTTGATCGCGTTGGGCGGAAAGCCGCCCAGCTGGAAGAGGCCGTCGGCCAGCTGCTTCACGGGCGCATCCTAAGGCTGGCGGCGGGCACGGCGCGATCCGTTCGACGGCTGGTTAGCATCGCGCGAGAGCATGACCCGGAAGACCCTCATCTGGACCCTGCTCCTGACCGGCGCGGGCGCGGCGGCGGTCGCGACCGCGATCGGCCTGCCGACCTCCGACGCGCCCTCGTGCCGCTTCTTTCCGAGCAACAACCCGTGGAACCAACGAGTCGACGCGGCCCCGGTGCACAAGCGATCGGGCACGTACATCAACCACCTCGGCGGCAACCGGCCCCTGACCTGGGACTTCAGCATGCCCTATGTGACGGTACCCGCCTCCCAGCGGCGGGTGCCGGTGCGCTTCCACTACTGGCGGGAGTCCGACCGGGAGCGCTATCCGATCCCGGCGAACGCGCCAGTCGAGCAGGGCACGCCGGACCGGCACGTGCTCGTGCTGGACCGGGATCGCTGCCGGCTCTACGAGCTGTACAAAGCGCGACGCCAGGACGGGGGCAAGCGGTGGCGGGCCGGCTCGGGCGCTATCTGGAACCTCCGTGCGAACCATTTCCGCCCACCGGGCTGGACCTCGGCCGACGCGGCGGGGCTGCCGATCCTGCCCGGCCTGGTTCGGTACGACGAGGTCAAGCGGGGTGAGATCGACCATGCGATCCGCTTCACCGCCGAGCCTCTGCACCACTCGTACGTGTACCCGGCGAGCCACAGCGACGGTCGCACGAGCAGCCGTCGGGCCCCGCCGATGGGCTCGCGCTTCCGCCTGCGCGCCGGCTTCGACACGTCCGGCTTCCCGCCCCAGTCCCGGATCATCCTGGAGGCGCTGAAGCGCCACGGCATGATCCTGGCCGACAGCGGCCAGCAGTGGTCGCTGATCGGCGCACCCTCGAACGGCTGGGACGACGAGGACCTGGAGTCCCTGCACAGGATCAAGGGACGCGACCTCGAGGTCGTCGACACCAGCCGCCTGCCAAAGCCAGGGCGCTAGCCGCGCGCCGGAATATCCGTCCAATCCCGCCGGCCGCCGCCGAGCCCGCCTCTACGCTGGCCGCGATGCTCGTCAAGCGTGCACTCGCGGGCGCCGGCGTGCTCGCCCTGCTGGGGACGGTCGCGCTCGCGTCCGCACACCCGCTGCGCGGCGCGCGGAGCTGTCCGGTGTTCCCGAAGGACAACGCATGGAACAAGCGCGTGGACAAGCTGCCGGTGGCGCCCGACTCCTCCACGCTGGTCCGCAGCATCGGCCTCGGCGCCAACCTCCACCCTGACTTCGGTTCCGGGACCTGGGAGGGGGCGCCGATCGGGGTCCCGTACGTGACGGTCTCGAAACGGCAGCCGAAGGTGCCGGTGACGTTCGACTACGCGGACGAATCGGACAAGGGCCCGTACCCCATCCCGCCCAACGTGCCGGTCGAGGGTGGCAGGCACTCGGACGGCGATCGCCACGTGATCGTGGTGGACCGCGACCGCTGCAAGGCGTACGAGCTGTATGCCGCATATCCGGTGGACGGCGGCAAGCGCTGGCGCGCCGGCTCCGGAGCGATCTGGAACCTTCGCTCGAACCGGCTGCGGCCGAAGAACTGGACCTCGGCCGACGCGGCGGGGCTGCCGATCCTGCCCGGGCTTGCGCGCTACGAGGAGGTGAGACGGGGCGGGATCAACCACGCGCTCCGGTTCACTGCGTCACGCACACGCCGCGCGTACGTCCACCCCGCGACCCACTACGCGTCCGGCTCCACCGACCCGGCGCTGCCCCCGATGGGGCTGCGCGTGCGGCTGAAGGCGAGCTTCGACACCTCGGGCTTCCCGCGTCAGTCGCGCGTGATCCTCAAGGCGCTCAAGCGGTACGGGATGATCCTGGCGGACAACGGCTCCTCCTGGTACATCACGGGCGCACCCTCGCCCGGCTGGGAGGACGACGACCTGCACCAGCTGCAACGCGTACACGGCGACGCGTTCGAAGTCGTCCGCGTGACGGCGCGGTAGGGACTACTCGACCACACCGAGGTCGCGGACCTCGTCGCCGACCGCGATCCGGCCGCCGGCCACGACGTCCGCGCGCAGGCCGCCACGGTCCGCCAGGCCCTTCAGCACACCCGGCTTCGTCATTCTCTGAAGGTGGCTGCACGGGTCGCACAGCCGCTGTCCGACGCACTCCACCTCGCCGACCGTGAACCGGCGCCCGACGAGGTCGTTCAGGCCGATGCCCCGCGTGACGACGTTCCGCCTCGCCTCGCCCGGCGCCAGCTCGATCCCGTCTTCGCGCGCCAGGCCCTCGATTGCCTCCGCCTCGATCAGCGTGATGTCCTGGCCGTGCTTGCGCTCCTCGAAGTACGTGCCTTCACCCGCCCAGTAGCGGTCGCCCTCGAGGCCTCGGCCGGCGACGGCCTCGACTTCTTCGACGGGCCGGGTCGGACCCTCGGCCTCGGCCGCGAGGTGGATGCTTTGGACCGATCCAGCCATATGTGATCTAGGCTACAGCGCATGTCCAACGCGACTCTTCATACGAATGCAGGGCCTATTTCCGTCGAGCTCTTCGACGAGGACGCACCGAAAACCGTCGAGAACTTCCGCAAGCTGTCCGGCGACGGCTTCTACGACGGGCTCACGTTTCACCGCGTGATCAAGGACTTCATGATCCAGGGCGGGTGCCCCGAGGGGACCGGCACCGGCGGCCCCGGCTACACGTTCGAGGACGAGCCGAACCAGCACAAGGTGGTGCGTGGCGCACTGGCGATGGCGAACGCGGGCCCGAACACGAACGGTTCGCAGTTCTTCGTCGTCACCGTCGACGCGGCCCCGTGGCTCGACGGCAAGCACACGGTGTTCGGTCAGGTGACCGACGGCATGGACGTGATCGACAAGCTCGAGGCGGCAGATACCGACGCGCAGGACCGCCCGCGGGACAAGCAGGTCATCGAGCGCGTCGAGCTCGATACCTGAGGAAGCCGGAAACCGGCAGCTCGACTGGGACGGTTGCTTCAACGTCCGCGACCTCGGCGGCCTGAGGACTGCGGACGGTTGCACGACCCGCTTCGGCGGGGTCGTGCGGGCTGACGATCCCGGACGTCTGACCGGTGCGGGCTGGTCCGCGCTGCACGCATACGGCATACGCACGATCGTCGATCTCCGCAACGATCACGAGATCGAGGCGGCGAGTGGCGGGGCGCGTCCCGCCGAAGTTGCCACGATCCACGTGCCCCTGGACGATGCCGGCGACACCGAGTTCTGGCAGCACTGCTGGGACAACGAGCTCGACGGCAGCCCGCTCTACTACAGGCTCTTCCTCGACTGCAAGCCTGAGCGTTGCGCCGCCGCCGTGACCGCGGTCGCCCGTGCCCGGCCGGGCGGGGTCGTGGTCCACTGCGGCGGCGGCCGTGACCGCACGGGACTCGTGATCCTGCTGCTGCTCGCACTCGCGGACGTCATGGCGGACGACGTCGCCGCCGACTACGAGCTGAGCAATTTGTGCCTGCGCGCCTATTGGGCGGGCCTGGGAGAACCCGACGAAGGGCATGAGATCGAGGCGATCCTCGCGCGCCGGAAGACCTCCGCGCGCGCCCTGATCCTCGACGTCCTGGCCTCGCTCGACGTGGCCTCCTACCTGCGCGCGGGCGGTGTCGGCGAGGCCGATCTCGCGGCGGTCCGAGCCCGTCTGCGCGGGCGTCCCGACGCCTGAGCCCCTCGCGCAGCCACGGCCGCGGCGCCCGCTACGGTGGGCCGATGGACGATCCGATGATCGTGAGGCGCGGCGTCGAGGTGCCGCTCTCGGAGATCAAGGTGCGCACGAGCCGTTCCTCCGGCCCGGGCGGCCAACACGCGAACGTGACCGCCTCGCGGGTCGAGGCGACCTTCGACGTGGCCTCTTCGAATGCGCTGAGCGAGGCGCAGAAGCGACGGGTGATCGAGCGGCTGGGGCCCAGGGTGACCGCGGTCGCGCAGGACGCACGCGGGCAGGCCCGCAACCGCGAGCTCGCCCTCGAACGGCTGCGCCGGCGGCTGCGCGCGGCACTCGCCGTGCCCCGCCCACGGCGGCCGACGGCGCCGACCGCCGGCTCCCGGGAGCGCCGCCTCGCCGAGAAGCGCCGCGCCGCGCAGCGCAAGCGGGCGCGCCGTCCACCCGGTGCCGAAGATGACTGACTTGGCGCGTCCCGCGTCAACTACACACCGTTAACGTCGGTCCGTGTCGAGCCGCACGACTCTGTTCTGGCTTGCGCTGTTCGGCCTCATCGTGCTGGCCGGGACGAACGGCTCCGGGCTGCTCGGCCGCGACGAGGACGACCGGCTCGAGGCCGACGTGGGCGGTCGCGTCGTGCGCGTCGTCGACGGCGACACGATCCGCGTGCGCCTCGACGACCCGGGCCAGGAGCGCACGGTCCGCTACATCGGCGTCGACACGCCCGAGAGCGTCGCCCCCGGCCAGCCGGTGCAGTGCTTCGGCAAGGCCGCCAGCGACTTCAACAGCCGGCTCGTGGCCGGCAAGCGGGTGCACCTCGTGCTGGGGCGCGAACGCCGCGACCGCTACGGGAGGCTGCTCGCGTACGTGCGCGTGCAGGGCGGTCCCCTCGTCGAGGACGAGCTGCTGCGCCGCGGCTACGCACGAACGCTCACGATCCCGCCGAACGACGACCGCGCCCGGCACTTCGCAACGCTCGAGCGCGAGGCGCGCAGCGAGCGGCGTGGGCTTTGGGGGGCGTGTCCGGTGGACGGGTGACGGGGCTGGCCCCCGATGCCCGCCGCGTGCTCAGAGCTCGAAAACCAAAACCGGCAAGTAAGGGGATCGTTTTGCTGCCTTTGGCCCCCCCGGCGCACGTGGCGGTCAATTAAGAGCCGCACGGGCCGAACGCGTATCAGTGCCACTCGGATTTAGTAGGCATATCCCAGTAAATCCGAGTGTCCTTGTCCTGGCCGGAATTTGACGGTGCCAACGAACGTCATTCCGCAACGGGGTCGCTCGAAAGGCAGACCCTTGTCGCCGCCCGCCGCACGAGACGGCCGCGTGGGCCCCCGCAACCCTCCCGAACCGCACCCCTTATCGCCCGCTTTTGCAGTTTCGTCGCCAGGGCCCCATACACATCGGGGACCGCTGGGCCGAGTACCGCGGTAGTCCTAGTAGCGCAGCACGGCGCCGATCGAGCCGAGCGCCTCGAGGTCGGGGTGGTGGCGGACCACCACCACCTCGGCCGACTGCTCGAGCGCGCTCTCGAGGGCCGGCTCGATCACGTCGTCGCGCCTTTGCAGCTCCTCGCCGACGGGCGAGGTGCCGGGCTCGGTCGAGAGGAAGTCCGCCGCCTGGCTCGCATAGCCGTCGGTCCGGAAGCCGTCCTGCACCAACAGCGCCTCGACCCGGCGCTCGTTCAGCGCCTCCAGCGTGTCGGCGAGCCCGGCCACGCCCCGGGAGTTGCGCCCGAGCTCGCTCTTCAGCCGTTCGAGCCACACGCGCTCGCGCTTGCGCTCGTCCTCCTCGATGATCGCGGCGGCCTCGTGCGCGACGTCGGCGGGCCGCGCCTTGACGTCGATCTCGAGCCAGCCCGCGATGCGTTCGCGCAGATAGCTGTGCAGCGTGTTCTGGACCTCGCCGCGCATCTCGTCCGGCGTGCCGACGATCAGGCGCTTGACGGCGCCACGCTCGTAGAGCTTGAAGAGCTCCTCGCCGGCGTGCTTGAGGTGGTCCTTGGTCTCCTTCTGGATACCCCGCTGGAACCGCGCCTGCGACCAGCCGCCCTGGTCGTGCCAGCGATGGACGTCGTCCACGATGCTGACGACCTCGCGCATGCGCGCTCGCATCGCCGCACAGGATGCGGGCGATCTGGCGGTTCACCAGCAGCACGCAGTAGCCGTCGTCGCCCGGCAGCGACGTGAGCGGCTCGATGAACGGCGAGTCGTCGATCGTGACCTCGCTGCGAACCGGCCGCGAGAGGCGGTGGACGTCGAACAGGTCCACTCCGGAGGCGGCGAAAACCGCCACACCACGCGTGCCGCTGGCATCGAACTCGCGCTCGAAGTACGAGCGCACGCGCTCGACGTCCTGTCTCAGCTCGAGCTTCTGGTCGTGGGGCAGCGAATCCTCTCGGAGCTCGCGTTCAACCGTGTCGAGCAGGGACTGGAGCTCCGACGAGCGCTGGCGCAGGGTCGGAAACTCACTGGGGTCGAGGTTCAGATAGAGGCTGAGGACCTTGTGACCCTGGGGCCTCAGCGCCGCCAGCTCGCGTAGCCGCTGCTTGTTCAACACCGTTCCATTTTTACCCACTCGGGGGGCGGCCAGGTTTCCGGGGGTACCCGCAGGCCCGGCGCCGCTAACTGCCCCACCACAAAAAAACCCCTCTCGATGTCGTAGGCTGCCCCCGTCTGTAAGCACCCGCAGGCGACCGCCCCTGACGGGGCAGTCTGCGCAGCTCCCGCCATGAGGGCACACCAGGGACCGGCAAGACTCCCCCAGAGGGGAATCGTGAAGGCGGCGGCCGCCGTGTGCGCGCTGGCGCTCTTCCCGATCTTCCTTTTTGGTCCCGCGGCGGCCGAGGCGGCGACGGTTACGCTGCTGCCGGCTGCCGGTCCCTCGGGCACCAGCACGACTCTGAGCGGCCGCGGCTTCGCCGCCGGAGCACGGGTGCTCGTGCGCCTGGGAAAGGTCAGGCGCGCATCGGCCCGCGCCGACGGCCGAGGCAGGTTCAGGGCGGCCCTGCGGATTCCGCAGGGCGCACGAGGCTCATTGCGGGTGAGGTCGTCCGGCGGCGGACGCCGCGTGCTCAATTTCTTCCGGTGCGTGCGGGCACGGCGCCCAGCGCGGGAGACGTCGGCTCCGAGAGCGGCGCGGGGTTGCGCTGGACTCCGCTCGAGGGACCTCGCGGGAGCCCGCTGACGATCGCGCTGCGGAAGTTTCCGCGGAACCGGCGCCTGACAATCCGATTCGGGCGCACCGGCGTCGCAGCGGGCCGGACCAACCGCCGCGGCAAGGCGGTCCGGCGCCTCGAGATCCCGAACCGGCCGCGGGGGCGACTCGCGGTCAAGGCCGAGACCCGGGGGCGCTCGCTGCTGTTTCACTTCCTTCTCACCGCGGGCGCATTGCCGCCGTCCCCAGCCGCAGGAACGGGCAGCGCGGGCGTGGCCAGGTTCGTGCGGCCGGCGATCGAGAACGTCACCTCGGCTACCGCCTACCGCTACCTGTCCCGCGACGACAAGGGGTCCACCCTCGACACGCTGAAGGTGATTCCCAGCCCGGGCGGCGGCTATCTGGGCGTGTACCACACGCTCACGGCCGGCGTGTTCGTGACGAAGCTCGCGCGTTCGACCAACCTGCTGACCTGGACGCACGTCGTGGATCTCGAGCCCAGCGCCTCCCAGCCGACGATCGCGGCGCTCTCCGACGGTGGCTTCCTGGTCGCATACGAGAAGGACGCCGGCTGCACGGGCACCGGGCCCGGCGGCAACTGCCTCGGCTTCCGGCATTACGCGGGCCTCGCGAGCCTGCTCGCCGGGACTGGAGACCGCACCTTCCAGGCGCCGCGGACGCTCTCGCGATGTGCGGAGGGCACCCCCAACATCTATGGGGCGGACCTGCGACCCGACATCGACCACTCCACGATCGACGTCGGCTTCCACTACTTCCGGAACTGCGACGTGGACCGCCAGGCGCGTGGGACGCTGCACAACCTCTCGGCCTGGTCGGCGAACGTCGAAGGTGGCCTGAACACGGCTTTCGAGGCGTTCGGGCCGGGTGGCAACATCGGCGACCGCGACTTCATGCGGCTCGGCGGCGGCAGCTTCAACATCCACGAGGTGCAGTTCGCCAAGGGCGACTTCGGCACATGGCGGGTGTTCCTCTACGACTGGCTCTTCGGGCTCGCGACGCCGCTTGCGATCCGCACGCACCGCGGCAGCACCGCCTTCGCAAACCCGACCTTCACGACGCTCGTGTCACCGGCGGGACGGCTCGCCGTGCTCGTCACGTTGTTCATCCCGTCGCAGGGAGCGGCACCGACCGAGGGTGGCGAGCTGATCTATTACCACGAGCTTCCGTAGGGCCCGGGATCGCGGGCGTGCGCTCCGCGGGTGGCGCTGGGGACAGCCCCACATTGCGACACCGGAGCACTGCATGGACAGAACCCTGACTTCGTGGGAATCTGGCCCGATGCAGCACGAACTGGCTGACGACATGGCATCCGGGGCGGTCCCGCCGATGCCGGCGAACGCCACCCGCAGGGCGCGCCGCTTCGTCCGGCACGCGGCGATCACGGCCGGCGTGTGCCTGGTCGTATTCACGATCTGGGCCTTGACGGGCGGGCGCATTCTGGCCGATCTGGGTGTGGCTGCCCCTGCTGATGCTGCTGGCTGCGCACGGCTGGATCCTCTGGACCGCTCAGCAGCCGCCGCCCTGGCAGGGGCGCCGGATGACGCGGCTCCTCGCGCTGCAGCTCGGCTTCAGCGCGATCCTGTTCGCGTTCTTCGTGGCGATCTGGGCTGTGACCGGGCTGGACTACTTCTGGCCTGTGTGGCCGCTGTTCGGCCTGGCGGTCGCGGCCGGGATCCATTTCGCGATCCTGATGCTGACCGGGCCCGACGAGGCCGCCCTGACCGAGCGGATCGAGCAGCTCACGACCACGCGCGCAGGCGCCGTCGACACGCAGGAGGCCGAGCTGCGCCGCATCGAGCGTGACCTCCACGACGGCGCGCAGGCGCGGCTGGTGGCGCTCGGCATGAGCCTCGGGATGGCCGAGCAGAAGCTGGCGGCCGATCCCGAGGCCGCTCGCGAGCTGCTCGGCGAGGCCCGCCGCGGCGCCCAGGAGGCGCTCGCGGAGCTGCGCGACCTGGCGCGCGGCATCCATCCCCCGGTGCTCGCGGACCGGGGCCTCGAGGCGGCGGTGCGAGAGCTCGCGGTGCGGACGCCGATCCGCGTGACGGTCGAGGGCAGTGCCGGCACCAGGCCGCTGGTGCCGGCGGTCGAGAGCGCCGCCTACTTCGTGGTCGCCGAAGCCCTGGCCAACGCGGGCAAGCATTCCCGCGCCACCGCGCTCGTGATTCGTCTCTCGCGCGGCCGCGACCTGCTCGTGGTCGAGGTGGCCGACGACGGCATCGGCGGCGCGAACCCCTCCGGCACCGGGTTGACCGGCCTTCGACACCGCGTGGAGGCGCTCGACGGCCGGCTGCTCGTGACGAGTCCGCGCGGCGGTCCCACGACGGTGCGGGCGGAGCTGCCGTGCGCGTCGTAATCGCCGAGGACCTCGCGCTCCTGCGCGACGGGCTCACGCGTCTCCTGCGGGACAACGGCTTCGACGTCGTCGCCGCGGTCGCCGACGGTGAGGCGCTGGTGCGCGTCGCCCGCGGCCACAAGCCGGACATCGCGATCGTCGACATCCGCCTGCCGCCGAGCTTCCGCGACGAGGGGCTGAAAGCGGCGCTGGAGCTGCGGCGCAGCATGCCGGGGATCGCCACCCTGATCGTCTCTCAGTACGTGGAGCAGACGTACGCGCGGGAGCTGCTGTCGGACGGGCGCGGCGGCGTCGGCTATCTGCTCAAGGACCGCATCTTCGAGGTCGACGACTTCGTGGACGCCGTGCGGCGCGTGGCCGGTGGCGGCACCGCGCTCGACTCCGAGGTGGTCGCGCAGCTCTTCGCGCGCCAGCGGCCGGAGGGGCCGCTCGATGCGCTCACCCCGCGTGAGCGCGAGGTGCTCGGCCTGATGGCGGAGGGCCGCTCGAACGCGGGCATCGCGGAGGAGCTGGTGGTCACGGTCGGCGCGGTCGAGAAGCACATCGCCAGCATCCTCGGCAAGCTCGACCTGCATCCTTCGACCGGCGATCACCGGCGCGTGATGGCGGTGCTCGCGTACCTCGAGGAGGGGAGCGAGCGCCGGACGACTAGCCGCGCACCGTCACGCTCACGCGCCGCGAGTACCCGAGCTCGTAAGGGTAGGCGGCCTCGCGCCTGATCCGCGCGCGGAAGCGGTACCGGACCAGCCCGCGCGTGGCGCCGAACCGGTACCGGTAGGACCAGCGGCCGCGCGCGTCTGTCCGCGGCGTCGCGAACGTGCGCCAGCCGCCCCGGTAGTAGGCCTGGAGATCGATCAGCTTGCCTCCGTCCGGGACTCGTCCCCCGACGAGCCGGCCGGTGAACACGACCGCCTGGCCGTTTCGCACCGCGCGGCGGTCGACTCCGATCGAGGTTGCGGCCGGTACGAGCATCCGCACCTCACCGGTCGCGGGCCTGACCAGCGCCGTGCCTCCGTAGACGAATCGGATCGCCCGCGAAGGGCCCGGAGGGATCGCCAGCGTGAAGCGGCCGAGCATGTCCGATCGCAGCTCCGCGACGGCTTTCCAGCCACCGCCGGTGCGGACCTGCTCGAAGACCGGCACACGCGCCATTGCGATCGGCTCACCTTCCGCACTCCGCAGCAGCCCGGACACCGTCGCGCGCCGCCCCTTAACGACCAGCGTCGGGCGCGCGCCCGGGGCCGGGCGGCAACGCCGCTTGCGCCCACGCGCGCGGCGGCAGCGCGGGCGCCCGCGGTTCGACAGCACCACCGTGCTGCGCAGGCGAAGCGGCAGCTGCAGCAGCATCTTCGAGCCGTCGCGGCGGCGGTCGCCGGTGCGCTCGTTCCCGGCTCGGTCACGCGCGTGTGCACGCAGCTCGTAGAGGCCGTCCGGGAGCGCGAGGTCGTCGATATCTGCCGAGAGCACTCCACCTTGAAGCGACCCGTCGAGCTCCTGCCACTGCCGCCGGCCCTGGCCGCGAATCTCGATCTTCGCTTCGGCGACGCCCGCGCCGCGATCGGAGATCGCGGCCGTCACGCGCGTCGGTCGAGCCGGATCGGAAGGCTCGAACACGACATTCGGAGCCTCGTCGTCCAATCGCAGCCAGGCCGCGTCGCTCGCCCGGTCGGGGTCCCGGTTGCCGGCCTCGTCCTCGAGCCAGACGCGCAGGCTGTACTCGCCCGGCGCCGGCACCGCCAGCTGGGAGATGCCGTCGATCGCGCTGCCCGCCACCGCGCCGCCCGTGCAGCTGCCACCTCCGGACGGACACAGCTCGTAGTGGGCCTTGGCGATCGGCGCGACCTGACCCGACGGGTTCGCCCAGCGGACCGTGAAGTCGTTTTGCGACCGCCATCCCTCGCCGCCCTCGACGTGCAGGCCGGCGGCCTTCGCCGGTGCGGTGTTGTCGACGCGGATCTGGCGATCGATCGCGGCGAGGTTTCCGGCGGCGTCGATCGCCTCGACGCGTGCGGTGTGCTCACCGTCCGCGAGCGTGCGGGTGTCGACGCGACAGCCCGCCGGGGTCGAAGTCCTTGCATGGCTTCGGAAGCGTGAAGTCGCACCGAGCCCACTCCGGCAGCGACGAGTCCCGGAAGTCGAGACCGTTGCGCACGACGCCGTCCACGTAGAGTCGCGTGAGCATCACGCCCACGTTGTCGGCGAACTTCGCCCACGCCTCTTCATAACCGCGATGCCAGCCGTCGTCCCAGATCGCGCCGTGATGGGGGCCGATCCACGGCCGCGTGTAGTCCTGCACCCGCACCGTCACGTTCGCCGCAGAGAAGAGCGCTCGGTTGGCCGGCTGAAAAGGCGCTCGCGGACGCATCGCAGCCGACCGGGTTGTAGCAGCGTGTCTCGAAGCGAAAGCGCGTGCGACTGGAAAGCGGCACGTCAGCACGGATGGAGAAGTTTGGCGTGCCAACCCCACAGCCTGGTTGGGCCGGGGTAGCAGCCATACGGGCGGTCCCCGGCGTTCCAATCGCCGTCGAACGCGAACAGGCCCACCGACCAGAGGTTGTCCAGCCGGATCGCGCCGACGTTGAAGCTGACGCTGTGCAGCGAGGCTCCTGCCGGTGCCGTGAACACCTGGTACGCCCCCGCGCCGTAGGCCGCGATGCCGCCGCGCGACGAGGCCTTCGTCGCGATCCCGGTGCCAACGGCGCTCTGCGGCGGGCAGATCGAGTAGGCCTCCATCTGCGGGTCGGCGGCCGCCGCGAACGCGCGCTGGGCGGCGCCCGCGGGCCCGCCGCAGGCATGAACCTCGTAGACGCCGGCATCCGCTGCCGCGGGTGCCAACAACGCGATCGAGACCAAGGCCACGAGCAGGAGCCGCCTCACGGGCCGAACTCCCCTCCGCCGGCGCCGGCCCCACCGCCGCCCCCGGGACCGGCGAACTCGCCGGGGGTCGGCGCAGGGGAGTCGGCGACGCTCGCCGGGGCAGGCGCGAACTCCTCGGCGGGCGGTGGCTCTCGGTCGCTCGCCGCGTCCCGCGACGGTGCCGGCGGAGGCTCGGCCTTCGGCGGTGCGGCGACCGGCGACGGGGCTGGTGCCGGAACGGCCGCGGCGGCTCCGACCTTCGCCGTACGCTCGGCCCGCGCGTGTCGATCGGATCGCCCCGAGTCGTGCGCCCGGTGCTCGTGCACGGCCGTGCCGCCCGCGAGCGCGGCGGTCGAGGCGACAACCGCGGCCGCCTTCTGGGCACTCACCGCCTCCGCGCTCTGCTGCAGCTTCAACGCGAGCGCGCCGGCCCGGTCCCCCGTGTTCAGGGACAGCCAGTCGCCGAGCCGTGACCACCAGCCCTGCTGCGACAAGCCGACCACGACACCGGGCGGGAACAGCTCGGCCACCCGGCCGGGGGCGGAGCGGTAGCTCCGGAGCGCCGCACGGCAGCTGCCGCAGCCGTCCAGATGCGTCCGCAGGGAGCGCTCCTCCTCACTACTCGCCTCGCCGTCGCAGGCCTTCGACAGGAGCGCCTCGAAGTCGTGGCATCTCCGGCCGGAGGAGAGCTCGCCGAACCGTTCCAGGAACCGGCGCCGGCCCTCCGTCAGCGAGCGGTTCACCTTCGTCCAGCTGTAGCCGGTACGGGCGGCGATCTCGTCGTAGGAGTAGCCGAGCGCCTTCAGCAGCATGCACTGAAGCTCGCTCTGCTTGAGCTGCGCGAGGGCCTCCGCGCTTTGCCGGATCCGCTCGCGCCCGCTCGCCTGCTCATCCAGTGAAGGAGCCGTCTCCGCCGGCTCGGGCTCCTCACCCCCGCCCGCCAGCGTCCGCTCGCGCTGGCGGCGAACAGCCAGCGCCTCGTGCTTGATCACGGTGTGAAGCCACGCCCGCAGCTCCGCGCGGTCGGCCGTGGGCGCCTTCCGGAGCAGGATCTCGAGGCTTCGCTGGTAGGCGTCCTCGGCGTCGGCCGCGCACAGCGAATAGCGCTGCGCGAACCGCTTGAAGCTGCCGCCCCGGGTCGCGAGGTCGACCGCGGCTGCGAAGGTCTCTTCTGGAGTTGGGCGCCGGCGGGCCGCAGCCCGGCCGTCCACGTCGGTCTTCACCCTGTCGTTCCCTCGGTCGGGTTGCCGTGCGCGGCCCATCTTTCAGGCCCGGGACGGGCGCAGCCATTGGCCGAAGAACCGTGTGCGGCGCCTCAAAAAGCGCGCAAATTGCGCACAAATCTCGGGCGTGCCGATCGGCCTATTGCCCGACTACGTCCCGATGTCCCGCGTCGAACATCGCTCGTTGCGACTTTTGTCGTCATTTAGGCGCAAATTGCCCGCGAAACGCTGACGTCGCGGGCGCACGCAAAAGAATCAATTGACGGCCCCGGCGAGTCGGACGTACTGTGAGAGCAGCCCCGGAGTCACGGACGAGCCTCCTTTGGCAGTCGCTCAGGCGCTCCCCGAACGGTCCGTTCGCCTCCAACAAAAAGACGACCATGGAGGGTCCTCTCATGATTCGCAGCAAGCTCACCACCAAGCGGGTGCTGGCCACACTCGCCGGGATCGGCGTTCTGTCGATCGCGGTCGCAGCATTCGCCTACTGGACCACCTCGGGCTCCGGCTCGGGCTCCGCCACGGCCGGCACGGACGCCGGCGTGACTGTGTCCGGTAACCCGGCCGACGGCATCTACCCGGGCGGCAGCGTTGCCGTCACGAGCACGATCGCCAACTCGAGCACGACGCAGGCGCAGTTCGTCACCAACCTGCACGTGACGATCTCGATCGACGCGACGCACGCAGGCAACGGCTGCCTGGCCAGCTGGTTCACCTACAAGGCCGACAGCGAAGCGTCGGGCGACTCGAACCCGCACACGGTTGCGCTCAACAACGAGATCGCGGCCGGCGGGAACATGACCGTCGACGGTCACGTGTTCATGTCGAACCCGAACACGAACCAGGACGCCTGCAAGGGCGCGACGATCAACCTCGCCTACGCGGTCAACAACTCGTAGGAACGAGTCGGAAGACGTTTGGAAGGGCGGCTGCTCGGCAGCCGCCCTTCTCCGACCCCACGGTGTGACCCCATGAACATGCTCCCGCGATGCGTACCGAAGAGTGCCCGGCTGAGGCTCGGCCTGGCGCTGCTCGGTGCACTGACGCTGTTGTGCATCAGCGCCCTCGCCGTGCTCGCGGCGGGTAAGGCCGACTTCTCGATCGCGGCCTCGCCGTCGAGCCAGACGGTGACGAAGGGTCAGGCGGCGACCTACACGGTGACCGTCACGAGAGTGAACGGGTTCGCCGGATCGGTCACCCTCAGCGCGAGCGGCCTGCCGAGCGGAGCGTCTGCGAGCTGGAAGCTCAGCAACGGCACCAACTCGAACGTCGTGCCGCCCAGCCTCAACAGCGCGACTCTCACGATCACGACCACGGCGAGCACCGCGACCGGGACCACCAACCCGCTGATCACCGCGGTGAGCGACAAGCTCACGCATACGGCCAGTGTCACCTTGGTCGTCCAGCCGGCAGCGCAGCCGAACTTCACGCTTGCCGCGTCGCCGGCGAGCGCCGACCGTGGTACAGGGCGATGAGACGTCCTACGCCTTGAGCATCAGCCGCAGCAACGGCTTCAGCGGACCGGTCGCCCTGGCCGTGGCCGGACTCCCGAAGGGAGCGAGCGCCGCGTGGGCGCCGGGCAGCAGCGTCACGGGCAGCACCGCGACGCTGCAGGTGCAGACGGCGGACAACGCCCAGCCGGGGACCTACGGCCTGACCGTCACCGGCACCGGCACGATCGGCGGCAGCTCCGTCGCGCGATCCGCCGCGGTCACCCTCGTGGTGCAGAAGAACCAGGAGTTCCGCATCGCCGGTGAATCTGGGCACGCAGCTCTTCCCCGGCAGGAAGGCCCCGCTCGACTTCTCGGTGTCGAACCCGAACAACTTCTCGATCCGGATCACCAACCTGGCGGTCGCCGTCGAGGAGGCGACCGACAAGCCGGGCTGCAGCGGCACCCAAAACTTCAGGATCGATCAGATCCCAGCCGCCCGGTATCCGATCACGCTCCCGGCCAACCAGACGAAGACGCTGAGTCAGCTGGGGGTCGCCGCCGGCGACAGGCCTCAGGTGGAGATGCTCGATCACCCCTGGAACCAGGACGCCTGCAAGCAGGCAACGATCCGGCTCGCGTACGGAGGGAGCGCCGGCAAATGAGCATCCGGCGGCTCCTCAAGCTGGTCTGCCTGGTGCTGGCCGGCCTCGGCATCGCCACCGGCGCCTGGGCGTACTGGACCACCCACGGCACGGGCAACGCGGCGGCGAACGTGGGGACGCTCAGCGCGCCGGCCGACGTCACCGCGACTGCGACGCCGGGCAGCAGCACAGTCTCGGTCACCTGGACCGCGTCGAGCCTTTCGAACGGCACGCCTGCGCAGGGCTACTACGTCACGCGCACGAACACCTCCAACTCGCAGACCAGCCCGGCCTGCGGGTCGAGCGCCTCGTCCCTGATCAACGATGAGAACTGCTCGGACACCGGCGTGTCCGACGGGACGTTCACCTACGTCGTGACGGCCGTCTACCACTCCTGGAGCCAGGCGAGTGCGCCCAGTGACGAGGTGGACGTGCAACCCGATGCGACGGCGCCCGCGATCACGGTCGGCTTCCCGGCCGAGGGCGAGGTCTACAGGGCCTCGACGTGGAGCTCGGGCTGCTCGCCCAGCGCGGGCATCTGCGGAACCGCGGCCGATCGCGAGCGGGGTCGGCTCGGTGCAGCTTTCGATCCTCCAGCAGTCGAGCGGCAAGTACTGGGACGGCACGGGCTTCAACGACACGATCCAGAGCTTCCGAACGGCCACCGGCACAACCACCTGGAGATACGCCCTCGCGCTTCCGGCGGACGGCGCCTACACGGTCAACGTGCGCGCGACCGACGGCGCCGGCAACACGACCAGCTCCGGCAGCTACGTGGTGCGGCACTTCGCGATCGATGCCACCTCGCCGAGCGCGAGCGTCGCGGCTACGTCGTCCAGCCCCACGAACACGCAGCCGATCACCTATGCGGTCACCTTCGGCGAGCCGGTGAGCGACCTGACCGCGGCGGGCGTGACGGTCACGGCCCCGGCCGCCAACACCGGCCTCACGAAGAGCGTGTCGAAGACGGACTCGCAGCACTTCACCGTCTCGGTCGGCGGCCTGGCGACCAACGGCGCCGGGGATGGTGCGGTTTCGGTGCAGGTCAACGCGGGCGCCGTCAGCGACTCGGCCGGCAACGCCGGAGCCGCCTCCAACACCGCGCCCGTCACGTGGGATCGCACTGTCCCGACCCGCACCGCGCTCGAGTTCTTCGACAGCAACGGCAACGGCAAGGTCGACGAGGTCAAGGCCACCTACAACGAGCCCCTGCGCGCGTACGGCGCCGGCGGCTCGCCATGGACGCTCACGGACGTGCCGAGCGGAGGGTCGCTTTCCAGCGTCGGCGCGAGCGGCTCCGTGGTTACGCTCGCGCTCGCCGAGGGCGCGGGCGCCGCGGACACCGCGGTCGGCGCTTTCAAGGTCGCCTACACGGCTGCCGCGAACGGGATCGAAGACGCCGCCGGCAACACCGCCGCGTCGTTCACGGCCACCACGCCCGCAGACAAGGCCACGCCCAGCCTCACGCTCCTGCAGATGTTCGACGTCAACACGAACGGCAAGGTCGATCAGGTCAAGGCAACCTTCTCCGAGAGCCTCGCCGCGTACACCGCCGGCACTGCGCCCTGGGCTCTTGCAAACGTCCCCAGCGGAGGCTCGCTCGCCTCCGTCGCGGTCAGCGGCGCGGTCGCGACGCTCACACTCACGCCGGGGGCCGGCGCGGCCGACACCGCGGTCGGATCGTTCACGGTGGCGCTCGCACAGAGCGCCGCGGGCGTGCGCGACTCCGCCGGCAACCAGAGCGCCTTCACGGCACAGAGCCCGGGCGACAAGGCGGGCCCGGTTCCGACCGCCCTCGTCGACACCGACGGCACCACCAACGGCAAGTTCGAGCAGAGCGACACGCTCACTGTGACCTTCAGCGAGAGCGTGACCGGCGTGGCCGCTTCCTCGAATGTGGTGCTCACCGGCGGGCAACGGGTCGAACAACGACACCCTCGCGATGTCCAACCTGCTCAGCGGCAGTGCCAGCCTGGGCCGCAGCGACTACATCTCGGGCAACGGGAGCACCGCCAGCTTCACCGGCAGCGGGCTCAGTCAACCGAGCGCGAACCAGGTGAGGGTGACGCTCGCCGCCTGCACGGGCGCCTGCGCAAGCCTCCCCGCCGGCGGCGCCGCCGGCGCGGGCAGCTTCACCTTCACCCCCGTCACCTCGATCACCGACGCGGCCGGGAACCCGGCCGCAGGATCGGTGGCCGTCTCGATACGACTGTTCTAGTCACGCCGTGCGCATCGCGGTAGGCTGAAACTCCTATTTCGGCATCAGGGGGCCGCCTGTGCGCAGGTGTCACCGAGTTGCAGCAGTCCTGATCGCAATCTCGGCCGTGGCCGCGGTCGGTCCGCCACTCGCGGGCGGCTAGGGAGGGGGCGAGCCCCGACGATCCGGACGACCGGTACGACGCTTACGTCCGCGACCTTCAGACGAACTGGTCAGCCGCGGAGCGGTGGACCAAACCTCGAAGTCCTACGGCGACAATCTGAGTCCCGACGACATCGGCGGACATCTACGTCCGTGATAAAGTGAGGCGGGAGGCTCAATCGAGGGATCGATCTCCGCGACGGTCGGTCTGACGGCTCCCGGGTTGCGTTCACGACGCTGGCAAGACCTGGGCCAGGTGGAACACCTTCGAGGACGTGTACGTGCGAGACCTGTCGACGAACACGACATGCTTGCGAGCCGCGCGCGGGACCGGCGGAGCGAAGGCCAACGGCTACTCGCAGTTTTCCTCGCTCTCCGCCAACGGTCGCTTCGTCGGCTTTTCGTCGGCGGCCACCAATTCGACCCGGCCGACGACGACTCGGTCGAGGACGTCTTCGTCCGCGACCTGCAGGCGAACACCACTCCGTGAGCCGCGCGACCGGGGCCGGAGGAGCGAAGGGCGACAGCTATTCCTATGACCCTCATTCCGATTATCCATTCGCGTCGAACTCGATCAACCTGAGCCCGGACGACACGGACGCGTTCCTGGACGTGTACATACGTGACACGCAGAGCAGCGTCACCTCCTTGGAGAGCCGCGCCACACCCGGCTACCGCGCCCGCGAGGGGCGACTATGCGTGCCTCGCTGGTTCCGGCCTACTCGTGCGTGACCCCGGATCGCACGCACGGGGTCCCGCTGTCCTTTCTTTCCGGTCCACAGCCCGCCTCCGCCAACGTGACCGCGGGAATCCCGATGCCAACGGCGTGGCGGCAACTTCATCGGGTTCGTCACTGCTCATCGGCCGGCCGCGGTGCTGCGACACGGACGTGAAGATCACGGCGTCGCTCAGCGACGTGCGGTGCAAGGCCGGTGTGGCGACCTGCGGCGGCCGACACGGCTGCCGGCTGCTCGGCGAGCTCCAGATCCGCCTTCCCGTGCGGCTGACCGACTGGCGCAGCGACTACGACGAGGCTCAACCTGCGAGGCCAGGATTGACGTTCCCGGCGACCTCGCCGCTACGACAACGGGGAGCAACTGCACCCTCACGCAGGCGCGACCGGATCCGGACGGTTCCTAACGGGTCAGTCGGTTGAAGCCGAGGCGTCGTGCGCTTCATGCCTTGACGGATTGCAGGCACGGGCCGAAGAAAGATTCAGCCGCAAATGGGGTCAATGAGAGAGATGAGACACGCTTGTAAGCCATTGGTAGAGTTGCGCTGATGCCGATCTGCGTTGTCACGGGAGGGGCGGGGTTCCTCGGCTCACATCTCTGCGAGTACCTGCTGGACATGGGGGACCGCGTGATCTGTATCGACAACCTCGATACGGGGTCGCTCGAGAACATCGAGCACATCGGCCAGCCCGAGTTCGAGTTCATCAACCACGACCTCACCGAGTTCGTCCAGGTCGACGGGCCGGTCGACTTCATCTACCACCTCGCGAGCCCCGCGAGCCCGATCGACTACGCGCGACTTCCGCTGCACACGCTCAAGGTCGGCTCGCACGGCACGCAACAACATGCTCGGCCTCGCCAAGGTCAAGCGCGCGCGCTTCCTGATCGCATCGACGTCGGAGGTGTACGGCGATCCGGAGGTCCATCCGCAGCCCGAGACCTATTGGGGCCACGTCAACCCGATCGGACCGCGTGGCGTCTACGACGAGGCGAAGCGCTATGCGGAGGCGCTCACGATGGCGTATCACCGCCAGCAGGGTCTCGACACCCGCATCGCGCGGATCTTCAACACCTACGGGCCCCGCATGCGGCCGCACGACGGCCGCGCGATCCCGACGTTCCTTCGCCAGGCGCTGCAGGACAAGCCGCTCACCGTCTTCGGCGACGGCTCGCAGACCCGCAGCTTCTGTTACGTGGACGATCTGATCCGCGGCCTATTCGCACTCATGTGCTCGGAGTACCACCAGCCCGTCAACCTCGGCAATCCGGGCGAGATGACACTGCTGGAGCTGGCCGAGTGCGTGATCGAGGTGACCGGCGCGCGCTCGGAGATCGTCTACGAGGCGCTGCCCGAGGACGACCCCAAGGTGCGCCAGCCCGACATCTCACTCGCCCGCTCGGTGCTCGAGTGGGAGCCCGAGATCGAGCTTCGCGACGGGCTGCGCAACACGATCGACCGCTCCGGCGTGGAGCGGCTGATCGGCACTGGTTAAACCTTCTCGGCGATCTCGATCGCCTCGTCCAGCGAGACGTCCCGACACGCCGGTGAGATAGCAGGCGATCGGCGCCGCGATCCGCTCCGAGGCGTGCGCGGCGATCGCCGCCAGGCGCAGGATCTCGTCCATCTGCTCACGGTCCGGCGCCGGCACGCCGATCTCGTCCGCGAATGCCCTCACCCATTCCTCCGCTGTCATTTCGAACGCCTCCTCTCCGCCTCACAGGAAGCCTGAACATCGCTCCTGGAGCCGTTTTCGCGCGATTTGCACCGAAAATGGCGGCTCGCCGCACCACGACCGGGCCGCCCGTGGTGGTAGTTTTGCGACTCCGCCTCCCGGGAACCCTCCTGATCAGCACTCGGAGAACAGGTTGTGGAGCGACACGCCGCAACTGGATGACGGCATTCCGCCGCTACCCTGAGCCGCTTGCCGTGTTCGAGAGGACGCAGCCACCGGAATGGGAAGCCGTAATGGCTCAGGCGCACCTTCGATGACCAGACAGGCCACACGCACGGACACGCCGGCCGGAACGAAAGAGCGAGACGCCCACGCGGGCGCCCCCGCTGGCTCGCCGGGTCCCGCCCGCATCACGGGCGGGCGAGCGCGCCTGCGCGTCGCCGGCCTGCCGCTGGACCTCGAGCACGACGTCTCGCGCGACGTCCGCGCCCGCCGCCCCAACATCGTCAATGCGCTGATCCAGGCACGCGCGCTGGAGCGCGCGGCCCGGATCCTGTCGCTGCTCGCGATCGATTTCGTGGCGATCCTCGGCGCGATCTGCACGGCGCTCGCGTTGAAGGCGATCGTGCGCGGCGACTTCGTCCCGAGGGAGATCTTCCACACCGCGCTCGACTACCAGACGTTCGTGTTCCTCGTGACGGCGCTGCTGTTCGCGCGCAGCGGCCTCTACAGCCGTCGCGAGGCGCGGCCGGGCCTCGCCGCGATCGTCGCCGGCCTCTTCGAGGCGGCGTTCGTCTCGCTCGTGTACGCGCTCGTGAACGGGCTCGACTTCAGCTCGTACTACATCTTCTACGGCGGCCTGTTCTTCGCGCTGATCTGGGTGAGCGCGCTGCGCTGGCTCTACGAGCACGTGACCGCGCTGGGGCTGCGCGCGCTCGGACGGCGGCGGCGTACGATCCTGGTCGGGTCCGGAAAGCAGATCGACGCGGTCGCGCGAGGCGCTCGTGTCCGATTCCGCCTCCACGCCCTACGAGCCGGTCGGGTACATCTCGCTCACGCCCAAGCCCGACAACGGCCTGCGCAACCTCGGCTCGTTGCAGGAGCTGCCGCACCTGATCACCGAGCACCGCGTGCAAGAGGTGATCATCGCCGACCCGGACTTCCCGCAGGAAGAGGCGTTCGCGCTCGTCGACCGGTGTCACGAGCGCGGGGTCGCGGTCCGGATCGCGCCCACCACGATGGAGATCCTGACCCACAGGCACGAGCTGGTGCCCGGTCAGACCGTGCCGCTGTTCGAGCTCAAGCCGCCCGTCTTCGAGGGCGTCGACTTCGTGATCAAGCGGACCTTCGACTTCGTGGTGGCGACCGGGCTGCTGATCGTGCTGTCGCCCGCGCTGCTCGCGATCGCGGCCGGGATCAAGCTCACCTCGCGCGGCCCGGTGCTGTTCCGCAGCCGCCGCGCCGGGCATCGGCGGCCAGCCGTTCGACTGCCTCAAGTTCCGCACGATGCACACGGACGCCGAGCAGCGCCAGGAGGAGCTCGAGGAGATGAACGAGGCGAGCGGCGCGCTCTTCAAGATCCGCAGCGACCCGCGCGTCACGGGGATCGGCAGGTTGCTGCGCCGCTTCAGCCTCGACGAGCTGCCGCAGCTCGTCAACGTGCTGCGCGGCGAGATGTCGATGGTCGGCCCGCGGCCGCTGCCGATGCGCGACTACAACCGGCTCGACGACTGGCACCGCAAGCGCTACCTCGTGCTGCCGGGGATCACCGGGCTGTGGCAGGTGTCCGGCCGCGCGGAGCTCGACTTCGACGAGCTCGTGCGCCTCGACTTCCTCTACCTCGAGACCTGGAGCGTGTTCCTCGATCTCTCGATCGTGCTGAAGACGCTCCCCGCCGTGCTGCGCCGACGTGGCGCCTTCTAGCGGCTCGAGCTATTTCGACGAGATCTGGTCCTCGGTGCCCGCCGAGCGTGCCCCCGATCGGGGCGGCGGTGGCGTGGGCGCTGGCCACCGTGGAGTCGGCCGGCGTACGGCCGCGGTGCTCGACCTCGGATGCGGGGACGGCCTCGTCACTGCCGCCCTCGCCACAGTAGGCGCGGAGGTGACAGGCCTCGACCCTTCGGAGGTCGCGACTCTCCCGGGCGCGCGCCGCGCACCCGGAGCTGCGATTCGTCGCTCCGGCCGAGGACGGCTCGCTCCCGTTCGCGGACGGCGCGTTCGACGCGGTCGTCTGCCTCCACGTGCTCCAGCACGTGGCCGACACGCAGCGACTGATGTCGGAGGCGCGGCGCGTGCTGGCGCCCGGCGGGCCGGATCGCGATCGCGGTGCCGTTCAACGGCCGGATCGCGGGCGCATGGTCGGCGCTCACCGCATTCGAGCGCAATCACGACCCGCTCGAGCCGACGTGCGGTTCTACACGCGCCGCTCGCTGGCGGCGCTGCTCGCCTCGTTCGGCTACGGAGCGGTCGAGCTCGTCCGCGGGCGGCGGCGTGCCGCTGTTCCGGGGCACGCT
Organism: uncultured Solirubrobacterales bacterium; assembly: GCA_963759145.1. Lineage (GTDB taxonomy): Bacteria > Actinomycetota > Thermoleophilia > Solirubrobacterales > JBBDJG01 > JBBQKG01. The sequence goes on from CAVWYB010000025.1 coordinate 203,050, forward strand.
CTTGGCGCGCGGCCGGCGCTGAACGGTGTTCTGGAACTGCTCGGCGCGAAGCGCGACCACGTAGAGATTGCGGCTCAGCTGCGAGAACGGGTCGAGGTAGACCGCAGCGCGCAGCACCGGGACCGCGCGGGCCGGCTGGCGAGAGATCGTTGAGGTAGTACTCGCCGAGCCGCCGCCACGCCTCGGGGCTGGCGGGCTGCAGCCGCACCGCCTGCTCGAGCGACCGCCGGGCGGCCGCTTGTCCCCGGCCGCGGCGTGCGACCGCGGCGCGCTCGAAGTACGGGTCGGCGGAAAGCGGGTTGAGGTCCTCGGCGCTGCGGGTGGCGGCCGAGCGCGCCCGCGAAGTCGCCCTTGTCGGCGAGCGCGAGCGCGTCGTTTCCCTTGTGCTCGGAGCGCCAGGGCTCGCTCACCGCGACCGACGGTGAGCAGCGCAAAGACCAGCACCACGACGCCCGGCAGCAGCGCGGCGCGGCGCCCGCGTCCGCGTCCGCGGGGCATCATCGGCTGCACCTTGGCGAGCGGCGCCGGCCCGGTCGCGGCTGCGGCCGATTCCCCAGGCGCGCCGGCGAACAGGGCTCCGCGGCCGGCGACCCAGCCGGCGCAGAAGAGGCCGGTGATCGCGACCGCCGGGACGAACCAGGTCCAGTCGAGCGCCGAGTGCACGCCGAACACGACCGCCACCAGGGCGAGCGCCACGAGTCCCAGCCGCTCCGGTGACCATGAGGACTCCCGCGCACCGCGGCCACACCGCCAGCGTGCGGCCCGCGGCGCGCAGCCACGCGACCAGCGCCACGAGGCTCACGAGCAGGCCGAGCAAACCGAGATCGGCGAGCGTCTGGTGGATGTAGCCATGCGCATGGCGGCCCTGCGCGGGCTCGTCGCGGTAGCGCAGCTGCGCCTGGGCGAAGGACCCCGCGCCGGCGCCCGCGAACTTGTGGTCGTCCCAGATGTTGATCGCCCGGGCCCAGTAGATGGTGCGCACGTTGCCGGTCTCGATCAGGCGGCCCGGGTCGTTCTGAGGCGTCCCCTGCTCGGTGGTGAGGTCGTGCCAGCGGTCCGAGACCGTGCCGCAGATGCCGCGGTCGCTGAGAAGCCGAGCGCGACCAGCACCACCAGCGGAACCGCGGCCAGCGAGCCAAGGGCGCCGATCCCGATTTTGCGGCGCGCCGGCTCGGGCAGCGGATGCCGCTCGGCCCGGCGCTGGATCAGAAGCCCGGCGACCGCGCACAGCGCCACCATCACGAGCAGGATCAGGCCGAACTGGATGCCCGCGTCCTCGCGGTCCGCGAGCGCGACGCGGTCATCGGTGAGCGCGCTCTGGCAGAAGGCCCAGGCCGTCACGAGCGCGCCGGCCGCGGCGGAGGTCCCCAGCAGCGCCAGGGTGCGCAGGCGCAGCGGCACGATCGCGAGCCAGGCGGCGACGCCCACGAGCGCGGCGATGATGCTGCCGCGCGAGAAGCTCAGCAGCATCGTCACGATCAGGAGCGCGAGCAGCGGATACGCGGCGACGCTCGACGGCCGGCGCCCGTCGTCGCGGGTGCCGAGCCACAGGCACAGCGGGATCCCCATCGCCGCCGTCAGCCCGACCGCGTTCCAGTAGCCGTAGGGCTCGCGCAGCCGCGCGTAGATCTCGTCCTCGGCGAGCCAGCCCGGCGCCACCTTCGTCGCCAGGCCGTAGAGGCAGACGGCGGCCAGCGCCAGCATCACGCCCCAGGCGACTGCGGCCCACCGCGCCGCGCGCGAGCCGCACGGCCGCGATGCCCGCCGCGAACGCGGCCAGGTAGGCGAGCGTGCGGTTGGTCTCGACCCAGGAGTCGCACGGATACAGCGACCACAGGATCGAGAGCGCCGTGAGCCCGGCGAGGGCCGCGAACAGCCGCGAGGGTCACGCCGCCGTGCACGATCGCGCGAAAACCGACCAGCACCAGGGCGGCCGCGACGAGCACCGCGGAGATCAGGATCACGCCGATCTCGACGAGCGTCGACGAGCCGAGCTGAAGGCCGCCGTTCCCGACGAACGCGATCGCCGCCAGCACGACCGCGATGCCGACCGTGATCGCGGCGTCGACCTCGGTGTAGAGGCGCCGGGCCCAGGACGCGACCGTGTCGCGCACGAGCCCGATCAGCCCCGTTCTAGCGGCGGAAGCGTGCGATTCCACTCTTCACCGCGTTCGTGATCCTGCGGATGGGCTCGCCCAGCGGCCCGGCGCCCGCGAAGCCGGGCCGGAGCCGCTTGAGCGCCAGCGCTACACCGGTGGCCATGGCCGCGAACAGCGCCAGGAGCACGGCCAGCACGAGCGGCGGCAGGTCGCCCCCGACCCCGGCCGCGCGGAAGCCCGGCGTGACGTGCTGGCCCCCCACGTTCACGGGACCGGCCGATCCGGCCGCCTCGTTGAGCTTGCGCTGCTCGTCGGCGCTCGGCGGCGAGGTCGTGTCGACCGTTCGGGGCCGACTCCGGGGCCGCCCTTGCCCTTGCGCGGCCGAGCGGAGCTCGCGCGCCGCGGATCACCGACCGGCAGTCGGTGTACTCGTCGAGGTCGGACGGCAGCTGATCGAGCGCCTTCGCCAGCTCGCAGTGGGAGTACTTGCCGTTCAGGACGCCGTCCTCGCTGCAGTCGCGGATCACGTCCCGGGCGCTCGCCGAGCGCGGGAACGGCGAAGATCGCGCTCGCGAGCAGCGCAAGCGCGACCACGGGGACGAGGGCTCTGGGGGCTCTGGCCATGACCGAAAAGCTCCTGTTCGACTGCTGCGACGACATTCGAAGCCTGATGGCGGCTTGAATAGCAACCCGTGAGACCGGCCCAAGGTGCGGGGGCGGCACCAGCAGGTCGTAGAGCGCAAGCCCCTGCGGCGGAAACGCCATCCGGCCGCGCTGCACACCGCAGAAGCGGCGAAAGCGTACCGACGCGGGAGGCCAGATGCGGATATCACCAGTTTGAATAGGTCTCGATCACGGATTTGCGGTATTCCGGTCGATCCATGGGCTTCCCCGAGGAAACCCTGCAATTCCGCGAGCGCATCCGCGCGGTCGTAGGCGGCTCGGCCGTCACGCGGCTCGTGCCGGATCGGGGTCGCGTCGACGACTCCCAGGCGCCAGCCGCGCTCCTGCGCCAGCGCGCCCCAGTGCGCGTCGAGCCCCCAGCCCATGCGCAGCGGCGGGAAGGGCAGCAGCTCCGCGGCGACCGGCGCGCGAGAACGCGGTCAGCGGGCCGATCTCGACCATGCGCGTGGTGCGCGCGACCGATCCAGCGCGCGCGCCGGAACACGCGGCCAGGCGGCGTGGCTGGTGTGGCGTCAGCGCGGGCTGGGCGAGCTCGCAGCCCGAGGCGCTCGCGCACCACGAGGAACCGGTCCAGGAAGCCGCGCGGCAGCTCGACGTCGTCGTCGACCACGAGGATCCAGTCGCGCGTCCGGCGGGCGGCGACTCGCGCGAGCAGCGCGTTCAGGTTCTCGAACTTGCCCCGCTCCGCGCAGGCGCGGCGAGCAGCGTCTCGTGCGCGCAGCGCCGGGTCCGGCCTCGCCGAGCGCCCCGAGGGCGAGCGTGCACCGTCGCGCCGGCGAGCGTCGCAGCTCCGCGACCGCACGCGCCATCGATGCGGCGTGGTCGGCGCGCGTAGATCGCCGAGCACGAGCACCGGCGCCGCTGCACCCGAGCGCGCCGCGCGGTCGAGCCGCGGCGGCACGCAGCGCGCAGCCACGACGGCGGCCTCGTCGGCGAGGTCGCGCAGCCGCGCGCGCAGCCGCGCACGCCGGCCCTTGACGATGCCGCTCTCCCCGACAGAGACGCGCTCGGGGTCGACCTGCGCCGCCATCAGGCGCGCGCGAGCATCTGGCGCACCCGGCCGGCGGAGTGCGCCGTCAGCAGCAGGCCGTTGCCGCAGCGGCGGCGGAAGATGTGCCACACGCAGCCCGCCAGCACGCGCAGCTCGGCGCCGAGCCCGGGCGCGTCCCCGCGGTGCTCGACGTAGCGCGCGCAGCGCGCGCCCGCGCCGGTAGGCCGCCCGCATCAGGCGGCCGCAGCCGGGAGTCGCGCGCGTCGCGCCGGTGCACGAGCCCCGCGCGCGCCAGGTAGTAGATCTGCCCGCCCGCGGCACGCAGCCGCCGCTCCCACATGTCCTCGTCGAACCCGTATGGAACGCCGGCGATCGAAATGCCCGCGAGCTCGAAGCGCGCGGCGGTCGGCGCCATGTTCGCTCCCCACACGACCTCGATCTCGCGGTCGCTCGGGCCCACCGTCGAGCGTCGTGATCGGGGGCGGCTCGCGCCCGCACATCGGCAGGCGCGAGCCCTCCAGCCGCAGCCGGATCGGGCCGCCGAACGCGAGCGCCTCGGGATGCCGCGCGCGTCCCGCGACCAGCTCGCGCAGCCATTCCGGGGGCGCCTCGACGTCGTCGTCGACGAACACGACGAAGTCGGACTCGGCCGCCGCGACGCCGGTGTTGCGGGCCGAGTTGAGCCCCGGCACGCCCGCGCGCTCGACGTACCGCAGCCGGCGCGCCGGCTGCGCGCCGCCATCTGCTGCGACCATGCGCGCGTGTCATCCGCGTCGGGCCCGTCGTCCACGACCAGCACCTCGTACGTCCGCGGGCTCCAGGTCCTGCGCGGCGAGCGACTCGAGCGCCACGCGCAGATAGCCCGGGCCGCCCGCGGGTGGGCACGATCACTGAGGCTTCTAGAGTCATCGGACATCGCGCAATATCTTCCCGCCCATGCCGGAGCGAACCCCCGTCGACGTGCTGCTGGTCTCGCCGGGCACCACCGCCGGCTGGCGGCGGGTCGACGCCGAGCTCGCCGAGCTGCTGCGCGAGCTCGGGCTCTCGACGGCGACCGCCACCACCGACTTCCGCATCGCGCGACACCTGCGGCGCACGATGCTGCTCACCGACCTGGTCGAGGCCGCCGCGATGCGCCGCGCGCTCACGCGCGCGCTGCGCCGGCACACCCGCGCGCGATCGTCTACTCGAGCACGCAGGCGCACGATGCTCCAGCCGCGCGGGCGCCTGCGCGGCGCGCGGCGTGCGCTTCGACGCGCCTGCCGCCGACAACCGGCCGGGACGCGGCGAACGGGCTTGCAGCACGTGCTCGAGCGCCGGGCGCTGCGGCGCGTCCGGCTGCTGCTGCCGCTCGGGCCTCGAGCCGAGCGCCGAGGCGCGCGCGGTGCGCGTCGCCACGCCGATGGTCGCGCTGCCGGTCGCGATCGACCCGCATCCGGCGCCCGCGCGGGCCCGCGAGCCGGTCGTGGTCTGCTACGCCGGCAACCCCGACAAGAAGGGCCTCGACGCTGGTCGGTCGCAGCCTGGGCGCTGGCGGCGCCGGCGGACTGGCGCCTGCGTGGTCACCGGCATCGACGCAGGAGCCGGGCCGGCGGCTTCCTCGCCGAGCGCGGCGTCGCCGAGCCGGCCGGCGTGGAGTGGGCCGGCGTGGTCCCGCAGGACCGCTACCGCGGAGCTGCTCGCGTCGGCCGAGCTGTTCGTGTCGGCCTCGCGCTACGAGGACTACGGCCTCGCCCAGCTCGAGGCGCTGGCCGCCGGCTCGCTGCTCGTGACCGGCCCGCGCCGGCCCCTACGAGGCGCTCGCGCCTGGCCCGTGAGCTGGAGCCCGGCTGGTCGCGAGACGCACCCCGCGCGCTGGCGACCGCGCTGCGGGCGGCGCTGGAGATGCCCGAGGCCGGCGCGCGGCGCTACCGCGAGCGAGCCCGGGAGCTGCTGCGCCCGCACTCCCGAGGCGGAGCTGCGGCGGCGCGTCGCAGGAGGAGGTACTGCCCATGCTGCTCGCTGCCGACTGGCCGACTGCCCGACTGCCGCTGACCGCTGCGCCGGAACCACTCCACCGTGTCGCGCGATGCCCTCGCGCACCGCCGATCTGCGCCTCCCAGCCGAGCACCTCGCGCGCCTTCTCGGTCGAGGGCCAGCGGCGCTGCACGTCCACCTCGAACGACGGCAGGTGCTCGAGCTCCAGCTCGGCCGGGATCGTTGCCGCATGCCTCCCAGACGATCTCGCGCGATCTCGCGCACGGTCAGCTCCTCGTCGGCGGAGACGTTGAAGTCCTCGCCGAGCGCCGCCGGCGTGCGTCGAGCGCGGCGGCGATGCCGCGCGCGATGTCGTCCACGTGCGTGAGCGTGCGGGTCTGCTCGCCCGAGCCGAAGATCGGGAACGGCCGCTCGCGCCGCAGCGCGCGCTCGATCAGGTCCGGGCACGATGTGCGCGATGCCGGGCTCGTCGCCCGGCATCTCGCCCGGGCCCGTAGGCGTTGAACGGGCGCACGATCGAGTAGCGCAGGCCGAACTCGTCGCGCCGCCGCGCGGCAGTAGTACTCGCCGGCGAGCTTCGAGAACCCGTAGGCCGAGCGCGGCGTGGGGCAGCGGTCGAGGTACTCCTCGGTGCGTCGGGAACTCCTCGCGCGCGCTCGAACACCATGCTCGACGACACGTACACGAGCCGCTCCACGCTCTGCTCGATCGCCGCGCGGAAGAGCGCGTTGTAGAGCGCGTTGTTGACCTCCAGCAGCGTGTACGGAAGCTTGTGGAAGTTCGCGATCCCGCCCACGATCGCGGCCAGGTGCACGACGCGGTCGCAGCCGTCGAGCGCGCGTCGCGCGCGCCGTCGAGGTCGCGCAGGTCCGCCGGTCGTGGACCTCGCACGCCGCGCGCATCCAGGCGGGCGCCTCGCGCTGGTCGGAGACGCGCACCTCGAACTCGCCCTCGTCCAGCAGGCGCCGCACGACCGCGGTGCCGATCGTGCCGGCGCCGCCGGTGACGAGGACGCGGCTCACGGCTCATACGGTCGGTCCGCGGTCGGCTGCGGCGCGGCGCCCGAGCGCAGTCGACCGCCTCGCTCGACGGGCGCGAACACCCGCGCGGCGCCGAACGAGTTCCACGGGTCGACGACCAGCGCGCCCGGCGCCGTGCGCTCGGCGAGCGCGCGCAGCGCCGCGGGCTCCGAGAACTCGGCGTGGTTGGTGGCGACCACCACCGCCGCCGCGCCCGTCGACCGCGTCCTCGAGCGGCTCGGTCGCGACCGGCGCGTGCGGGTCGTGCGTCGCGACCTCGGCCAGCTCGCGCTCCAGCAGCCGGATCAGCTTCGCCGACAGCGAGTCGCGCAGGTCGTCGGAGTCGCGCTTGAACGTCAGCCCGAGCACCGCGACCTTGCGGCCGCGCAGCGATCCGAGCCGCCGCTTCATGCCCTCCACGAGGAACAGCGGCACGCTCTCGTTCACGCGCGAGACCGACATCAGCATGCCGGGCGCGCTCGAGCGCTCCTCCGAGAACGCGAAGTCCTTGCGCAGGCAGGTGCCGCCGGTGAGGCCCGGCATCGCGATCCCGCCGCGCGGGTAGTCGCGGTTGATCAGGTCGATCACCTCGAACACGTTCGCGCCGTACTGCTCGCAGTTCATCATCAGGAGATTGGGCAGCGCGAAGTTCGCGTAGCGGAAGATGTTGGTCCAGATCTTCGCCAGCTCGGCCTGCACCGGCGTCGTGCGCTCGATCGCGCGAGCCGAACACCTCGAACAGGCGCGCGACCAGCTCGGTGGACGCGCTCGTCGACGCCGCCGACGATGTGCGGCAGCGTCGCGATCTCCTCGACGAAGTGGTTCTCGGCGATGCGCTCGGGCGCGTGCGCGACGAACACGTCGCGGCCGACCGCGAGGCCGCGCTGCTGCTCGAGGTAGCCGGCGACGAACTCGGTCGTGCCGGGCGCGACGGTCGAGCGCAGCACGATGCACGTGGCCGGGGCGCAGCACCGGCAGCAGCGCGTCGAGCGCCGTGCGGATGTCGGAGATGTCGATCTCGATGTGCGAGAGGCTCGGCGTGCCGAGCGTCAGCACGATGTGGCGCGCCGTCGGCCGCGTCCTCGATCCGGTCGCGACAGCGCCAGCCGCGTCGCCGGCTGCGCACGCGGTCGAGCAGCTCCTGCGTGCCGCGCTCCTGGAACGGCATCACGCCCGCGCGCACGGTCTCGACACGGTCGGCGTCGCGGTCGACCCCGACCGTGGCGAGACCGCGGTCGGCGAAGCTCAGCGCGAGCGGCAGCCCGACGCGGCCGAGGCCGACGACGGAGACGTCGTGCTCGAAGGAGTGGTCAGCGCAATCGCTCTGACCGACGTCTCAGTCTAGAACGCGTTCCGACGCGCAAACTGGCGGGCGAAGGCCCCACGAACGCGGGGTTGTAGCGCAGGTAGCGGGGCGCCAGCCGCACGCGGGTCCTGCGACGAGGCGAAAAAGCCATTCGAGCCCGCCGCCGCTGCATCCACGCGGCGCCTGGCGCTTGCGGCCGGCGATGAAGTCGAACGCCGCGCCCACGCCCGGCCAGCACCGGCGCCTCGAGGCAGGGGGCGCATGCGCGCCATCCACTGCTCCTGCTTGGGCGCGCCGATCCCGACCCACACGACGTCCGGCGCCGTCGGCGTTGATCCGCTCGGCGACGTCGCGCTCCTCTTCCTCGGTGAGCGGGCGGTGCGGCGGCGAGCGACCGCCGGCGATCTCGATGCCGGGGATGCCGGCGCCGCGAGCGCGCGCGTCGAGCTCGGCCGAGCGCCTGCCGGGGTCGCGCCGCCGTACAGCCAGACACGGTGCCCAGCGCTCGGCGGCGCGGCGGCAGTAGCGCGTCGTCAGCTCCGGGCCGTAGACGCGGTCCGCAGCTCGGCCCCGAGGAGGTTGAGCGCCCACACGAGCGGCTGCCGTCGGGGACCACGAGCGCGCTCGCGCAGCGCCGCCCGCGTGGCGGAGTCGTGCCGGGAGACCATCACCCCGTGCACGGCGGTCGGCGCACACGTAGATCCGCTCGCGGCGCTCGATGCATGCCGTCCATCGCGTCCATGGCGCCCGTCGTAGTCGACCAGCGCGATCGGCACGCCGAGCAGGTCCCGCCGTCGGCGATCCGGGCGGCCGCCTTGCTCCGCGCTCGCGTCGGCCGCGACCGCCGTAGACGTCCATCAGCCCACTGTAGAAGCGGTCCTCGCCGAACAGCTCACGTGCCCGCGCGAGCGCGGCGACGGCGCGCGTACTGCCGCAGCTCGGAGTCGCTCCACAGCGAGAGCATCGCCTCCGCCCAGCGACCGGCGTCCCGGGCCGGGCAGCACGGCCTCGTCGCCCGACCATCCGGGCAGGCCGCCCATGGCCGAGGCGAGCACCGGCACGCCCGGCGGCCATCGCCTCGATCACCGAGTACGGGCAGGGCTCGTCCCAGCGCGAGGGGATGACGCGAAGGCGGCCGCGCGCCGGGCCTCGGCCAGCTCCTCGGCGCCGAGCCGTGCCCGAGGAACCGGACGTCCGCCTCGAGCCTGCCGGCCAGCGCCCGCAAGGCGCGGCTCCTCCGGTCCGGAGCCGGCGATCGCCAGCGGCACGCCGGCGCGCGCGGCGGCCTCGATCGCGGTGTCGAGCCCCTTCTCCTCCACCAGGCGCCCGGCGAAGAGCGCGTGCCGCGGCGGCCCGGCGGGCGGCGCGTCCGCGAACTCGGCGTCGCGGCAGGAAGTTGTGCAGCACCGTGCGCATCACGGAGCGTGCACGCCGACCTCTCGCAGCCGGTCCGGCGGCGAAACGCGCTCGGCGCGACGAAGCGGTCGACCGACTCCGAGCACCCGACGCTGCTGAAGCGCGAGCCCGGCCCCGTAGGCGACCGCCTCGGGCAGGTTGCCGCGGCAGCGAAGCCGGACGCCCGGCAATGTGTTCCGCCCGCGGCAACGCGTGCAGACCTCGCCGTCGCGGTAACTGGTCGGCGATCGCGCAGCACGAGCCGGTAGTTGTGCAGGTGCATCACGACGCGCGCGCCGGCGCCTCCGCGCGGCTCGCAGCGCCCGCGCGCCGAACAGCGGGTTGAGGTTGTGCGCGTGCACGACGTCGGCCCGATGCCGCCGCACGGCCCGCGCGACCTCACCCGGCTCCAGGCCGCCGGCCAGCATGCCCGCCGGCCGCACGCAGCCGCCCGAGCGACCGCGCTCGTCGCGCTCGAGCACCGCGACCGCGTGGCCCCGCGCCTCGAGCAGGGCCGCGATCGCCGCCGACGCGAGCGCTCCTCGCCGCCCGGCTCGCGGTAGCGGTTGTGGAGAAGCAGTACGTTCAAGCAACGTCTGCGCAGCGTATGCCGATCGCCCTCGTCACCAACTACCTGCCCCCCTACCGGCTCCCTCTCTACCGGCTGCTGCACGAGCGCTACGGCGTCGAGGTCCACTGCTTCGGAGGCGAGGCGCACTACGTGCCCGAGTCGCTGCAAGGACCTGGACCGGCAGATCGAGGCGGCGCCGTTTCCGGCGTACCGGCTCGCCCGCCAGAGGGACGCCGGGGCACTGGCCGAGCACCACGACGCCGTGATCTCCGTGGTCGCGGGTCGCGTAGCGCTGCCGGCGGCATACCGAGGTGCGCGGCGCGCGAAGACGCCGTTCTTGCTCTGGGCCTCGCTGTGGCGGCACCCGCTGACCCTGGCCCACACGCTTCTCCCTGGGCTTGATGCGCCGCATCTACCGCCGGGCCGACGCGATCCTGACGTACGGGCCGCACGTCTCTCGCTACGTGGCCCGGTACCGGAAGGGCACCGAGGGCGTGTTCGTCGGCGCCCCAGGCGGTCGAGCCGTGGGTCTTCGCGCGCGAGGTGGCGGAGGCCGAGCAGGCCGACTGGCGCGCCGAGGTCCACGCTCGTCCGGGCTCCCGCCCGACGCCCCGATCGTCCTGTACGTGGGCAGGCTCGTGCGCGACAAGGGCGTCGACGTGCTGCTGCGCGCGTGGCGGCATCTGGGGCGCGACGACGCGGTCGCTGTGCTTCGTGGGAGACGGCCCGCTCGCCGGGCGAGTCGGCGATGGCGGTGCCGGGGTGGTGCTCGCCGGGCGCATGGAGCGCGAGCGCCTGCCGGTGGCGTACGCCGCGGCCCGTACCGTCGTGGTCCCGTCGATCGCGACCCGGCGCTTCCTCGAGCCCTGGGGGCTGGTGTGCAACGAGGCCATGCACCAGGGCACGCCGGTGATCGCGAGCGCGGCCGTGGGCGCGGTGCCGGGCGGCCTGGTCGCGCACGGCGCGGACGGCCTCGTCGTGCGACCAGGCGACGACCGGGAGCTGGCGGGCGCGATCGCTCACATGCTCGACGACCAGCCGCTTCACGACCGGCTCGCCCGCGTGGCCCGCACGGCGGTCCAGCCTTACACCTACGAGGCCGCCGCCGACGCGTTCGGAGAAGCGCTGACAGCGGCCGCGGTGCCGCTCCGTAAGGCATAATCGCCTCGCGATGGCGCAGGCCGACGGAGCAAGAAAGGCGATCACCAAGATTCCCATGCGGCAGTCGAAACGGCTGCGTGGGTACAACATGATGGTCAACTTCGGCCAGCGCGAGCGCGGCAAGGAGACCACGGCCTGGCTTCACGCCATCCACGGAGATGAGGCCACCGGTAGGAAGAAGAGCGAGGTCCGGCAAGAGCTGGGCTACGCCACGGAATCGGCCGACGGCGAAGGCGAGCCGATGGACCCGGCGGAGATGGCGGGAGGAGTGGCGGCCAGGTTCGTCGGCCGCGAGCATCTCGCTGTCAAGGTGACGATCGAGGACCCGGTGCAGCATGGCATGCCGCTGGCCTACCTGGACGGCCTCTCGGAGATGGAGTTCACGGCGACGAGCCAGGTCGCCAAGGACAAGGCCGTCGTGACGCGCTGGGAGGTCCACGGCAAGCACTCGGGGGAGCTGCTTGGTGTCCCCTCGAGCGGCAGAGTGGTGACACTTACCGGCATGACGTGGGTCGAGTTCGACGAGGAGATCAATCCCGATGGGCCCGGCCGCGTGTCGCGGGCGCTCGCGACATGGACTTATTGGGACCTCCCCTCGTTGTTGGAGCAGATCGGGGCCGAGACGTGAGCCTCTTTCGCCGGAAGAAGGTCGAAACAGAAATGGTCAACCTGGACGTCGACCCGGCCAAGGACCAGGGCATGATCGGGCTGTACTACCGACTTACCGTCGGAGGCCGAGGAGGACTTCGCAAACGCCGTCACGACTCATCTCGCACGAATTCACGAGCCGGGAGGCATACGTGCGCGAAAAGCAGGAGCACGACTTCATGGAGCTGGGCATGAAGAGGGACTATCTCGATGCGCTCGATGACATCGAGTTCAAGGTCGAGGACGTGCTGTCTGCGCCCGTGCTCCAGTTGAAGAAGCGGGGCATGGCCTCCCTCGTCACGCGGTGGACGGCACGCGGCGTGCACAATCGGCCGCTGGCGGGACATGCCTCCCACCGGCGAGCCTGTCACGGTCGAGGGCATGACCTACACGAGCTTCCGCAACTACAACATCCGCGTCGAATACACCTACTGGCAGATCCCTGAGGTGACCCGGAGGATGGTCGAGCGATAGCGGCCGCGACGGCACCGGCGCCGCGCGTCGCCGTGATCATCGTCAACTCCAACAGCGGCAGCTACCTTGCGCGGGCTCTCGAAGCGGTCGCACGGCAAACACTCGCGCCCGCCGCCACGTATCTCGTCGACAACGGGAGCACGGACGGCTCGGCCGACGAGGCAGAGGCCCGGTTTCCCTCGGTCGAGGTGATCCGTCTGGGGCGGAACGCTGGGTTCGCGGCGGCCAACAACCTGGCCGTGCGCCGCACGGACTGCGATTGGGTCGCGTTGCTGAACCCGGACGCCTTTCCGGAGCCCGAGCTGGCTGGAGGCGCTGGTCGAAGCCTCCGCTCGAGCGCCCGACACGGCGTTGCTCGCCAGCCGCCTCATGCTCGCCGGCCAACCGGGTGTGCTCGACGGCGAGGGCGACTCCTACGGGGTGAACGGGTTCGCCTGGCGCCGCCACCACGGGCGGCCGTACGCGGGCTCAGGGTCCGAGGCGCCGGAGGAGGTGTTCTCTCCGTGTGCGGCGGCGGCGCTGTACCGGCGCGACGCCTTTCTTGCCGCGGGCGGGTTCGACGAGAGCTTCTTCTGCTACCTCGAGGACGTCGACCTCGGCTTCCGCCTTCGCCTGCGCGGCGAGCGCTGCCTCTACGTGCCCGGCGCGGTCGTGCACCACGTCGGATCGGCCGTGACCGGCCGCGCCAGCGACTTCAGCGTCTACCACGGTCAGCGCAACATGGTTTGGACGTTCGCGAAGAACATGCCGTCCCTCCTCTTCTGGCTGTACCTGCCGCAGCACCTGCTGGTGAACGCGGCGGCGATCGCCTGGTACGCGCTGCACGGTCAGATGCGGACGATCCTGCGGGCAAAGCGCGACGCCCTGAAGGGACTGCGCGGGTGCGCGCCTCCCGCCGCCGCGTCCAGGCGGAGCGTGCCGTTTCGCCGTGGGAGGTGCGGCGCCTGATGGTCAAGGGCCCGCGCGCCTTCGGCGCGGCGCTGGGCCGGGCTTCGTCGGCCTAGAGGTCCCCACTTCCTCGCCGGCTGACCGCGCCGCGCCGTATTGGCCGCTGTGTATCCTCGGCCCGACCCGGGCACCGTCCGGCGCCAGTCCCCTGCCCCGAGCCGAAGAACAACGATGAAAGCCGTCATCCTCGCCGGCGGTGCCGGCACGCGAATCAGCGAGGAGACGATCCTTCGCCCCAAGCCGATGATCGAGATCGGCAACAAGCCGATCCTCTGGCACATCATGAAGATCTACTCGGCGCACGGGATCAACGACTTCGTGATCTGCCTCGGCTATCGCGGCTACATGATCAAGGAGTACTTCGCGAACTACTTCCTGCACACGTGCGACGTGTCGTTCGACATCGCGAACAACCAGATGGAGGTGCACGAGAGCAGCACCGAGCCGTGGCGCGTGACGCTCGTCGACACGGGCGAGGAGACGCAGACGGGCGGGCGGCTGAGGCGCGTGCGCCGCTACCTGGACGACGACGAGGAGTTCTGCTTCACGTACGGTGACGGAGTCTCGGACCTCGACATGCGCAAGCTGATCGACTTCCACCGCGGCCGAGGGCGTGCTCGCGACCGTGACGGCGGTTCAGCCGCCCGGGCGCTTCGGCGCGCTGGACGTCGAGCGGCGAACGCGTCCGCGGCTTCCACGAGAAGCCCCACGGCGACGGTGGCTGGATCAACGGCGGCTTCTTCGTCCTGTCGCCGAAGGTGGTCGAGTACATCGAGGGCGACCGCACCGTGTGGGAGCGCGAGCCGATGGAGCGACTCGCGCGCGAGGGCCAGCTCGCCCCGTACGTCTACGACGGATTCTGGTACGCGATGGACACGCTCCGGGACAAGAACCACCTCGAGGATCTCTGGGCGACCGGACAGGCGCCGTGGAAGACGTGGTAGTAAACCCATCGTTCTGGCGCTCGCGCAGAGTGCTCGTGACCGGGCACACCGGCTTCAAGGGCAGCTGGCTGTGCCTGTGGCTCCAGAGCCTCGGCGCCGACGTGGTCGGGTACTCCGCCGGGCTCGCCGAGCAGCCCGTGCATGTACGACCTGGCGGGCATCGGCGACGGCGATGACCAGCATCGAGGGCGACATCCGCGACACCGAAGCGGTGCGCGAGGCGTTCGCCGTGCAGCGGCCCGAGGTCGTGATCCACATGGCGGCCCAGCCGCTGGTGCGGCGCTCCTACGTCGACCCGGTCGGGACGTACGCGTCCAACGTGATGGGCACCGTGAACGTGCTCGACGCCGTGCGGCAGACCGACGACGTGCGCGTCGCGATCAACGTGACCACCGACAAGGTCTACGAGAACCGCGAGTGGGAATGGGGCTACCGCGAGGACGAGCCGAAGGGCGGCCGGGATCCCTACAGCAACAGCAAGGCCTGCTCCGAGCTCGTCACCTCGGCCTACCGCGACTCGTTCTTCACCACCGACAGCGGCGTCGCGGTCGCGACAGCGCGCGCCGGCAACGTGATCGGCGGCGGCGACTGGGGCGAGGACCGCCTGATCCCCGACATCATGCGCGCGGCGCCTCGAGCGGCGAGGAGCTGCTGATCCGCAACCCGAACGCGATCCGGCCCTGGCAGCACGTGCTCAACCCCCTGAGCGGATACCTGAAGCTGGCGGAGTCGCTCTGGGAGTCGCACGACTCGGCGGACGGCTGGAACTTCGGGCCCGACGACCGCGACGCGCGTCCCGTGCGATGGATCCTCGAGCGCCTCAGCGAGCTCTGGGGCGAGCCGATCCCGTGGCGCCACGACGGGGGTTCCCACCCGCACGAGGCGATGTACCTGCGGCTCGACTCCTCGAAGGCGCGCGTGCGGCTCGGCTGGGTCCCGCGCTGGGATCTCGACCAGGCGCTCGCGAGCATCGTGTCCTGGTACAAGGCCTTCCAGGCGGGAGCCGACCTGCGCGAGCACTCGCTTCGCCAGATCGAGGAGTTCGCGGACGCGCCGGCGCCGGGGATGGCCCCGGTTCAGTCCCCATGAGCCGCCAGCCACGCGGCCGGTGCCGCTTCTGCGGCGCCCCGCTGACCCACACCTTCGCGGACCTCGGCATGTCGCCGACTCGCGAACCGCTACCTGACCGAGGACCAGCTCGGCAGCATGGAGCCGTTCTTCCCCCTGCACGCGCTCGTCTGCGAGCGGTGCTTCCTGGTGCAGCTCGAGGAGTTCGAGACGCCGGAGGCGATCTTCTCCGACTACGCCTACTTCTCTTCGTACTCGACGAGCTGGCTCGAGCACTGCCGGCAGCTACGTCGAGATGGCCAGTCGAGCGGTTCGGGCTCGGCCGAGCGGTCGCAGGTGGTCGAGCTCGCGAGCAACGACGGCTACCTGCTCCAGTACTTCGTCGAGCGCGGCGTGCCGGTGCTTGGGCGTCGAGCCGGCCGCCAACGTGGCCGAGGTCGCGATCGAGAGCGGCATTCCGACCGTGGTCGAGCTTCTTCGGGACGCGAGACGGCGCGCAGAGCTTGCCGCCGAGAGCGGCCGCGCGATCTGCTGATCGGCAACAACGTGCTCGCCCACGTGCCCGACCTGAACGACTTCGTCGCCGGGATGAAGGTGCTGCTCGCCGCCGGGCGGCGTGATCACGATGGAGTTCCCGCACCTCGATGCGGCTGATCGAGGAGCGCCAGTTCGACACGATCTATCACGAGCACTTCTCCTACTTCTCGCTGCTGACCGTGCGAGGCGGGTGTTCGCCGCGCACGGCCTCGAGCATCTTCGACGTCGAGGAGCTCCCGACCCACGGCGGCTCGCTGCGGATCTACGCGCTGCCACGACGGACGACGCCGGGCCGCCCGTGAGCGAAGCGGTCGCCGAGCCTGGAGGCAGCGCGAGGAGCGAGGCGGGCCTCGACCGACATCGACACCTACGTCGCCGTTCGGCCGAGCTCGTGCAGCAGGAGAAGCGCGAGATCCTCGCGTCGCTGATCGCGCTGAAGAACGAGGGCAACACGATCGTGGGCTACGGAGCTCCGGCCAAGGGCAACACGCTGCTCAACTTCTGCGGCATCGGCACCGACTTCATCGACTTCACGGTCGACCGCAGCCCGCACAAGCAGGGTCGGTTCCTGCCCGGCAGCGCACATCCCGATCCGGGCACCCGAGGAGATCGAGCGCACGCGGCCGGACGTCGTGTTCATCCTGCCCGTGGAACATGCGCGAGGAGATCATGGAGCAGCTCGGCTTCGTCGCCGACTGGGGCGGCCGGTTCCTGGTGCGCTCGCCGGCGCTCGAGCTGCACGCGTGAGGTTCACCGAGACGCCGCTCGCGCGGCGCGTTCGTGATCGAGCTCGACCTGCTGGAGGACGAGCGCGGCTACTTCGCCCGCACCTTCGACGCCGGCGAGTTCGAGCGACCACGGTCTCGATCCCGACCGTCGTGCAGTGCAACACCTCCTTCAACGCGCGCGCGCGGGACGCTGCGGGGGCATGCACTACCAGGCCGACCCGGACGGCGAGGCGAAGCTCGTGCGCTGCACGCGCGGCGCGATCTACGACGTGGCCGTCGACCTGCGGGCGGACTCGGAGACCTACTGCCAGTGGTTCGGCGTCGAGCTGACCGCCGACAACGGGCGCATGCTCTACATCCCGGTCGGCATGGCGCACGGCTTCCAGACGCTCGAGGACGGATCCGAGGTGCACTACCAGATGTCGCACCACTACGTCCCGGAGCAGGGGCGCGGGGTTCGCTTCGACGACCCCGCGTTCGGGATCGAATGGCCGCTGCCCGACCCGATCGTGTCGGAGCGCGACAGGCAGTACCCCGACTTCCGGCCGTGAAGCGCGTGCTCGTCACGGGCGCGACCGGCTTCATCGGCCGGCACGCGCTGCCGCTGCTGGCCGAGCGCGGGTACGAGGTGCACGCGCTGGTCGGCGCGAGCAAGGACATGCCGAGCCTCACTCGACCCGACGCGCCGGTGGACATCGCTGCGCTGGTCGAGGAGGTCCGGCCGTCGCATCTCCTTCACTTCGCCTGGTATGCGGTACCCGGGCAAGTTCTGGACCGCGCCGGAGAACGCTGCCTGGGTCGAGGCGAGCATCCGGCTGCTGCGCCGCGTTCGCGGACGCCGGCGGCGAGCGCGCGACGCTGAGCCGGCAGCTGCGCCGAGTACGACTGGTCCGGCGCCGGCAGGCTGTCGGAGCGCGACACGCCGCTGCGTCCCCGCGACCTACTACGGCGCCTGCAAGCACGGCGCTCGCGCACGGTCGGCGAGGGGCTCGCGGCGCGAGCGCGGCTTCGGCTTCTCCTGGGGGCGGATCTTCTTCGTGTACGGACCGCACGAGCAGCCCGGCCGCCTGGTCTCGCAGGTCGCCGAGGCGCTCGTGAAGGGCGAGCCGGCGCCCGACGTCCGAGGGGACGCAGCGCCGCGACTTCCTGCACGCGCGCGACGTCGCCGGGGCATTCGTGGCGCTGCTCGACTCCGACGTCGACGGGCGCGGTCAACATCGGCTCGGGCGCGGCGGTGCCCGGTACGCGACGTCGTCTCCGCGATCGCCGACCGCCGCCGGGCGGCCGGAGCTGGTGCGGTGGGGCGAGGTGCCGCGCGGCCCGGGGACCCGCCGTTGATCGAGGCCGACGTCGCGCGGCTGCGCGACGAGGTGGGCTGGACGCCCTCGCCTCCCGCTCGAGGAGGGCATCCGGGAGACGGTGGAATGGTGGAAGGCGAACGCCTGACAGCACCGACCGCCCCTGCCGGACAGCCGGCGCGCCGACCTGCTCGACACCCCCGAGGCCGGCGCGGCGGCGATCCGCGGCGGCGCGCTGCGCCTCGCCGGCTACGGCGGCGGCGTCGTGCTTCGCGCTCGCCTCCGTGCCGCTGCTCGTCCGGCACCTCGGCGTGGTCGACTTCGGCCGCTACACGCTCGTGCTCTCGATCATCGCGATGGTGCAGGGCCTCACGGAGGGTGGGCTCGCAGGCGATCGGCGTGCGCGAGTACTCGGTGCTCGGCCAGGCCGAGCGGGACCTGATGATGCGGCGGCTGCTCGCGCTCCGCGTGCTCGCGACGGGGGGCGGCGTCGGACTCGCGCTCGCCTTCTGCGCGATCGCGGGATACGACTCGACGATCGTGCTGGGCACGCTCGTGGCCGGCATCGGGCTGCTGCTGCTGGTGCTGTTCAACCTCCTGTCGGTGCCGCTTGGCCGCGAACCTGCGGTTCGGCTGGATCACCGCCGCCGAGCTCGCGCGGCAGGCGAGTCGCGACCGTGCTGATCATCGTGCTGGTGGTCGCGGGCGCCGGCCTCGTGCCGCTGCTCGCCGTGCAGATCCCGGCCTGCCTGCTGGCCTGTGGCGTGACGCTCGTGCTGGTGCGCCGGATGACGACGCTGACGCCCGCCTTCGACCCGTCGGCCTGGTGGTCGCTCGCTCCGGGACACGCTGCCGTACGCGATCGCGATCGCCGATCGCGCGCTCTACTTCCGCGATCACGATCGTGATCATGTCGCTCGTCGCCAGCGACGACGCGACCGGCTACTTCGCCACCTCCTACCGGATCATCGAGGTGCTCGTCGGCATTCCGCTGCTGCTCGTCGGCGTCGGCATTCCCGATGCTCTCCCGCGCCGCGCGCGACGACTCCGACGCGGCTTCGCTACGCGTCGCAGCGGACGCTCGACCTGATGCTCGTGCTGGGCGCCTGGGTGAGCCTCGTGCGTGGCGATCGCCGCGCCGTTCATCATCACGCTGATCGCCGGTCACGACTTCGACCCGGCCGGCGAGACGCTCCGCGATCCAGGCGGTCACGGTCGTGTGCACGTTCGTCTCGGTCACCTGCAGCTTCATCCTGCTGTCGCTGCGCCGCCACAGGGCGATCCTGCTCGGCAGCATCGTGCCGCTCGCTTTCGGCGTGACTGCCACGTCCTGCTGGCGCCGCGACCACGGCGCGAACGGCGCCGCGGTCGCGACCGTCTTCGCGGAGGTGGCGCTCGCCGTCGACGCTGCTCGCGCTCACGGTCGGGAGTGCGGCCGGTCGGGTCCCGCTGTCGCTGCGCGCCTTTCCGCAGGTGGCGCTCGCCGCCGGGCTCGCGGCGCTGGTCGCGGTCATCCTGCTGCCGCGGCGTGCACGAGGTCGCGGTCGCCGTCGTCGCGACGCTGGTCTACTTCGGCGTGCTCTACCGCACTGGGCCTGATCCCGGCCGAGCTGCGCGATGCGATCGTCGCGCGCCGCCGCATGAAGGAGGCGGGACGGGGCGTGAGACTCGCGTGCCCGCTGTGCGGGGGCCCTCGCTCCTTCGTGTTCAAGACGCGTGACCGCAACCGCGCGCATCTCGGACGAGCCCTTCAACTACGCCGCTGCGAGCGTGTGCGGCGCGATCTTCCTGGCCGATCCCCCCGCCGACATGGGCCGGTACTACCCGGACGAGTACTACGTGCTGCCCACCGACGGGCAGCTCGAGCGGCTGCGCTGCGCGCCGAGCGCTACAAGCTGGACCTGATCGCCGCCACGCCGCGGACGGGCGCCTGGTCGAGATCGGGCCCGGGCGCCGGCAGTGTTCGCGCATGCGGCGCGCGACGCCGGCTACGACGTGACGGGGATCGAGATGGACGCCCGCGGCCTGCGAGCACCTGCGGGACGTGATCGGGGTCGAGGCGGTCCAGAGCGATTCCCCGGCCGAGGCGCTCGCCGACCTGCCGCCGAGCCGACGTGATCGCGATGTGGCACGTGCTGGAGCACCTCACCGACCCGTGGGGTGTCTGGAAGCCGCCGCGCGCAACCTCGAGCCGGGCGGCGTGCTGGCGCTGGCGATGCCCAACCCCGGCGCTTTCCAGTTCCGTCTGACTCGGCGGCGCGCTGGCCGCACGTGGACGCGCCGCGGCACCTGTTCCTGATCCCCGCGCGGCCTGCTGGACGAGCGCGCGCGGGCCGCCGGGCTCGAGCTGGCGGCGCTCACGGCCCGCGACCGCGGCGGCATATACTGGAACCGCTTCGGCTGGCAGTACCTGCTGATGCGGCCCCGTCCGAGCCGGCCTCGCATCGCGTTCGCGACTCGCCTTCGGCTTCGGCGTCTCGACCTTGATGGCCCCGATCGAGCGAACCGACCTGCGCGGCAGCACCTACACCGCCGTGCTGAGGAAGCCGACATGAAGCTCTCGGTCGTGCTGCCGACCCGCAACGGCGGGGCGATGCTGGAGGGCTGCCTGCGCTCGGTGCTCTCCCAGTCCTTCGCCGACATGGAGCTGGTGGTCTCCGACAACGCGAGCACGGACGACACGCCGGAGATCCTTCGCCGCTCACGAGAGCGACGATCGCCTGAAGGTCGTGCGGGTGGACGAGCCGCTCGAGGTCACCGACAACTGGATCAACGCGCGTGCGCGGCAAGCAGCGGCGACTACCTGCTGCTGATCGGCGACGACGACTACCTGCTGCCCGGTTACTGCGAGCGCATCGCACGAGCTGATCGAGCGCTCACGACAACCCCGACTGCATCACCTACAACGCCTATGCGTACGCGTTCCCGGGCGCGCTCGCGGGACACCGGCACAGCCACTTCGCCGATCCGTTCTTCAAGTGGGATCCGGACCTGCCGGCCGCCGGGCCGATCCCACGGGAGCTGCGACGCGAGCTCGTCGCGGGATTTCTTCCGCTTCCGCTTCCGCATCCACCTGAACCTGCAGACCACGATCGTGTCCGCGCCGGGCGATCGAGCGGATGCGCAACGGCTTCCTGAAGCCGCCCTTTCCCGGACTTCTACGCGCTCAACGCGCTGATGCTGCTGGCCGACAACTGGGTGTACTCGCCCGAGCAGCTGATCGTGATCGGGATCTCCCCGAAGTCGTTCGGCCACACCGTGCACGGCCACGATCGCGCCGAGGGACTGAAGTACCTGGGCATCTCACCGGAGTTCCCGGGTCACCTGCCGGGCAACGAGGTGATCAACGGCACCTACGCCTGCCTGCTCGAGCTCGAGCGCGACTACGGCCCCGAGCTCACCGGGATCGAGATCGATCGCGCCCAGTACGTGTTCAACCAGGTCTACGCGTGGTATCTCCAGATGCGGGTCGGCTCGCTCCCGTGGCAGACCGTGCGCCGGCGACTGCGGCTCCTGAGCGCGCGCGACTGGCTGCTGCTGGCGAAGGGCCTCGCTCCCAATCTGAGCTTCACGCGCGTCCGCCGCAACGTGCGCATCGACCGCGACGAGCCGATCGAGCACCTGTGGCCGGGCCTCGAGCCGCTCCCGGGCGTGGACGACATCGAGGCCTTCGCACAGTGGGTGGCGGCGCGGCGGGAGCCTGTGCGGGGGTAGGGCTTCGCCGCCGGCACGCGCCGGCAAAAAGGCCAAAATCGGCTGGGTGGGGTGGCGAGGGATTGACGTTCCTGGCTGAAGATGCACGGTTCCGTCGCGCAATCGCCGTCGGCGGGCCACTGGCCTGACTTTGTAGCTCTATGCGCCACAAACCCAGGCCACTTGACGGCGCTCAGCTGAGCGGCTGCACCGGCTTGCCACGCGCCAGCGCAAAGGCGCTCCGCAGTGCGCGCCCCTGCACGCGACCCACGTCGCCGTAGCGCCCGGGCGATAGGCGCCCCAGCACGATCCACGGCAGCGCCAGCGCCGCGATCAGGACCGCCAGCCCGATCCGGGCGCCCGCGGAGAAGTGCTTCTCCGCGTAGCGCAGGATGCCCCAGTGCGTGCGCGCCACGATCTGGGCGCGGTCCCATCTGAGCACCGTTCCCCCGCCCACGTGCTGGAAGGGGGCGCTCGGCACGTACAGGGCCTTGCCGTGGGCGGCCAGCCGACGGGAGATGTCGACGTCCTCGTACCAGAAGGAGAAGCGCTCGTCCCATCCACCGATCGCCTCGAACGCGTCACGCCGGACGAGCAGGCAGGCGCCCGCCGGCTGATCCACCTCGACCGTGTCGCGATCGTTCAGCCGATGCCGCAGTTGACTCCCGGACCACGGATTCCTCTTCCAGAGCCGGTCAGCGCCGGTGAGCGCCATGACGAACGTGAGCAGGCTCGGGAACCGCTGCGGCCGGTAGCGATCCTGTGTCGCGCCGGCCTCGTCGGCGTCGACCAGGCGACCGCCGGCAGAGGCCGCATCGGGCACGCGCCTCGAGCGCTGCGACCAGCCTCGACACCGCTCCGTCCGTCGCGAAGATGTCGTCGTTCAGAAACAGGAGCAGCGGCGCCGACGTCCGCGCGGCCCCGGTGTTGAAGGCCGTCGAGAGGCCGCTGTGCCGGTCGAACCGCACCCTCTCCACCTGCGGGAACTCCGCCTCGACCGCGGCCAGCGTGCCGTCGCTCGAGGCGTTGTCGACGACCACGATCCGGCCGATCGCGGGATCGCGGAGATGACCGAGGCACTTGAGCACCAGGTCCCGGCTGTTCGAGGTGACGACGACCGCGTCTACCATGCCGCGGTCATGTCAGAGCGTGAGCGCCCGACCGCCGACCGTCCGCCCGTGACCGCGATCGTGCTCAACTACAACGGCGCGGAGCTGCTCGACGTCGTGATGCCCTCGCTGCAGCGACAGACGTACCCGCACCTCGGCGTGATGGTCGTCGACAACGGGTCGACGGACGAGTCCGTCGCGATCGTGCGCGACCGCTGGCCGGAGGCGCGGGTGGTCGAGATCCCGGAGAACGTCGGCGTGGCGAGGGCGTTGAACGCAGGCATCATGGAATCCGACACGGAGCTCATCGCGCTGTTGAACAACGACATCGAGCTGGAGCCCGGCTGGCTCGAGGAGCTGGTCGCGGCATTGTTGCAGCATCCCACCGCGGCATCGGCGTCCGGAAAGCTGCTGCGCTTCGACCGGCGCGACGTGATCGACGCCGCCGGCGACGGGATGCGCTGGTCGAGCGCCGCCTTCAACCGCGGCGCCGGCCAGCCGGACCAGGGCCAGTTCGACGTCCCCGAGCCGGTGCTCAGCGCCTGCGCGGGCGCGGCCCTGTATCGCCGCTCCGCGTTCGACGACGTCGGTCCGTTCGACGAGGATTTCTTCGCCTACCTGGAGGACATCGACTGGAGCCTGCGCGCACAGCTCCGCGGCTACGCCTCGCACTACGCGCCGGCCGCGGTCGCCTACCACATGCGCGGCGCGACCACCGGCGGGGCGCGCGACCGATACCGCGTGCTGCAGCGCCGCAACCAGATCTGGCTCGTGTTGAAGAACTATCCGCTCGGGGCGCTCGTCCGGCGCCTGCCCGGGATCGTGGTGCTGAACATCGGGCTGGCGGTTCAGGACGCGCGCGAAGGCGCACTGCCGAGCACGCTTCGCGGCTGGTGGGCGGCGCTCCGGGGACTGCCGGGCGTGCTGCGCAAGCGCCGGGCGATTCAGCGCTCGCGGCGCGTGGGCGTCGAGGGCCTGGACGCGGTCGTGACGCCGGAGCCGTGGGCACGGGGCAGCCTCGGGGAGCGCATCCGCGCGACCGTCCGGACCGTCGCGCCGGCCTTCGGGAAGCGAAAGTGACGCCGCCCTCGGCCGGCATCACGGCCGTGATCGTCACCTACAACAGCCGCGAGGCGATCGCGCCGCTCGCTTCCCGCCCTGCTGGCCGAGCTCTCGCCGCAGGACGAGGTGATCGTGGTCGACAACGCCTCGGCCGACGGCACGGCCGACGCGGTCGCGGCGCTCGTGCCGATCGCGAGCGTGATTCGCAACGACGTCAACGAGGGCTTTGCGGCCGCCGCCAACCGTGGTGCCGAGGCCGCGCGCGGCGACCTCATCGTGCTTCCTGAACCCCGACGGGGACGTCCAACCGGGCTTTCGCGAGGCGATCGTGCGCCCGCTCACCGACGGGCGCGGCTGGGCCGCCTGGCAGGGACTCGTGACGATGGCGGGCGGCACGCTCGTCAACACCAGCGGCGGGGTGGTCCACTTCACGGGCGTCTCCTGGGCGGGCGAGGCCGGACAGCCCCTGCCGGCGGCGCCGCTCGCGCCGAGGGAGGTCGCGTTCGCCTCCGGCGCCTGCCTGGCCGTTCCGCGGGCAACTTGGCGTGAGCAGGGCGGCTTCCCGCCGGAGTTCTTCATGTACTGCGAGGACGCCGACCTGTCTCTGCGCCTGCGCCTGGAGGGCGGCCGCATCGGGATCGAGCCCGCCGCGCGCGATGGATCACGACTACGAGTTCGCGAAGGGCGCCGCGAAGTGGCGGCTGCTCGAGCGAAACCGCTGGTCGCTGCTGCTGCGCACCTTCCCCACCCCGCTGCTCGTGCTCGTCGCGCCGGCGCTCGCGGCCACCGAGCTCGCCCTCTGGGCGGTCGCGATCGCCGGCGGGTGGGGGCGCCAGAAGCTGCTCGCGACCGTGGACGTGATCCGCTCGCTCCCGCGCCTCGCCCGCGAGCGGCGCTCGATCCAGGCTCGTCGCCACGTGCCGGCGGGCGAGTTCGCCGCCGCGCTGACGCCAGAGCTGTCGTCCACCTTTCTCGGCCCGCTCGCCAGGAATGCCGCGATCGGCGCGGGATTGCGCGCCTATTGGGCTGTGGTCCGCGCGCTGCTCAGGCTTCTTTGACGGTCGGGAGATCGACCTCGACCGGCAGGCGCAAAGCGAAGTCCCGGAAGCGCCGGCCGTCGCGCAGCGGCTTGCCGTGGTCGAAGCACACCACGCGCGGCTCGAGCAGCGCGAGCCGCCGCGCGGACTCGCGGTTCAGCTCCGGATCGGGGGTGAAGATCCGGGGAGGCTCGCGCAGCCCCGAGATCCCGGTCCACACGCTCTGGTTCGTGACCACGTCGCCGAGGATCAGCACGCGATCGGAGGCTCGCCACAGCGCGATGTGGCCGGGTGCGTGCCCGGGGGTCTCGAGCACCTCGAAGCCGGCCACCTCATCCCCTTCTCGCAGTCTCCGGGCGACCCGATGCCCGGGACCCGTGAAGAAGCGCGATTGAAAGCGGTTGAACCAGTGCTTTGGCTGGGCACTGAGGATGTCACCGCTCTCCATCGTGTCGGCATCCGCCTCCCCGCACCAGATGTCGGCGTCGAAGGTCTGGCAGACCTCCGCGGCGCCACCCTGCGTCGGCGGGTGCACATGCGTCAGGAGCAGCGTGCGCACCGTTTGCCCTCTCAGCCGGCGAAGGAGACGCTGCGTCCCGGGACGTGTGCCGGCGTTGACCAGCACGTCGCCGATCAGGTAGCTGTTCGCGTTCGGGGGGCGGCCCGGGAGCAGATATACGTGCTGGGCGACCGGCTTCACGGCGCCGAGCCTACTTCAGCCCGGTACGCTGCACCCCCATGGAGATCACCGGCGTCGATTTCGTCACGGTCCCGACCCGTGACTTCGAGAAGGCCAGCGAGTTCTACGGCACGGTGCTCGGACTCCCCTGCTCGGCCCGCTGGGGAAACATGCCCGCGGCCGAGTTCGAGACGGGCACCTTGACCATCGCAGTGATGCAGTCGGACGCATTCGGCATCGAGTTCCAGCGCCACAGCCATCCGATCGCGCTGCACGTCGAGGACGTCGAGGGGGCACGTGCCGAGCTCGAGGCACAGGGCGTCACCTTCGCGGCCGACACGATGGACAGCGGCGTCTGCCACATGGCCCACTTCGCGGACCCGGACGGCAACACGCTCATGCTGCACTGCCGTTACGCGCCCCGCAGCTCCTAAGAGCGTCTAGGAGACGATCGGCGGCTCGGCCGGCTCCACCTCGGCCGCGGCGGCCGTGACCTCATCCGGCTTCGCGGTCGCGGCGAGCTCCCGCACCTCCTTGTCGAGCCGCGCGACCTCCTGGGCCAGCACCTTGGTCTCGCCCGACAGCCGTGAGATCGCGATCGAGAAGTGGAGCAGCAGCACGAGCACGAACGCGAACGCGATCATGAAAAGCGCGTTCGGTGGATAGACGATCCCGACCGCATCCGAGATCACCTCGAGCAGCCCGGTCCACACCGACAGCCCGAGCAGCACCAGCGAGCTGAGTAGCCACAGGAGCGCGTAGCGCTCGATCAGCCGCCGCCGCCGCAGCAGCTCGAACACGATCACGACCAGCGCGCTGGAGGCGAGGATCGCGACGATCTGGAGCTTCGTCTGCATCAGCGCCGCATCCCTAGATCCCCCGCTCCGCCGCCACGGGCGCCTCCACCCCGGGATCCACCACGGGGCGGCGCCTGAACAGGCCGACGAAGATCGCGAGCAGCACCTTGACCATGTAGTAGATCGACTCTCCGGAGGTGATCGATGAGCGGCCGTCGCGCCGCGGGTGCATCTTCACGGGCACCTCGCGCGCGCGCAGCCGGTGCGCGTGGATCATGAGGATGCTCTCCACCTCGGGATAGTCGTGCGGGTAGTCACGCGCGAACAGCTCGATCGCGCGGCGGTTGCAGAGGCGAAAACCGGACGTCGGGTCGGTGACACGCTGCCGGCAGACCGCGGAGAGCACGACCGAGAAAAGCCAGATCCCGAACCGGCGCGCGAACGACGCACGGTAGCCCTTCTGCTCGAGGAACCGGGAGCCCCAGGCCATGTCGACCTCGTGCTCACGCATCGCATGGCGAAGCGTCGCGATCTCGGCGGGATCGTGCTGCCCGTCGCTGTCGACCTGGATCGCCTCCTGGTAGCCCTGCTCGCAGGCATACCGGTAGCCGGACTGCATTGCGCCGCCGATGCCGAGGTTGAACGGGTGCACGAGCACCTCGGCGCCGGCCACCCGGGCGCGCTCGGCGGTCGCGTCGGTGGAGCCGTCGTCGACGACCAGCACGTCGAACTCGGGCGCGTTGCGGTGGATCGCCTCGACCACGAACGGAGACGTTCAGCTCCTCGTTGTAGGCAGGGACGATCGCCAGGCGCTTGCGCCCTTCCATCAGCCCGTGTCGATCAAGGTCCATGGGTCAGTGTCTCGACCGTAGAAACACGCCAGCCCGCACCGAGGTGCGAAAGGCGCGGGGAGATCAGGCTACCGGTCCGGGAGGCTCGACCGGCCGCTCACGCGCCTGGAAGCCGGTAGAGCGCCTCGAAGAACTGCGTCTGGACCGGGTGTACGCGGTCGAAGACCGGCGTCCAGCCGGGCGGGATCGGATAGTCCTCGCGGCGGATCACGACGCCGTCGTCCGGGTTCACCGAGCGAAGCCATTGCTTGGAGTAGAAGTGCCCGCGGCAGTGGATGCCGACGCGGCCGATGTAGTGCGCGATCTGCTCGGGCCGCATCTCGTGCAGCGAGCTCACGTTCAGGAAGAGCTGTGCCTCGAGCGGGGCGACCAGGTCGAGCTGGTTCGGGGTGAGGAACGCGATCTGCGCCTGCTCCAGCTCGCCGGCAACCTGGTCGTACGCGTCGAAGTGCCGGAAGCGGAAGACCCTCCGGTCCGGGAACAGCCGCGACAGGTACTCCTCCGCGACCGCGAGCGCCGGCGGGATGTCGACGAGCACGTAGCGGATCTCGGGGAACGCCTCGAGGAACACCCACGCGAGGCGGCCGTAACCCGAGCCGAGCTCGATCACCGTGTCGCGGCCGAGCGGTGCGGGCAGCGCCTCGGTGACGCTCAGCGCCTCGAGCACCGAGTTGCAGAGGTCCTCGCTGATCCGGCGGCCGCGGTACTCGAACGAGATCGGGCGTCCGAGCTCCGGCTCTTCGAGCCGGTCGAGCAGCCCGAGCCGGTCACGACCGTGCACGTAGTCCCAGAGCAGCGCCACGTACAGGCGGTAGAGGGCGCCCTTGTAGCGCGCGAGCGCCCGCGCCCTCGCTCCCCGTCGAGGGCGCCGCGAGGCGGGAGCGGTCGGTGAACCGGGCCGAGAAGGGACGCGGGCTCGGCCGCCGGAACCAGTACCGGAGCACCGCCTGGAACTGCTCGTTGCGCGGGTCCGCGGGAAGGAACTGGAAGTAGTTCCGGTTGATCGTCTGCTTGAAGCTCTCGAACCCGGACTCGCTGAGCTGGCGCACGTTGCGCTCGTTCAGGCTCTCCCAGAACATCGAGGGCCGGACGATCTCGGGCGCGGCCCGCATCTCGTCGAACATCGGCTCGAGGTTTGGGAGCCCCGCATCACCGCGGCCGGATCCATTCGTCATTGCTTGGCTCACGACACGACCTCGATCCAGTCGAGGTGGCGCCCACAAAGCGAGCGGCCGAGCGAGAGCGGCAGCGACACGAGCCGGACAGGCACGTCCGGTGCCACGAACACGGCGTCGTAGACCTCGTCCTGACCGTTGCCGGGCTTGAGGTTCCCGCCGCCACGCACGATTTCGAGCCGGTGACGCCCGGCGGTCAGCTCGACATTGCCGACGCTCGCCATCTGCTGCGGTGTCTGGACCGAGAGCGCGCGCCCGATCTCGCGGCCGTCCACGAGCACTTTCGCCCCGCGCCCGAAGCTGCCCCGGAACCAGACCGTGAAGCTGCCCCCGAGCGAGGTGAAGTTGCTGCCGGTCCGTCCAGCACCCACCGGCGCGACCCGCTTGTCCGCCGTCAGCGCCCAGCCGCGCGGGAACGGGCTCATCCGGCGGACCGGCAGCGCGATCGGCGCCGGGCGCTCCGCCGCCACCAGTCGCGATCCGGCGGGCGCAGTCTCCTGGAGCCGGCTCACCTGCCCGCAGCGCACCTTGGCCCCGGCGTCGTCCGCGCCACCGAGGGAAAGATGCCCGATGACCTTCGGATCAGCGGTGCGCCGCCATACCTCGTAGTAGCGGCCCACGAACGCCGACCGGAAGTTCGAGGGAGGGCGGCTCGCGACGGGCGAGCGCCGCTGGATCACGAGCGGAAACTGCTCGACGTAGGGCAGCGTCATCACGTCGATGTCGTAGTAACGCGCATACACCGGCAATCCGGGCACGCGCAGCGAGGGTGCGGCCGGCGTCCACGCGTCGAACGGCACCACCGGCGGGACGTCGCGCAGGTAGTGCTTGCCGTACTCCTCGAACTCGTCGAGCATCGCCGGCCCCCGGCCCGGGAAGCGGTCGTTGATCGTGCTGAGCTCGTCGAGCCTCTTCGTCGGTGCGAGATACGCCCCGTGGTAGGCGAGCGCATCGGAGATGAAGATGCCCACAGTCGCCGCCAGCACCAGCACCGCCGCCTCCGGCACCCGGCCGCTCGTCACGAGCGCCCAGCCGCCGACCAGCGCGAGCAGCACGATCGCGGGCGAGAGGATCGTGAGGAACTTCGCCTCGATGTAGAGGCCGGCGGGGATGATCAGCCACACCAGGAAGGCCGCGGCGGCGATCACGAGCGGCGCCGTCCCGCGCCGCTGGAGCGACCAGACCGTCCCGAACAGAACCAGCACTCCGACCACCCCGACCAGCGCGTACGTCCATTCGGGGTTGTTGGGCGGCAGCCGGAAGTCGTCCACGAGCCACACCCCGAACGCCTCCCAGATCCGGATCGGCCCGATCAGGTTGCCGACGTCGGCGCCGCTGCTGCTTCCGAGAAGGCGATTGCCCTGGTCGTAGAAGTCGAGCGAGTCGGGGATCTGGGGAAGCGCCGCGACCACGAACGCCGCCACCGCGACCGCCGCGACGATCACCGTCGCGCGCAGGTCGCGGCTGCGGATCAGGAGCAGCGCAACGGCCGCCGAGCCCCATCAGTCCGACCCACGGCAGCCCGCCGAACGAATAGATCTCGAACGCCCCCGCGGTCAGGATCCCGTAGACCACGGCCAGGGCGAGCGGCCGGCGGCGCGACGGACTGTCGCCGTTTCCGGCTCCGAGCTCCCAGGCGAGCCAGCCGCCGAGCAGCAGCAGGGTGATCATCCCGAGCTCCTTGATCCCGCCCTGGAGCGCGTACGAGTAGGGCAGGTATGCGGCCAGCACGACCAGCGCGGCCACCGCGGCCACCGCCCTGGGAATCCGCAGGTTGCGCAGGATCTGCGCGACCGGCGGCACCGCGAGCGCGATCGTGGTCGCCAGGAACGGCTGGTAGAGCCTGAGACCTCCGCGCCGAGCAGCCAGCGCACGCTCGCCAGCTCGTAGTGCAAGCCAAGCGGGTAGCCGATCTTGATCTGGCCGTCCGTGACGCTCGAGAAAGAGGACGGTTCCTGGGCCACGAGCCGGGCCCCGTGGTCAGAGATGTAGTCGATCAGCGAGAAGTGGACCGAGGTGTCGCCGAGCAGCGTGTAGCCGGCGAACGTGGTCTGCCCGGACAACACGATCGGCGCCATGTAGAGCCCGTAGACGCGAAAGCATCGCGGCGGTCGTCCAGCCCGTCGGGCAGCGATCCCGCCAGGCGGTCTCGCGCAAGCGCGATGCCGGCCACGGCGAGCACCACCAGCAACGCCGCACCCCAGGGCGCACCGAGCCCGAGCTGGTATGGCAGCGCCAGCGCGACGAAGGAGGCGACGAAGCCGACCGTGATCGTGATGCCGTTCGGGAAACGGAGCCGAGTGAGCTGCTCGACCAGCAGCCCAACGCCCCAGGAGGCGGCTACGACCAGCAACGGCAACGCGATCCAGGCGATCAGGTAGCGCATCTAGATAGCAACACGAGGCCGGGATCCGGGTTCCCATGGACATGCGGGCGCGGGGATCGGGTCGAGGTCAAGCGACTTTGGCAGGGGGCGGTGAGGAAGACTCCGACCGCGCACGACCGGCGAACGGGAAACCTATGATGCCGGGCTTCGTGGCGGGCGAGGCAACATACCGTACGCGGCGAGCCCAGATCGCCGTGGCGGCGTACGACCGGTGCGATCGCCCTCCTGCTCGCGATCGGGCCGCTCTTCGGCGTCCACGACCGCCTCACCCACACGAACAACATCCCGGCACGCGTGCTCGCCACCGCGATCGGCCCGGGCGACCGGATGTGCCGGCGAGTTCGTCGGCGGTGCCCAAGGATTCCGCGGCCTTCCAGCTCTACGCGCTCACCTACGGCGGGCCAGGGCCGCCGCTGAGGCTGAGCCTCAGGACCAAGGAGGGCGTGATCAGGTCCAGGGTGGCGGGCGGGTACCCCGACGTGCGCTGGCTCAGCTTTCCGATCGAGCATTCCGGCGACTCGACGGTGGGCGTCGCGTGCGTCGAGAACATCGGGAGCAAGCGAGTCGCGTTCGGGGGGGTCGGCTACGACACCTCCGTGGGCTCGCCGCTGAGGCTCAACGGCACGCGGCAGCGAGGCGATCTCGCGATCCAGCTGGTGGGCGAGCGTGAGTCGCTGCTCGGCCTGGCACCGACCATTTTCGCGGCGCGCGTCGGTTTGGGCGCCGGGATTCGTCGGCGGCATGGACGTACTGGCTGATCCTGCTGTTCGGGGTCGGCAGCGACCGTGGTGGCGGTGACGGCTCGTGCTGGTCGGCCCGAGAGCGACGCGAGCCGCGGTGGCGTGGGCTCCCGCGCGCCGCCTGGGCGATCGCCGCGCTCGCGCTCGTGAACGGGCTCGCCTGGGCGGTGCTTGCGCCGGCCTGGCAGGCTCCCGACGAGATCGAGCACTTCGCCTACGCGCAGCGACTGGCCGAGACGCGTAAGCCGACCAACGACAGCGACTCGGCCGTTCGTCCGCGGCTATTCGACCGAGCACCAGTACGCGATGGAGTCCGCGCTCACGAACACCGTGCGACAGAACCCGAAGGGCAAGCCTCCGTGGGAGGAGAGCGCACGCGCGGCGTGGGAGGAGCGCGATGACCGGGAGGACCCATCGAAGAAGGACGGCGCTACCGCCATCCTCAGCTACACGCCGGCCTACTACAGCGGTGCGGCGGTCGGCTATCTCGTGTTTGGCTGGGGTGACATCTTCGATCGCGTCCTGGGGGCGCGGCTGTTCTCGGTCCTGCTGGGCGCCGTCTCGACGCTGCTGCGTGTGGTTGTTCGCGCGTGAGCTGTTCCGGCGGGAGGGATTCCTGCCGAACACCGCAGCGCTGAGCGTCGCCCTGCTGCCCGCAGTTCGGCTTCATGAGCGGCGCCGTCAACAACGACGGCCTGCTGATCGCGTGCGCCAGTCTCGAGCTCTACCTGCTTGCTCGCCTTCTGCGTCGCGGCCCGACGTTGAAGCTGGCGGCGTCGATCGGCGTGGTGCTCGCACTCGGATACCTGGCGAAGCCCACGATGGCCGCCTTCGGGCCGATCGTGGCCGCGGCGCTGCTCTGGCCCGCGGTGCGGAACCGCGATCCGCGACTGCTCGCCGTCCCGGCGGTCGGGTTCGCCGGGTTCGCCGCCGTCGCGCTGGCATGGACGGGGATAGCCGCGCTGTTCGACCGCGGCGTGACCACGGTCAGCACCGCCAACACGACGCCGTTCTCGCTCAACGACTACCTCGCCTACGTCTACCACTTCTACTGGCCGGCGCTGGGCGACACCACCAACCGGTGGTTCGGCTCCGCATCGCCCGTATACACGGTGTGGATGCACAGCTTCTTCGCGACGTTCGGCGCGAGCGACACCCTGTTTCCGGAGCGGGTCTACAAGGTCCTGACCGGCATCTGCATCGGCGTCGCGGTGCTGATCGGCGTCGCCGCATGGAGGGAGCGCCACGCCGCAAAACGCGCGCTGCCCGTGATCGTGATGGGCGCGGCCGTGGTGGTCTCCCTGCTGCTGCTGGTGCACCTGACCTTCTACCTCGTGCACCCCGGCTATCCGGGCGAGCAAGGGCGCTACCTGCTTCCGCTGGTGCCGCTCTTCGGCGCCGCCGTGGCTGCTTCGACCCTGGCGCTCGGGCGCCGGTACGCGCCCTTGCTGGGCGCGTTCTACGTCACTGGGCTCGGCAGCTTCACGGTGTTCTCGTATGGGCTGGAGCTGACTCGGTATTACACGTGAGGGCTGGGCGCTCTGGGTGCCCCGGTTCGTTTCGGCACATTCGGCATCGACCCCCGATATCGGGGCCAAAGTCGAATGTCGTGACCCTGCCCGCTACGAACCCCGCCGGGCCCCCGAGCGGTCATAAGCCCGCCCGCCGAGCGTCGCGGCCACGCGCGTCCCCTGCGCCGAGAAGCCCGCGGCCGGATCGCGGGGCCGCTCGAGGAACGAGCGCAGGGCGCCCTCGAGCTGGTCGCCTGCGCGATCCCAGTCGCGTGCCTCCACGAACTCCCGCGCACGGCGCGCCATCGCCCTCCCCCGCTCGGGCTGGTCGATCAGCGCTTCGATCGCGGCCGCCACCGAGACCGGGTCCGGCTCGGCCTGCTCGACCACCTCGCCCGGCCCGCCCATCGCCGAGGAGACGTTGTCCCCGGCGAGCTCGACCACCGGCAGGCCGGAGGCCATCATCTCCTGCGCGACGAGCGAGTGCGTGGTCAGCGAGAACACGACGCCGACGGTGCTCGTGCGGTAGAGCTCGGCCAGGCGGGCGGGCGGCACGACGCCGAGGTCCACGTGGTCGAACCCGGCCTCGGCGGGCGAGTAGGAGCCGAACAGCACCACGCGCACCTCGGGGCGGCGTTCCTTCAGCAGCGCGAGCGACGCGAGCGCCAGCTCGACACCCCGGCGCGCGGTCTCCTGGCGGGCGTAGACGGCGACCGTGGCCGGCTCGCGCCCGTGCTCGGTGAAGGTGTAGGTGTCGAGGTCCGTGCCGCACTCGAACCACTCTGATTCGAGGCCGTAGTCGCTTCTCAGGATCTCCGCCATCCAGGGCGTGTAGGCGACACACCGATAGCCCATGCGATAGGTCTCCTCGGCCCAGATGTACTCCGCCGAGTACGGATAGAAGGCGGGCTCGAAGTCCTGCACCAGATAGACCTTCTCGTAGCAGCCCGGCAGGTCGCGCAGCGGGTAGGCGGTGGACCACTGTGTCGCGATACCGATGTCGGCGCCGATCCAGTAGTCGAGGCCGTTGAACACCTGGGCCTCGATCGGGATGAAGTGCTCGAGGATCCGCTCGCGGAGCTCGCCGCCGCCGGCGCGCTCGTTGCCCGCGGGATCGAACACGAAGATCACGCATCGATGGCCCCGCCGCTCCATCATCTGGATCAGGCGGAAGATCGTCATGTGACCGCCGGAACCGCGGCGCCATGGCGGCAGGATCCACGCGAGCGTGAGACTCTCCTTGCCCGCCAGCGCGCCCGGGGACGGTTCCAGCGCCAGCGGGCGCCGCGGAAAGCCGGCGCGTACGAATGCGAACCGGTCGCGAGGGCGTGGCCGGGCCGCCGCCGGCAGCGGCGGGCCTGCCTGCAGGGGGCTCTCGGGCAGCTCGAGCGGCGAGAACGACGCGCGGCCCTCGAGCGAAAGGGCCTTGCGCAGGCGCGGCGGGCATCCGGTCGGCGCGCGCGCCGAGGCCGGCCCCGACTCCGCGGATCAGGTGGTGGCGCGCGCTCTTGATCAGCGCCCGGCGCAGGGACTTCGCCCTGCACTCCCTCCCCGGCGAGGAACTCCCGGTCGAGCCGCGTCTGGTGGTAGACGGTGCGCGCGACGTGCTCGAGCCCGAAGGACTCGACGTGGCCGAGGACCTCTCGCAGGCTCCGGAACTCGTCGAAGTAGCGGCGCAGGAACTGGGTCGGCGGATAGTCGTGCGAGTGGTAGACGGCTGCGCCCGGATGGAAGACCTTGGCGTAACCGGCCTCGATCATCTCGCGCGCGAGCAGCTGGTCTTCGGCGTACGGCACTTCGCGATAGGGCACCCGCTCCCATGCGAAGCGCGCGACGGCGCCGTTCACGTCCGAGAAGAACTGAAGCCGGTAGGGATACAGGCGGTACTCGGCGAGCGCGTCCGGGGAGCGGTCGAGCCGCTGGACGTCGATGCGCTTGCCCTCGCCCCACGTGCGGAAGTGATCGCGCATCTCGCGCGCAAACACGTGGCTGTGGCCCGGCCGCGGGACGTGGGGGCCGAACACGAGCGCGACGTCGTCGGCCTGCGCGAATCCCTCCAGGATCGAGCTGAGCCACTCCTCGGAGGCGGGCGTCGCGTCCTGTGTCAGGAACGCCACCACGTCGCCGCTCGAGCGCGCGATCGCAAGGTTGCGAGTGCCGCCGTGCGAGAACTCCGACTTGCGGGATCTCGATCACGCTCGCACCGTGACGACGCGCAATGTCCAGCGAGCCGTCGGTCGAGCCCGAGTCGACGACGAGCAGCTCGACGGGCACGTCCACGCGCTGCGCGCGAACCGCGCCCAACACCTCATCGAGGTACGCGGCGCCGTTCAGTACAGGGATCGCCACCGTGACGGACCGACACCGTCACCGGCCGCGAAGCGCTCCCTTCACCTTCTTCATGAACCACCGCACGACCACCAGGCCGAACCGGAGCGGTGACGTCAACCGCCAGGAGAGCGAGTGCTCGTAGCCCTCGATCAGGTGCTTGTAGTGCTCTGCGTCGGCGCGGTCGGCGGCGATCCGGTGGTAGGCCTCCCATGCCTCGGCGGACCGGCGCTCCGCCTCCTGGGCGCGGGCCTTCCAGTCGGTTTCGGCGCTGGTGGCCACGGCGGCATGATAGGCGGAGCGCAGCGGGTCCCCGGCTCTATGCTGCCTCGCACATGCTGGAGGTAACCGGTGAACGACTGCTCCCCGAGCAGCAGCGTGGCGAGCTCGTGCACGCACAGCACCTCGCGCGCTACCGGTTCGCGGCGCAGCTCGCCAAGGACCGGCGCGTGCTGGACGCCGCGTGTGGCGAGGGCTACGGCACGGCAATCCTGGCGGCCGCGGGCGCGCGCACGGCGATCGGCGTGGACATCGACCAGGCGACCGTCGATCACGCGCGGGGCAAGTACCAACTCGACTTCCAGCGCGGGGACGTCGGCGAGCTGCCGTTCGAGGACTCGAGCTTCGACCTGGTGGTCTCGTTCGAGACGCTCGAGCACGTCTCCGACGCCGCGCACGCGATCGCCGAGTTCCGGCGCGTGCTGGCCGACGACGGCGTCCTGATCGCCTCCACTCCGAACAGCGACCGCTACCTGGTCGACAACGAGTTCCACACGCGCGAGTTCACCGAGAAGGAGTTCGGGGAGCTGCTGGCGCCGCACTTCTCGGAAGTCGCGCTCTTCTACCAGCAGGACTGGCTCACGTCCGCGGTGATGGGCTCCGAGCAGCTCGCCGCAGACGACGGGGAGCGCCCGCTCGCGCTCGGCCTGACCAAGGTCGCCCGGCACGCACCCGGCGATCAGCTCTTCACGATCGCCGTCTGCGGGCCGCGCTCCGCCGGCGCCCAGGACACGGCCGTGGTGACGTCGATCTTCGAGGCGCAGAAGCTCCACGAATGGGTGAAGCGGGCGCTCGGGGCGGAGGAGCTCTACTGGAAGGTGCGCGGCGAGCTCGAGGACTGGATGGAGCGCACCTACGAGGCCGAGCGCCAGCTCACCCAGGCGCGGCAGAAGGTCACGCAGATGGAGGAGTCGCTCTCGTGGAAGGTGACGCGCCCGCTCCGGCGCTTCATGGAGCTGGTGCGCCGCCGGCGCGCGCCGGTCATGAACGCAACTTCCACCTCCACGCCTGTGACGACGTGGCCCGACGGCGGCCGCTGGAGCCACTTCGTGCACGTGACGCGGGCGCTCACCACGACGGAGTTCAAGCTCCGCTACTTCGGCTCGGTGCTCGGGTACTTCTGGACGTTGCTGCGCCCGCTGATGCTGTTCGGCGTCCTGTACGTGGTGTTCACGCACGTCGTGCGCTTCGGCGGCGGCGTGGACCACTACGCGGTCGTCCTGCTCGCCGGCGATCGTGGTGTTCAACTTCTTCTCGGAGGCGACCAGTGGCGGCCTCGGCAGCTTCGTGGCGCGCGAGAACCTGCTGCGGAAGGTGTACTTCCCGCGCGCGGCGGTGCCGATCTCGGTCTCGCTCACGGCGGCGGCGAACCTGGCGCTCGGCGTGGTGGTGGTGCTTGGGATTCGCGGTGATCGACGGCGTAACGCCGAGCGCCACCTGGCTGCTGTTCCTGGGCACGGTGCTGGCGGTCGTGGCGCTCGCGACCGCGGTGTCGCTGCTGCTCGCGGTGCTGTACGTGCGCTACCGCGACGTGCAGCCGCTCTGGGAGGTGCTGCTGCAGCTGCTCTTCTGGGGCTCGCCGATCATCTACACGATCGAGGCCGGTGCCCGACAGCGTGCGGGAGCTGATGATGCTGAGCCCGCTCGCGGTCGCGATCCAGCAGGGCCGCCACTGGCTGGTCGAGTCGAGCACCGACAGCGCCGGCCAGGCGATCGGCGGCACCGTGCGGCTACTCGTGCCGCTCGCGATCTTCGTCGCGATCGTGCTCCTGAGCTGGTGGGCCTACCGCCGCGCCGAGCCGCGGATGGCCGAGGACCTCTGAGCCGCCCCGCTCGGGGGTGAGGCCCGTCTCGTGCGGCAGGTCCACGACGCTGCCCGTGTGACGCTCACCCTGGATCCGAAAGCTGACGAAGTCCTCGCGCCAGTCCGCCATCCGGCTGGCGTCCTCGTGCGCGATCGCCGGCGAGGCCGTGAAACCGCCGTCGCCGAAGTGCGCCGTGAAGCGGATCTCGTAAAGCACCTCGTCGCCCGGCGCGAACGACCCCGTGGCGACGTGATCGAAGCGCGTGTTGGTGATGAACACGGCGCGTCCGTCCTCGTCCTTGAAGGTGACACCCAGGATCGGGTCCTCCATCGCGTCGACGAACCGGGCGCGCGCCTTGAACGTGACCTCGGCGCCCTGCACGATCACCTCCTGGCGGGTGGCGCTCGCGTCCTCGATCCAGGCTTCCACGATCTCCGCGCTGCCGTCGCCCCACCGCGTCGCCGTCTGGCTGCGGGCGTGACGCTCACCCTGCGCGAGCTCGATGTCGCGCCGCTGATAGGCGCGGACCACGTCCTGCGGGGGTCCGATCGCCTCCACCTGCCCACCCTCGAGCCACAGCGCGCGGTCGCAGAAGCGTTCGACCGTCGCGAGGTCGTGGGTCACGTAGATCACGGTGCGTCCCTCTCGCTTGAACTGGCGGAAGGTGTCGAAGCACTTCTCCTGGAAGCGCGCATCCCCCACCGCCAGCACCTCGTCCACGAGGTAGACGTCCGCGTCGGCCTGGATCGCCGCCGCGAACCCGAGGCGCACCTGCATCCCCGAGGAGTAGTTCTTCAGCTTGAGGTCGACGAACTGCTCGAGCTCCGCGAACCTGATGATCTCCGGGAAGCGCTTGTTTGCCTCGGCCGGCGGGATGCCGAGCAGCGCGGCGTTCACGACCACGTTGTCGCGCGCGGTCAGCTCGGGGTTGAAGCCGACGCCGAGCTCGATGAAGGGCGAGACGCGACCGGTGACGGCGAGCGTTCCGCGGTTGGGCCGGTAGATGCCGGCCAGGCACTTGAGCATCGTGCTCTTGCCCGAGCCGTTCCGGCCGATGATCCCGAAGAACTCACCGTCGGCCACCTCGAACGTGACGCCTTTCAGCGCGTGCAGCTCGGTCGCCGCTCGCAAGCTGCGCGGGTGGAGCACCCGCTGCTTGAACGTAGACGGCCGGTCGTGCGGGAGGCGAAACGTCTTCCAGACGTCTCGCGATACCACAATCGGTTCGGGCATCGGCGCAACGGAACCTAGCAAGCGCCTGGGCGGCGACAGCCGTTCGCGCGGCAGATGCGGCTTCTAGTTGTTCTCTGGTTGAATTGCGGCATGCGGAAGGAGCCGCCCGTCGCACTCGTCTGTCGCGCGCAGCTCCTTCGTCTCGGGCTCGAGCGCGTGTTGGTTGCAGCAGGCCACGAGGTGCAGTCGCACGAGACGCTCTTCTCGCCGCCCGTGCCGGCGGCGGTGGGAGTGCTCTGCGAGCGGGAGCTGGGCGACCTCGAGGCGGTCTGCACCGAGGCACTGGGGACGCTCGCGCAGGAGCTCGTGGTGGTGTTCAGGCGCCCGACTCCGGAGGCGATGATCGAATGCCTGTCGGCAGGCGTGCGCGGGTTCGCCGCCGAGCATGACGCCCCCGCGCGAGCTGATCGCCGCAACGAGGGCGGCGGCGAGCGGCGAGTACCACGTCTCGGCCGGCATGCTCGCGCTGCTGCTCGACTGGCACCGCTCGCAACGGCGCCCGCGCGAGGAGCGCACGCGGGCGCGCGACCGCGACCTGCTCGGGATTGCTGGCCGCCGGCGCGGGCACGACCGCGATCGCGGACCGGCTGGGGATCGCGCCGAAGACCGTCCGCAACCGCTCGTCGCTGCTCTACCGGAGGCTGGGCGTGCGCTCGCGCGCGGAGGCGGCGCAGGTTGCCGAGGAGCGGGGGCTGCTGGACTGAGAGGCGCTCGGGGCCGCGGCCTCTGGCTCTCAAAAAAGCGGCAATGAGGAGAGTGGGTTCGGGGGCGGTTGAAGGTCCCGCGAGCCGGGGCCAATCTGCTCCGTGGCGCAGTTTCATGGGCCATAGACCCAAAAATGCGTCACCAACCTTAGTGCCCCGTGCCAGTTGCGGCCTTAGCCGTAAGGCTCGAGCGTTCAGCCAGGAACGTAACTACCTTCGACACCCTGCCCAGCCGGTTACCCGTCCCCCACGCCGCTCGCGGCCCCGCCGGACGAAGCCGGAATCTCGAGCGACCCGCCGCCGTACTCGATCCGCTTCGCGGCCGGCCCGCGCGGCCGCTCGCGCCACGAGACCGTCAGCGGAGTGCTCTCGCCGGCGTCCAGCACCGCGAGGTAGCCGACGCGCCGCTGCTCCGCCTCCGGATAGTTCGCGGGCCCGGAGGCCTGCCCCCGGTTGTGCGGATAGGTGGAGCGCACGAAAGTCGAGACGAACACCGCCGAGGACTTGATGCGGCGCCCACGGGCGTCCACGACGGCGAGCTTCGGAGCCGTGATCCGCAGCTCCCCCGAGGAGTCGTTCCTCACCTCCCCGATCACGACCCGCGCCCCCGTCTCCGACGCCCTGACGACGGGCGTACCGTCCCATGCGAGTGCCGGTCCGTCCGCATTCTGCCCGCCGCCGTCATCGCCGCCACACCCGGCGGGCACGGCCAGCGCCACCACCGCGGCGGCGCAGGCTATGAGCCTTCTTCCGGATCCCAGGGCTACGGCTCGGGCGGGACCGTGAACCAGCTGCGCCCGTTGGGCGTCTCGCATCCGGCCGGGTCGGTATTCGACTGCGGGTCCCAAGCCACGCATGGAACCAGGAACGCCGACTTCGCTCCGTTCGGGGGCTTTGGGACGTCGAGCCCGGGACAGGCGGGCAGCGTGAGCGCCGGCGGGTCGGCCGTGTAGGCCGCACCGTCGAAGCCCTGGTTCCCGGACCAGCAGTTGCCGAGGCCGTCGTTGGCGTCGACGCAGTTGGCCGAGCTCTGGTCCACTTCGAGGCAGTCGGTGCCCTCCTGCTCGTCCCAGTAGAAGTCGACGCCGTTCCGGTCGAGCGTGCCCTCGCAGAGATTGAAGTCGATCTGATCGACGTCGAGGCCGGAATCGAAGGGCCGCGTGGCCATGCAGTTGCCCTCCTGCCGGTTGTTGTTCGAGACGTCCGACTGCCGGCTCGGGTCGTTCTGGCCGCGCACCGCGGCGGGCACGTAGATCAGCATCGTGCCCAGGCGCCAGTTGTCGAAGAAGTAGTTGTTCTGGACCAGGTGCGAGTTGCCGCCGGCGAGCACGATCCCGGAGCCGACGGGCATCATGAACGACGGGCACACGACCTGCAGGTCGCGCTGGCTCGGGGGCTGCTTGCAGTACTCGTCACGACCCGTCTGCGTGTCGTCCGTGTAAGTGCCCGGCGGAATCGGGCCGTCGCTGAAGAGGTTCTTGTTGTTGGAGTAGAAGAGGTTCTCGCTCCACTTGGAGAAGTCGGGTGGCATCCCGGGATGCCCACCCACGAGCGCGTCGTTGACGACGCCGGCAGCGTTGTGGTGGAACTTGTTGTGGTGTCCCCAGCTGCCGTTGCCGGCGGTGCTCGACCAGCCCATCAGGTTGTCGTGCGAGTCGCAGTGGTGGACGACGATCCCGTACACATGGCCGTGCGCGTCCGGCTGTCCGTGCCGCGCGTTCGGCCCCGAGCCGGGGTAGATGCCAGAGTCGCCGTTGCCGTAGGTCTCGCAGTACTCGTAGATGCCGTGGTCGCTAGTGAACGAGAGCACGCCGTACTCGCGGCTGTAGCCGGAGACCACTTTGGAGAGCCGGAACCCATTGGTCTCCAGGAAGTAGACGTTGTTGAAGTCCGAGTACTCGAACTTCATGTTGGTGACGATGATCCCGTCCGCGCGGTCGGCGCGGAGCAGGTTGAGCCGCAGGTTCGGCCCCCCGAACCTGGGGCCCTGCACGAGCACGTCGTGCGGGATACGCACCGGTCCCCTCGATCTGGATGTTGCACTTCGAGTCGCAGATGCGGTTGCTGTTCGTGTCGCCCATCACCGCGATCAGGTTCTTGGCGTGCGGGCACTGGCGTTCCTGCTCGTACGACAGGACGTGGTTGCCGCTGTTGACCTGGTCGTAGATCGCCTGGCACGCCGGCTTGGGCGCGGCGAGGCTCGGCACTTCCTTGTACAGACCCGGCATCACGAAGATCGTGGAGCCGTTCCCGGCGGCGTTGACGGCTGCCTGGATGTTCGTGAACCGGCACCTTCTCAGCAGCCGCTGGTTCTTCGTGCGAAGCGCTCCGCTGTAGTCGGCGATCCGCCGCTTCGTGTCGGGCTTGCAGACCACGCGGCTGGGCGCGTCGGAGGCGTGGAATGCAGGGAAGTCGCTCTCGTTCGGGTTCGGGAACTCGGTCGCGCGCTCGGCATGGCCGGCGGCGCCCGAGGGCAGTGCCAGCATCAGAGACGCCGCGATCAGAACGAGCGTTGCCGGAAGCTTTCCGCGCAGGCGTGCGGCCCTGGATTGCCGGTCGAGCAGTGTCAACGAACCCCCCCTGGTACTCGGTTGACGATCGCCCCGGGTTGTCTCGAGCTACCCCGGCAGCGTTCGGGATCCTACCGCGCCGGCGGCGGGAATTGCGGGCCCCGCCTGGCGATTCAGTAGGGTCAGGCGGTCGTACGGTTCCGCATCAGGGGGAGGAACATGAGGCGCTCAGTCGGTCGGAAGACGCTC
This sequence comes from uncultured Solirubrobacterales bacterium, assembly GCA_963759145.1. GTDB lineage: Bacteria > Actinomycetota > Thermoleophilia > Solirubrobacterales > JBBDJG01 > JBBQKG01. The sequence continues at coordinate 245,046 of CAVWYB010000025.1, forward strand.
GCACTTGCGGTCGCGCTGGTCGCGGTCGCGCTCACGCCGCCGGTCGCAGCCGCGGACGTACAGCCGTATCAGGCCAACGACTACGGCGCGGGCGGGTTCCACAACATCCTGCCGCCGGGCGCCGACGGGACCTTCAACGCCACCGATTTCGCCCAGTTCAGCCTGACGCAGACGTATCCCCCCCACGCCACCGATCAGCTCGCGATGTACGGGGACCTCGTCTACAACACGCCCGGCCTCACCGCGGCGCAGATCCCGGACTTCTTCAAGGACGCGAGCTTCGGCGTGAAGCCCGAGAACGTCGAGCGCACCTACAGCCCGCGCGCCGGCTGCACGGTCCAGCGCGACAACTTCGGCGTCGCACACGTGTACGGCGTGACCCGTTCCGACACGATCTTCTGCGCGGGGTACGTCGGCGCCGAGGACCGCCTCTTCTTCATGGACGTCCTGCGCCACGCCGGACGTGCCCAGCTCTCGGGCTTCGCCGGCGGCTCCAACAAGGCGATGGACGCCGACGTCTGGGCGAACTCGCCGTACAACGAGGCCGATCTCCAGGAGCAGGTCGACAAGGCGGATGACTTCTACGGAGCCGAGGGAGCGGCACTGCAGCAGGACGTCGTCGACTACATCGCAGGCATCAACCAGTACATCACGGAGGCCCGCACGGACCCGAACAAGATGCCCTACGAGTACGCGGCGATCGGCAAGACCCTCGACGACTGGCAGAGCACGGACGTGATCGCGACGGCCGCGCTGATCGGCGGCATCTTCGGCAAGGGCGGAGGAGGCGAGCTCGGCAACGCGCTCGCGCTCGTCGCCGCGAAGGCGCGCTACGGCGGCGCGGCCGGCGAGCAGGCATGGCGGGACTTCCGCCGCATGGACGACCCCGAGGCTCCGACCACGGTCGCCGGCAGCAACGGCTCCTTCGACTATCCGCGCCAGCGAGGCAGCTCCGGCGTCGCGATGCCCGACGCAGGGTCGCTCGTCGATCCTCCGAACAACGGCGCCGGCCTGCTCGACCCGCTCGGCGGCCTGCTCGGCGGCCTCGGCTCGATGAACTCGATGTCGAATGCGCTGCTCGTGTCGGCGGCCGAGTCCGAGTCCGGCCACCCGGTCGCCGTGATCGGACCGCAGGTCGCGTACTTCATGCCACAGATCCTGGTCGAGGTGGACCTGCACGGCCCGGACATCGACGCGCAGGGCGCCGCTTTCGCGGGCGTCAGCCCGTACGTGCTGCTCGGCCGCGGGCAGGACTTCGCCTGGTCTGCGACCTCGGCCGGCCAGGACATCATCGACACGTTCGCCGAGAAGCTGTGCGAGCCGGACGGCTCGCCGCCCACGGTTCAGTCGACCCACTACCTGTACAAGGGCGACTGCCGGGCGATGGAGACGCTCACGCGGGTCAACAACATCACGCCGAACCCGGGCGACCCCTCGCCACCGGAGACCTTCACGCTGCAGGCACAGCGCACGGTGCACGGCATCGTCGCCAAGCGCGGCACGGTCGACGGCCAGCCGGTCGCGTTCGCGCGCCAGCGGTCCACGTACTTCCACGAAGCCGACTCGGCCCGCGCATTCGCGGACCTCAACCGGCCCTCGAAGGTGCAGAACGTGGAGGACTTCCAGCAGGTCGTGAGCAAGATCAACTTCACGTTCAACTGGTTCTACATCGACGACCGGGACATCGGCTACTTCAACTCGGGCGACAACCCCGAGCGTGCCGACGGAGCCGACCCGGACTTCCCGAACTGGGGCACCGGCGAATACGACTGGAAGGGCTGGGAGACGACCTTCAAGACCGCGGACGTCACGCCCTTCGAGGAGCACCCACAGGTCATCAACCAGAGCTACATCACGTCGTGGAACAACAAGCAGGCGGCCGGCTTCGATGCGGCTGACGGCAACTACGCCTACGGGCCGATCTACCGCTCGCAGTCACTCGACGAGGAGATCACGCCGCGGATCGCGGGCGCGAACAAGATGAGCCTGCCCGAGCTGATCGACTCGATGGAGGTCGGCGGCACGGTCGACCTGCGCGCCAAGCAGCTGCTGCCCTACCTGCTCCAGGTGGTCGGCACGCCCAGCGACCCGCAGCAGGCGGCCGCGGTCGGCCAGCTGCAGGCCTGGCTGAACGAGCGGCGCGCACCGGATCGACCGGGATCACGACGGCTTCTACGAGGACTCGACCCCGATCCAGATCATGGACGCGTGGTGGCCGCGCCTGGTCGAGGCGGAGTTCAAGCCCGAGATGGGCAACGGCTTCTTCGACGCGATCCACAACGTCGCAGACATTCGACAACGACCCGAACAACCACGGCGATCACCTCGGCAGCGCCTACCAGGACGGCTGGTACGGCTTCGTCTCGAAGGACCTCCGCCGCCTGCTGGGGCAACCCGTGTCCGACGGCTTCTCGCGGACCTACTGCGGGAGCGGCTCGATGAGTGCCTGCCGCACGGCGCTCCTGCAGGCGCTCTCGGACGCGCTCGCGGAGAGCCCGGGCCAGACCTCTACGACGAGGACAAGAGCACGCCCGCGACCGACCGCGTCGACACCTGCCCGGCGGGCAACAGCGACCAGTGGTGCTGGGACTCCGTCCGCTTCCGGCCGATCGGGGGCATCACGGTCCCGACGATCCACTGGATCAACCGCCCGACCTTCCAGCAGGCGATCGAGATCCCGGGGCACCGCGGGCGAGGCTACGCGCGGCCCAAGGGCGCGACTCCCTTCCAGGTCCCGCTCGTGCCCGCCTACAGGGCATGCGCGGCGCCGAACCGGACGCACGGCGCGCCGCTCGCGTTCGGCTCCTGCAGCCCACCGGTGCTGCGGTCGGACTACCTCACGTTCGGCACGCCGGACGCGAACGGGCGGCCCGTGAACTCGATCGGGACCGTGAGGCTGCGCGTGCAGCTCGGCAACGAGGTCACGCCCGTGGACGAGGCCGACGTGCTGGTCGACGCCAGCCTCACCGACGTACGCAACCAGGGCGCACTGACCGACTACACCGGTCAGCTGCGGGCGAACACCACGATCCGCATCACCGACGGCAACAACGGCGGCGCCGGCGGGTCCGACCCGGGCACGGTGTCCGACATCCCGCTGGGCGCCACGATGGTCTGTGCCGCGACCGCCGGCACCGGGATCGGCGGCGCCTGCTCGGTCGCGACGTCCTTCGACGCGCTCGTGCCCGGAACGGTCACGGAGAGCGACCGCTCGATCTGGCAGATGACCGACGTGACCGTGCTGGACGGCGGCTCGGACGGTCTCGTCTCGACCTCGCCGAACTCGACGCTCGCGCGCCAGGGCGTCTTCGTGCCGTAGACGACCCTTAGAGCCTTCCTTAGCCCATGACAAGATGCGCGTGTGCGTGCGCGCTGGATGGCCCGGTACTCCGAGGGAGCGCGGGCCGGGCTTCCACTCGCTGCGGCCGCGCTGATCTTGGGAATCTCGTTCGGTGTGATCGCCGAGCCCGTCCTGGGGAGCGTCGCATCGATCGTGATGTCGGCCATCGTGCTGGCGGGGGCGGCGCAGTTCGCGGCCACGTCGGTGCTGGCGGACGGCGGCAGCGCGCTCGCCGCGATCGTGGCCGGCATTCTGCTGAACGCCCGCTTCATCCCGATGGGCGTCGCGATCGCGCCCTCGGTGCGCGCGCGACCGCTCGTCCGCACGCTCGTCGGGCAGTCGCTGGTGGACGCCTCGTGGGCGCTGGCCAATCGCGGCGGCGGCCGGTTCGACGTGGACGTGATGGTGGGCGCGACGCTCGTGCAGTACCCGGCGTGGATCGCCGGGACGGTGATCGGCGTGCTCGCCAGCGGCGGGATCGGCGACCCCGGGCGATTCGGGCTCGACGCCATCTTCCCCGCCTTCTTCTTGGCCCTGCTGGCGACGGAGCTGCGCAGCCCACATGGCGCCGGTGTCGCGCTGCTCGGTGCGGGGATCGCGCTCGCGCTCATCCCGGTCACGCCTCCGGGTGTGCCCGTTCTGGCCGCGTGCACGGCGGCTCTGGCGGGAGCGTGGCGTCGATGAGCAGGGTCTGGGTCACGATCCTTGGGCTCGCCGCCGCGACCGTCGCGATCAAGGCCTCCGGGCCGCTCCTGGTGGGCGGGCGCAGCCTCCCGCCGCTCGCGCTGCGCGTGATCGCGCTCATGGCTCCCGCGTTGCTGGCCGCCCTGGTCGTGACGCAGACATTCGCGCGCGACGGCGAGCTCACGCTCGATGCGCGCGCGGCCGGCCTGGCGGCGGCCGCTGCCGCGGTCGCGCTGCGGGCATCGCTGCTCGTCACCATGGCTGCCGCGGCCCTCACCACCGCCGGCCTCCGGGCGGTGACGTGAACGACCGCGAGCGCTACCGGGTCGCGTTGCTCGACTGGCTCGGCTGCGCGCACGCGGGCGCCGGGCGGCCCGCTGCGCAATCCGCGCGGGCCGCCGGCGACAGCCTGCTCGATCGCGTCACGGCGGCCGGCTGCGCCGGCCACGCGCTCGACTACGACGACACCTTTACGCCGGGCCTGGTGCACGCGAGCGCGCCGGTGGCGCCCGCCGTGCTGCTGCTGGCGGCCGAGCTGGGCCGCGACCTCGACGCGGCCCTGGACGCCTTCGCGGCCGGATGGGAGGCGACGGCGGCGCTCGCCCGCGCGAGCCATCCCGCCCTCTACGAGCGGGGCTGGCACCCGACGGCGGTGTGCGGCACGGTGGGCGCGGCGATCGGCTCAGCGAGGCTCCTGGAGCTGGAAGACGAGCGCGCACGGCGACGCCGCCGCGCTCGCCCTGCTGCGCTCCGGCGGGCTGCGCGCGGCCTTCGGAACCGCCGGCAAGGCGGTCCAGGTGGGCGGCGCGGCGGCCGCCGGCCTGCAGGCGGCGCGGCTCGCCGCGGCCGGCGTGGAGGCTCCGCTCGAGGCCGTGGCCCATGGCCCGGCCGGCTTCGAGCAGGCCTTCGGCGGGACGTGGGCGGAGCCGGACGGCGTCCCGGCGGTCCGTGAGAACTGGATCAAGGCCTATCCCTGCTGCCTCGGGACGCACAGCCCGATCGAGGCGGCGCTCGCGTTGCGCGAGTCGGGTCGCCGGCCGGAGCGGATCACGGTCGTGGTTCATCCGCGTGGCCCGCCAGGCGGCGGCCCGCGACGACGTCGCCGACGGCCTGGCCGCGAAGTTCTCGATCCCCTACCTCGTCGCGTTCTCCCTGCTGCACGGGGCGCCCGGCCGTGGAGTCCTTCGACACCATCGACGCGCCGGCTCGCGCACTGGCGCGCGAGTCGATCACAGTCACGCTCGACGCTTCGCTGGGCGAGATGGAAGCCCGAATCGAAGCCGACGGCGAGACGCTTGCGCGCATCGAGACCGCGCTCGGGTCGCCCGCCCGGCCGATGGACGCGGCGCGGCTCGAGCGCAAGCTGCACGAGCTCGCGGGCCGTCGCCTGGACGGAGCGCTGGACGACCTGGGCTCCCGCAGTCCGTGGTCGCGGCCGCGGGGCTGGCGAGGCAGAGCCTCTAACGAAATGCCCGGCGTGCCTGAGGCGGCGAAAATCAATCGCCCAGGACGCAGGGAGGCCGCATGCCGTGGGGCATGTGGCCGACCGGGACGCCGGGCGGCGCCGATTGCAGCCGCGTCAGCATGGCGGGTGTTTTGTTAGGGGCTCTAAGCGCGGGGTCCGGCTCGCCCTCGAGCAATGCTTCCCGGAAGACGCGCTCTTCCTCCGCGAACAGCTCGCCGAAGGCACGCTCGCCGTCGCGCAGGATGCGCCGCTTGGTCTCGTTCTGTGCCGCGCGCGGCATCTCGGCGATGCGCTGCGCGAGCGCGAGCGCCCGCTCCGGGAGCTCGAGGTCGCTGCAGACCTCGGTGACGACTCCCAGCCGAAGCGCCTCCGCCGCGCCGATCACGCGCCCCGTGAGGCAGAGCTCCCGGGCGGCCGCCGGGCTGATCGTGGCGCGTGCCGCGGCGTAGCTCGGCGGAATCCCGATCGGCAGCTCCGGATAGCCGAAGGTCGCGCTCTCCGCCGCAATCCGGATGTCGCACAGCAACGCAAGCGCGAACCCGCCGGCGAGGGCCGGCCCGTTCACGGCCGCGACCACCGGCCTCGGGCACCGGCCCACGGCCCGGAAGGCGCCCGTGCTGGTCTCGACCAGCCGCCGCCGGTTGCTCAGGTCTCCGCCGAACTGCGTCACGTCCATCCCGGCGCAGAAAGCCGACCCGGCGCCCGTCAGCATCACGCACCCGACGGAGTCGTCGGCGCCGAGCCGCTCGAACGCGTCCGCGAGCTCGACGCGCAGCGCGATCGACAGCGCGTTCCGCTTCTCCGGCCGCTCGAGCGTGACGACCGCGACATCGCCGTGCTCCTCTATCGACAGCAGTCCGGGCACGGCGAGGAGGCTACCGCCGGTGGCGGGCGGCACCCGGGACGCTGGGCCTTACGGGACGAAGACTCCCTGGTCCGCGAACAGCGTGTTGGGCGTCGTGGCCGCGAGCCCGTCCGGGCCGCCGTCGAACACCTTCACCTCGCCGAACTGCCAGATCGACCGCTTCTCCTCGACGATCGCGCCCGGCGTGACGGCGTTGAAGGTCGTGTTCACCGCGCACGTGCTGCCGACCGTCGCCAAGCCCGTCGCCACGCACGGCACCGTCACCGGGAAGCTCGTGGCTTCCGGTCCCGGGCTCGGTCTGAGAGGTCCCGTTCAGCCGGTCCGTGACGCGCATCGACGCATCCACCTGCAGCTGGCCCGTGTAGTCGGCCAGCGACGGCTTCTGGCGCACGTCGGTGATGTTCACCTGGATCCGCACGTCAGCGTCGTTCGGAGGCGCCGGGTCGCCGACGAGCACCTTGTAGTTGACGAAGCCTACGAAGTTCGTGCCGGCCCCGTTCGCGTCCGGAGTGCCGGTCGTGAGCTGGCTCGAGGCAGCCGCCGGCGGAGTGCAGGAGCCGAACGCCAGGGGCGCGCCGTGCACCCGGTTCGGCGCGGCGCAGGCGAGATACGCCGGCACCAGCGACGCCCGCAGCGGCGTCGCGCCCTTCGGCCGCGCATAGGCGCCGACGGTCGCTGCATAGACGTCCCGCGCCGTGTCGGTGTCGGTGGTTGATGAGCGACTCCCTGGTGTTGAAGAAAACGCGCGAGCCGTCGCCGGAGCTGCCGTCGAAGAAGGCACCGAGTGCGGCGTTGCCGCCGTTCGGCCCGATCGAGATGTGTGTCGTGATCCCGCTCCAGCGCTCATAGGAGTCGCTCGCGGTATCGGTGTCCGACGACTCCAGCGGCTCGGTGGTGCTGAAGAAGACCCGCCTTCCGTCGAGCGAGGCGCCGTCCCAAGAAGGCATCGAAGGCGCCGTTGCCGCCGCCCGCGGTGCTGGACGAGATGCGGTTCGTCGTCCCGCCGGCGCGCTCGTACACGTCCTGGCGCGTGTCGGTGTCGCCGCCGGCTCCGGCGACCAGCGATTCGGTCGTCTCGAAGAACACGCGCAGGCCGTCCAGCGACGCGCCCGCGAAGATCGCGTCGGCTGGGCCGTTGCCGCCCGCCGGGCCGACGGTCAGGTGCGTGGTGGTGCTGCCCGCGCGGTCATAGACGTCGCGCCTCGTGTCCGTGTCGGTCGCGACGAGGACCGGTTCGGCGGTGTGGAAGAAGATGTGATTGCCGCTCGCCGAGGCGCCGTCGAAGAAGGCGTCGAAGGCGCCGTTGCCGGGCGTCGAGACCTGCGTGGTCGTGCCCCCCGATCGCTCGTAGACGTCGTTGCAGGGGAGCGCGGGCCCGCCGCAACCAGTGTCGCTGTCGGTGACGAGCAGCGACTCGACGGTCTCGAACCACACCCGCGAGCCGTCGGCCGAGTTCCCCGCGTAGGTGGCGGGAAACGCGCCGTTGCCGCCCGTGGGCCCGGTCGAGACACGTGTGAGCCCGCCGAACCGCTCGTAGACGTCGGCTTGAGAGTCGGTGTCGCCGGCGGCGAGCGGATCGTCGGATTCGAAGAAGACGTGCGTGCCGTCGTTCGAGGCCCCCAGGTAGAAGGGCGAGCTGGGGCCGGTGCCGCTCGACACCAGCGTGGTGGTGGCGCCGGATCGGTCGTAGATGTCGGTCGTGCCGTTGCTGTCCGTCGCCGACGAGCGCCTCGTCGGTCTCGAAGAACACGTGCAGGCCGTCGCGAGAGATCCCGTCGAAGGTCACGTCGAAGGCGCCGTTGCCGCCGGTGGGGCCGGTCGAGACCAGCGTCGTCGTGCCGCCCGAGCGCTGGTAGATGTCGATCAGCCGCCGTCCGTGTCGGTGGCGGTCAGCGACTCGTCCGTATCGAAGAACACCCGCAGACCGTCATCCGAGACGCCGTCGAAGAAAGCGTCGTTCGCGCCGTTGCCGCCGGTCGGCCCCGTGGACACGAGGACGGTCGTGTTCCCGACCCGCTCGTAGATGTCGAAGGCCCCGTCCGTGTCAGCGACCACCAGCGACTCGCTCGTCTCGAAGAATGCGCGGGTTCCGTCCAGCGAGGCGCCGTCGAAGAAGGCATTGACGTTGGCGTTGCCGCCGGCCGGCCCGATCGAGATCTGCTCCTTGAGCGCGTGGTTCGCGCCCGCGCCGGCCGCCAGCGCGAGTGCGCAGAGCATGGCCGAGGCAGTCGCCACTGCGAGATGCCGTCCCCTCCGAATCAAACCCTGCCTCCCCAGACTGTTCCGTTTCGCCGCCTTCCGGCGACAGGCGCTTGCGCGACTAAACACAAGCGGGCGCCGCATGTCAAGCCTATGCCCGAATCCACCTCCCCGGCCGGCCTGGCGCTAACTTGCAAAACAGGCCCCCTGCGAAGCGCGTTGCGGAATACCGGACAGGACAGTAGAGTCTTGTCATAGGTTTCTAGAATTATTGGACATAGGTGCCTGATCGACCCAACAACGGCAGCTGGAAGTTCTTCACGAATCACGCTCTCGTGTTGCTGGCCGTGGCGGCCGATCCGCAGATCCTGCTGCGTGAGATCGCCGAGGCCGTCGGCATCACCGAACGCGCGGCGCACCGGATCATCGGAGACCTCGAGAGCGGTGGCTACATATCGCGGGAGCGCAAGGGCCGGCGCAACTACTACCAGGTGCACCTCGACGCCGTGCTGACCCAGCCGGGGCTGAACCACCCGCTCCTGCAGGGCCGCCCGATGGGCGAGATCGCAGTTCAGTTCGTGGCCGCCGGCCGTCGTGACGTGGGCGACGACCTCGGTGTCGGCGAAGCGCTGCAGGATGCCCGCCGGCGGCTGGCCGAACGCCAAGCCGGAACCGGTTAGCGGATCCGGCGCCCGGACAGGTCAGGCGTCGAGCTCGACGCGCATCGCGGCTGCCAGCGCGCCTCCAAGGACCTGCACCGTCTTGCCGAAGCGGACGCTGAGCGGCCCGTCGAAGGGCTGACGCTCGACCACCCGAAACCGGTCCCCGAGCCGCACACCGCGCTCATCGAGATACCGCAGCATCTCGGGGTCGGAGTCCGAGATGCGCACGAAGCGGCCCCGATCCCCCGCCTTCAGCTCGGCCAGGGAACGGGTCTCACCCTCGTCGATGTGCAGCTGGGCGTCGGGAATCGGGTCGCCGTGCGGATCGTGGGTCGGGTTTCCGAGCTTGGCCGCGATGCGCGCCTCGAGGCCCTCCGACAGCGCGTGCTCGAGAGCCTCGGCCTCGTCGTGGACGCGGTCCCACGGCACGCCGAGATGCTCGGCCAGATACAGCTCGAGCAGGCGGTGATGGCGCATCACCTCGAGCGCCACGCGCTCGCCGTCCGCGGTCAGGCGCACGCCCTTGTAGCGCACGTGCTCCACGAGCCCTCGCTCGGCGAGCTTCTTGATCATCGCCGACACCGACGGAGGCGTCACATGGAGCCGCTCCGCCAGCGCGTTGGTGGACACCACGCCGTCACCGCGGAGAGCCAGGGCATAGATCGCCTTCGCGTAATCCTCGATCGCATCCGAGCGGTGCGCCGTGCGGTCGACGGCCATTACAGGGACACCAGCAACCCGGTTGCGAACATGATCAGCATTCCGGCCAGCAGGCCGCCCACCGCCCCCTCGTGCAGGATGCGACCCTGCTCGTCGCGGATCGACGGCGCCAGCTGCACGATCACCTGCACGATCGCGCCGGCCCCGAAGCCGAAGAGGAAGGCGGCGAGGCTCGAGTTGAACGCGGCCGCGCCGATCCAAGCTCCGAAGACGGCCGGCACACCGGCGATCAGGCCCAGCACGGCCAGCCGCCCGAGGGAGGGGCGGAGATTCGCGATCGGCGCCACGATCGCCAGCCCCTCGGTGGTGTTGTGGAGCGCGAAGCCCAGCACCAGGAATATGCCCAGCGCCAGCGCGCCGACCGAGTAGGCGGACCCGATCGCGACGCCCTCGCCCAGGTTGTGCAGCCCGATGCCGACGGCGATCAGCAGCGCCAGCGTGGCCCCGGACCCTTCCGTGCCCGCCAGCTTTTCCCGCCGCTTGGCGAGCCACTGGGACACGCCGGTCAACAAGAGGAACGACACCACGCCGCCGAACAGCACAAGCGACGCTCCGCCGAAGGCCTGCGAGCCCTCGCCGGCCAGCTCCAGGCCCTCGAGCGTGGCGTCGATCGCGAGGAAGGCGAGCAGGCCGATCGTGAGCGCCATCACGATCCGCAGCCAGTTGGGCGGAATGCGCCTGATCGCCGGCAGCCACAGCATGCCCAGCGCGATCGGGACCACGCCCACGTAGACGCCTAGCAGCGCCATCAGGCCGAAGAACGAGAGGTCGTTGCTGGGCGTCTCGACCGCGACCGGGATCTCGTGGGCGATCGTGCCCCCGGTGGACGTCAGGAGCGCGACCGAATAGGCCTCCCCTTCGATCCAAGGCTCACGCAGCTTGACCGTGGCGCTCTCGAGAGGGTCGATCGGGTGCTCGGCGCCGGAGAACTGCACGAACGCGTCGTTGACCTGCGCCTGGGCGATCGACACCGAGTCCGGCCCGTCGTTGCGCACCGTGACCTCGATCGTGCCCGGCGTCAGCTTCGTCTTCTCGACCGCGAGCTCCTCGACCGGGGGCCCGCGCCGCTCGTCGAGCCCGGGGCCGTCGAACAGCGCCAGCGCCCCCAGCGCCGCGGCGATCAGCACCAGCGGCAGGACCCACAAGAGCCAGGCCGGCAGGCGGCCGAGACGCCCCAGATCCTCCCCGGTGGCGCCCCGCGCCTCCACTACGACACCTCGAAGAAGCCCTGCCAGCCGAGCTCCGTGAACTCGGATTGGTGCGCGTGGAACATGTAGCGGCCGGGATATTGGAACCGCCACTCGAGGATGCCCCGCTGTCCCTGGCAGAGCATCACCGTGTCGGTGAGCTCCGACGGCTCGCTGCCCGTGCCGGTGGGGAAGTAGTCGAACAGGTTGCCGTGCAGGTGGAAGGAGTTGACCAGGTCGAACTCGAGCACGTTCACGAGGTAGATCCGCACGAGCTCGTCCTTCTTGACCGCGATCGGCGGATCCATGTAGGCGAACCCGATCGTGTTCGCGGCGTAGATCTCGTTCGAGCGGTCGAAGTTGGTGTCGAACCCGTTCATCACCATGACGAGCTCGTCGGCCTCGGGGCGACCCTCCTTCGGGTCGATGATGAAGGTCCCGTAGAGGCCCTTGGTGATGTGCTCTGCGAGCGGGCGGACGTGACAGTGGTAGAGGTGCAGGCCCGCGGGCTGAGCATCGAACTCGTAGACCGTGCGGCCGCCGGGCGCGATCTCACCCGCGCCGACGCCCGGCACACCGTCCATCTCGGCCGGATGGATGCCGTGGAAGTGGATCGTGTGCGGGTGCGTGGACGCGTTGATGAACGTGATCCGCAACCGCTCCCCTTCGCGGGCCCGCAGGGTCGGACCCGGGATCCGCTGGTTGTAGCTCCAGGCCGCGAACTTCACGCCCGGTGCGACCTCGATCTCCTGCTCGCCGGCGACCAGCTCCCACTCGCGCAGCACGCGCCCGTTCGGCAGGCGACGCGTCTTGCCCCAGTCGAAGTTCCGCAGGATCTCGTGTGGGTCGAAGCCGTTGGCGCGGTGGTCGACCGTGCGACCGTCCCGGAAGGCCGCGTGGCCCCCGCCGAGAGTGCCGGCGCCTGCGTCGCCCATGCCGCTCATGTCGTGTCCGGCGTGCGGGGTCGTGGAGGTCTCGGCCGCGGCCGGACCTCCGCCTTTCAACAGCGCCGCCGCCCCGCCCAGGGCCGGAATCGAAGTTGCGAGCAGCTTGCGACGACTGAGCGAAGGCACGAGACGTGATTTTGGCATGCCTAAATCATAGTTTCAAGGGAATGGGAAACGGGTCTGCCTGATTCGGTGTTGTTCCGACGCCTTGGGACTACGGGACGGGGGCCCTGCTTCTTGCAGCCGAGCTGACGGCGGCGCAGGGCCCCCACCCTCCGTCCAGAACCGCTCGAACCGCTTGACTTTGGGCTCCGCCCTTGGGAGGGTCGCGCGACGGACGCTGACCTCGTCTCCCGAGGAGGCACCATGCACCAATTCGTAGGAGCAATTGCCGCTCTGCTGCTGGTCCTCGCTTCAGCGGCCACTGTCTACGGGGATGCGAGCCACGAAGGCTGGCCCACCAACAAATGCAACTACCGTACCGCCCCTGACCATACGGGTGCGCGGCACGGCAGGGGCCCCGGTTGCGGTGTCTACAGGAGTCACAACGAGGATCAGAACGGCGTCCTCGAAGGTACCGGCGAAATCGACGAGCTGCTCGGCGGACATGGCGACGACCTCATCTATGGCCGCGGCGCTGGTGACGTGATCTGGGGGGACTTCCGGCCCTCCGACCAGCCGGCTAGCCAGATCGACAAGCTCTACGGAGGCGACGGGAACGACTTCATCTACGTAAGCCACGGAACGAACAGGGTTTTCGGCGGGGACGGCAACGACACGATCCGTGCCCATTACGGACGCGGCGGCACCATCGATTGCGGCTCCGGCAACGACAGGCTGCACCTCAGCCACAGGAGCGAGCGGCGCTACGACTCGGTTAAGAATTGCGAACGGATCGACAACAAGCCCGAGTGAGCGGCAGCGCGTCAGTTCCGATCGGCGAACGTCCAGAGCCGGTTCGCGATGAACGTGCACACAGTGATGGGCGGGATCGCCGCCAGGTAAGCGGCGGCCTTGTCCACCCCAACCCCCTGAACGAAGAGCAGGACGAGCAGGCTGGTCGAGGCGGCGCCGGCCACCTGGATGGCGACGTAGACGACACGCGCCCGCGCCGAATCGCGCGCGGCGAAGGTCCAGCGCCGGTTGAACACGTAGCCGTTCACGGCACCCGCCCAGAACCCGAGCGCCGCCGCGATCACATACGGAGTACCGACCGCGAGCAGGAGCCTGTAGGCGACGAAGCTGAGCACCGTGTTCGCCGCGCCGACAAACAAAAATCGCGCGAACTGCCGATCCACCCTATGGTGATTAGGCATTCGCTCGGCAGGACGCACGCTACTCTTTTCCCTGGAATTGCCGATATTCCCCTGGTTCATGGACGAAACCTTCGCAAAACCGACACCGAGGTCACAGGTTGGAACACGGCGCTTCCGCGTCGGCGCCGTGATAGTGCTCGCGCTCGCGGCCGCCCTCATCCTCTGGCTGGTACTGCGAGACGACGACGGCTCCTCGACGTCGTCCAGCGCCAAGGCAGTCTCGGTCGACCAGATCAGAAACCTGGCGGCATCGGTCGGCCACCCGCTCTACTGGGTCGGGCCGAGGGACGGCTACACGTACGAGCTGACGCGCCAGTCGAACGGAACGATCATCATCCGCTACCTGCCGGAGGGGGCGAAGGTCGGTGACAAGAAGCCGTACCTGAGCGTCGCCACCTACCCATTCGGCGGCGCGTTCCCGGCGATCCAGAAAGCAGCCGAGAAGAGCGGCTCCGACTCGTTCGAGATCCCCGGTGACGGCCTCGCGGTGTTCGCCAAGCGGTACCCACAAAGCATCCACGTGGCGTACCCGGGAACGAGCCACCAGGTCGAGGTCTACGACCCGAAACGGGGCGCCGCCGCTGCGCTGCTCAAGGCCGGCGAGCTGACAGCCTTGGGGAAATCCGCCGCGAAGCCCACGGCGGCCTCGCTGGGAGACCTGAAGTCGCTCGCGCGTTCTCTCGGCCACCCCATCTACTGGGTCGGCCCCCGGGACAGCACCACCTACGAGCTGATCCGCGCGTCGGGCGGGAAGATCATCATCCGCTACCTTCCGCAAGGGGTGAAGGTCGGCACGCAGACGCCTTACCTGAGCGTCGCCACCTATCCGTTCCCGGGGGCGTTCCGGGCGATCGAGGCATTGGCAAAGCAGGACAGCCAGGCGTCGATCAGGCCTCCCGACGGAGGCCTCGGGGTGTTCGACAAGTCCTATCCGAAGAGCATCCATCTCGCCTACCCGGGGTCGGAGTACCAGATCGAGGTCTTCCACCCGTCCCCGTCCCGGGTTCGAAACCTCGTCTCCTCGGGCCAGGTCAGCACCATCGGCTGAGCCGCCCGGCGGCCTCTCCGCGCGAGATGAGAGCCGAGCCCGCCTCGAGCCTCCCCGCGGGACGCCGCGAGCCACCCGGAAGGCTCGTTTGGCGCCTCGATACCCCTGCGGGGCTCGTCGCGATGTTCGCGGTCGCCTTCCTCGTTCGGGTCCTCATCGCACCTCATTTGGGTTTCTACGGAGACCTTCGGCTGTTCCAGATGTGGGCGGGGCAGCTGGCCGACGTGGGGACGCAGCACTTCTACGACCAGGGCCAGTTCGCCGACTATCCCCCGGGATACCTGTACGTCCTGTGGCTGACCGGCAAGATCTCCGCGACGCCGGGATACCTGCTGCTCAAGCTGCCCGCGATCCTTGCCGACCTCGGAATCGCCTGGATTGCCGGAACATTCGCCTCGCGGATCGCTCCCGCTTCAACAAGAGAACGGTTTCCGGTCCGCGCGCTGGTCGCCGCAGGCGTGCTCTTCAACCCGGCGGTGATCGCGCTCAGCGCGGGCTGGGGGCAGGTGGACGCGGTGCCGGCCATGTTCGTGTTGGGGTCGCTCCTGCTGCTCTTCACGGGAGCGCATTCACTGCGGCGCGACGTCACCGCCTTCCTCCTGTTCGCGGTCGCCTTCTCGATGAAGCCGCAGACGTCCTTCGTCCTCCCGGTGATGCTGTACGGGCTCTACCGGCGATACCTGCACCGTCGCGGCCGTCCGGAGCTGATCGACGGCGCGCTCAGCATCGGGCTCGTTGCGGCGCCGTCGCTGGCCCTCTGGGCCGTCTCGGGACTCGCGTTCGGCCTCGGGCCGGTCTCGCTGCTTCGCTTCTATCAGGACGCAGCCTCCGTCTATCCCGTGACGAGCGCGAACGCGTTCAACCTCTGGGGTGCGGTCGGGTCCTGGCGAAACGACTCGACGGGCGAACACGTCCTGAGGATCGCCGGGATCTCCGCGCAGCACTTCGGCATGCTGCTGTTCGCGGCCGGAGTCGCGCTGGTGCTCTGGCGCGTACACCGAGCTATCGAACGCGGGGCGGCCGAGGGGCGAGTGCTGACCGTCGGCGCGGCCGTCGTCGGCCTCCTCGGCTTCACCCTGCTGACGCGCATGCACGAGCGGTACATGTTCGTCTCGCTCGCCTGCCTCGCCGTGCTCGCCTTCGCGCGCCCGCTGCGGCTGTCATACGCCGCCCTCTCCGGTCTCTTTCTCCTGAACCTGTGGTACCCGTACGCGTT
Source organism: uncultured Solirubrobacterales bacterium (assembly GCA_963759145.1). GTDB lineage: Bacteria > Actinomycetota > Thermoleophilia > Solirubrobacterales > JBBDJG01 > JBBQKG01. The sequence goes on from CAVWYB010000025.1 coordinate 260,695, forward strand.
CTTCAACTCGCAATGGGGCGTCCAGGACTTCCACTTCCAGCCGTGGTTCGACTGGATCTTCGGCGGCTTTGCGAACGACACGTGGCAGCGAACGGTCTGGTCGCTCGCCGTCACCGCCGTCGTCCTCGCCACCGCGTGGATCGGGCTCCGCTGGGCCGAGCGGTCACCCGCCGACGAGTCTGCACCGGCCGGCGACGGCGCTGAGCCGGACTCGAGGCCTGCGGGCCGGCTCCGCCGCCCGCGCGAATACTCGCTGGCCGCCGAAGCAGCCGCGCTCCTGCCGCGCGAAGCGCCTGGCGCGCTGGGCACCGATCTCGCTCGTCGGCCTGGCCTGCCTCTTCGGCCTCGTCGTGCTTCGGGGCGAGACCCGGACCGTGCAGAACCTCAACGACAGCGCATTTCACCTCCAGATGGTGCGCTGGGCCGATCATCAGATCGGAGAGGGACGCGTCCCGCTCGACGGATGGTTTCCGAATCTCTCGCTCGGCTCGTCCTTCTTCCATCACTACCAGAGCCTCCCGGAGACGCTCACGGCGTTCGCGGCGCGCGCGACCGGCGCAAGCGATCAGGGCACCTACCAGTGGATCCTGTACCTGCTCCTGGCGCTGTGGCCGATCTCCGTCTACCTGGGGGCGCGCTTGCTGGACTGGGACCGGTGGACCGCGGCCGCCGCGGCCGCCGTCGCGCCGCTGATCGTCAGCGCGTCCGGTTACGGCTACGAGCACGGCAGCTACACCTTTCGGGGATACGGGGTGTACTCGCAGCTCTGGGCGATGTGGCTGCTTCCGATCGCCTGGGGACTTACCTGGCGCGCCGTGTCGCGCGGGAGACGCTACTACGCGGCCGCAGCTGCGGCGCTCGCGCTGACGGTTGCATGCCACTTCATCACCGGATACCTGGCGCTCCTCGCCGTCGGCGTCTGGGTGCTCGTCGCGGGGCGGTTCGTTCTTCCAGAGGTTCAGCCGGGCGGCCGTCGTGGGCGGCGGATCGTTGCTCGTGGCCGCGTGGGTGCTCGTGCCGCTCCTCGCCGACGCGAAATGGTCGACGCAGAGCGAGTTCTACGAGGGCTCGGTCTTGAACGATTCGTACGGCGCGGGAAAGGTGCTCGGCTGGCTCTTCACCGGAGGGCTTTTCGACCACGAGCGTTTCCCGATCGTCACGCTGCTCTTCTTCGTCGGCGTCCTGGTCTGTGCGGTACGGGCGCGGCACGACGTGCGCGCCCGGGCGCTCCTCGGCGCGTTCGCCCTCAGCCTTCTCCTCTTCTTCGGACGCCCGACGCTGGGGCCGCTGTTGGATCTCCTGCCCGGCTTCAAGGACGTCCAGATCCACCGCTTCGTCATGGGAGTCCATCTCGCCGGCATCATGCTCGCGGGCGTCGGGCTTGCCTGGCTTCTCCGAACGGTGGCGCGGTGGGCGGCCCAGCTCACGGCGCACCGGGTCGCGCCGAGGGAGTTCGCGGTGGTCGCAGCGGCTGCGTCACTGCTGGCGTGCGTCGCGGTCCTGGCGCCGGCCTGGATCGAGCGCGGCGGCTACGACCGGCACGGAGCCAGACTCATCAACGCCCAACGGGCAGCCGAGCGGACCGACGGCCGCGACATCGACCGGCTCGTCGCGATGGTGAAGGAGCGCGGTGACGGGCGTGTCTACGCGGGCCTGCGGAGCAACTGGGGAGCCGAGTTCCTCGTCGGCGTCGTGCCTGTGTATGCGTGGCTCTGCGACCGCGACGTCGACGCGATCGGCTTCACGTTCCGGACGATCGCATCGCTCTCGAACGACACCGAGGCCGCCTTCGACGAGACGAACCCCGCGGACTACGAGATGTTCAACGTCCGGTACGTCATCCTGCCGTCCGACCGTCGGCCGGAAGTCCGCGCGGCCCGCCTGGCGACGAGTGGCCAGTATCGCCTCTGGGAGGTGCGCGACCAGCGGCTATTTCCAGGTCGTGGATCGTGCCGCGCCCGTCACGGCGGATCGCACGAACCTTCTGTCGTCCGTGCAGGGATTCATGGCATCGGACCTGGCCTCCAAAGGGACCTACCCAGGCGTCGCATTCGCCGGAGGAGCGGAGCCTCGCCCGACCTTCTCCGGCTCGACACCGCCCCCGGGTGCGGCCGGAACTGTGCTCGCGCAGGCCCAGAAGCCGCAAAACGGCGTCTTCACCGCGACCGTGGAGGCGAGCCGGCCCGGCGTCGTCCTACTCAAGGCCTCGTACGACCCGCGCTGGACGGTGACCGTGGACGGGTTGCCCGACAAGCCCACGATGATGGCCCCGAGCCTCGTCGGAGTCGAGGTGCCGGCCGGGAGACACGAGGTCAGGTTCCGCTACAAGCCTTATGGCCACTATCCGCTGCTGCTCGCGATCGGCGTGCTGACGCTGATCGCGCTGGCGCTCGTTCCTCGCCGTGCTGCACTGCGTCGCCGTCGCGCGACTTTCTCGGGTGATCTGCCGCCGAGCGCGGAAGAAGCCGCGCGACACCGAAGTGGTCGCTCGCCCGCATGTCTGAATAGGTGTTCAACCGCCGCTGAATGTTCGCGGCGCGCGACCCGGTTCAGCCGCGGGCTCGAATACTCGCCGCTCGGCCACGATCGCGCGCGGCGGCAGCTCCGCCGGTAGGTCGGGGAAGTTCTCGAGGTCGCTGACGACATAGAGCGGCCGCCGCTTCACCTCCGCGTGGATGTCGCCGATGTACTCGCCGATCACGCCGAGGACGACCAGCTGGATGCCGCCGATGAAAGTCGTCACGACGACGATCGACGTCCAGCCGGGTACCTCGTAGAGACCCGTGAACTTCACTATCACGCTCCAGATCCCGAGAGCGAAGGCCAGGAACGAGACGAAGAAGCCCAGGTTCAGAGCCGCGCGCAGGGGCGCCGCGGAGAAGCTGATCACTCCGGTCGTGGCAAAGCGGAGCATCTTGCTGAGCGGATACTTCGTTTCCCCCGCGAAGCGCTCCTGCCGTTTGTAGACGACGCCTGTCTGCCTGAGCCCGATCCAGCTGAACATGCCGCGGACGAAGCGGTTGCTCTCCCGCATATGGGAGAACACGTCGAGCGCCCGCCGGTCGACGAGCCTGAAGTCGCCGGCGTCGACGGGAGACTGGACCTCGGAGATCCGGTTGAAGGCTCGATAGAAAGCGGACGCAGTTGCCCGCTTCCAGCGCGTCTCGCCCTCGCGGACGTCGCGCACCGCGTAGACGACGTCGTAGCCCTCGCGCCAGCGCTCGGCGAGCTCGAGGATCACCTCGGGCGGATCCTGGAGGTCGGCGTCGAGCACGATCACCGCGTCTCCGGCCGCGAGGTCGACGCCCGCGGTGAGCGCGATTTGGTGCCCGAAGTTCCGCGACAGCTTGACCACGCGCAGACGCGGCTCCTCACGTGCGGCTGCGAGCATCAGCTCGTAGGTCCGGTCGCGGCTCCCGTCGTCGACGAGGATCGTCTCCGCGTCACCGTCCAGCGCGTCCATGACGTCGATGAGGCGGGCGGCCAGCTCCTCGATCACGCCCTCCTCGTTGAAGGCGGGGACTACAAGTGAGTAGGTGGGCATGAAGCGGTCTCGTCCCTTGCGTGCTTTCCCAAAGCTTCCGGGCGGTCTAGAACCGGTATCGGCCCCGGGCCGCGGCGCCTTGACGGGTCACGCACCGCCCGCACGGCCCGCGCAAGGCCTCTGGCGGACCCGCGCACGGGCAAGGGGTTGACCACCGGGAGCATCGTCCGCGTGGCAGTGAGTTCCAAGAACACCATCACGCGTGGGAACGGCCCCGAAGAGGGGCCGTCCCGTCGAAGTCAATGTCAGGAAGTTCTACTGCGCACAGCGCGCGTACGCTGTCCAACTGCTGTTGTTGTCAGTTTGGGCCAAGGTCACCGTCCACGCATTCGCCGCGCTCGGGTAACTGTCGACCTGGAACTGCCCGTTGCCGGAACCGACACCAGAGAACCCGCCGCTCACTACGTTCGGGTGGGTCCCCGGGCACGTCACCGTGGTGGTCGTGGCGGTGGTCTGTGGCGAGGTCACTGTCGTCAGCAATCCGGTGAGCGAGCTCGGCCCCGTCGCACCGGTCGCACCGGTCACGCCGGTTGCCCCGGTACCGGTCGCGCCGGTCAGGCCGGTCGCGCCGGTCGCGCCGGTCAGGCCGGTGGCGCCCGTGAGCCCGGTCGCGCCGGTGTCGCCCGCGAGACCAGTCGCGCCGGTCGCGCCGGCGCTGCCGCCGGTCCCAGAGGGGCCCGTTGCGCCCGTGAGGCCCGACTCGCCCGTTGCTCCGGTCAGCCCGGTCGCGCCGGTGTCGCCCGTGGCGCCGGTGTCGCCCGTAAGTCCTGTGTCGCCGGTCGCACCGGTCAGGCCGGTGGCGCCCGTGAGCCCGGTCGCTCCGGTGTCACCGGCCGCGCCGGTGTCGCCCGTGGCGCCGGCCACGCCCGTGTCGCCCGTAAGCCCGGTGTCTCCGGTGGCACCCGTGTCGCCCGTGGCACCCGTGTCGCCCGTGGCGCCGGCCGCGCCCGTGTCGCCCGTCGCACCTGCGGCGCCGGTGTCACCCGCGGCGCCGGTGTCGCCCGTGAGTCCTGTGTCGCCCGTGAGTCCTGTGTCGCCGGTCGCACCGGTCAGGCCGGTGTCGCCCGTGAGCCCGGTCGCGCCGGTGTCGCCGGCTGCGCCCGTGTCGCCCGTGGCGCCGGTGTCGCCCGTGAGTCCTGTGTCGCCGGTCGCACCGGTCAGGCCGGTGGCGCCCGTGAGCCCGGTCGCGCCGGTGTCGCCGGTTGCGCCCGTGTCGCCCGTGGCGCCGGCCACGCCGGTGTCGCCCGTCGCACCTGCGGCGCCGGTGTCGCCGGCCGCCCCGGTGTCGCCCGCGGCGCCGGTGTCGCCCGTGAGTCCTGTGTCACCGGTCGCACCGGTCAGGCCGGTGGCGCCCGTGAGCCCGGTCGCGCCGGTGTCGCCGGTTGCGCCCGTGTCGCCCGTGGCGCCGGCCACGCCGGTGTCACCCGTCGCACCTGCGGCGCCGGTGTCGCCGGCCGCCCCGGTGTCGCCCGCGGCGCCGGTGTCGCCCGTGAGTCCTGTGTCACCGGTCGCACCGGTCAGGCCGGTGGCGCCCGTGAGCCCGGTCGCGCCGGTGTCGCCGGCTGCGCCCGGTGTCGCCCGTGGCGCCGGCCACGCCGGTGTCGCCCGTCGCACGCGGCGCCGGTGTCGCCGGCCGCCCGGTGTCGCCCGCGGCGCCGGTGTCGCCCGTGAGTCCTGTGTCACCGGTCGCACCGGTCAGGCCGGTGGCGCCCGTGAGCCCGGTCGCGCCGGTGTCGCCGGCTGCGCCCGTGTCGCCCGTGGCGCCGGCCACGCCGGTGTCACCCGTGGCACCTGCGGCGCCGGTGTCGCCGGCCGCCCCGGTGTCGCCCGCGCGCGCCGGTGTCGCCCGTGAGTCCTGTGTCACCGGTCGCACCGGTCAGGCCGGTGGCGCCCGTGAGCCCGGTCGCGCCGGTGTCGCCGGCTGCGCCCGTATCGCCCGTGGCGCCGGCCACGCCGGTGTCACCCGTCGCACCTGCGGCGCCGGTGTCACCGGCCGCCCCGGTGTCGCCCGCCGCGCCGGTGTCGCCGGTGGGACCGGTCGCGCCGGTCAGGCCTGTCGGGCCCGCGAGCCCCGTCGCGCCAGTGGCGCCGGTTGCGCCGGTCTGCCCGGTCGGTCCCGTGAGCCCCGTCGCGCCAGTGAGGCCGGTCGCGCCGGCCGCGCCCGTCGCGCCGGTGAGCCCTGTGGCGCCCGTGAGCGCCGGTGGCCCCGGTCGCGCCCCTCAAGCCTGTCGCCCCGGTCGCGCCTCGCAGGCCGGTGGCCCCGGTTGCGCCTCGCAGGCCGGTGGCCCCGGTCGCGCCCGTCTTTGGCGCGGCTGAGGCGGCAGAAGCGAAGAAAGAGCACGCGAGGAGTGCCGCGAGTCCCAACGCAAGAACCATCCTGGCTCTCACGGGCCTGTTACCCCTGCGCGATCCGTGCGCTGCACGCTGCCTCCCTTGGAGAGCATCCTGGTCTCGAACTGCGGAATCCGTAAACGCCGCATGCATTATGCGGTCACTAACGACCTTAATGCAGGCATCTTTGGCTGTCAAGCGGTGGGGTTGGGGCCGGGGAAGGGAGCGGGCGGACTAGCCGAAACATGAACACAAAGGCCTCGACGCGGGAGCGAGGAAGGTGATGAGGCGGAGAAGTTCGCCATGGCTGACCGTGAGCGCCTGAACCGAACCCGGCCGCTACATCAACCAGCGGGGGGCCTTGTGGCCCGCGCTGGTAGCTGCACGTCGTAGATCCGTCTAGCTACCGATGACGACGTAACTCTTCCAATTCTTGTTACCGGGGCTGCCGGTCGACGTCACCTGCACCGACAGGAAGTCGCCGTTCGCGATGGCCACCGAGCCACTTGCCTCGCAGGCCGTCGCCGTGGGGCCGGTGATCGTGCAAGACAGGGAGTTCCCGGCCGTCGTCAGCCCGTTCTTCCTGACCGTCACCGTCCACGCCGCCGTCCCAGAAGGCGCGGTGTTGATCTCAGCCCAGATCGAGCTGATGGTTCCCGCCGCCTTCACGTCGTATGTGTAGACGAAGTCATGCACGTTGCCCGCGCAGTTGGCGTGGTCTGACGTCTGGTGAGCAATGCACTCATTGTTGGGTGTGTTCGAGAGGGACTGGAACCACACCGTCCGACCCGTGACCGAATTGCCGGCCGGGCCGGTCGCGCCGGTCGCTCCGTTGCTGCCCGTTGCGCCGGTGAGCCCGGTGTTGCCCGTGAGGCCGGTGGCGCCGGTAAGCCCGGTCGCGCCCGTGATCCCGGTCGCGCCGGTGGCGCCGGTAGCGCCGTCTGCGCCGTTGCCGCCGCCGGTGCCGGACGGGCCGGTTGCCCCCGTGAGACCCGTCTCGCCGGTTGCCCCGGTGAGTCCGGTTGCCCCGGTGTCACCCGTAAGTCCGGTGTCACCCGTGAGCCCAGTGGGTCCGGTAGCGCCGGTGAGCCCGGTTGCCCCGGTAAGTCCTGTAGCGCCGGCCGCGCCGGTGTCGCCTGTCGCGCCGGTGTCGCCGGCAGCGCCAGTGTCACCCGTGAGGCCGGTGTCGCCGGCAGCGCCGGTGTCGCCCGTGGCGCCCGCAGCGCCGGTGTCGCCCGTGAGCCCGGTCGCGCCGGTGAGCCCGGTTGCCCCGGTAAGTCCTGTAGCGCCCGTCGCGCCGGTGTCGCCCGCTGCACCGGTGTCGCCTGTGAGGCCGGTAGCGCCGGTGAGCCCGGTCGCGCCCGTGAGGCCGGTGGCGCCGACTGCCCCAGTGTCACCTGTCGCGCCGGTGTCGCCGGCCGCGCCGGTGTCGCCTGTCGCGCCCGTGTCGCCGGCAGCCCGGTGTCACCCGTCAGCCCCGTTGCGCCGGTGTCGCCCGTCGCGCCGGTGTCGCCCGTCGCGCCGGTGTCGCCGGCAGCGCCAGTGTCACCCGTGGCGCCCGCAGCACCGGTGTCACCCGTGAGCCCGGTCGCGCCGGTGTCACCCGTGAGCCCGGTCGCGCCGGTGAGCCCGGTTGCCCCGGTAAGTCCTGTAGCGCCCGTCGCGCCGGTGTCGCCTGTCGCGCCGGTGTCGCCCGCAGCGCCGGTGTCGCCTGTGAGGCCGGTAGCGCCGGTGAGCCCGGTCGCGCCCGTGAGGCCGGTAGCGCCGACTGCCCCAGTGTCACCTGTCGCGCCGGTGTCACCTGTAGCGCCGGTGTCACCTGTAGCGCCGGTGTCACCTGTAGCGCCGGTGTCGCCGGCAGCGCCGGTGTCGCCCGCCGCGCCGGTGTCGCCCGCCGCGCCGGTGTCGCCCGTGAGTCCTGTGTCACCGGTCGCACCGGTCAGGCCGGTGTCGCCCACCGCGCCGGTATCGCCCGTCGCGCCGGTGTCGCCGGCAGCGCCAGTGTCACCCGTGGCGCCCGCAGCGCCGGTGTCACCCGTGAGCCCGGTCGCGCCGGTGAGCCCGGTTGCCCCGGTAAGTCCTGTAGCGCCGGCCGCGCCGGTGTCGCCCGCTGCACCGGTGTCGCCTGTGAGGCCGGTAGCGCCGGTGAGCCCGGTCGCGCCCGTGAGGCCGGTAGCGCCGACTGCCCCAGTGTCACCTGTAGCGCCGGTGTCGCCGGCAGCGCCGGTGTCGCCTGTCGCGCCGGTGTCGCCTGTCGCGCCGGTGTCGCCTGTCGCGCCGGTGTCGCCTGTCGCGCCGGTGTCGCCCACCGCGCCGGTGTCGCCGGTAGCGCCAGTGTCACCCGTCAGCCCGGTCGCGCCGGTGAGCCCGGTTGCCCCGGTAAGTCCTGTAGCGCCGGCCGCGCCGGTGTCGCCGGCAGCGCCGGTGTCGCCCGCAGCGCCGGTGTCGCCGTGAGGCCGGTAGCGCCGGTGAGCGCCCGTCGCGCCCGTGAGGCCGGTGGCGCCGACTGCCCCAGTGTCACCCGTCGCGCCGGTGTCGCCGGCAGCGCCGGTGTCGCCCGTGGCGCCCGCAGCGCCGGTGTCACCCGTGAGCCCGGTCGCCCCGGTGAGTCCTGTAGCGCCGTCCGGCCTGTCGCGCCCTCAGCGCCGGTGTCACCCGTGAGCCCATTCGGACCGGTGGCTCCGGTGAGCCCGGTCGGGCCGGTGGCGCCCGTGAGCCCGGTCGCACCTGCGTCCGCCGCTGGCCCCGGTGGCCCCGGTCGCACCGGTCGGGCCCGTGAGCCCGGTTGCGCCCGTGAGCCCGGTCGCGCCGGTCGCACCCCCGAGCCCGGTCGCACCGGTCAAGCCTGTCGCACCGGTCAAGCCTGTCGCACCGGTCAAGCCTGTCGCACCGGTCAAGCCTGTCGCACCGGTTGCGCCCGTCGACCCCTTCAAGCCTGTCGCACCGGTTGCGCCCGTCGACCCCTTCGAGCCAGTCGCACCAGTTGCGCCGGTCGACCCCTTCGAGCCTGTCGCACCGGTTGCGCCCTTTAAGCCGGTCGCGCCGGTTGCGCCCCTCAAGCCGGTGGCACCGGTAGCGCCCCTGCCGCCTCCCCCGTCGCCTGACGCCGGAGAGGCGAACACAACGGACACGAACAGTGCCGCAAGTGACAACACAAGAACACTCCTTGTCCTCACGCGTATTCCCCCCCGTGGGCGCGTAAGCGCCATAGCGTCGTGCCAATTGAGAACTTCCGGTCTCGAATGCGAATCCGTAGTGACCGCTCACTCCGTGCGGTCGGTGAAGCGACCCTAACCCGGCTCGCTCTGGCTGTCAAGGGCGATTTGGAGGGGTTTTGCGTCGCCACGTATTCGTTCCGGGGTGCGTTCAGGGCGATCAGGCGTCGGCTGGACGTTGCACTATTTTGTCCGCCGAACCAGCCGGCCTTGGCGGTGCCCAACTGACTCCGTCCCCCGCCCAGCTCACGGTTCCGGCTATGAGCCCGAACAGCTTGGTCCGGACAATCACTCGCAGCGCGCCCCGTGACTGCTCCCACGAGACAACGCGATGTCTCATTACTAACTAGCTAGCTAGCCGCAGCCGGTGTTGTTGCCGCAAGACGAACAGGTGTAACAGGACCCTGTTCTCTGCATCATGCCGCCGCACTGCGAGCACGCCGGGCCCAGGTCCAGGCCCTCGATTCTGGCCGGGACTACTGGTGGTGAGTCTGTGAGTGCGGTCGTGGGGGCCTGGGACTCGCCGTCGTCGGACCCGTCTGCGTCGTGGCCGTTCGAGTGGCCGTTGGCCGCCGTTGCCGGACGTCGCCTGGCCCATTTCCTCGGCCATCTTCTTCGCGCGCACGTCCGAGCTCATGATGCCGAGCTCCTCGTGCACCGCCGGGTCCAGGAAGCGGGACGCGAGCCATCGCATGATGTAGTCCGGCAGGCTCTTCGCGAAGGGGATCTCCGGGTTCGTCGTCATGCCCTCCGGGTCGAAGCGCATGTAGCTGAACTTGCGCACGAAGGTCTCGAGCGGCACTCCGTACTGGAGCCCGATCGAGATCGCGGTCGCGAACGCGTTCATCATGCCGCGCAGCGTGGAGCCGTCCTTGCCGATGTCGGTGAGGAAGATCTCGCCCAGCGAGCCGTCCTCGTACTTGCCGGCGGTGATGTAGCCCTCGTGGCCGGCGATCGAGAACTTGTGCGTGAGCGACTCGCGCTCGCGCGGCAGGCGGTTCCGGGACGGCGCGGGCTCTTCGGCCTCCGCCTTCGCCGCCTTGCTCTTCTTCTGTCCCGCGTCGGTCCGCAGTGCCTGCGCCGTCTTCGAGCCGTCGCGGTAGATCGCGAGCGCCTTCAGCCCGAGTCGCCCACCCTCGACGTACGCCTCGCGGATGTCCGCGACGGTCGAGTCGGCCGGCATGTTGACGGTCTTCGAGATCGCGCCGGAGATGAACGGCTGGACCGCGGACATCATCTTGATGTGGCCCATGTGCGAGATCGCGCGCTGGCCGACGGCCACGTCGAACACCGGCAGGTGCTCGTCCTTCAGGCCGGGTGCGCCCACGATCGTGCGGTGATCGTTCACGTAGGCCTCGATCTGCTCGACCTCGGCCGGTGAGTAGCCGAGCGTGCGCAGCGCACGCGGCACTGTCCGGTTGACGATCGTCATGTTGCCTCCGCCGACGAGCTCCTTCATCTTCACCAGCGAGAAGTCGGGCTCGATCCCGGTCGTGTCGCAGTCCATCAGGAAGCTGATCGTGCCGGTCGGCGCCAGCACCGTCGCCTGCGCGTTGCGGTGCCCGTGGCGCTCGCCCAGCGTGACCGCCTCGTCCCAGCTGCGCCGCGCCGCGGCGAGCAGCTCGGTGTCGGCCGCCTCCTCCAGCTCATGGGCGGCGTCACGGTGCATGCGCATCACGCCCAGGTGGGGATCGCGATTCTTCTCGAACTCGTCGTACGGCCCGATCGCCGCCGCCACCTCGCCGGACGTGCGATACGCCCGACCCGTCATCAGCGCCGTGATCGCGGCCGCCACCGAGCGGCCCTCGTCCGAGTCGTAGGGCAGGCCGCGCGCCATCAGCAGCGCGCCGAGGTTCGCGTAACCGAGGCCGAGCTGGCGCATCGCCTTCGCGTTGGCCGTGATCTCCTCGGTCGGGTAGCTCGAGAAGCCGACCAGGATCTCCTGGGCCAGGAACATGATGTCGACCGCGTGCTCGAAGCCCGCGGTGTCGAAGCCGCCGTCCTCGCGCAGGAACTTCATGAGGTTGATCGATGCGAGGTTGCAGGCCGAGTCGTCGACGTGCATGTACTCGGAGCACGGGTTGGATGCGTTGATCCGCCCCGTGTTCGGGCACGTGTGCCAGTCGTTGATGGTCGTGTCGTACTGGATGCCGGGATCGGCGCAGCGCCATGCCGCCTCGGCGATCTCGTCCATCAGCGCGCGGGCGTCGAAGGTCTCGACCGGCTCGCCGGTCAGGCGCGCCGTCGTCTGCCACTCCTCCCCGCGCTCGACCGCGTCCAGGAAGGCGGACGTGACGCGCACGGAGTTGTTGGCGTTCTGGTACTGGATCGAGTGGAAGCCCTCGCCGTCGATCGACATGTCGAAGCCGGCCTCGCGCAGCGCCGCGGCCTTGTCCTCCTCGCGCGCCTTGCACCAGATGAACTCGCGGATGTCGGGGTGGTCGACGTCGAGCACGACCATCTTGGCCGCGCGGCGAGTCTTGCCGCCGGACTTGATCGTGCCGGCCCAAGCGTCCGCGCCCCGCATGAAGGACACCGGCCCGGAGGCCAGGCCGCCCTTCGAGAGCTGCTCCTTGGACGAGCGGATCTTCGAGAGGTTGATGCCGGAGCCCGACCCGCCCCGGAAGATCATGCCCTCCTTGGTGTTCCAGGCCAGGATCGACTCCATCGTGTCCTCGACCGAGAGGATGAAGCAGGCGCTGCACTGGGGGCTCTCCTCGAACCCGACGTTGAACCACACCGGTGAGTTGAAGGCCGCGAGCTGGTTCACGAGGATGTGCGTGAGCTCGGCCTCGAAGGCCTCGGCGTCGGCGGACGTGGCGAAGTAGCCGCCCGCACGGCCCCACGCGGAGATCGTGCCCGCGACGCGACCGACCATCTGCTTGACCGAGTGCTCCCGGCGGGGCGTGCCCATCTGCCCGCGGAAGTACTTCTGGGAGACGATGTTGGTGGCGTTCTGCGACCAGCTCTTCGGGAACTCCACGCCACGCTGCTCGAAGGCCGGCTTCGCCGGGTCTCCGATCACCGCGTCGCGGACCTCCCACTCGAGCTCGTCGAACGGATGCACGCCCTCACGGGTGAGACGGCGTTCGATGGCCAGCCCCTGGTCGGCGGCGCGTACGCTGTGGGTGGTCTTTGCGGAATTCAGGGTGCGGGCCATTATCAACTCCTCCGTCGGTGCCTTCGTTACCTCTCCCGGCCCTCTTGCCACCCTGCCTCTAGGTACTGCTTTTGTGCTGCCTTTGGGATATTTGCGGGTATGCCGCGGGGGTCGTTAGGGGGTAGGTAACGATGACGATCGCCTCGGACGGAAAACGCCCTGGAAACGGGCTTCGTGAGGCCATTCGGCACCTTCTGGAAGTCCTCTCATGTTAGAGGCTCGGCCCCTCCTGCCCGGGCCGGAAAACCGCAGCAACCGGAGAGTTTCTTAAGCGCTGTCCTGCCCGCTGAAGACGCGTGCGCCGTCTTTGCGGACGAACACGATCTGGCCCCGCTCGAGCTCGAGCCGGTCGGCGGCCTCGCGGGTCAGCTGCGACCACGCCTGGGTGCCGTCGTTCAGGGTGAACTCGACCCGCACCTCGAAGCCGAGGTGCACGATCCGGTCGATCATCGCCTCCTCGGTGGACCCGTTCGGCTCCAGCATCAGCTCGATGTCGTGAGGGCGGACCAGCTCGTCGCCGAGCCTGTTGACCGGCCCGACGAAGCTCATCACGAACTCGTTCGCGGGATGCTCGTAGAGATCGCGCGGCTCGCCCACCTGCTCGATCGCGCCGTCGTTCATGACCACGATCTGCTCGGCCACCTCCATCGCCTCCTCCTGGTCGTGCGTCACGAAGATGGTCGTGACGTGGACGTCGTCGTGGAGGTGGCGAAGCCAGACCCGGAGGTCCTTGCGGACGCGCGCGTCGAGCGCCCCGAAGGGCTCGTCGAGCAGCAGCACCTCGGGCTCGACGGCGAGCGCCCGCGCGAGCGCCATGCGCTGACGCTGTCCGCCGGAGAGCTGGTCCGGATAGCGGTGAGCGAGCCCGCCCAGGTGGACCAGCTCGAGCAGCTCGTCGACCCGCTTCAAGATCTCCTGCTTCGGGCGCTTGCGGATCTTCAGCCCGAAGGCGACGTTCTGCCGCACCGTCATGTGCTTGAAGGCGGCGTAGTGCTGGAACACGAAGCCGACGCCGCGATCCTGCGGCCGCAGCCTCGTCGCCTCCTGATCCGAGATCACGACCGTGCCGCGGTCGGGGTCCTCGAGCCCCGCGATCACCCGCAGCAGCGTCGACTTGCCGCTTCCGCTCGGCCCGAGCAGCGCCGTGAGGCAGCCGTCCGGCACGTCGAGCGACACGTCGTCGAGGGCGACGAAGTCGCCGAATCGTTTGCTCACGTTCTCGACTGAGATGCCCATTTATGCCTCCCGACGCTTGTTGAACATACTCATTCCGACGAGCGTTACCAGCGCGATCAGCGCCAGCACCACCGACGCGGCGTACGCGCCGGTGAGGTCGAACTGGTGGAAGCGGTTCTCGACGAACAGCGTCATGGTCTCGGTCTCGCCGGAGAGCTTGCCCGGACACGACGCTGACCGCGCCGAATTCGCCCAGCGCCCGGGCGGTCGCCAGCACGACCCCGTAGGTGAGGCCCCAGCGGATCGACGGGCAGCGTCACGCGCCAGAAGGTCTGCCACCCGGACGCGCCGAGCGTCGACGCCGCCTGTTCCTGCTCGGTGCCGATCTCGCGTAGCACCGGCACCACCTCGCGCACCACGAACGGCAGCGAGACGAACATCGTCGCCAGGATCATGCCGGGCGCGGAGAAGATCACCTGGATGCCCTGCTCGGTCAGCCACCCGCCGAACCAGCCGCCCTGGCCGTAGACGAGGATCAGCGCGAGGCCGATCACGACCGGGGAGACCGCGAACGGCAGATCGATCGCGGCGTTCAGGAGCGCACGACCCGGGAACTTGTGGCGCACCAGCAGGATCGCGGTGATCACGCCGAAGACCGTGTTGGCGGGGACGGCCACGACGATCATCAGCATCGTCAGCCAGAACGCGTGCTGGGCCTCGGGTGTCGTGACGGCGTCCCAGGCGGGGCCGAACCCGTGCTCGAACGTGCGGTAGAAGATCAGCCCCACGGGCGCCGCAAGCAGCAGGAAGAGGTAGCCGAGCGCGACCGTGCGCAGGCCCAGCTTCGCGAACGTGGGCCTAACCGTCATGCCTGGTGCCCCAGCGCGAGAGGGCCGAGATGCCCAGCAGGACCACGAACGCGATCGCCAGCAGCACGACCGAGACGGCCGCCGCGGTCACCACCCGGTCGCTCTCGATCTGGCCGAAGATGAACACCGAGGAGACCTCGGTCTTGAAGGGCAGGTTGCCGGAGATCAGCACCAGCGAGCCGAACTCGCCGATCGACCGGGCGAACGCGAGCGCGGCGCCCGGCGAGGATCGCGGGCAGCAGGTTGGGCAGGATGATCCGGCGGAAGATCGTGAAGTTGCCCGCGCCGAGCGAAGCGGCGGCCTCCTCCATGTCGCGGTCGAGCTCCATCAGCACGGGCTGCACCGCGCGCACCACGAACGGCAGCGTCACGAACAGCAGCGCCAGCAGCACCGCTGCCCGCGTGTAGGCGACGTCGATGCCGACCGGCCCGCGCGGCCCGTAGAGCGCCAGCAGCGTGAGGCCGGCGACGATCGTCGGCAGCGCGAACGGGCAGGTCGATCAGCGCGTTCACGAACGGCTTGCCGCGGAAGTCGTCGCGCACGAGCACCCACGCGATCAGCGGTGCCGATCACGGCGTTGATCAGCGACCACCGCGAACGAGACGCCCGACGGTCAGCTTCAGCGCGGCCATCGCCTGCTCGCCCGTGACGGCGTCCCAGAAGCTCGCCCAGCCCGTTCTCGAACGCCTTCGATGACGACAGCCGCCAGCGGGATCAGCACGACCAGGCTCAGGTAGAGCATCGCGACGCCGCCGCCGAGTGCCACGCCGGGCAGGCGCGGCACTCGGTCTCGCAGTCCGCGGATGCCGGCGGGCGCCGGCGCGGCTGTGGCGTTACTTCTCAGTCGAGACTCCCAGGCTCTGCTCGATCTCCGCGATGCTGCCCTTGTCGGGGTCGAAGAACTCGTCGTTGACCTTGTCCCAGCCGCCGAACTTGGTGATCTCGAACAGCTTCGCCGGCGTCGGGTACTTCGACTTGTCGACGAGGCTCGGGATGACCGAGCGGTAGCCCTTCTCGGCGTAGATCTTCTGCGCCTCCTCGGAGCGGGTGAAGTCGACGAAGTCCTGGGCCGCCGGCGCGGCGTCGGTCGTGACCGCGATCGGGTTCTGGATCAGGATCGTCTCGTCGGGGAGGACGTAGTCGATGTCCTGCCCTTCTGCTGCGCCGTGATCGCCTCGTTCTCGTAGGCGAGCAGCACGTCGCCCTTGCCGCCGACGAACGTCTGCAGCGCCTCGCGCGCGCTCTTGTCCTGGACCGGGACGTTCTTGAACAGCTGCCTTGAGGTAGTCCAGCGCCTCCTGCTGGGACTTGCCCTGCTCGAGCTGCGCGCCGTAGGCGGCCATGATGTTCCACTTGGCGCCGCCCGACGTGAACGGGTTCGGCTCGATCACCTCGACGCCGTCCTTGACGAGGTCGTCCCAGGTCTTGATGTTCTTCGGGTTGCCCTTGCGGACCGCGAACACCACGACCGAGTTCGTCACGAAGCCGTCGTACTTGTCGCTGGCCCAGTCCTTCGCGACCTTGCCGGCCTCGACCAGCTTGTCGACGTCCGGGGCAAGCGACAGCGCGACCACGTCGGCGTCGAGGCCCGCCTCGACCGCGCGCGCCTGGTCGCCGGAGGCGCCGTAGGACTGCTTGAAGTCGACGTCCTTGCCGGCGGCGGTCTTCTGGAAGGCCGGGATGATCTCCTCGTAGGCCTCCTGCGGGGTCGAGTAGGCGACCAGGCTGAGCGTCGTTCGAGTTGCTGGAACCGCCGCACGCGGCGACCAGCGCCGATAACGCGATGAGGGCCGCTGCGAGGGCGACGGCCAGGGACCTCTCAGTTGACTTGAGCACGTCGTAGTCCTCCTTCTCACTTTTCCTACAGTTTAAGTAGAGAAGGCACCGTAGCATAATGGCATATTTCCGATCGCATTTAAAGGGTTTAGGCTCGCGATTCCGATATAGTCCATCAACTCGATGGAGAAGCTCTAGTTTGCCCGAACGCCTCGACATCCACCAGCACTTATGGACCGAGCCGCTGATCGCGGCACTGGCCCGCAGGACCTCGCCTCCCTTCGCCCGGCAGGCGAACGGTCGCTTCGTGCTCTACTCGCTGGGCAACGCCCCGGCCACGGTCGACGCCGGCTCGAGTGCGGTCGACAGCCGCCTGGCGGAGCTCGACCGCGACGGACGAACCTCGCGATCGTCTCGCTCTCATCCCCGATCGGCGCCGAGTCCCTGCCCCGGCGCGACGCCGATGCGCTCCTGTCGGCATACGAGCAGGGCGTTGCCGAGCTGCCGCCGCGCTTTGCGGCCTGGGGGGCGATCGCGCTCGAGGATGCCGGCCCGGACGACGTCGACCGCGTGCTCGACGCGGGCTTCGTGGGTGTGTCGATGCCTGCGGGCGCGTTCGCCTCGCCGCACCATGTCGAACTGCTGGGCCCGGTGCTCGACCGGATCGAACAGCGCGGCGCGGCGCTCTTCGTCCATCCCGGGCCGGGGCTGCGGCAGGTCGCGCCACCACGATCCCTCCATGCCGTCGTGGTGGCCGCCCCTCACGCGGTACGTGTTCGAGATGCAGAACTCCTGGCTCGCGTTCCTCGCCGAGGGCCGCAAGGCCCATCGCGATCTGAGAGTCGTGTTCGCGATGCTGGCCGGACTCGCACCGCTTCAGCGCGAGCGCCTCGCCGGTCGCGGTGGCCCCGCCATGCCGGACCGCCGACCCGCTCTTCTTCTACGACTCCTCGTCCTACGGCACGCAGGCGCTCGACGCGATGGTGCGGTGCGTGGGCGTCGAGCAGATCGTGTTCGGCTCCGACCGCCCCGTCGTGGAGCCGCCCAGCCCGCGCCTCGGCGACGCCGCCCGGCATGCGATCGAGGTCACGAACCCGGCCCGGGCCCTGAACGGGCACGGAGTCGCGGCGTGATCCACTATCCGCGCCGGGCGTGACCTGGAGCGGCCCGAGCTGCGGGAAGTGGTCGCCGGGCTTGCCGCACGCCCGGAGCTCTGGCGCCACCTCGTCGACCACGATCCGTCGCAGCGCATCTACCGGCAGCTGTGGCGCGACGAGCACGTGGTGGCCTGGCTGATCTGCTGGATGCACGACCACGACACCGGGTTTCACGACCACGACACCTCGGCCGGCGCCGTGACGGTCGCGGGCGGCGGCATCTGCGAGGAGCGGCTGACGCTCGGCGGTGCGCCGCTGGTGCGGACCTTCGGCCCCGGCCAGACCTTCGACTTCGCGGCCTCGGACATCCACCGCGTGCTGCACGTCGGGGACGTGCCGGCGGTCACGCTGCATGCGTACTCGCCGCCGCTCTGGCGGATGGGCGCCTACGCCGTGCGCGAGAACGGCGTGCTGGCCCGCCACTCGGTCTCGTACGCCGAGGAGCTCTACCCGCTCTGACCACCCGCTAGCATGCTTGTCCACCGATCTACTAGACAAGGAGAAGGACCGCCGATGCGAGCGCCGCGCCACACACTCAGCCACCACGACACGGATGGGTCCGAACCCAGGTTCCTGGCGGGCGTCCTGGCCGTCAGGGACGTGCCCGATCTCGAGCGGCACGTCACCGGATACTTCGACGGACTCGGATTGCGCCAGCCGGAATTGCGCCTCGCGGTGCTGGGCGCTGTCGGCGACGCGTACCGGATTGATCGTGCGCTGCCGCCGGAGCGCCCCCTGCTCCCGCTGCTCGACGCACTGCTCACCTCGCGTGCCGCGCGGCTGCGCGTGCGATGGGACCTGCGCGTCAGTCGTGTCGCTTAACGCCAGCCGCATGTCCTAGTCTTGGCACATGCGCGTCTCGGCCAAGGCGGACTATGCCGTGCGTGCTGCCGTGGAGCTGGCCGCCTCGGACTCGCCGCCGGTCAAGGGCGAGTTGATCTCGCAGGCGCAGGGGATCCCTCTCAAGTTCCTGGAGAACATCCTCGGCGAGTTGCGGCATGCCGGCCTGGTGCGCAGCCAGCGCGGCACGGACGGCGGCTACTGGCTGGCGCGGCCCGCGGACGACATCACGCTCGCGGACGTGATCCGGGCCGTGGAGGGCCCGCTCGCGAGCGTGCGTGGTGCTTCGCCCGAGGAGCTCAAGTTCGACGGCCGGGCCGAGCCGCTCGGCAAGGTGTGGGTGGCGGTGCGGGCGAACCTGCGTGCGGTACTGGAGTCCGTGACGCTCGCCGACATCGCCGGCGGCGAGCTTCCCGGACTCATCGACGAGCTCACCAGCGACCCCGAGGTCTGGGCCACCCACTAGTGACGGCCGGTCCACCCCGGACCGCCAAATCTTGGACAGCGGGCCAATGAACCCGGGCCGACGGCCGGGCATCATCTCGAGCATGGGAAATGAAGGTCCCTACTCCTCACCGATGAGCGGCCCGAGACAACGGACGTCTCGGGACGCGTTCCTCCACCGCCAGGTGCGCTGGCGTCTCTTCAGAACCGAGGAGATGCCGGCGCGCCTTCGGCGGCTGGAGCGCATGGAGGCCGCGGCCGAGCGATCGGCCGGCCCATTCGCACCCCCCGTGGGACCGGCCGACGGCGAACGCTAGAGCGCTAGCATCGGCCGCGTGGCCTGGGACGTCGTCATCTCCGGAGGCGGCTTCGGCGGCCTGTACGCCGCCCGGAAGCTGGAGCGCACGATGCCGCGCCACAGCACTCGCATCACGCTTGTCAACGACGTCAACTTCATGCTCTACACGGCGTTCCTGCCGGAGGCGGCGGCCGGGACGCTCGAGCCGCGGCACGTGGTCACGCCGCTCCGCGACGTCCTCGAGCAGACCCGCCTGATCCTCGGCGCCACGGTCGGCCGCGATCCGGCACGGCGCACGGTCACCGTCCGCGGCGTCGAGGGCGATGAGCACGAGCTCCGCTACGACCGCCTGCTGGTCGCGCACGGCTCCGTGTCCCGGGTGGTGCCGGTGCCCGGTCTGAGGGAACATGCGGTCGGCTTCAAGACGCTCCCGGATGCGATCTGGCTACGCAATCACGTTGTCCAGTCGCTCGAGCTCGCCGACGCCAGCGAGGACCCGGCGGAGCGCGACGAGCACCTCACCTTCATCTTCGTGGGGGGCGGCTATGCCGGACTGGAAGCACTCGCCGAGCTCCAGGACTTTGCCGCCGACGCAATCGAGCAGTATCCGAGGGCCAGCCTCCACGGCATGCGCTGGGTGCTGGTCGAGGTCGGCGACCGCATCCTCCCGGAGATCGACCTCGAGCTGGCCGTGTACGCACTCGAGCAGCTCCGCAGCCGCGGCATCGACATCCGCCTCGGCACCACGGTCGAGGAGGTCACGGCGAGGTCGGTCCGGCTCTCCACAGGCGAGACGATCCCCACCCGCACGGTGGTCTGGACGGCAGGCGTCACGCCGCATCCCAGCACCCGCGGGCTCGCGCTGCCGCTCGACGAGCGCCGCCGGATCCGGGTCGACGAGCAGCTGCGCGTCGAGGGCGAGCAGGACGTCTGGGCCATCGGTGACGCGGCCGCGGTGCCGGACCCCGCGCGCCCCGGCTTTCCCTGCCCACCGACTTCGCAGCATGCGATCCGCCAGGGGCGCACGGCCGGGCGCAACATCGCGGCCTCGCTCGGGTCCGGCACCGCGAAGCCCTTCACCTACAAGACCCTCGGCCAGTTCGCGAACCTCGGCCGCTACAAGGCGGTGGCCAAGATCGGGCCCGTCAAGATGCGCGGCTTTCCCGCCTGGTGGCTGGCGCGCACCTACCACGTGAGCCAGCTGCCGAGCACGTCGCGGAAGGTTCGAGCGGTGATGGACTGGACGGTCGGGTTGCCGTTCGGTCGCGACATCGCCGAGGTGGGGTCGATCGGGCATCCCACGCCGCTGCAACCGGAGCCCGAGCCCTCGCCCGCCCCTGCCGCGGGCGCCGCCCGGCCCGCCGAGCGGGGCGACACCTGACCGCCGCTCGACGGTGAGGCGGCCGGGCGTGCGTTACCTCCTGATCGCGGGCGCCGTGATCGTGCTGGCGCTGGTGGTGACGCAGTTCGCGCTCCCACCGTTCCTCGCCGGAAAGGTCGAGGACAGGCTGACGGCCCGTGGCGGCACAGCGAACGTGGACCTCGAGGCCGTGCCCGCGCTGCGCCTGCTCGCGAACGACGGCGATCGGTTCGAGCTCGACGGTCGCGGCCTGAAGTTCCCGCTCGACCAGGATCAGGCGGTGTTCGACAAGCTCGACGGCTTCGACGCGGTGCAGCTGCGGCTGACGAACGTCGTCGCCGGCCCGTTCACTGTCCTGCGCTTCGACCTGTCGCGCGACGGCGGCGACGAGACGTACACGTTGACGTCGGGGGGCCAGACGTCGGTCGCCCGTGTCTCGAGCTATCTGTCCTCCGGGCTTCCCCCGCTGCTTTCGTCGCTGCTCGGCGGGGCGACGCGCGTGACCGGCGTGGCGGCCAACCGCACGATTCCCTTCACGGTCGACGCGGAGCTCGCGAGCGACGGCGGCGAGCCGCGGCTGGTGCGCGGCAGCGGCAGCGTGGCGGGCATTCCGACCGGCCCGTTCGCGGCCCTGCTCGCACAGGCGGTGCTCTCCCGGCTGTAAGCAGTGCCGGCGGGCGGCTAGCGCGGCTTGGTGCGCCGGCGCGCGGACTTGCGGGCCGCGCCCGCGCCGTCCCGGGTGCTGGAGCGGCTCGCTCCGGTGCGGGAACGCCGGGCCGCCGAACGCGCGCGGTCCCGCGGTCCGGCTCCGTTCTGCCCCGCTTCGGGGACGAGCGCCTCGCGGAGGACCTGCTCGATCCGGTCGACGAAGATGAAATCGAGGTCCTTGCGCAGGTGCGCGGGAATGTCGTCGATGTCCTGCTGGTTGAGCTTCGGCGCGATCACGCGCTTGATGCCGGCCGCCTGGGCGGCGAGCGCCTTCTCCTTGAGGCCACCGATCGGGAGCACCTGGCCGGTCAGCGTCAGCTCGCCCGTCATCGCGGTGTCCTCGCGCACCACCCGGTGCGAGATCAGCGAGGCCAGCGCAGTCGCGATCGCGATGCCGGCGGACGGGCCGTCCTTCGGAATTGCGCCGGAGGGCACGTGCACGTGCAGGTCGTGCGTCTGGAAGAAGTCGTCGGCCAGGCCCGGGTTCAGCTGCTTCGCGCGGGCGCGGACGAACGAGAGCGCCGCCTGGGCGGACTCGCGCATGACGTCGCCGAGCTGCCCCGTGATGTTGAGCTTTCCCGACCCCGGGTACTCGAGTCGCCTCGATGAAGAGCACCTCGCCGCCGAAGGGAGTCCACGCCAGCCCGGTGGCAACACCCGGTTCCTTGGTGCGCAGCCGTGCCTCGGAGAAGTAGCGGCGCTTTCCGAGCAGCGCGCGCACCTTCGCCTTGCGTGACCGTGACCTTGCGCTTCGCCTTGCCTTCGGCGAAGTCGCGCGCGACCTTGCGGCAGATCGAGCCGAGCTCGCGTTCCAGGTTGCGGACGCCCGCCTCGCGCGTGTACTCCACGATCACGACGTCGATCGCGTCATCCTTGATCTCGATCTTGCTCGGGCGTGAGGCCGTTGCGCTCGATCTGGCGCGGCACGAGGTAGCGCTTCGCGATGTGGTGCTTCTCCTCGCGCGTGTAACCCGCCAGCTGGATGATCTCCATGCGATCCACGCAGCGGCCCGGGAATCGTGTCCAGGATGTTCGCCGTCGTGATGAACATCACATCCGAGAGGTCGAACGGCAGGTCGAGGTAGTGGTCGCGGAAGCTGTGGTTCTGCTCGGGATCGAGCACCTCCAGCATCGCGCTGGCGGGGTCGCCGCATGAAGTCGGCGCCCATCTTGTCGATCTCGTCGATCATGAAGACTGGGTTGCGGCTCTCGGCGTCCCGAAGGGCGCGGATGATCGTGCCGGGCAGCGCGCCGATATAGGTGCGGCGGTGACCGCGGATCTCCGCCTCGTCGCGCACGCCGCCGACCGAGATGCGCTCGAACTTGCGGCCCAGCGCCGCCGCGATCGATTTGCCGAGCGAGGTCTTGCCGACGCCGGGCGGTCCCACGAAGCAGAGGATCGAGCCGCGCGCGTCGGGCTTCAGCTTCCGCACCGCGAGGTGCTCGAGGATGCGGTCCTTGACCTTCTCGATGTCGTAGTGGTCGCGGTTCAGGACCCTGCGCGCGTGTGCCGATGTCGAGGTTGTCCTCGGTCGACTTGCACCACGGCAGCGAGATGATCCACTCCAGGTAGGTGCGGATCACGCCGTACTCGGCCGCGGCGGGAGGCAGCCGCTCGAGCCGCGACGAGCTCGCGCTCGGCGGCCTTGCGAACGTCTTCGGGCAGCTGCGCCTCCTCCATCTGCCGGCGCAGCTCGTTGATCTCGGCCTGGGTCTCGTCCTCCTCGCCGAGCTCCCGCTGGATCGCCTTCATCTGCTCGCGCAGGAAGTACTCGCGCTGGGTCTTGTCCATCTCGGACTGGACCTCGGACTGGATCTTCGAGCCGAGCTCCATCACCTCGAGCTCGCGAGCGAGAATCGAGGACAGCTTCCGCAGCCGGTTCGTGACGTTGCGCTCCTCGAGCAGATCCTGCTTCTCCTCGGTCTTGATCCGCAGCGAGCCGGCGATCATGTGGCCGAGCGCCTCCGGGTCGTCGATGTTGGCGATCGCGACCTGCAGCTCCTCGGGGAGGTAGGGAACGCCCTCGATGATGCTCGAGAAGGTGGTCTGGATGTGGCGCGTGAGCGCCTCGAGCTCCGACGACAGCTCGATGACGTCCGGCTCCTCGTGGATGCGCGCCACCAGATAGGGCTCCCGTGCCGGGAACTCGTCGATGCGCACGCGCGGGCCGCCCTGCACGAGGATCCGCAGCGTCCCGTCGGGCATCTTCAGCATGCGCGCGATCGTCCCGGCGACCCCCACCCGGTACACGTCGTCCGGCCCCGGCTCCTCGATCTCGGGGTCCTTGCCGGCCACCATCACCAGCATGCGGTCGCGCGAGAGCGCGTCGTTCACCAGCTGGACGGAGCGCTCCTGCCCCACGGCGAGCGGCGTCATCGTGTTCGGGAAGGCCACCATCTCCCGCAGCGGCAGGACCGGCAGCAGCTCGGGCAGGTGCTGGATCGGTGCCGGGTCGCCGAGCGTCTCAGGGCCGCCCTGGACGACCTCGATCACTGCCCCGGCCCGTCGCTCTCTGCGGTCCCGGGATCGTCGATCGGGACCCGGCGACCCTGCCCGGGCGGCGACGAGCGGTACCTCGATGCGCAGCACGCCGTCCTCGTAGGTGGCGCGCGCCTCGGCCGCCACCACCTCGACGCCGAGCTGGATCTCGCGCTGGAACGGCCCGCTCTCGATCTCGATCTGCTGGTAGACCCGGCCCTCCGGGTCGCGCGCCTTGCGCTCGCCGCTGATCACGAGCGTGCGTCCACGCACCTCGATGCTGAGGTCTTCGGTCGCGACGCCGGCCAGGTCGGCCTTGATCACGGCGCGCGGCCGGTCGCCCGATTCCGAGTAGTAGACGTCCACCCGCGGGCGAAAGCCGGTGCGGCGCTGAGACAGGCCGGCCCGGGTCCAGGCGTCGCCGAACAGCTCGTCGATCTGCCGCCGCATCCGCTCGAAGTTTGCAAAGGGATCGCGCGTCCGGGACATCAAGGCAAGATTACCTGCCCCCAACGGGGCGTCGAATGACCGCTGCTACCGGCAACCCCGATGGAGGTAGGCCGCGCGGGCCGTTGCGCCAACCGGGGACTACGTGACGTAGACGGCGCCCTCGCGGGCGACTTCGATCGGGCCCGTCATAGGCGAGCTTGGCGCACTTGCAGACCCACAGCGCGTCGAGCTCGTCGGAGACGTGCGTGAGCAGCACGCGCTTCACGCCCGCGCGGCTGGCGTGCTCGCCCGCCTCGTGCGGCGTGAGGTGCCCGCGCATGCCGGTGCGCTCCGGCCGCGGGAGCGTCGCCTCCACGATCAGGAGGTCGGTCCCGCGCGCGAACTCCACCAGCGTGTCGTTCGGCGAGCAGTCGGCGCCGTAGGTGACGCGCCCGCCGCCGTTCATCGAGGCGATGTCGATCGCGAACGTCTCGGTGAAGTGCGGCACGCTCTTGAAGCTGAAGCGCATCGAGCCGATCTCGATCACGCTGTCGGCGCTGAACTCCTCGATCTCGAAGGCGTTCTCGATCAGGTCGTCGTTGCCCCACGCCCCCACGACCCGGCGGAACAGCTCGGTCGCGCCCTCGGGCGCGTACAGCTTCGGGCGCGCCGGGATGCTCGGTCCCGGGCCAGCGGTCGACCGGCGTCGGCTGCTGGCGCGGCGCGTACGTGAGCGCGTAGGCGAACGGGACGAGGTCGAGGAAGTGGTCGGCGTGCAGGTGCGAGATCACGACCGCGTCGATGCGCGTGTAGTCGCGGTACCGCCGAAGCTTGGAGAACACGCCGTTCCCGCAGTCGAGCAGGATCGACGTCCCATCCTCTTCGATGAGGTAGCCGCTACATGCCCCGTCTGCGTCCTGCCAGGACGGGGACTTTCCAAGCACAGTGAGTCTCATCCTCTCCTCAGTGAATGATCATGACACTTAATCGAGTACGCACGCACCGAATCTGTGACATTCGTCACGGAGGATGCAAAGGGGGCGCCGCGACCCGGCAGTGGCGGTCGGAATACAGTGGGGCGCCGCGCCGGATGAGCCTCGACTTCTCGGAGACCCTGCTGCTGCTCGGCGTCCTGCTCGCATCCGCAGCGGCGCTCTCGGGCTGGATGCGCGCGAGCGTCCTGTCGATCTCGGTGCTCGCCGTGGTGGCCGGCATCGTGCTGGCGGCATTCGACGTGGTGTCGGTCGACCCCACCTCGGACCTCGTCACGCACGTCGTGGAGCTGGCCCTGATCGTCACCCTGTTCGCAGACGGCCTGCTCGTCGAGCGCGAGCTCCTGGCAAAGCACTGGGGCCCGCCGGCGCGCGCGCTGATCGTGGCGATGCCGCTCACGCTCCTGCTGCTCGCGGCCTGCGCGCTCGTCGCGTTTCCCGCGCTGACGGTCGCCGAATGCTTCCTGCTCGCTGCCGTGCTGTCCCCCACCGACCCGGTCGTGAGCTCGACCGTCGTGACGGCGCACGCGCGTGCCGGCGCTCGTGCGCCACACACTCAACCTGGAGTCCGGTCTGAACGACGGCCTCGCGCTGCCGCTGGTGCTCTTCTTCCTGATCCTGGCCGAGCCCGGCGGCGACGCCGCGAGCTCGGCGGTGGACCTGCTCGGCGAGGTCGCGTTCGGCGCGCTCGTGGGCGTCGTGATCGCGTTCGTCGGCGGGCGGGCGCTCGCCCGCCTGCCCGGAGGTGGCCTCAGCCGGAACTACGAGGGCGTCTACGCCCTCGGGCTGGCGCTGGCGGCATACGGGTTCGCCGACGCGACGTTCGGCAACGGCCTGATCGCGGCGTTCGTGGCGGGCGTGGCGCTGGGCGTCGCCGAGCACGACGTCCCCAAGGCGTTCGCCCACTTCAACGAGAGCATCAGCGCGGTGCTCCAGGTCGGCGTGTTCTTCATCTTCGGCGCGTTGATCGTGTCGACGGGCTGGGACCACGGCGTCCTGCCGCTGATCGGCTTCATCGTGTTCGCGCTGTTGATCGCGCGACCGGTGGCGGTGCTGGCCTCGCTGGCCGGCGCGCGCCTCAGCTCACCGGTCAAGCTGTTCGTCGCCTGGTTCGGGCCCGAAGGGGGTTGCCTCGATGCTGTTCGCGCTGCTGGTCCTGCGGTCGGAGGTGCCGGACGCCGCGCTGGTGTTCGAGATCGCATCGTTCGCGATCGTGGCCTCGATCGTCGCGCACGGGCTGACGGAGACCGTCGGCGACGCGCTGGATCGAGCAGAAGGCATAGGCCGTCCGCGGCCAAGGGCCGCGGGCGGGTTGCGGATAGGTCGGATCAGGCGTGCGCCGGCTGGAACAGGAACGGCTCCGTCCGGCGCTCCTGGCGGAACACGAACGAGAGCTGCTGCGGCGGCTTGAGGCCGTCCGGGTGCGCCGGGCGGAAGGTGGGGCAGGGCTTCTTGTCCGGCAGGGCGCAGAGCATGTTGCAGTGGAAGAAGCAGTCCTCGCAGCGGGGCTTGCGGGACGCGCGGCTTCTCCGCGCGGGAGGCGGATGCGACGCTGCCCTTGACCGGTGTCTCGAGGACTGGAACGACCACGGCGGGCATCGTGCGACATCCGCGCGCCGATGTCCAGACCGGCCAGAGGGTCGCTTCTCCCAAATCGCACGAAGCATTTGTTCCGGTTTTGTTGCCGTCTCGTTTGCGCGCGGCGCAGAAGCCGCGCTCCTACCGCAAAACCGGCGTGAGCGGGGGCTTTCCCGCTAGTACCGCGATCACGTTCTCGGCCACCAACCGCGCCATCGCGTCCCGCGCCGTGCCGGTCGCGGAGCCGACGTGCGGAAGCAGCACCACGTTCTCGAGCGCGAGCAGCTCCTCCTCGACCTGAGGCTCGTGCTCGTAGACGTCCAGGCCGGCCGCGGCCAGGCGCCCCTCTCGCAGCGCCGCCGCCAGCGCCGCCGCGTCGACCAGCGGTCCGCGCGCCGTGTTGACGAGCACCGCGCCCGGCTTGAAGCGGGCCAGCAACGCCTCGTCGATGAGGTGGCGCGTCTCCGGCGTGGAGGGCGCGTGCAGGGTCACGAAGTCCGAGCGCCGCACCAGCTCGTCGAGCTCCACCCGCTCGAGGCCCAGCCGGGACTCCTCGTCCGGTCGCGCGCTGCGCGACGTAGTAGAGCAAGCTCGGCTCGAAGCCACGCAGCAGCTCGGCGACCCGCAGCCCGATGCGGCCGAGGCCGACGATCCCGACCGTGCTGCCGGAAAGCTCCCGGCCCAGGAGCGCGGCCGGGTCCCAGCCCGTCCAGCGCCCCGCGCGCACCAGGCGCTCCGCCTCGCCCAGGCGGCGCGCCGCGGCCAGCATCAGCGCCACGGCGAGCTCCGCGGTCGCGTTCGTCAGCACGTCCGGCGTGTTGGTGACGACCACGCCGCGGCTGCGGCAGGCCTCGAGATCGACGTTGTCGTAGCCGACCGCGAAGTTGGCGACGACGCGCAGCGACGGCCCGGCGGCGTCGAGCAGCTCCCCGTCGACGGGCACGGTCGGGTCGGCGACGATCGCGGCCGCGCCCCGGCACCCGTCGCAGCAGCTCGTCGCGGTCGAGCGAGAGCTCGCCCGCGACCAGCTCGAACCGCTCCGCGAGCAGCTCGGCCCCGGCGGCCGGAAGCCGCCGGGCGATCACGACTGCGATCGGACTCCGGCCGCGTCAGTCCCCTCGGCAGAGCGGCCATCGCGTCGACCAGCTCGCGGACGGCGGCGGCCGACCGCTGCAGGTCCTCGCGCTCCTGTCCGACAGCTCGATCTCGACGATCTCCTCGACGCCCTCCTTGCCGAGCTTCACCGGCACGCCGACGAACAGGCCGTCGATCCCGTACTCGCCGTCGCAATACGCGGCGCACGGCAGCAGGCGCTTCTGGTCGTACACGATCGAGTCCACCATCTCGGCGACCGCCGCGGCCGGGCGCGTAGTAGGCGGAGCCCGCCTTCAGCAGCTTCACCACCTCGGCGCCGCCGTCGCGCGTCCGCTGCACGATCTCCTCGAGCCGGTCGGCGTCGATCTTCTGGCTGACCGGGATGCCGGCGACGTTCGTGTAGCTGGTGACCGGCACCATCGTGTCGCCGTGGCCGCCCAGCACGAAGCCGGTGACGTCGCGCGACGGACACGCCGAGCTCCCACGCGAGGAACGTGCGGAAGCGAGCGGAGTCGAGGATGCCGGCCATGCCGACGACTCGCTGGCGCGGGAACTCCGAGACCTCGAGCACCACGTGGCACATCGCGTCGAGCGGATTGGTGACGGCGATGATGATCGCGTCGGGCGAGCGCTGCGGCGACTTCCTTTGTCACGCTCTGGACGATCTCGCGATTGGCGGCAAGCAGGTCGTCGCGGCTCATGCCCGGCTTGCGCGGAAGGCCGGAGGTGATCACGACGATGTCGGAGCCGGAGGTTTCGTCGTAAGTGTTGGTGCCGACGATGTTCGGCTCGTACTGCACAACCGGCCCGGCCTGGTTCAGGTCGAGTGCCTTGCCCTGTGGCAGGCCCTCGACGATGTCGACCATGACGAGGTCGGCGTAGTCACGCTCGGCCAGGCGTTGAGCTGTCGTGGCGCCCACGTTGCCGGCTCCTACGACAGTGATCTTCCGTCTCATCATTGCACCCTCCAATTCACCTTTTCACGTAAAGACGCCGAATTTGAAAGAGTTAGGTACTCGCAGTCCACCAACGAGAGGCGAGAACCGATGGCACCCCGAACCGATTTCTTGACGCAGCAGCGTCAGCAGATCGACGCCCGGCTGCAGCAGCTGCGGCCGGCGCACGAAGAGTACTTGACCTTGCTCGAGGCCAAAGAGGCGCTCGAGGGACTCGAAAAGCCCGGCTCGGCCCGGCCGTCCACCGGGTCGTCGCGGTCCCGGCCGCCCGCCCGGATCCCGCAACACGAGGCGTGCCACGACGCGCTCGCCCGAGCGCGAATGGCCGCCGCCGGCCGCGCCGCGCCGGGACGGCGGCGTCGCGCCGGAGGGACCCGCGCCGACCAGGCGCTCCAGCTGATCAAGTCGAATCCCGGCATGACCGTCCCGCAGATCGCGGACAAGATGGGGATCCGGCAGAACTACCTGTACCGCGTCACCGCCGCGCTGCAGAAGGACGGCTCGGTGAAGCGCAAGGGACAGGGGTTCGTAGCTGCCTAAGCCGTAACGCCGGCCTTCATCTTCTCGATCATGGCGTCGGCCATCTCGGAGGTGCCGACCGCGCTCGGGTCGTCACGCGACGGCTTCATGTCGTAGGTGACGGACTTTCCCTCGCGGATCACCTCCGCGATCGCGGACTCCATCCTGTCGGCCGCCTCGCGCTCTCCCAGGTGACGAAGCATCATCACTCCGCTCAGCATCAGCGCCATCGGGTTCACCTTGTTCATACCTGTGTACTTCGGAGCTGACCCGTGAGTCGCCTCGAACACCGCGTAGTCGTCGCCGATGTTTCCGCCGGGGGCGATGCCGAGGCCCGCCGCTCATGCCGGCGCCGAGGTCGGACACGATGTCACCGTAGAGGTTCGGCAGCACGATCACGTCGTACTCCTCCGGCCGTGACACGAGCTGGTTGCAGAGGTTGTCGATGATGCGGTCCTCGAACTCGATGTCCGGGTACTCCTTCGCGACCTCCTGCGCGGTCCGCAGGAACAGGCCGTCGGAGAACTTCATGATGTTGGCCTTGTGCGCGGCCGTCACCTTGCGGCGGCCGTTCTCGCGGGCATACTCGAACGCGGCGCTCACGATCCGCGTGGTGCCGTAGATCGAGATCGGCTTGATCGAGATGCCGGAGTCGGGGCGGATCTGACTTGCCCGAGAGCTCCTTCAGCACCTCGAGCAGCTTCGCGGCGTCCTCGCGATCCCTCCTCGAACTCGATCCCGGCGTACAGGTCCTCGTGGTTCTCGCGCACGATCACGATGTCGGTCTCGGGAAAGCGCGTGCGCACGCCCTCGTAGGCCTTGCACGGACGCAGGCACGCGTAGAGGTCGAGCTCCTGCCGCAGCGCCACGTTCACCGAGCGGAAGCCGGAGCCCACGGGGGTCGTGATCGGGGCCTTCATCGCGACCTTGTTCTTGCGGATCGACTCGAGCACGCGATCGGGCAGCGGCGTGCCCTCCTGCTCGTAGACGTCGGCGCCGGCCGACTGCCAGTCCCATTCGAACTCGACGCCGGTCGCCTCGAGCACGCGGCTGGCCGCGTCGGCGAGCTCGGGCCCGGTGCCGTCGCCCGGGGATGAAGGTCACGTTGTAAGCCACTCGGCTCTCCTCCGTCGCGTGTCCGAGCCGAAGCCGTAGCCTAGAGCATTCGCGTCGCCGTAAGCCGCACCAGTACAGTTGTCTCGAGCGATGGCCGTCGTCGAGCCTTCACGCGACGCACGCGCCGCACGCACGAGGTGCTGAACCAGGCGCCTCCGCTGGTGGGCTACAACGCCTTCGAGCAGGACCGG
This sequence comes from uncultured Solirubrobacterales bacterium, assembly GCA_963759145.1. Classification (GTDB taxonomy): domain Bacteria; phylum Actinomycetota; class Thermoleophilia; order Solirubrobacterales; family JBBDJG01; genus JBBQKG01. The sequence goes on from CAVWYB010000025.1 coordinate 290,929, forward strand.
CCGCTGGTCGAGGCGCTCGAGCGCGAGGGCGCCGGGTGGGCGCACGATCACGCCCGCGCCGTCGGCGAGTTCGCCGGCGGCGAGGCGATCGAGCTGGGGCGCCAGGCGAACGAGAACCCTCCGGTGCTGCGCACCCACGACCGCTACGGCAACCGGATCGACGAGGTCGAGTTCCACCCGGCCTGGCACCGGCTGCTCGACTTCGCGGTGTCCCACGGCGCTGCACTCGCTGCCCTGGACCGACCGACAGGCCGGGCGCGCCACGTCGCGCGCGCGGCCGTCTTCATGCCGCTGGGCCAGGCCGAGGCGGGCCACGGCTGCCCGATCTCGATGACCTACTCCGCGGTCCCGGCGCTCGCGCACCACTCCGGAGCTCGCGGCCGAGTGGGAGCCGCTGCTCACGTCGAACACCTACGACCCGCGGCTGGTGCCGGGCGCCGACAAGGCCGGCGCGCTTTGCGGCATGGCGATGACCGAGAAGCAGGGCGGCTCGGACGTGCGCGCCAACACCACGGTCGCGCGCCCGCTGAACGGCGGCGGCCCCGGCGCCGAGTACGAGATCGTCGGGCCACAAGTGGTTCTGCTCCGCGCCGATGTGCGACGCCTTCCTGGTGCTCGCGCAGGCCGACGGCGGCCTTTCCTGCTTCCTGCTTCCGCGCGTCCTGCCCGACGGCACCCGCAACCGCTTCCACCTCCAGCGCCTCAAGGACAAGCTCGGCAACCGCTCCAACGCGTCCAGCGAGGTCGAGTTCGCACGGCGCCTGGGCGCGGATGGTGGGCGAGGAGGGCCGCGGCGTGCCGACGATCATCGAGATGGTCAACCACACGCGCCTCGACTGCGTGCTCGGCTCGGCCGGCGGCATGCGGGCGGGCGTCGCGCAGGCCACCCACCACGCCGCTCACCGCTCCGCCTTCGGGAAGCTGCTGATCGACCAGCCCGCTGATGCAGAACGTGCTGGCCGACCTGTGCGTCGAATCCGAGGCGGCGACCATCACCGCGATGCGCCTCGCGCGCGCCTACGACCAGTCGCCGGAGGACGAGCGCGAGACGCTCTTCAAGCGCCTCGCCACCGCGGTCTCCAAGTACTGGATCTGCAAGCGCGCGCCGGTGCACGCGATCGAGTCGCTCGAGTGCCTCGGCGGCAACGGCTACGTCGAGGAGTCCGGGATGCCGCGCCTCTACCGCGAGTCGCCGCTCAACTCGATCTGGGAGGGCTCGGGCAACGTGATCTGCCTCGACGTCCTGCGCGCGCTGGCGCGAAGCCCCGCAGTCGCTCGAGGTCTTCATGGACGAGGTCGACGAGGCGGGCCGCGCCGAGCCGCGGCTTGCCCGGTTCGTCGACGGCCTGAAGGCCGAGCTCTCGGACTTCGACGACGTCGAGCGCGCGCGCGCGCCGGATCGTCGAGCGGATGGCGCTCGCGCTCCAGGGGTCGCTGCTGGTGCGCTACGGCGATCCGGCCGTCGCCGACGCCTTCTGCGCCTCGCGGCTGGACGGCGACTGGGGCCGCGCCTTCGGCACCCTGCCGGCCGGCGTCGACGCCGCCGCGATCATCGAGCGCCACCGGCCGAAGCTCTAAAGAGCTCGCGCGCCCGAGGCGATGGTGCCGGAACAGCCGGGCCGCCCCTATACCCTCTGTCCAGATGCTCAGCGGCAGATCGATACCCCTGGTGCGGGTGTTCGGGATCCGCATCGGGGTCGACCCGAGCTGGTTCCTGGCGCTCTTCCTCTTCATCTGGTGGCTGACCGACTACTACCAGGACGCATGCCGGGCAACGACGACACCGGCGCCTTCCTGCTCGCGACCGCGAGCGCGCTGCTGTTCTTCCTCTCGATCCTGCTGCACGAGCTCGGCCACGCCGTGGTCGCGATCCGCAACGGGATCGCGATCGCGGGCATCGACCTGTGGCTGTTCGGCGGGATCGCGAAGATGACGCGCGACACGACGTCGCCGGGCGTCGAGTTCCGGGTCGCGGTCGCCGGGCCGGTCGTGACGCTCCTGATCGCGGCTGCTCTGCGTCGCTGATCGGGATCGCGGCGGGCGGCGCGAACGACTTCTGGGACGCGATGCAGCGGCGATCCGGAGGCGCTGTCCGACGGCTTCCTCGCGATGCTCGCCTACCTGACGTGCATCAACGTGCTCCTGCTGCGTCTTCAACCTGATCCCCGCCTTCCCGCTCGACGGCGGCCGCGATCGCGCGCGCGATCGCGTGGAAGGTCACGGGCGACCGCACCCGGGCGACCAACCTCACCGCGGCGATCGGCCAGGGCTTCTCCTACATGCTGATCGGGCTCGGGGTCTTCTGCGATCCTGCCTGGGGCGACCTGATCGGCGGGCTGTGGCTGATCTTCATCGGGCTCTTCCTCGGGCAGGCGGCCCGCGGCGCCGCCTACCAGACCGCGCGTGCTCTCCAAGATCGAGGGCGTGCGGGTCGCGGACGTGATGGACGCCGAGCCGGTCGCGATCCCAGCGACATGACGATCGAGCAGGCGCTGCACGAGTACTTCCTGCGCTACCGCTAGCCCTGGTTCCCGGTGGTCGACGCCAACGGCCGCTTCATCGGCGTCGTCGACCGCGAGCGCGCGGAGCGGATCCCGGAGCGACGCCAGCCGGTCTTCAAGGTGCGCGAGATCATGCGCGCCGGCGAGGACCGCCTGCGGGTGCGCTCCGACGACCCGCTCGAGGCGCTGCTCGGCAGCGAGCCGCTGCTGCAGAGCGGCGCCCTGATGGCCGTCGACCGCGACGGCCGCCTGCGGGGCGTGGTCACCTGGGACCAGGTGCGACGCGCCGTCCAGCAGGGCGTGGCCGGCGCCGAAAGACCGGCGTCCCCGTGACGGCGATCACCCGGCCGTCGCAATCCCTTGCATAGAATCACCGCCGTGCCCGAGCATGACGTCCTCGTCATAGGAGCCGGCCTCGCCGGCCAGCGCGCCGCCCTGAGCGCCGCCCAGGCGGGCGCGTCCGTGGGGATCATCTCCAAGGTCCACCCCGTCCGGTCCCATTCCAATGCGGCCCAGGGCGGGATCAACGCGGCCCTCAACCCCGAGGACTCCTGGGAGTCGCACGCCTTCGACACCGTCAAGGGCTCCGACTACCTGGGCGACCAGGACGCGATCGAGATCATGTGCCGGGAGGCGCCGGAGGAGCTGCTCCACCTCGAGCACATGGGCGTCACCTTCCACCGCAACGAGGAAGGGCTGCTCGGCACCCGCGCCTTCGGCGGCGCCTCGGCGGCCCGCACCTACTACGTCGCCGACATCACCGGCCAGGCGATCCTGCACGTGCTCTACGAGCAGCTGATGAAGCACGACGAGGTCGAGCGCTACGAGGAGTGGTTCACGACCGGCCTCGTGCTCGACGAGTCGGGCCACTGCGCCGGCGCGATCACGCGCGACATGCGCGACGGCTCGATGGAGCTCTTCAAGGCGAAGGCGGTGATCCTCGCCACCGGCGGCAACGGGCAGTGCTTCAAGCCGACCACCAACGCCCTGATCTGCACCGGCGACGGCATCTCGATGGCCTACCGGATCGGCGCGCCGCTGATGGACATGGAGATGATCCAGTACCACCCGACGACGCTCGCCGGCAACGGGCTGCTGATCACCGGAGGGCGCGCGCGGCGAGGGCGCTCACCTCTACAACGCGCTCGGCGAGCGCTTCATGGAGAAGTACGCGCCCAACAAGATGGAGCTGGCCTCGCGCGACGTCGTCTCGCGCGCCGAGCAGACCGAGATCAACGAGGGCCGCGGCTTCCCGGACGGCACCGTCGCGCTCGACATCACGGTCGTGCCGCGCAAGCGCATCCACGAGGCGCTGCGCGAGATCGTCAACGTCGGCCGCGACTTCGCCGGCGTCGACATCACCAAGGAGCCGATCCACATCAAGCCCGGCAACCACTACATCATGGGCGGCGTCAAGACCGACGTGAACGGCGCAGACCGAGGTCCCGGGCCTCTACGCGGCCGGCGAGTGCGCCTGCGTGTCGGTCCACGGCGGCAACCGGCTGGGCGCCAACTCGCTGCTCGACACGCTCGTGTTCGGGCGCCGCTCGGGCGCGCACGCCGCCGAGCGGGCGCGCGAGATCGTGCTGAACCCGCCGTCGGAGGCGCTGCTCGACGACGAGGAGCGGCGCATCTCGCGAGCTGATCGAGCCGCGAGCCGCGGCACCGGCCGCCGAGTCGCCGAGCTGCAGGAACGAGCTCGGCGAGACGATGGACCAGCACTGCGCCGTGTTCCGCGACGCGGAGGGGCTCAACACGGCGCTCGAGGTCGTCAAGCGCCTGCAGGAGGAGTACAAGGACGTCGCGATCGACGACCGCGGCAGCGTCTTCAACCAGGACGTGATCGGCGCGATCGAGCTCGGATACATGCTCGACTGCGCCGAGGCGACCGTCGATCTCGGCGATCCACCGCACCGAGAGCCGCGGCGCCCACTTCCGCACCGACTATCCCGGAGCGCAACGACGAGGAGTGGCTGAAGCACATCGACGTCACGCTCGGCGCCGACGGCGAGCCCCACATCACCTACAGCCCGGTGACGATCACGCAGTGGCAGCCGGAGGAACGGAAGTACTAGGTAAGCCGACCGCGCGATGCCCGAATACACGCTGAAGATCCGCCGCTACGACCCCGAGAGCGGGCAGCCGCCGTACTGGGCAGGACTACACGGTCGACCTCGAGGGCCACCGCAGCGTGCTCGACGGGATCCTCCAGGTGAAGGACCGCGAGGACGGCTCGATCGGGATCCGCTGCTCGTGCCAGGCGGCGATCTGCGGCTCGTGCGGCGTGCGCGTCAACGGCCAGGCCAAGCTGGCCTGCAACACGAAGCTCGCGAGCCGACGTGCGCGTCCACAGCGGGCCGGCACGCGACGGCGCGATCACGGTCGAGCCGATGGGCAACATGCCCGTGCTCAAGGACCTGATCGTGAACATGGACGCCGTCCACTGGAAGAAGGTCCAGCGCGTCGTCCCGTGGCTGCTGCCGGAGGGCGACCCGCCGGAGCGCGAGTACGTCGTGCCGCCGGAGACGATGATCGACGTCACGCAGTCGATGGCCTGCATCCACTGCGGCGCCTGCGTGTCGGACTGCCTCTCGATGGAGGTCGATCCGCTCTTCATCGGCCCGGCCGCGCTCGCGAAGGCCTACCGGTTCGTCGGCGACCCGCGCGACGCCCAGACCGAGGAGCGCCTGCGCGACCTCGCCGAGGACCCGCACGGGATCTACGACTGCACCCACTGCTTCAGCTGCGTCGAGGTCTGCCCAAGGGCGTCGCGCCGATGGACCAGATCATGCGCCTGCGCCGCCGCGCGACGCGCGACTTCGAGATCAACGACCCGAACAACGGCCGCCGCCACGAGGAGGCGTTCACGAAGATCATCCGCAAGAAGGGCATCCTCGACGAGCGCAAGCTGCTCCAGGACAGCTTCGGCGCCTTCCGCCCGCAGGGCGGGCTCGAGCTGCTGCGCTCGCTGCCGACCGGGCTGCGCGGCTTCGCGCGCGGCAAGATCACGCCGCAGGAAGGCGCTGTTCCACGAGAGGCTCGAGGGCATGGAGAACATCCGCCGCATCTACGACCACGCCGAGGAGCACCCGAGGAGATCAACCTCTACATCCTCGGCGAGGGCGGCGAGAGGCGACGCGACGAGCGAGCATCGAGCCGGCGATGGACGAGAGCCGCCGGAGGGAGACGACGTGAAGGTCGCCTACTGGCCCGGCTGCGTCTCGCGCGGGTTCACGCCCGAGCTGCACGGCTCGATGGCGCTGGTCGCCGACAGGCTCGGCATCGAGCTGGTCGAGCTCGACCGCGCCAACTGCTGCGGCGCGGGCGTGATCGCCGAGCACAACCAGGAGCTCGCCGACACGCTCAACGCGCGCACGTTCGCGATGGCGCAGAAGACCGGCCTCGCGATGATGAACATCTGCTCGACCTGCCAGGGCGCGCAGTCGGAGTGCCAGGAGCGCCTCGACGCCGACACCGCCTACCGCGAGCACATCAACGAGGTGCTGGCGGCGGAGGGCCTCCACTACGAGCGCGGGATCGAGAACAAGAACTTCCTCTGGCTGCTGGTCGAGGACTACGGGCTCGACCGGCTGAAGGAGCTCGGTCGTGCGCCCGCTCACCGGCCTGCGCGTCGGTCCGTTCTACGGCTGCTACGTCCTGCGCCCGACATCGCGGCTCGGCTACGCGGAGCATCCCGAGCGCGACCACTACCTCGAGCAGGTGATCGAGGCGCTCGGCGGCGAGCCGGTCGACTACGAGGGCGCGCGCAAGTGCTGCGGCTTCCCGGTCATCACGATGAACCGGGAGACCTCGCTCAAGCAGGCCGGTCGCCACATCGGCGACGCGATCGACGCGGACGCGGACGCGCTGGTCACGCCGTGCCCGCTCTGCCACCTGAACCTCGACCTCCAGCAGCCCGACGCCGCCAAGGTGGTCGGCCGCGACCTCGGCCTGCCGGTCCTGCACCTGCCCGCAGCTCGTCGGCCTCGCGCTCGGCTTCGAGCCCAAGGAGCTCGGCATGAACAAGCACGTCGTGCGCACGGCGACGGTCGAGCGCAAGCTCGCCTCGGTGGTCGCAAAGGCCCGCGCCGGTCGCAGCCACCCCGGCCTGAGCCTGGCGTGCGGCCGCGCCTCGCGATCCTGGCCGGCGCCGCCAACGACGTTCGCGATTCCGTGCGGCGGGCGCGATCCCGCAAGCGCGCGGAGCGCGCACAGCTCCGGAGCGCGAGAGCGCCGAGGAGGTCAAGCGCCGGCTCGACCAGACCCGCGCGCGCCTGCGGCGCCAGGTCCGCCGCGCGCCGACGAGGACTGACCGGCTTCCAGGCTCGGCGGCGGGTGCTCAGCGCCGCACGTGCACGTGACGTCGCGCGAGCCGTCGCCGGCCTGGTCGTCGTCGCCGATCCACTGGGCGACGAACGTGGTCGTCCTGGCGACGCGCCAGGTGGTCCTGAACGCGCCGTCGGCTCCGACGCGCGTGACCCGGTGGTCCCAGCCCGACTCGCCGCGCAAGCGGCGCGCGACCAGCACCCTGCTGCCCGCCGCCGCGCCGCGCACCCTGCCGGCCACCCGAATCGTGCTCGCCCCCGCGAGCCGCCTGCGGCTGGTCGAGAGCTTCACGGTCGACGGTCCCCCCTCGTCTCCACCCGAGGTGGTGAAGAAGAGTGACCCGTCCGTGCAGAGGGCGAAGTCGGTGGTTCCCTCGCGGCGACGCCGTCCGGGTCGAGCGGCGCGCTCGTGACGAGCTGCGGTCGCCAGGTGCGCCCGCCGTCGCTCGTGCGCAGCAGGTAGCCGCCGCGCGTCGTCGCCGAACCGGGAGAGGACGAGATAGCCGCGCGAGGCGCTCGAGAACGCCAGGCCGATCGCGTTGTCCGACCCGGTCCCGGCGAGTTCGTGCCAGCTCCGGCCACGGTTGCGCGTCTTCCAGATCCGGCCGTCCTGCTCGAGCAGGAAGCCCGTGCGCGGCGAAACGAAGTCGACTGCGGCGAGCAGTGCGTACCGCGGCCTCCTCACCCTCGACCACGACCTGCCTCCGTCGCGAGACACCGCGATGCGCCGGGAGCCGTACGCGAAGATCGCGCGACCGGCACGGTCGACCTCGAAGATCTTCGCCCGCCGCGCACGGTTGCGGGCACGGTGGAATGTGTCTCCCGCCGTCAGCCGACCGCAGGATCACGCGCGGTCCGACCAGCAGCACGCCGCGGGCAGTCGCGAGCACCGCCTGCGGGCGTGACACTGAACCCCGTCCGCAGCGTCCGCCAGGTCAAGCCGCCGTCGGTCGTCTTCAAGACCCTGCCTGACAGGTCGAGCGCGTATCCGACATTCGGGCTCGCGAACGAGACGTCCGTGATGTCCTCCGACTGCGAGACGCGAAGTGCCTGCCACGTCCGGCCGCCGTCGATCGTCCGCGCGACCGTGCCCTCGCGACCCGCCGCGAAGGCGAGGTCGGCGAGGCGGCCCGCAGCCGAACGTAGCTGCCCGCCAGGCGCCCACCGACAGGCGACCAGGTGACGCCTGCGTCACCGGACGCGATCGTCTCCCCGAAGCCGGCCCGCGGCCACGGCGGTCGACGACGGGTCGATCGCCGCCGCGAAGACGTTCTCGGTCGAAGGGACCTGATCGAAGGTCCTGCCACCGTCGGTGGTGCGCAGCAGGCGGTTGCCGCTCGGTGGTGGCCAGGCAGACGAAGGCATCCGCGCAGCGGATCGACGTGAGCGTGGCGGGCGTGTCGCTCAGGCGGTCCACCCAGGTCATGCCGCCGTCGAGCGTGCGGAGCACGGTCCCCCCCTCGCCCGCGGCGAACCCGATCAGCGAGTCCACGAACTCGATGCTCCGCAGGCCGTGTGCGGCCCTGTGCGCCAGGTCCCAGGACGTGCCCGCGTCGGTGGTCCGATACAGGAGACCGGAGGCGGTCGCGAGCACGCCTCGCTCGAGCGATGTGAATGCGACGGCGGTGGGCGGCGCAGTGGGGTCGCCCGCGGACGGCGGGTCCGTTACGCGCGTCCACGTCCGCCCCCCGTCGACGGTCTGGTGGACGGTGCCGTTCTGGAGCGCAAGGTAGCCGTGCTGCTCGTCGGGAAGGCCACGCCGGCGATCGGCGACACGCAGCCGGTCGTCGCTGAGCGTCCACGGCAGGCGCGTGAAGGTGGCGCCGGCGTCATCCGAGCGGCGCAGGAGGCACCGGCCCGCGACCACGACCGAGTCGGCGTCGACGGCCGTGACCCGCTCCAGATCGGCGGTCACGCCGGTTGCAAGCCCCGCCCAGGTGAGCCCGCCGTCGTCGCTGCGCAGCAGCGTCCCGAAGTCCCCGGCGGCGTAGGCGACGAGCCGCTCAGGTCCACGGCGTTGATCGTGTGACCCTGCGGCAGCGGGTCGGCCCACTCCCAGCCCGAGTGCCCCGCCCGGACCGCCGCCTGCGCAGCCGGGACCGCCAGCCCCATCACGAGGCCGACCAGCGCCAATGTCTTCTTGAACCCCATTCGCCTCTTCTAGTCGCCCGGGGGTTTCAACTCTCACCCGTGGGCGAAGTTGCGAGCAGTGCCGGTAGCGGCTAGCGCGCCGAGTGCCTTGGCCCGCGGGCCGACGAGCTCGCGCTCGAGCAGCAGCTCGGCCAGCTGGACGGCGTTGGTGGCGGCGCCCTTGCGCAGGTTGTCCGAGACGATCCAGAGGTTCAGGCAGCGCTCGTGCGAGGGGTCGCGGCGGATGCGCCCGACGAACACCTCGTCGCGGCCGGCGGCGTCGATCGGCATCGGATAGCGGCCGGCGCCCGGATCGTCGACCACCACCACGCCGGGAAACGCGGCCAGGACCTCGCGGCAGCGCTCGGGCGAGAGGTCGTCGCGGGTCTGCACGTTGACGGACTCCGAGTGCGCGTTGTAGACGGGCACGCGGACGCAGGTGGCCGAGATCGCGAGCGTCGTCGTCGCCGAGGATCTTGCGCGTCTCGGCCATCATCTTGCGCTCCTCGGTGGTGTAGTCGTCGCCGTCCTTGAACGTCTCCACCTGCGGCAGCACGTTGAAGGCGATCTGGTGCGGATAGACCGCAGACCTCGATCTCCTCGGCCTCGAGCACCGCGCGCGCCTGGTCGTGGAGCTCCTCGACCGCGCGCTGGCCGGTGCCGGAGGTCGATTGATAGGTGGAGATCACGATCCGCTCGATCCCGGCCTCGTCATGGATCGGCTTGAGCGCCATCACCATCTGCATCGTCGAGCAGTTGGGGTTGGCGACGATGCCGCGGTGGCCGTCGAGCGCGTCCGGATTCACCTCCGCCACGACGAGCGGCACGTGCTCCTCCATGCGCCAGGTGCTCGAGTTGTCGATCACCACGCAGCCCGCCTCGGCGAAGCGCGGCGCCCACTCGCGCGACACGGCGCCCCCGGCGGAGAACAGCGCGACGTCGAAGCCCTGGATCGTCTCGGGCGAGAGCGCCCGGACCTCGAGATCGGCCTCACCGTGGTCGATCGTGCGCCCCGCGGAGCGCTCGGACGCGAACGGCACGACCTCGCGCGGCCGGAAAGCGGCGCTCGCGCAGGATCCCGAGCATCGTCGAGCCGACGGCGCCGGTGGCGCCGCACGACGCGCGACTCGTCGGTCATCCGCGTCACCCCCGGCGCGGTGCCCCTTGCCCTAGGCGTCCTCGGGCTTCACGTCCTCCGCGCCCAGCTCGAAGGCCTCGTGCAGCGCGCGCACCGCGTCGGGGACGCGGTCGGCGGTGATCACGCAGGAGATCTTGATCGGCGAGGTGGAGATCATCTCGATGTTGATGCCGTGTTCGCCGAGCCGTCGAAAACCTTCGCCGCGACGCCGGGATGGCTGCGCATGCCCGCGCCCACGATCGACACCGTGCCCATCCCCTCGTCGGTGATCACGTCGCCGAGGCCGAGCTCACGCGGCGACGCGGCTCGAGCGTGCGGCGGGCGCCATTCGGCGTCGTCCTTCGGCACGGTGAACGAGATCTCGGCGCTGCGGTCGTCGGAGACCGGCTCGTTCTGGATGATCATGTCGACGTTGATGTCGGCGTCCGCGAGCGCGCCGAAGATGCGGCCCGCGATGCCGGGCTGGTCGGGCACGCCGGTGAGCGTGACGCGCGCGTCGTCGGTCGAGTGGGTCACGCGCTGTGACGAGTGGTCGTTCCATGGTCTCGTCTTCTCCGACCACGAGGGTACCGGAGCCGTCTCCGAAGCTCGGACGCACGTGGATCCGGACGCCGTAGTTGCGCGCGTACTCGACCGAGCGCAGCTGCAGCACCTTCGCGCCCGAGGCGGCCATCTCGAGCATCTCCTCGAACGACACGACCGGCAGCTTGCGGGCATCCGGGACGATCCGCGGGTCGGCGGAGAAGACGCCGTCGACGTCGGTGTAGATCTCGCAGACCTCGGCGCCGAGCGCGGCCGCGAGCGCCACCGCGGTGGTGTCGGAGCCGCCGCGCCCGAGCGTGGTGACGTCACGCGCGGTCGAGACGCCCTGGAAGCCCGCGACGAGCACGATGTTGCCCTCGTCGAGCGCCCCGCGGATGCGGTCGGCGCGCACGTCGAGGATGCGCGCCTTCGTGTGAGAGGTGTCGGTGACGATGCCGGCCTGCGAGCCGGAGAGCGAGATCGCCTCGCTGCCGAGGTCGTGGATCGCCATCGCGCAGAGCGCGCACGAGATGCGCTCGCCGGTCGACAGCAGCATGTCCATCTCGCGGGGATGCGGGTCCGGCGAGATCTCGCGCGCCATCCGGACCAGCTCGTCGGTCGTCTTGCCCCGCGCCGACAGCACCGCCACGACGCCGCGGCCATCCGTCCTTGGCGCGCGCACGATGCGCTCGCGCCGCGCCCCTGATGTGCTCGGCGTCGGCGACGGAGGTGCCGCCGAACTTCATCACGATGATCGGGTTGATCGAGCACGAGGCCCGTTCATAGAGCGCGGCGACCGGTGAGCGCCTTGCCGAGCGTGACTTCGTCCGCGTACTCGAGGTCGGCGCCCATCGGCAGGCCGCTGGCGAGCCGGGTGACGGACAAGTCTCGCGTCGAGCTCCCGCAGCGCCTCCGCGATGTAGAAGGCGGTCGCCTCGCCGGACGTGGTCGGGTTGGTCGCGATCACGACCTCGTTCACCTCGCCGTCGCGGACGCGGGCGACCAGCTCGGCGATCTTGAGGTCCTCGGGGTCGACGCCGTCGATCGGCGACAGCGCGCCGCCGAGCACGTGGTAGACGCCGCGGTACTCGTGCGTGCGCTCGATCGGGATCACGTCGGCCGGCTCCTCGACCACGCAGATCACCGAGCGGTCGCGGCGCTCGTCCTCGCAGATCCGGCAGCGCGGACCCTCGGCGAGGTTGAAGCAGACCTCGCAGAGGCCGACGCTCTCCTTCACCTCGCGGATCGCCTCGGCCAGCCCGAGCGCATCCTGCTCGGAGGCCCGCAGCAGGTGGAACGCGAGCCGCTGCGCGGTCCGCTGGCCGATGCCGGGCAGCTTGCTGAGCTCGGTGATGAGCCTGTTGACCGGTGGCGCGAACATGTACGTGTCTAGACCTAGCCTAACAGGCCCGGAAGCCCGAGCCCGCCGAGGTCATGCCGCCGGTGAGACCGCCGAGCTTGCGGTTCGCGAGCTCCTGGGCCGAGCGGATCGCCTCGTTGACGGCCGCCAGCACCATGTCCTGGAGCAGCTCGACGTCCTCGCGGGCTCGCACCGCGGCCGGGATCGATCCGGATCTCCTTCACCTCGAGGTCGCCGGTGACCTTGACCGTCACCATCCCGCCGCCGGCCGAGGCCTCGACGACCTCGTCCTTGAGCTGCTCCTGCGCCTTGACCATGTCGGCCTGCATCTGCTGGACCTGCTTCATCATCTTGTTGAGGTTGGGGGGCTGCGGCATCACCGTGCTCCTTCGGGCTCGGGGGCTTCCTGTGGCGCGCGGTCAGGGTCGGGCTCGGGCTCCGGCTTGGGCTCCGGCTCCGGATCGATCCTCCGCGGCGTCGAATGTGCTCTTGATGCGCTCGATCGCCTGGTCCTCGGAATATCCCGAGTCGAGCCGGGCTGCCTTCACCTCGTCTTCGTCGTCGGGCCGGTCGCGCAGCTCGATCCGCACGGCGACCGGGCGGCCGGCAACGAGCTTGAGAGCTTCCGCGAGGCGCTCGCCGTTGACCGGGTCGGCGATCTTGCGCTTGCTGAACGAGGCCGATGCGGGTACTCGAGCACGAGTTCGTCATCGACGAGCGACGCAGGTCGCGCGTCGGCGAGCAGCGCCGCCAGCATCTCGCCCCCCTCCTCGCTCTCCCGCACCCGTTCCAGCACCGCGGGCCACAGCGTCTCGATGCCCGACGACCGGCTCATCGCCCGGAGGCGGCGCCGCCGCCAGTACGGGCTCGGGGTTGTCCTTCTTCGCCGGCGTCTCCTTCTTCGTCGGGGGCTTGGGGGGCTCGGCCACCTCTCCGTCGAGCGCGCGCTCGAGCTGCTCGATCCGCAGCAGGAGCGCCTCGATCGAGGCATCCGATCGCGGCCGCGCGGCCTTCAGCAGCGCGACCTCCAGCTGGATGCGTGCGTCGGAGCCCTCCTTCACGGCCGCCAGCGCGTCGGCGACGAGGTCGATCGCGCGCACCGCCTCTGCCTGGGGCAGCGCTCGCGCCTGCGCCTCGAGCCGGGCCGTCTGGTCGGCGGTGACGCTGAAGGAGTCGGGCGCCTCGCCGAGGGTCTGCACGACCACGAGCTGGCGCAGGTGCGCGGTGAGGTCGCGCATGAACTGGACCGGGTCGCGCCCGGAGTCGGCAAGCTCCTGGACCCGCTCGAGCGCCGCGCCGGGGTCGTGCTGCGGCGAGCGCGTCGGTGGCGCCGAAGATCAGGTCGGCGTCGGCCACGTCGAGCACCTCGAGCACACCCTCGAGCGTCACCTTGCGGTCCGCCGTAGGTGACGAGCTGGTCGAGCGTCCCGATCGCGTCGCGGAAGCTTCCGCTCGCCGAGCGCGCGATCATCGCGAGTGCGCGGTCGTCGGCCTCGATTCCCTCAGCCTCGCGATCCGCCTCAGCACCGTCGTGATCTCGGGCAGCGACGGCCGGCGGAAGTCGAAGCGGTGGCAGCGGTCCACGATCGTCGGCAGCACCTTGTGCGCCTCGGTCGTGGCGAGCACGAAGATCGTGTTCGGAGGCGGCTCCTCGAGCGTCTTCAGGAACGCGTTCCAGGCCGAGGTCGAGAGCATGTGTGCCTCGTCCAGGATGTAGACCTTCCAGCGGCCCACCGCGGGTGCGAAGCCGACCTTCTCGCGGAGGTCGCGGATGTCGTCCACCGAGTTGTTGGAGGCGGCGTCCATCTCGATCACGTCGAGCGACGTGCCGGCCGAGATCGTGCGGCAGGACTCGCATTCGCCGCAGGGCTCGAGCGTCGGCCCGTTCACGCAGTTGAGCGAGCGCGCGAGGATCTTCGCGATCGAGGTCTTGCCGGTCCCGCGCGAGCCGACGAACAGGTAGGCGTGATGCACCTTGCCGTGCTCGACCGCGTTCCTCATCGTGCGCACGATCGGGACCTGGCCGACGACCTCGTCGAAGGTCTGCGGCCGGTGGCGGCGGTAGAGGGAGGTCATGCGAGCATCCTAGTGGCCTGCTCTCGGGGCGCTTCGGGAAGCAAAATGGACCGTGCACCCACCTTCGAAAGCGGCTCCCAGGCGTGTCAGCCGCGATTTGGCTCCGGCCAGGCTTGCCCGCGGCGCACGGTGAAGACCGCTTAAGGCTGCTTCCTTCCGGACCTGACCTGGTTCACGGGACTCCGTCGCGCGGGACCTGGCCATCAACGCCGCACGCGGCGTACTGGCCCTGAGGGCAGAATCCTCGAGTGGGAATTCAGCCCCGCTAGAGCGGGTGTCGGGTTACAGGGCACCGCTAACGCCCCACCTAGCACGGTCCGCGCCCAAGCCTAGCCGAGGAGGCGATCAGTTTGGGCCGGCGCCGAGCGAGGCACGATTGGGCCATCTCTGAGGTGGCCATTGTTTGGTCGAAGTCTCCTCGACGCCGGCCGGACCTCGAATCCTGACCGGTCCGGGACGCCTGTGCAAATGCCCCGTTCTAGAATGGCGGCGCGCCCGGCGCGTGGCTCGCTGGGAGAGCGCTCGCCTCACCGCGAACTGGAGGTTCGCAGCGATCCCGAGGCCTGTCGCTCGCGGTGCGGGATTGCGGCGTTTCGGAAGGAGTCGATGTGGCCGGACTTGGGGCAATATGGCGGAGCTCAGGCATGGTGCGACAGACAAGCGCCGCATGATCGCGATGATCAGTGATGGGCTGTACGCGTGCCTGGTGACGGGGGGCTTCTTCGCGCTGGTGATGCTGGTGCTGCTGATCCGGGCACTGCGACCCGCACGGCGCAGAAGTTGGCGAGAGCACCGCGAACTCAAGCGCCGCGTAATCGCGGAGCTAGAACGGCGGCGGGAGGAGCAACTGGAGCGGATGCACGACACGACCGAGGCAGGCGGAAACGAAGCGTTGTCACGCTACCTCGAACTCCAGAACAGCATCGAATTCGCCAAGCGGATCTAGGAGAGCAAGTGCCAAGGCACCGGGACCCGACGCCGGAGCAACGGGTTCTGAGCGAGTCGAGACCGGTGACCACCCCGCTCTAGAATGCCCGCCGAGGGCGCGTAGCTCAGTGGGAGAGCGCTCGCTTCACACGCGAGAGGTCGCAGGTTCGAAACCCGCCGCGCCCATTCCCACCTCCACCCCACTGTCGGGACATGTCCTCAGCCCCGGATACTCAGTTAGGCGTCCTCGTCGAGATCCGCCTTGGTTCTCACATTCGGACGAACAGGGCGAGAAAGGAAAGTGGAGGGCCAATACGGCGCTGGAACACGAAGTTCGCTGCCTCAGCACGCCGACGGAGAGTTGCAGAGCGTACGAAGTGAGGATCCAGTGGGCCGATCTCGCCGACAACGAGTCTTCCCCCCGGGCGGATGACGCGGTGCAATTCCAGCAGGGCGGCCGCTTGATCTGGGATTTCCCCGAGGACCGTTATAAGGAAGGCCGCGTCGAAGGAGCCGTCTGGGTATGGGAGCTCCTGAGCATCGCCCTGTTTCGGAACGATGTTCCCGATGCTCCGTTTTGCAGCCCGGCGCATAAGCGCGTCTAGCATCTTCTGCTGGATGTCGAGGGCGTGAAGTGTGCCGCCTTGAGTGAGCTGTTCCGCAACGGCGAATGAGTGGTATCCGTGCGCGGGCCCCACCTCCAAGATTTGCTCTCCCGGCTCTGGCGCGAGCACTCTCAGCAAAGCGGCTCTGGTCAGGTAGGGCCGCGGGAATTCCGTGGTCCAGCGAAGCGCATACGGGCAGGGCATGGGCTTCACTCGCTGTGACGCGATGCCGGCCAATAGTGCGAACCCTGCGCCCATCATCACCCTTGTCTTCATCCCGAGTGAGTCCTACCGCATTTCGACTCGACTGGCGAGTGAACCGCGGATAGGATCGGCGGAATCCGGGAGACACGGGGCGCTGGCTGATGGGCTCCGTCGAGACAGCCGCGATCGTGATGACCGACCTGGTCGGCTCGACCGGACTTGCCACGCGCGTGGGCCCGGCGGCGGCCGAGCGCCTGCGCCGTGAGCACTTCGAGCTCCTGCGAGAGGCGATCGAGGTCTGCGGCGGGCACGAGGTCAAGAGTCTGGGCGACGGGCTCATGGTTGCCTTCTCGAGCGCCTCGGCCGCCGTCAGTTGCGCGATCGCTATGCAGCAAGAGATCGAGCAGCGAAATCGGCGCTCCGACGAGCAGCTCGCAATCCGTGTGGGGCTCAGCGTGGGCGATACGACGCGCGACGAAAACGACTACTACGGCACGCCGGTGGTCGAGGCTGCGCGGCTTTGCGAGCGCGCGGCCGGGGGCCAAATCCTCGCCAGGGATCTAATCGCACCGCTCGCGGGAGGACGAGGCGGGCATGAGTTCAAGGCACTGGAGGCCTTGCTGCTCAAGGGCCTGCCCGAGCCGGTCGGGGCGGTCGAGATTGCCTGGGAGCTTCACGAGGCTTCGCTGCCGCTGCCCCCACGGCTGCAAGACCTGCCGGCCGTCGGCTTCGTCGGGCGCAGCGCTGAGCGCGAGCGTCTGCGGGCGCTCTTCGAAGATGCAGGCGAAGGTAACCGGCGCCTTGCGCTGATCGCGGGCGAGCCGGGGATCGGCAAGACGCGGCTTTGCACGCACGCCGCGCTGGAGGCGCGCGCCAAGGGTGCGGCCGTGCTTTATGGGCGAGCCGAGGAGGAGCTCTTGCTCCCGTACGGGCCCTGGGTCGAGGCGCTCTCCCACTACGTGGAACACGCGCCGCAGCGGGTGCTGCAGGACCACGTCGCACGCCACGGCGGCGAGCTCGTGCGGCTCGTCCCGGCGCTCAGAGCCCGCCTCCCCGGGGTTCCCGAGCCGCGGGAGACGGATCCCGACACCGAGCGCTATCTACTCTGGGGCGCGGTCGCGGGACTGCTCGGCGAGGCGGCGGGCGACCTGCCGCTCGTGCTGGTGTTCGACGACCTGCACTGGGCGGACAAGCCCACGCTCTTGCTCTTGCGGCACGTCGCCGCACAAGGGCACGGTATGCGCGCGCTTGTGCTCGTCACCTACCGCGAGGCCGACCTCGCACCCGAGCACCCGCTCAACGACACGATCGCGGGGCTTCACCGCGAGCAGGGGGTCGAGCGGCTCACGCTCGAAGGTCTTGCCGAGCCCGAGATCGTGGAGATCATGGAGCGGGCGGCCGGGCACGAGCTCGACGAGGCAGGCCTGGGGCTCTCGGGCGAGCTCTTCCGGGAGACGGACGGCAACCCGTTCTACACCGGCGAGCTGCTGCGCCACCTGCTTGAGTCCGGTGCCATCCATCAAGACGAGAGCGGGCGTTGGAGCGTGCGTGGTTCGCTGTCCGAGCTGGGCCTTCCGCACAGCGTGCGCGAGGTAATCGGCCGCCGCGCAAAGCGCCTCGGTGGGGACGCGCAAAAGGCGCTTCAGGTGGCGGCCGTGATCGGGCGCGATTTCGACGCAGATCTGCTCTTCCGCGCCACCGAGCAAGACGAGGAGCAGCTGCTCGACCTTCTCGAGCGGGCGGTGGCGGCCTCGGTCCTGGTCGAGTCCACAATCGCGGCCGGGCCGCTTCTCTTTGTCCACGCGCTCATCGGCCACACCCTCTACGAAGACATCGGCACGACGCGCCGCGCCCGCCTCCACCAGCGCGTGGCGGAGGCGCTCGAGGAGCTTTGCGGCACCGGCCCGGGCGCGCGCGTGGGCGAGCTCGCCCAGCACTGGGCGAAGGCATCGACGCCGCACGCGGCCCCGAAGGCGATCGGCTACGCTCGCTTGGCGGGAGAGCGCGCGCTCGCCGAGCTCGCCCCCGACGAAGCTGTTCGCTGGTTTGATCAAGCGCTCGCGCTTCAGAGCGAGCTGCCCGACGTCGATACAGGCGAGCGTTGCGAGCTACTGATCGGGCTTGGCGAGGCTCAGCGCCAGGCCGGCGAGTCGGCCTTCAGGGAAACCTTGCTCGAGGCCTCCGAGATCGCCTTCGAGCTTCGCGACGCCGATCGCGCCGCCCGCGCAGCGCTTGCCAACAGCCGCGGGACGCAGAGCAACTTTGGCACCGTGGATGAGGAGCGCGTGCGGGCGCTCGAGCAGGCGCTCGAACTCGACGGGTTTACCAATCCTGCACGGTGCGGACGCCTCATGTTGCTGCAGGCGCTGGAGCTGCTGACGGGCCCCGATCACAAGCGCCGGCGAGCGCTCGCCGAAGAGGCGCTCACGCTCGCTCGCGATGCCGGCGATCCACGCACCCTCGCCTACGCGCTGCGGGACGCCTCCCTCGCCCTGTGGGCTTCGGACGCGGTCGACGTCAGCATCACGCGCGTGGATGAGCTGCTCGAGCAGGCCAGGGAGATCGGCGATCCCGCGCTGGAGTTCTGGGGCGCGTATTACGAGACCCAGATCAGCGCCCTGCGAGGCGACCTCGTGCGCGCAGACGCAGCGCTGGTGCGGAGCGTGCACTGGCGCGAGAAGCTCGGCCAGCCGACCCTGCGCTGGTTCACGCTCTACATGGATGCCTGCGTGGCGCTCCTGCGCGGAGACCTCGCAGAAGCGGAGCGGCTGGCGGGGGAGGGGCTTCAGGCCGGAAACGAGGGCGGTCAGCCGGACGCGTTCATGATCTACGGCTCACAGCTCGCGTGATCCGCCTCTATCAGGGCCGAGGCGAGGAGCTCATCCCGCTGGTCGAGGAGAACGCGAAGGCAAACCCCGGGCTCCCGGTCTGGCAGTCCGGCCTCGCCCAGCTCTACTGCTGGGGCGGCCGAACGGTGGAGGCGGCAACGATCGTCGAGAGGGCGGCCGCGGACCGGTTCGCGCACGTCCCCCACGACTTCATCCGCCCCACCACGCTTGCGATCTACGCCGACGCCGCCGCGCTGACGGGCGTGCGGGAGGCGGCCGCGCCACTCTACGAGCTGATGGAGCCGTGGGCGGACCAGATGGTCTGGACCGGAGCGATCACCTACGGGGACGTCCGCACCTACCTGGGGCTGCTGGCGGCGACGCTCGGCTGGGACGAGCGCGCCGACGAGCACCTTGCCCGCGCCTGCGAGTTCCAGGAGCGACACGGCCTGCTGCTCTGGGCCGCCCGCGCCCGGTCCGGGTGGGCGGAGGCGCTTGCGCGCCGAGGCGACCGGAAGCGGGCCGGGGAGGAGGCAGCGCGCGCCCTGGCGCTCGCGCGCGAGAACGGCTACGGAGCGATCGAGGGGCGAGTGTCTCCCCTGGTGGAGGTTGGCACAGCGCCGGAGCACGATCCTTCGGCTAGCTAGCGATTCGATTTGGGCAGAACGGGTGATTTCTGCCCGAATCGAGACCAATCCGACCTAACCCAGACCTATATGGGGACGTGCCTGACGCGCCTCGATCCCGCTCGCCGTGCGAGCCTAGAGCGGAATCGCGGCGTTTAGCCGCGGTTTCTTCACACGCGAGAGGTCGCAGGTTCGAAACCCGCCGCGCCCATTTCGGGATTGTGCGTGACCACCACAGCGACGACTCAGCGCCAAAGTCCCGATGCGGTCAACACGGTCCTTGGGATGGCTGTCGCCGCGCTAGACTCCGCTCGTCCGTCGAGGAGGGAACTCTTGAATCCAGCGTTCATCGGAGTTCAAGCGCGGCGGGCGATCTGCTCGCTCGCGCTAGTGGGTTTCGCGCTGTTCGCGTTCTCAGCGCCCACCCACGCCGCCTTCCCGGGCGTGAACGGAAAGATCGCCTTCGTCCGATCGGAAGGTCCGGCGTTCAACGCGGAGATCTACACGATGAACGCCGACGGCACGGGGCAGACGCAACGTCACCAACAACCCGGATCACGATGAGTTCCCGCCTGGTCGCCCGACGGCACCAAGATCGCATTCGACCGGGGCCCTCCGCGACGGCAACATCGAGATCTACACGATGAACGCCGACGGCAGCGGGGTGACCCGACTCACCAACAACCCGGCGGACGACTTCGCCCGCCTGGTCGCCGGACGGCACCAAGATCGCGTTCTAGGGCTCGCGACGGCACCTCCGAGATCTACACGATGAACGCCGACGGCACGGGGCAGACGAACGATCACCAACAACGCGGTCGACGACTTCGCCCCGCCTGGTCGCCGGACGGCACCAAGATCGCGTTCGCATAGCTGACCGCGACGGCCCCGATAACGCGGAGATCTACACGATGAACGCCGACGGCACGGGGCAGACGAACATCACGAACAACCCGGCGCATCGACGTCAGCCCCGAACTGGTCGCCGGACGGCACGAAGATCGCGTTCGGTAGCGCGCGCGACGATGGCCTCCTTCGACATCTACACGATGAACGCGGACGGGAGCGGGGTGACCCGGGTCACCAACAACGCGGTGGGCGATGCCGAGCCCGCCTGGTCTCCGGACGGCACCAAGATCGCGTTCGAGAGCTGCGGACGGCACCACGAAGAGATCTACACGATGAACGCCGACGGGAGCGCGGTGACCCGGCTCACCAACAACGGAACACGGCGTTCGATGGCTTGCCCGACTGGCAGCCAATCCCGAACCGCCCGCCCGACTGCTCCGGCGTCGCCGCATCCCGCACGGTGCTCACGACCGTGAACCGCCGCCTCATCGCGCTCACGCTCGACGGCGCGACCGACCCCGACGGCGATCCGGTGTCGCTCACGGTCGACAGCGTGACCCAGGATGAGCCGGTCGAGGCAGCGGCGACGCGACCTCGCCGGACGCGATCGTCGAAGGGGAGGGCGGGCTGCGGATTCGCGCCGAGCGTAACCCCCGCGGTGATGGGCGCGTTTACCGGATCGCCTTCACGGCCACGGACGGGCGCGACGGCACGTGCTCGGGAGTTGCGAAGGTCGCCGTCCCGCGCAAGAAGAGGAAGCCCGCGGTCGACTCGGCGCCGCCGAGCTACGACTCGCTGGTCCGATAGGACTTACTCAGGTACGGGGGTATGGCGGGTGACGCGTCGACACGCGACACGCGCTCTTCTTGACGCAGGGCCTTGTGCCATAGACGTTCGGGCAGAAACGCCTGATTTCTGCCCAGATCGAAGCCAATCCGGCTTAATCCAGCCCTATCCAGGCGCCACCTCTCGCGCCCTGATCCCGCTCCCGGTGCGGTGTAGAGCGGAATCGCGGCGTGGGCGTGAGTTTCTTCACACGCGAGAGGTCGCAGGTTCGAAACCCGCCGCGCCCATGTCTGGAGTGCCCTGCCCGGGCCTCCATCGCGAGTCCCCTGGTGACACTGCCCTCAGCTCGAGCCAAGCACGTTCACAGCGCGGGCAATCACCAGCACGATGATGACGTTCGAGAGCACCGACTCGACCGACATCAGACCCTTCGCCTTCCGGGTCAGGGGCATCGCGTCGGTCGGGCTGAATGCCATCGAGTTCGTGAGCGAGACGTAGACGTAATCGAAGAGCGCAGTGCGCCAACCCACCGAGGTCGAGCTCCGGGCTCTGGTCCTGCGGGAACTGGAAATCGGGCGTGGCGCGACCCACCGTCGCGCGGCGCACCGGACCCCCCAGCGTCGAGCACCCAGAAGAGCAGGCTGAAAACGATCATGTTCGTCAGCCAGACAGCCAGCGCATGCACGAGCAGGTTGCCGCCGCTGAGGTCATCGGTGCTCGAACCGACAAGCGCCGCTACCAGAAGGACGGTCCCCGCGAGGCTCGCCACGCACAGGAACCCGAGCAGCACGACGATCGCGTCGCGCCGGCGGCCGGGCACCAGGTCCCTACTGCCCCAGGCCAGCAGCGCGACGAGGAGCGCAGCCTCGGGGATCGCGAGCACCAGCCAGATCCACCAGGGCGCCCCGTAGAGGGTCCAGTTCCGCAACGAGTCGACGATCGCGAGCGCCACCAGGATC
>CAVWYB010000026.1:0-10146 GCA_963759145.1 uncultured Solirubrobacterales bacterium
GAGGTGCCGGCGCCCAACAGTTCGACGTCCACCGGGATCGCGTCTGGCGTCAATGGTTTCTGCGGCTCGACCGGGTGCGCGTCTCGCGCGAGATAGAGCGACAGAAAACGCCCGACGATCTTGCCGTCAGGCCACCAGAGCATCTCAGCAATGCCCTCCGAGGGCTCGCCCCGACCCCCTGACACCTCAGACCGCATGACGCGGGCGCCGTCTCCGGTGAGAAGGACTCCGCGCAGGACGGGCCTGAACGGCTCGGGGTCGACCTCAGCGCCGAACCGCGCGGCGACCGCAGCCGCGACCGCATCCGCCTGCTGCGTCGCGATGCCACCCTGCTTGATCGAGCCGGCTGTCACGTCGCCGGCGGCGTAGACGTCGGTGAGCCCTTCGACCAAGCCATGCGAGTCCACCGGGATGAAGCCTTGGGCATCTACTGGAACGCCCACCGGGGCGCGTCCGCGAAGCGCGGCACGCGATGACTCGTCCGGCCGGCACCCTCCCCTCGGGCACGACTGTCAGCGAGCTGTGGGGAACTTGACCGGATGCGTCGATGTGAAAACCTCCACGCCACGCGAAGCGAGGAGCTCCGCGAGGGCTTCGCTTGCCCTGCGTCCAAAAATCTCGAGGGGCGCCGTCTCGGGAGTGACCAGCTTCACCCTTGTGGCGTTGCCGGTAGCGCGGAACCGCGCCGCTGTGATCAGAGCGAGCTCATAGAGGGGCAGCGTCCATGTCGTTCCCGAGGGCACCGTGTAGGCGATGGTCCTGCCAACCCCTTCATGCTCGAACTCGGCAATCATGGTTCGAAGGGCATCGCGATCAGCTTCCCCGCGGTATGTCAGGGCACCTGGCACGGCCTCCTCTGGGTCGGCGCCAGTCGCGATTATCAAGGCGTCGTAGGAGATCGCGTCACCGTTTCGCGTCGTTGCCAGACGCTCTTCGGGCGTGACCGCGACCACGGCCTCCTGATGATGTGTCGCGTCGAAGTCGCGCACGATCCACCCAGATCGAACCGCGGTGGCTGGCCGAGGTCGAATGGACCTGCGACTGCGAGCGGCCGATAGACGAACTCGCGCTCGGGCGCCACGATGGAGATCTCGACCCCGTCGCCAGCCAGGTCGCGCAGCGCGAGGAGGGCCTCGATCGCCGCAACGCCGCCGCCGGCGATGACGACGCGCGGTCTGTCTCCGCCGGCCATCACGCGCCCCGCTCGAGAGCGGCGAGGTCGAACTCGGACAGCTCCCGTACCGGCGTTTCAAGGGGGTCGCCGCTGGGGGGAGACGGGGCGTTGCGGCGATGGGCGGCGATCACGCTTGTCGGCATCTCGGCTCCTCTCGTACTTCCAATGAAGCGAAGATATCGCGTCACGAGCACCCTCCATCCGCATCGGCTACCCAAACGGCACCGGATCTACGGGCGAGACGGAGGGGTCCTTGAACCCGAGCGCCCCCACAGATGCGAGCGCGCGCTCGCGGTGGGAGCATGTGTCAACGATGGCGCATTGGGATCCCAGGGTGGCCGAGCTGTTCCCAGGCTCCGACGCCTCCGTGCAGCATTTCGAGCACGGGTAGGGCCGGCTCCGCGAGGCGGCCGATTGCCGCGTGGAACTCGGCCTCGCGATCGCGTTCGCCCTCGTCTTCGCACTGACGAATGGCTTTCACGACGCCGCGAATGCAATTGCGACATTGGTCGCGACGCGCGGCGCGAGACCGGGACACGCGATCGCGCTCTCGGCGGTCTTCAACATGCTCGGGGCACTGCTCGTGGGCACCGCTGTCGCGGACACGATCGCTGGAATCGTGACCGTCTCCCCTTCGCAGGCGGTTGCGGTAATCGGATCCGGAGTACTCAGCGCAGCTCTTTGGAACCTGCTGACCTGGTGGCGCGGGCTGCCCTCGAGCTCGGGACACGCCCTCGTCGGTGGACTCGTTGGAGCGGCCGTCGCGGATGCCGGGATCGACGCGGTCCGGTGGGGTGGGTTCGACGGCTTGAAACCCGTCGGCGTCTTGGGCGTCATGATCGCACTCGCGGTCTCGGCGCCGATCGGACTCGCATTCGGGGTCGTGCTCACGCGCGTCAACCAGCGGGTCCTCCGCCGCGCCACCCGCCGCATCCAGGGGCCGGTTCGCGGCTCCGAATGGGTCATGTCCGCCGCGCTTTCGTTCAGCCACGGGGCAAACGACGCACAGAAGTCGATGGGGGTGATCGCCGCGCTGCTTCTCGCCACCGGCCACATCGGTCAGCTGTCCGTTCCAGTGTGGGTCAAGCTCGCGTGCGGAGCCGCACTGACCCTCGGCACGGCGATGGGCGGCTGGCGGATCGTGCGGACGGTCGGCCGCCGAATCTTTCGTCTTGCGTCGATCGATGCACTCGCAAGCCAGGGCGCCTCCACAGCGGTGATCCTCGGCGCCTCGTACGCGGGCGCGCCCGTGTCCACGACACAGGTCGTAGCCTCCTCTGTCGCCGGCGTCGGCGTCGGCCGCGGACGCCGGCGCCATGTTCGCTGGCTGGTCGTGCGCTCGATGGGATTCGCCTGGCTCTTGACGCTCCCCGCCACGGCCGCGGCCGGGGCGGCTACGCTCTTTTGTTGGAGGGCGATCGGATGAGACCGAGGCGATGGTTTCTCCCGGAGGCACCCGACGTGGTCGGGATGCTCCGCGAGCAAATGGAGATCACCGTCGAGGGCGTCGATGCGCTGGTCGCATGGGCGGAGGGCACACCGGCGGCGGCCGACCGGGTGCGTGAATGCGAGCATCGGGCGGACGAGCGGAAGCGGGAGCTCCGTAGGGCCCTATCGATGACCTTCATGACGCCGCTCGAGCTCGAGGACATCTTCGAGCTCTCCCGGGGGCTCGACGAAGTCCTCAAAAGCGCAAAGAACCTGGTGCGAGAGGCCGAAGTCATGCATGCCTCACCCGACAGCGCGATCGCCGAGATGGCACGAGAGCTCGCCAATGGCACCAGGCGGCTCGCCGAGGCGTTCGCCTCGCTCGAGCACGACCGGAGCGCTGCGACCAGAGCGGCCGACGAGGCCGTCCAGAGCCAGCGGGACCTCGAGCGCGTGTACCGCCACGCGATGTCGGCTCTGATCGACGTCGACGACCTCCGGGAGGTCGCCGCCCGGCGCGAGCTCTACCGCAGGCTCGCGCGCACGAGCGAAATCCTCATCGCGGTCGCCGAGCGGGTCTGGTATGCGGTACTGAAGGAGAGTTGAGAAGGCTGCGATCGGCGTGGGATGACGGCGGCAGGCGCAGGCCGTGCGAAGGTGCGGGAGCGGGAAAGCCGGCCGGATGGGCGCGGAAGTCGCGCAGGAGCCAGCGGCCGCAGAGCAGGCACACGACCAGCGCGCCCGCGAGCAACCCGAGCTCACCGGGCTGGTGATTGCGGACGACCGCCACCGCGAGCACCAGCAAAGCGAGCGTGACCAGCATCAGCGATATGCCGCGATGGAAGCGGCCCGCCTCCGAGTGGGGCCATGGATCGAGCGGGCGCACCACCTCCCGGCCCTCGTCGGAGTCCGTGCAAGCGTGCTTACGGGGCAGCCGTTGCAGATGTGCGCCTTGCCGCGGTATCGGACGAGCCGGCGCTCGTGGTCGAACTCGTGGGGCCACAGGTACTGGCCCTCGGGGCACCGCCAGTGGTCATGGTGCGCGTCGTACTCGAAACCCGCTGTCCGATAGCGCAGGGACCGCCGGTGGGTGTGCGCCGACAGCCACTCGAGGAGCCCGGCGACTGCCAGCAGGAGCGCCGCGTAGCCGGCAAAGAGGAAGACCTCGGTGCTCACGTCAGTCCTCGCGGCGGCGGCCTCGTCCCCGTCCATCGCCGGAACACCTTCGGGTTCCACAATCTCGGTGAAGAGGATGTCCTCGGGCTCCTCGAGCGTCACCCGCTTGACCGTGTGGCGGATGCCCAAGTATGCGATGTAGAGCGTCGGGATCGCGCCACCCGCGATGAAGAGCAAGTCGCCCGGCAGGCGCAACCACTCGATCAACGCGTTCGTGTCGTTGGTCAGGAACTCCAGCTCGCGCGCTTCGAAGTACCCCTTGTTCACCGACTCGTAGAGCTGCAGGATGCCCAGCGGCAGCAGCGTCGCGAAGCACATCCAGGCGAGCCCGATGTTGGTCGACCAGAAGCTGATCCTCGCCCACTTCTCCGGCCAGCGCTCGGCCGGGATCAGGTAGCGCAGGCAGAACAGCGCCAGGCCGATTGCCAGCATCCCGTAGACGCCCATCATCGCCGCGTGGCCGTGGTTGGCCGTCAGCGCCGTTCCGATCTCGTAGTAGGAGACGACCGGCAGGTTGATCAGGAAGCCGAAGATGCCGGCGCCGAGGAAGTTCCAGAACCCCACGGCGACCAGAAACATCACCGCCCAGCGGTGTGGGAACGGCGTGCTGGCCCGTGACTGCTGCGCCGCGCCTAGCTGGAGGAACGACCATGCCTCGACGGTCAGGAAGGTGAGCGGGATGACCTCGGCAGCGGAGAAGAACGCGCCGAGCGCCATGTGCTCGGCCGGCTCGCCGGAGAAGTACAGGTGGTGCATCGTCCCGATGACCCCGCCGAACGAGTACAAGATGATGTCCAGGAAGACGACTGTCAACGCTACCCTTTCGCGGACCACCCCGAGCAGCACGAACATGTAGGCGACCATCACCGTGGTGAACAGCTCGAGGAAGTCCTCCACCCAGAGGTGCACGACCCAGAAGCGCCAGAACTCGGCGACCGTGAAGTGGTCACCGGTGCGCGCGATCAGCCCGACGGCGTAGAAGGCGGGGATCGCGCAGCGCGGCCAGGAAGAACAGCCACGGCATGTTGCCGGGGTGATCGCTGCGCAGCCGTCCGCGCAGCACCCGGAAGAGCATGAAGACCCAGACGATCAGCCCGACGGTCAGCAGCACCTGCCAGACCCGGGCGAGATCGAGGTACTCGAAGCCTTGGAGCCCGAACCAGTTCGAGGCAGCGCCCTGCAGAGTGCCGTGAATTCCCAGGAACGAGCCGATCAGCGTGCCGAAGACGACCACCGCCAGGGCGCCGAGCAGCGCGAAGGCGAGCTTGCCCTGATGCTTGGGTTCGCGACGGGCGATCATCGGCGCCAGGAAGATGCCCGCAGCGACGAACGACGTCGCAACCCAGAACAGGGCGAGCTGCACGTGCCAGGTGCGCATCAGGTTGTACGGGAAGATCTGCGCGAGGTCGAGCCCGAAGAAGCTGTCGATCTCGGCCCGGTAGTGCTGGGACGCGGCGCCGACGACCGTCTGGAGCAGGAACAGCGCGGCCATCACGAAGAAGAACCACGCGCACGCCCGCTGCGCAGGCGTCAGTGCCACGTCCCCGGGTGCTCGGAACGACAGGCTCGCCTGCTCGCGACCGTGCCAACCCAGGAACCGCCAGCGTCCGAAGACGCCGAACAGGATCCCGATTCCACCCAGCAGCGCGATCAGCGAGAGGACACTCCAGACGATCACGTTGGCGGTCGGCCGGTTGTCGACTCGTGGCTCGGGCGGCCAGTTGTTGGTGTAGGAGTAGTTGTGGCCCGGGCGATTGGTCGGAGCCGGCCCACGCGGTCCATCCGAAGAAGGCGGTGAGCTCGGCGCAGCTCGGTGCGATCGGTGATCGCGCCGGAACGCAACCCATGCTTGGTCGTCGGCTCGGAGAAGAAGCGGGAGTAGTGGGCGACGAGTCGGCGGTGCGCTTCGGCCTGCGGTGCGGTCAGCGTGAGGGTCCCGCTCGTCTCGTCATAGCGGTTCGTGCGGAAGTCCTGAATCGTCCGACGGCTCGCCGCGTCTGAGCCCGCTCCCCCGTAGGCGCTTCGGACGAGGTCCGATGAGCGGCGCAGGTAGTCCGCGGTGAAGTCAGGCCCGAGGTAGGCCCCGTGGCCGAAGACCGAGCCGTACTCCATCAGCCCGTTGTGGAGGAAGACCTGCTGGCCCTTGCGAATGTCGGAAGCCGTGTAGAGAAGCTGACTCCTGCGCGTCGACAACACGCTGTGGCGTCGGCGGCTTGGCCTGGTACGTGCGGTAGGCCAGCAGGCCGAGCACGAAGAAGCCGAACAGCACCACGAGCAGGACGGCCTGCACCCACCCTTTCGAGATCAGGAGCGCCCGCCGGTTCATCGGCGCGAGAGGTTACCGGGGATGACTCAACGATCCGGCGGGCCGTAGTGGTCCAGTGCCATGGGCATTCGATGCCACTCCGTCGGTAGCGCAACTTCGACATCGATCGGCCGGCGAGGCGGCTCGGGGTCGGTGTGAGGCGTGGCCCCGCCAAGCCACGCGGCGAGGTAGCGGCCGCTGATCTTGTGTGGCGGCCACCACAGGCAATCGAGCGCCGCCGACCCCTCGCCGGTCCCTCCCGTGAGATCGTGCCTGAGGTGCAGCGACTCGTCCCCGGTGAGAAGCTTTCCGCGCAGAACGGGGTGAAAAGGCTGAGGATCCACCAGCGCGCCGGCGCGTGCGGCGATGTGCTCGGCCGCCGCGTCCGCCTGCTGGCTGGCAATTCCGCCTTGCTTGATCGGGAACGTCGTCCCATCCCCGGCCGCGTACACGTCCTCCGCGCCCAGCACGCGCGCGTGGTCGTCGATTGGGATGAACCCGTGCTCGTCCGAAGGAAGCCCGGCGATCCCGGGACCCTCCATCAAGGGAAGCGCGACGAGCCCGCCGAGCTCGAGGCGGCGGTCCCCCGGGCTGAGGATGAGCGAACCATCCTGCGTCTCGCGAGCATATGCGCCGGTCTCGACCGCGATCCCACGAGCCCGAAGCAGCGCTTCCACCTCCCCGCTAGCCGCCGAGCCAAACATGATCAGCGGGCCCGACTCCGGGGTGACCACCACATGCTCCAGCTCGACGAGGCCCAGGCTCTCGGCGCGCCGCCGGGCCATCAGCGCCAGCTCGTAGATGGGAAGCGGCCATGTCACGCCGGGTGGGACCACGAAGGCGATCCGCCGCGACGGCGCGCCGGCTGCGTTCGCCAGCAACTCGTCGATTTGGAGCGGTTGGCCGGAGGTTACGAACGCGGTCCCGTGACGGAAGGCGGCCTTCGGCCGTCCGCCGACGCAGACGAGCAACGCCGCGTATTCCAACGTCTCCCCGCTTGAGAGCTCCACGCTGCGTTCGGCGAGGTCGACTCGCTGCGCGGCCGCCTGGAGAAAGCGGCTTCCGAATTCCCGGACAATGGGCTCGAGCGCACGCTGCTCCGGCGGCTGGTGCGAGAAGGGCTCCTCCACCGCGAACGGCTTGTAGATGAAGTCAGGCTCCGGCGCAACCAGAGTCATCTCGACTCGATCGCCAGCCAAATCCCGAAGCGCCATCAGCGCTTCCAGACCTGCGACTCCACCGCCGGCGATCACGACATGGTGCATGCGATCGGTTCCTGCCACGAACTCTTCCTTCTTCGCGATCCCTGGAACCTAGCCTACGAGGCGTGTAACCGTGCGTCGGCAGCGGCCCTGAGTCGAACATGGAGTCACGGGCGTCTAGTCGATGTCGAGGCCCTTCGCGCCCTCCACGCGGCCCTGGGGGATCCTGTGCGATGAAGCGGCCATGCCTGACTACGGCTCCGATAAGCGGGTTAGCTCGCTGTTACGGCGGCTGTCCCTAGGCGCAGCGATCAACGCGCCGCTCAGGTAGCGCGCAACGCCGGCTCGGGGCGCGGCGGCGCGGCTTCCTGGACCCGGACGCGGGCGTCCACGACGATGGCGCCATCTCCCGACACCGTCACGGGATTACAGTCCATCTCCGCGATCTCGGGATGGTTCTCGACGAGGGCACCGACTCGCAGCACAACGTCCTCGAGTGCGCCGACGTCCGCCTTCGGCGCTCCGCGGAATCCGTCCAGGAGCGCAAAGGTCTTCAGCGATCTGACCATCTCCCCCGCGTCGCGGTCGGTCAGCGGCGATATGCGCACCGCCACATCCTTCAGCAGCTCGGCCTGGCCACCGCCGGCTCCACAGGCCACGACGGGGCCGAACAGCGGGTCGTGGACGACGCCCACCAGCAGCTCAACTCCGGTAGGCACCATCTGCTGGACCAGGAAGCCGCTCGGGGGGTGCCCAGCTTCTCCGACCTTCCGTGCCATTTCCGCGGCCGCGGCCGTGGTCGCGGCCGCGCCCTCGAGCGAGAGCTCCACGCCACCGACGTCGGTCTTGTGGAGGAGCGTTGGCGCTATCACCTTGAGCGCGATCTTTCCGCCGAACTCCGCGGCCGCCCGCCCCGCCCCCTCAGCCGTGTCGACGACCTGCGACTCAGGTTGCGGTATGCCGTAACACGACAGCAGCCTCGCGACGTCTTCTTGCTCGAGCCAATCCCGCTGGCCGGCAAGGGCACCCGCGATCACCGCGGCCGCCTCCTCGACGCGGGCCTCCGCGAAAATCGGCACCTCTCCGCCGGGTGTCGAGCGCCACACGCCGTAGTCAGCCGCGCGCGCAAGCGCCCGAGCGGCGTCTTCAGGAAACGCAAACGCGGGGACGGTTTCCTCCTCGGATCTCAGGTCAGCGGGAGCGCCCTCGGCGGTCATGAACACGGCGAGCACCGGTACCGGTGCGTCGATGTCTCCGATGCCCTCCCGAATGGCTGCCGCAACCTCTGCCGGCTCGGTAAGCAGGG
Source organism: uncultured Solirubrobacterales bacterium (assembly GCA_963759145.1). Taxonomy (GTDB): domain Bacteria; phylum Actinomycetota; class Thermoleophilia; order Solirubrobacterales; family JBBDJG01; genus JBBQKG01. Next base: position 8,592 of record CAVWYB010000026.1, read on the forward strand.
GCGGGATGAAGATTGCGATGATCGCGTCAGCAGCCTGATGGCTACCCACGACGCTCACGGCACGTCGGTAGTGCTCGGCCGGCGCGGTCGCGATCATGTCCACAGGGTTCGCGAGCGCGGCTGCCGGCGGAAGGAACGTGGCAAGCTCGGCTTTCACGTCGTCGCCGATTTGAACGACCTCGAGACCGTGGGACTCGCATGCGTCCGCGCACATGATCCCCGGCCCGCCTGCGTTGGTCACTATTGCCACGCGCCTGCCGGAAGGTATTGGCTGGCTTGCGAGCAGCGTCGCGACGTCGAACAGTTCAGCGAGCGTGTCAGTCCGTATGACGCCCGCCTGCTCGAAGAGCGAATCGACGGTCACGTCGGATGAGGCGAGCAACGCCCCGGTGTGAGATGAGGCAGCGCGTGCGCCGGCCGCCGAACGGCCGCTCTTGACCGCAAGGATCGGCTTCTTGCGCGCGACCCGGCGGGCGATCCGGCCGAACTTTCGTGGGTTTCCGAAGGACTCCAGATACAGGAGCATCAGGTCCGTGCTCTCGTCGGCTTCCCAGTACTCCATGAGGTCGTTGCCGGAGATGTCGGCCTTGTTCCCCACGGACACGAACGAGGACAACCCGAGGTCGAGCTTCGCGGCATAGTCGACGATGGCCAGGCCGAGGGCCCCGCTCTGCGAGAGAAATCCGACACGCCCGCGTGGGGGAAACAGCGGGCCGAATATCGCGTTCAGCCGCACGTCTGGGGCGGTATTGAGGACGCCAAGGCAGTTCGGCCCGACCAGCCGCATGCCGCCCTCCCGGCAGATCCGGACCAACTCGTTCTGTCTCGCAGTCCCTTCGGCATCGGTCTCCGCAAAGCCGGCTGAGATGACGACTAGCGCCTTTACGCCTTTCTCCGCACAGTCACGCACCGCGCCGATGACGGCAGCAGCCGGTACCGCCACGATCGCCAGCTCGACGTCACCTGTCACGTCGAGCACCGACTTGAAGGTGCGCACCGACTGCACGACGTCGGCATGTGGGTTCACCGGGTGGACCGGGCCGTTGAAACCGGTGGCGAGCAGATTGTGGAAGACCTCCGCTCCGACGGTGCCGCGCTGTCGCGATGCGCCGATCACAGCCACGGACCCCGGCTCGAGGAACCGGCGCACGGCGACAACCGCGGCAGCACGCTCCCGGTCTTCGAAGCGTTCGCGCGCAGCCGGGGAGATCATCGTCGGCATCTCCACCGAGATCAGATCCGGCGCGGATCGCATCCGCACCGAGAATCCGCTCTCGCGAAAGACCCCTGCCATCCGGAAGTTCTGGGGAAGCACGCTCGCTTCGAAATGGCCACACCCTGCTCTTCTGCGGCCTCGGCGAGGTGCACGAGCAAAATGGTGCCCAGGCCCTGGCCCTGAAGGTCGTCCGCCACCTCGAAGGCGACCTCGGCACGGTCGCCGTTCGTCACCTGGTAGCCAGCGTGCCCGACGATGCGGTGCCCTGCGCCGCTGGTCGCGATCAGGCCGAAGCGGTGCTCGTAATCGACGTCGGATGCCCACGTCGCGGCCGCCTCC
>CAVWYB010000027.1:0-18182 GCA_963759145.1 uncultured Solirubrobacterales bacterium
CCCGATCGCGACCTGCTCCTTGAGCAGCGCGAACGCCCGCTGCTCGTCGAACGAGTTGCCGCGAGCGGCGGGGGCGGACCCGGCTGCAAACGCGAGGACGGCCGCCGCGAGCACGGTCAGGTCACGGCCACCATGGACCGGTCGGGTCTGACCCCAGACATGCCTCAAGGGGTCGTGTCTTCGCGTCCGCAAGCTCACGCCTGAAGCATGCCTACTTCGTTTTCTGACTAGCACCTCGGGATGTCCGCGCAGGGCGTGTCCGGGGTCTGACCCCGGACACGCCCGAAGCGGACGACCGGGAGGTCGGCAACGCCACCGCCGCCGCCGGCTTCAGCTCTTCGCCGAAGCGGGCACGCTTCACGAACTGGCCGATCCCGGGCGACGCCACCAGCTGGTCGCCGTCGACGAGCACGTTCCCGCGCAGCAGGACGACCTCGGGCGAGCCGGTGACCTCGGTGCCCTCGAAGAGGTTGTAGTCGACGTTCGAGTGGTGGGTCGAGGCCGAGATCGTGTGCTGCTTCTCGGGGTCGAAGACGACGATGTCCGCGTCGGAGCCGACGGGGATCGTGCCCTTGCGTGGGTACAGCCCGAACAGTTTCGCCGGGTTCGTTGCGAGCAGCTCGACCATCCGATTGAGCGTGATCCGGCCGCCGCGCACGCCGAACTCGTGGATCATGTGCAGCCGGTTCTCGAGCCCGGGCCCGCCGTTCGGGATCTTGGAGAAGTCGTCCTTGCCGAGCGACTTCTGGCCGTCCCAGTTGAACGCGCAGTGGTCGGTCGAGATCGCGGACAGCACGTCCGTCCGGACGGCGTTCCAGAGCACGTCCTGGTTGGCCTTGTCGCGCGGAGGCGGCGTGTAGACGAACTTGGCGCCCTCGAAGTTCGGCCGCTCGAGGAACGTGTAGTCGACGAAGAAGTACTGCGTGCACGTCTCGCCCCAGACATCCCAGCCCTTCTCGCGGGCGAGCGCGATCGGCTCGACCGCCTCGTGGCACGACACGTGGACGACATACAGCGGCGACCCCGCGACCCGCGAGAGCTGGATCGCGCGGTTCGTCGCCTCGCCCTCGGTCTCCGGCGGCCGCGTCAGCGCGTGGTACCTGGGCTCGGTGTTGCCCGCCTCGAGCGCCTCCTTGACGAGCACGTCGATCGCGTCGCCGTTCTCGGCGTGCACCATCACGAGCGCGCCCGAGTCGGCCGCGACCTGCATCGAGCGGAAGAGCGTCTCGTCGTCGACCATGAGCGCGCCCTTGTAGGCCATGAAGAGCTTGTACGAGGTCACGCCCTGGTCGGGGAGCCCGCCGAGCTCCTCGAGCGACCCGCCCTCGCGCAGGTCGGTGATCGCCATGTGGTAGCCCATGTCGATGAGCTGCTTGCCGTCGGCCTTCCCCTTCCACTCGTCGAGGGCCTCGGCGAACGTCGAGCCATGCGGCTGGATGACGAAGTCGACGTGGCAGGTGGTGCCGCCGAACGCGGCCGCCCGCTGCCCCGACTCGACGTCGTCGATCGTGACCGTGCCGCCGAACGGCATGTCGAGGTGGGTGTGCGGGTCGACGCAGCCCGGCAGGACGTACTTGCCGGCCGCGTCGATGACCCTGTCGGCCTCGATGTCGAGCGACTCCCCAATGAGGGAGATCCGCTCGCCCTCCACGTACACGTCGCCGGCGTAGTCGTCCGCCGCCGTGATGACACGTCCACCCTTGATCAGAACCGACATCGCGGATCTCCTTTCTCGAAAGCTCCCGCGAGCGTACGCATCGCCTCCGGGAGTCTGCAACCGGTGAACGTTCGGTGGAGATCTGGTGAACGCGCTGGCCTGCGAGCGCGCAGTGGATGAGGATCGCACGAGTGGACCCGGCGCGGCTGGAAGTCATCCCCCTGTTCGCCTCGCTCCCGGCTCCGGATCGGGAGCTCATCGCTGAACACGCCGAGTGCGTCGAGGTGCCCGACGGCAAGCAGGTCGCGACCGCCAACGAGTTCGGTTACAGCTTCTTCGCCATCGAGGAGGGCACCGCCGACGTTCGGATCGACGACGAGAACGTCGGCCGGCTCGGCCCGGGCGACTTCTTCGGCGAGATCGCGTTGCTCTGCACCGGCCGCCGTACGGCCTGCGTCGTGGCCACCTCGCAGATGACCCTGTTCTCGCTGTTCGAGCAGGACTTCCGCCTGATCGAGGCGCGAATCCCCGCGCTCGCCCGCGAGCTGCGCCGTGCAGCCGGAGAGCGGCTCGCGGCCGCCCGCGCCTAGGCGGGCGGCCGCACGCTACGCGTCCTAGTTACTACTAGTTGCCGCCTTCGGTGACCTCGACCGTCTCCTTCTGCCAGTCGTTGCCGTTCACGTCGACGTCGTCATCCTTCAGCTCGTTCACGGCCGCTTCGGCGATGTCCGTACGGTACGCGTCGTCGGTGGCCGGCTTCGTGATGATCTTGTAGTCCTTCGCGATGTCAGCGGTGACCTGGAAGGACTCCGGGTCCATGACGCCGATGCCCTTCGGGGCAGGCCAGATCAGCGCGTTGATCTCGTTGAGCTGCCACTGCTGGTGGCCCTCGCCGAGGGTCGGCCCGTTGTCGAGCACGTGCTGCAGACACTCGTCCTGGTTGTCGCGGCAGAAGACCCAGCCGCGAATGCTCGCCTTGAGGAACCGCTTCGCGATGTCCTGGTTGTCCTCGTCGGCGATCCAGTCCTCGGTCACGAAGACGCCGTCCTCGAGCGCTCCGGTTCCCAGGTCGGACATCTTCATCACGTTCAGGTCGCCGAGCTGGTAGAGGTCGCCGGTGTCCGGGTTCTTCTGCTCGAGCACCTGCGCGAGCTCGTTGTAGGTCATCGCCGCGGCCGCGTCGACCTCGCGGTTCAGCAGGAGGTTCATGTCGAACGGCTGCGCGACGATCTTGACGTCCTTCTTCGGGTCGAGGCCGTTCTTGTTCAGGGCCGCGAACAGCTTGTGCTCGTTGCCGCCGAGCCAGACGCCCACCTTCTTGTCCTTCAGCTTCGCGATCGAGTCGAGGCCGGTGTCCTTCCACGTCACCTCGGTCATGCCGCTGCGCGTGAAGACCTGGGCGATGTTGACGATGCTCTGGCCCTTGTCACGCGTGGCCAGGGTGTTGTCGAGCCAGTTGATGCCGAACTCGGCCTGGCCGCCGAGAACGGCCTGCTCGGGGACGATGTCCGGCCCGCCCGGGCGGATCGTCACGTCGAGGCCCTCGTCGTCGTAATAACCCTCCTCCTTCGCCGCGTAGTAGCCGGCGAACTGGGCCTGTGTGACCCACTTGAGCTGGAGGGTGACCGAGTCCTTCGAGCCCGAGCTGCCGCCGCCCGAAGCCTCGTTCCCTTCGTCGTCGTCGCCGCCGCACGCGGCGAGCCCGACCACGAGCGCGCCGAGGACCGCTGCCAGCCAGAACCACGTCGAACGTCTCCTCATTCCTTCCCCTTTCTTGCCCGTCATTCCGTCCGTGCCCACCGCATCGCGATGCGCTCCAGGAGCGAGACGCTCGCGTAGAAGGCGATCCCGAGCAAGCTGGCGACGACGATCGCCGCCCACGCATGCTCGAAGGCGAAGATCCCGGCGTCGCGCCTGATCACGATTCCGAGTGAGTCCTGGGAGCCGCCGAAGTAGTCGCCCACGATGGCGCCGATCATCGCGAGTACGGTCGCGACCTTCAAGGCGGAGAAGACGTAGGGGAGCGCGGTGGGGATCCGCACGCGCCGGAAGATGTCGATCTCACCGGCTGCGTAGCTCCGCATCAGTTCGATCGAGGACGGCCGCACCGACGTCAGTCCCTTGAGCGTGTTGACGAAGACCGGGAAGAAGCAGAGGACCCCGGCGATCACGATCTTCGACCACGGCGAGAGCAGGCCGAACCAGTTGTTCGTGATCGGGGCGAACGCGATGATCGGGATCGCGTTGGCGGCGATCGCGTAAGGCATGACCGCTGCAGCGAGCGAGCGGAAGCGCGCGAGCAGGAGCGCCACGGCGATGCCGGCCGAGCAGCCGAGCACGTAGCCGCCGAGCGCCTCCTTGAAGGTGAACCAGGCCGCGTCCATGAGGCCGCTGCGGTCGGCCCAGAGCGTGTCGAGGATGTCCGAGAGCGGCGGCAGCAGGAAGTTCTGCACGTCGAGCGCCTTGACTCCGAACTCCCAGGCGACCATGCCGAGCAGGAACACGACGACGGCCGGGATCCAGTCGCGCAGGCCGCGGCCGACCCGTCGCGCGAAAACGCCGCGCGGGACGGGCTGGACGGCGGTCGGGCCGGCGCTCACAGGCCCTCCTCGGCGACGATCAGCTCGGCCTCCGAGATCTGCTGCTCCTCCTCTCCGGCCTCGCGAAGCCGGTGCCGCACGTCGGCAACGAGCTCGAAGAAGCGCGGCTGCTCGCGCGTCTCCGCGGTCCGGGGCTGGGGCAGGTCGATCTCGATCACGTCCGTGATCCGGCCCGGCCGCGGCGTCATCACGACGACCCGCGTCGAGAGGAACACGGCCTCGGAGATCGAGTGGGTGACGAACACGATCGTGCTGCCGAGCGCGTTCCAGATCTGCAGGAGCTCGAGGTTGAGCCGCTCGCGCGTCATCTCGTCGAGAGCGCCGAAGGGCTCGTCCATCAGCAGCAGGGGCGGCGAGAACGAGAGCGCCCGCGCGATCGAGACCCGCTGCTGCATGCCGCCTGAGAGCTGCCAGGGGTGGTGGCTCTCGAAGCCCTCGAGCTCGACCAGGCGGAGCATCTCCTTGACGCGGTCGGCCTTGCGCTTGCGGTCCCAGCCGAGCATCTCGAGCGGCAGCGCGATGTTCTTCGCGACCGTGCGCCAGTCGAAGAGCACCGCATCCTGGAAGACGATCCCGTAATCCCTGTCGTCGCGGGCCTGCCGGGCCGACTTGCCGTTCACCACCGCCTCGCCGGTGGTCGGCTGGATCAGGTCGCCGATGATCCGCAGCAGCGTCGACTTCCCGCAGCCGGAGGGGCCGATCAGCGAGACGAACTCGCGCTCGCCGATCTCGAGATCGATGCCCTGGAGTGCCGTCACGCCGCCCGTGCCGAACTCCTTTCCGACCCCCTTCAGGCTGACGACGCTCATGCCACGTTCTCCGGCGCGCGCCTCACCACGAGCTTCTCGAGGAGGACGATCGCGAGGAAGAACGTGATCCCGAGCATCGCCGCGACGAGGTTCGTCGCCCAGAGGCTCGGCGGCGAGCTCGCGTAGTACTGGTTGAAGTTGAGGATCGCGCCGCCGAGGCCGCTCTGGATCGAGGCGGGGAGCTCACCGATGATCGCGCCGACGATGCATGCGGTCGCCGAGACCTTGAGCGCAGCGAACAGGTACGGCAGCGATGCGGGCACGCGGACCTTCCAGAGGATCCGCCAGGGGTTGGCCGCGTAGGAGCGCATCAGCTCGATCGCCCTCGGGTCGGCGGACTCGAGGCCGCGGAGCGTGTTGATCGTGACCGGGAAGAACGTCAGGTAGGCAGCGATCACCGATACCGAGAACCAGTCGGGGAGGCCGCGGCCGCCGAGCCAGATCACGACCATCGGCGCGACGGCGAGGATCGGGACGGTCTGGGAGGCGACGATCCAGGGCAGAAATCCGCGCTGCAGCAGGCGCGAGTGGGCGAGTAGGACCGCGAGGACGAAGCCGATCGACGCGCCCAGGAAGAAGCCGACGGCCGCCTCTTTCGCCGTAAAGAGCGCCGCGTCCCAGAGCACCTCGATCAGCAGCGGTCCGTTCCGGCGGGAGGGCTCGAAGAGCTGGCCGACGATGTCGTGGAGGTGGGGGAAAGTGCGGTCGTTCACCTGGAAGGCGCCCAGCCGGAACTCCGTGGTCTCGCCGATCCACTTGAAGACCTCCCAGAAGGCCCACAGGCCGGCAGCCACCGCGAACAGCAGCCCGGCCCGCTGGAGCACGGGCCGCCACGCGAAGCCGAAACGCGACGGTCGTTGGGCCGCGACGGAAGCCATGGCGGAGTTCCTACCACAACTTTCCGCCGACGTTAGAGTCGCGCGATGCCGCTCGATCCCTCGCGCACGGTTGCCGAGCTCGAGGAGCTGCGCGAGCTCACCGGCAACGAGGACGGCGCTCAGCGTGTGGCCTGGACCGACACGTGGGTGCGGGCGCAGGAGTGGATGGCGTCGAAGCTCGAGGGCACCGGCGCGCAGATGGAGTTCGACCAGGCGCGGAACCAGTGGTGGACCCTGCCGGGACGTACGGAGCGGGAGCTCGTGATCGGCGGCCACCTCGACTCCGTGCCGAATGGGGGCTGGCTCGACGGCGCGTTGAACGTCGTCGCGGGCTCCGAGGTGCTGCGCCGGATCGCGGAGGAGGGGGATCCTCCGGTGACCGTCCGGCTCGTCTCCTGGGCCGACGAGGAGGGGGCACGCTTCGGGCGCTCGCTGTTCGGCTCGTCTGCTGCGGCCGGCTCGATGCGTGATCAGAACGAGCTTCGCTCGCTCGTCGACCGCGACGGGGTCTCGTTGCCGCACGCGATTGGCGCGCACGGCGTGGACCTCGACGGGGCGACGGACGCGCGCTCACAGCTCGCGAACGCGGCGGCCTACCTCGAGCTCCACATCGAGCAGGGGCCCGTGCTCGAGTCGATGGACCTGCCGCTCGGCACCGTGCTCGGGACGTTCGGCGTCGAGCGCCACCGCGTCGTGTGGCGCGGCCAGGCGGCTCACGCCGGCTCGACCCCGATGGATCAGCGCCGCGACGCGCTTGCAGGTGCGTCGAAGCTCGCCCTGGCGCTGCGCGAGATCGCGGCGGCCGTGGGGGACGGAGCGGTGTGCACGTCCGGTGGCGTGGTCTGCAGCCCGGGGATCGTGACCTCGGTGGTGGAGACGGCCGAGCAGCTGCTCGACCAGCGCCACCTCGACGCCTCGAGGTTGGCGGCGATGCTCGCCGACGCGAAGGCGCGGTCCGAGCAGTTCGCGCGCGAGGAGGATCTCGAGGTCGAGTTCGAACGGATCTGGAGCATCGAGCCGATCCTGTTCGACGACCAGCTGATCGGCTTCGCGGATGAGGCGATCCGCGAGGTGTCCGGCCAGTCGCACCGCCTGCCGAGCGGGCCGCTGCACGACGCTGCCGAGGTCTCGCGCTCCGGCGTCCCGACGGTCATGGTCTTCGTCCAGAGCCTGCGCGGGCTCTCGCACACGAAGCTCGAGGACACGAAGGAAGAGCACCTCGAGCTGTCGGTTCAGGCGCTCGACCGGCTCGCGACCAAAACGATCGAGTCGCTTGCCGCCTAGCGGCGCACGCGAACGCGCTCGCCCAGGCGCTCGCGGCATGGCCCAAGCGTCCGCCTGCTGGTGCCAGGCATCGTCACGAAAGCGTCACGAGGAGCCCACAGGGCGACGCCTTCCGTGAGGCCAACCGGGCCAGTCGCAGCGCCTTCACGGGATGCTCCTGGGAGACAGGTGGCCGATCGCGTCGCGGCCCAGGCGTACGCTTGCTGGTGCCAGGCAGCCTCACGAAAGGGTCACGAGAAGCGCACGAGAGCCACGCCGGCCGCGAGCAGGGCCACGCCGCCCAGGCGCAGGGCGTTGACTGGATGCTCGTCGAAGCCGACCCAGCCGAAGTGGTCGACGGCCAGGGAGGCCAGCGCCTGGCCGGCGAGGATCATCGCGAACAGCGTCACGGCCCCGAGCCGCGGCGCCGCGACGATTGACCCGAGCACGTAGAAGGCGCCCAGAGCGCCGCCGATCCACACCCACCAGGGCGCCGCCGACACGCGATCGGCGGACGGCCAGTCGCGCGCGGCAGCGAGCGCGACCACTGCGAGCGACAGGGTCCCGACGATGAACGACACGAGCGCCGCCCGCACCGAGCTGCCCAGCCACGATGCGAGCTGGGCGTTGATCCCGAACTGGATCGGCAGCATCGCGCCGGCCGCGAGCGCGAAGACCAGGTAGCCCCAAATTGCCACCCGCCACAATTCAAGGGAAAATCGCGGTTTCCCTGCATTAGGAGGCCTCATGCTCACGTTCGGCGTCACCGTCCTGCCCGATCCGCCCTTCTCCCGCTTCCTCGAGCTCGTCCAGCTGTCGGAGAAGCACGGCTTCGAGTACGCGTGGACGTACGACTCGCACATCCTGTGGCAGGAGTCCTACGCGACGCTGCCGGTCGTCGCCGACCACACGGAGCGCATCAAGCTGGGCCACTTCGTCACGAACCCCGGCATCCGCGACGCGACTGTCACGGCGAGCTGGTACGCGACGATGCAGGACCTCTCGAACGGTCGCATGGTGATGGGCATCGGCCGCGGGGACTCGTCCAGGCGGGTCGTCGGGCTGAAGCCGGTCAGAGTGGCGGACTTCGAGGCGCGCTGCGCGATGCTCAAGGAGCTGATGAACGGCCGCAAGGTCTCCTGGAACGACAAGGAGCTCGAGCTGACCTGGGTGAGGAGCGAGCTTCCGGAGATCGAGATGTGGATCGCCGGCTACGGGCCGAGGGCGCTCGCAGTCGCGGGTCGCGTCGGCGACGGCGTGATCATCCAGCTCGCCGACCCGCAGGTCATCCAGTGGATCATGGATACCGCGCGGAAGTCGGCCGAAGAGGCCGGCCGCGACCCGTCCGCGCTGAAGTGCATCGTGGGCGCGCCGAGCAAGGTCACCGACGACCTCCAGGACGCACGGAACGAGGTGCGGTGGTTCCCGGCGATGGTCTCGAACCACGTCATGGACCTGATCGAGAAGTACGGCTTCGACTCCGAGATCCCCGCCGCCCTGACCGAATACGTCAAGGCCCGGAAGTTCTACGACTACAAGGATCACAGCCGGGTCGGCGCTGCCCACGGCGAATTCGTCACCGACGAGATCTGCGACCGCTTCACGGTGATCGGCAACGTCCAGCAGTGCATCGAGAAGCTGCGCGAGCTCGAGTCCGTGGGCGTCGACCAGTTCAACATCTACCTGATGACGCACGGCCAGGAGGAGACCCTCGAGGCGTACGGCGACGAGATCATCCCCGAGTTCTCGCGCGTAGCCGCCTAGCCACACTTAGGTAGACGGCCGGCGCAAGACAGGGCCGGCACCGATGACGCCGCGGCGGTGCGGCCGTAGCGTCCTTCTCGTCCCGCACGAATCGTCGTGCGGCCTACACGAGGAGAGACCATCTGAGCCCGACAGTCATCATGATCCGAAACGAGGCGGCCACCCGCAAACGAGCCTGCCTGGCGCACGGCCCTGATCGCGTGTGCCGCGCTGCTGACGCTTGCGGCCTGAGCGCCGCGGTCGCGGCGGGCCAGGAGCTTGACCCGACGGCATCTTCTCGGGTTCCCGGCGCGCCAGCCCGAGGTGTTCTTGCAACCATTTGTCGGGGTCCGCTGCTCCTCTCCCCTGCGGACTCCAGGGGCTGCGGCGCGCCCAGGGAGAGCCGCACCCTGGGCGCGCGCCCCAACCGCGCCGGCGTCTCAAAAGCGACGCAAGTCTTCCATCCTGCCGGGCTCTACCCATGCAGACCCGTCCTCCCTCTTTTCGACGGGTCTGGAGTGAGGGGTGCCCGGGTTGGGCCGCAGACCCCGGGCACCCCTCTTCTTGCCCAGACTAGGAGGCCCACCGGGGCCTGGAGAGACGGAGAAGGAGGGATTCGAACCCTCGAAGGAGGTTATTACCCCCGTAACGACAGGGCCGCATGCGCATGCCGTTTTGGCTCAACCATGCGGCCGTTGTCGTTGTGTAGGGGTCCCGGATGCTGCGCCCGTGTGGCCTGGGTGTGGCCTGGGATTCTGCTCAGCCGTCGCTCGCTTGCCACTGTCGGGCCGCGGTCAGCGCGGGCACCGCCCTGTCGATCGCGCCGGCGATCTTCTGGAGCTCCTCAAGGTGCGTCTGGAGGTCCCGAGCGGATCTCGACGAGGACGCCGAGCGTATCGAACGTGACCGGGTGCGGGTACCGTCGGGGTGCCCCGCCGCAGCCGCCTCCCTCCCCTCCGCTTGACTCGGCCGAAAGCGGCTCGAGCAAAACGAGCTTGGGCATCTGCAGCGGTGCTCCAAGCTCACCCGCACAAGCGAGCCATGGTCGCACCTGCAGGTACAGGCCGGACGAGCCCAAGCGAACCGCACATCCCATGGCAACTTCTGTTAGCGGAGCGCGTTGACTCTATGTGCGGATTCATGTAGATACCGGCCAGCAGCGGAAGGAGCCGCGTTGGCGGCCTATTGTGATCGTTGCTGCGGCCTGTTCCTGGCGCCGTTTGGCGCACGGTGATGGCCAACCAGCGGGTTAGCGGGAACCGCCTGAGTCGCAATCGGCGCGCAGGTCGTCGCCGAGCGAGGCCGTTGCCCGGGCTCCGGATCCGTGGCCGGCGCGGTTGGCCCAGATCTTGCAGCGAAAGTGGCGAACGGCCGTATCGGCAGGGAGGGCACTCCATGACGGCAGCTGCGACCGCAGTGCGCTCGAACGACCGGCTCGCTCCGACGCGAGCGTCCGGGCCACCCGTTCGATCGCCGCTTTGCGCAGCGATCGCCCGGACCGCGGCCGAAGAGTTCCGCCGCTGGCGCCCCGGCGAGGGACCGGCACTCGCGGAAACGTCGCCGGCCGCGAGCGCGATCCTGCGCGAGTACTACAGCGTCGGCATCGGCGCAAACGTGACAGATGCACAGATGCAAAGCGGATCGTTCCAGGCCACGCATCCGTGGAGCGCGGTGTTCATGTCGTACGTAATGCGCCGCGCCGGGGCCGGACCGGCCTTCACCTACTCGGCGCTGCACCAAACGTACATCCGGGCGGCGCGCGAAAACCGACTGCGCCGAAACACCGCCAGCCCGTTCTGGGCGTTCCGCGCGACGGAGGTCGCGCCCGGGGTCGGTGACGTCGTGTGCGCCGCCCGGAGTGGCAGCGGCGCGACGTACGACAACATCGGCGACCCCCAGGTGCGCGCGACGCACTGCGACGTTGTCACGGAGGTGCGGCCAGGAAGGATCCGCGTCGTCGGCGGAAACGTGAGCCAGGCGGTCGGCGAGAAGTTGCTGCACACGCTGCCGGATGGCCGCCTCAGCGTCGTCGGCGCCCAAAGTCAGCTGTTCGCCGTCATCTGCTGCCGGTCCGCCGCAGGAGCCGCTCCAGCGCCCGGCCCGCCGGCGGCAGCATCGGGAATGCAGGCGCGGGTGCTGCGGGTCATGCGCTTGCTCGTCCACCGGTACGGCTTCCCTGTCAACGGTGCGGCCGGCCTCGTCGGCAACCTAATCGCGGAGTCCGGTGTCCTGCCGAACCGGATCGAGGGCAGCCGCATGGCGACGCCCGTGCGCGCGCCGGACTTCAGCGGCCACGTGCGCGACTTCAGGCCGGACGAGGTTCGCGATCGAAGCTTCAGCCGCCGTACCGGGCCGCGCCATCCCGGCGTTGGGATCGCGCAGTGGACGGCGCGCGACCGGCGCGCCGGGTTGTTCCGGCACGTCTTCCGCGGGCGCCAGCTGGGCTCGGCGATCCTGTCGGACCTCGAGGCGCAGGTGGACTACCTCGTGTCCGAGCTGCGCGGCGGCTATCGCCAGGTCTACCGCACGCTGATGGCGCCCGGCGTCACCACCGAGCAGGCCTCAGACGTGGTCCTGCTCCGCTTCGAACGTCCGGCGGCGGTGCTCAACCGTCCGCCCACCGACCCGGGCGTTCAGCAGGTCATCCGTAGCCGCCGGAGCCATGCGGCCGGCGCGCTCCAGGTCTACCGGGCGGCGAGTGTCGACGAAAGGAGTGAGAGATGAAGCGATACCGCTTCGAGATCGTCCGCCGGAGCTTCGGCCGTTTCGGATGGGAATTCGTCAGGATCGATGACCGAGGGCGTCGCGTACTTGCCCGCAGCGAGCGCTCCTACGGCAAGAGGAAGCGCGTGTGTCGAGCGATCGACGCGCTCAAGGATGCTCGCGTCGTCGATGCGACGAAGGAACACCTGCCGTTTCCGCTGCCCGTTACGAGCTTCAAATTCGTTCCCGGCGTGGTGCCGCTGATTGTCGACGAATCGCCCGTCGAGGAGCATGAGGTCGTGTTCGAGGTGAGCGCCGAGCAAGCCCATGAGAAAGAGGATCGAGAGGCGGTGGCCGCCGAGCAGAAGGAAGAGGCCGTCAGCGCTCCGGGGGCCGCCAAGTCGGTCACTGCGAAGACGCGAGCAGCCCGGCCCAGACCCGCCCGCGAGGAAGGCCACGTAGCACGGCGGAGCGGCCCTAGCAGTGAAGACGGTGTCCCGCCCCCCGACAGTCGCGGCGACACCGGTCGCCGCCTGGCTCGAGGTGGTCGGAGCATCCCAGTCCGCGGTCAAGCGGGTTGCACGCGGCCTGCGGAAGACGGGCGTGCAGCTGCAGCCGCGCGATACGCCCGGCGGTCCGCGCAACGGCGTGGTCCTGTTCGCCCGCAACACTGCAGCGGCGGCCGAGACGATCCGCCAGAACGCGAGCGGCAGCCCGGGCTGCCTGATCGCGCTCCAGGCGGCCGGAGATGGGCTCGGCGACGACAGCTGGGAACTACTCCGCGCAGGCGCCTCCGACGTGATCGCCTGGTCCGATGCCGCCGCATGGCAGGTCGCGGAACGCTTACGCCGCTGGCAGGCGATCGACGAGCTCGTTGATTGCCGCCGCGTCCGTGATTTCCTGGTGGGCGAGAGCCCGGCCTGGCGGGCGGTGCTACGGGACGCCGTCGAGGTTGCCCGGTTTACCGACGCGGCCGTGCTGATAACCGGCGAGAGCGGCACCGGGAAGGAACGGGTGGCGCAGCTCATTCACGAGCTGGACCCACGTCGCAACAAGAAACAGATCGTCGTCCTCGACTGCAGCACCGTCGTGCCGTCCCTGTCTGGCAGCGAGTTCTTCGGCCACGAGAAGGGCGCGTTCACCGGCGCGTCGGCCCCGCGCTCCGGGGCCTTCGAGCTCGCCGATGGTGGCACGCTTTTTCTCGACGAGGTTGGCGAGCTCCCGACGCCGCTTCAGGCCGAGCTGCTGCGGGTCATCCAGGAAGGCACCTTCAAGCGCGTGGGGAGCAACACCTGGCGCAAGAGCACCTTCCGGCTCATCTGCGCGACGAACCGAGACCTCACCACCGAGCAGGGCATGGGCACGTTCCGCAATGACTTCTACTACCGGATCGCCGGCTGCACCCTGGACCTGCCCAGCCTGCGCGATCGACCCGAGGACATCCTCCCGCTGTTCCGCCACTTCTTCCGCGAGGCCCAGCCCGATCGCGAGCCGCCGGAGCTCGAGGGCACGGTTCGCGACCTGCTTAGCAGCCGCCCGTACCCCGGCAACGTTCGCGACCTCCGCAGCCTCGTGTTGCGAATCATTCCCCGCTATCTCGGTGCCGGCGTCGTGACGATCGGTGACATTCCCGATCACGAGCGCCCGGTCCCCCGCCAAGCGGTGGCCGCCTGGCGAGGCCGCGCGTTCGAAGAGGGCATTCGCAGCGGGCTCTCCGCCGGCGCCACGCTCGAGGAGATCACGGCCGCCGCGGCGGATGTCGCGACGAAGCTCGCGGTGAGCCGGGAGGGCGGCGACCTCCGCCGGGCCGCACGGGCGCTCGGAGTGCCGGAGCGCACCCTCCAGAGCCGGGTATCCGGCAAGAGGCCCGCGGTCTAGGCCGCCGCTCGAGAACGCGAGCCCGCTCGCGGCGGTCAGCCACGGTACGCGCCGGCGCGGGAGCGCCGCGGGCCGTAGCCCGCCCTCGAGCGTCCGGCCTGGTCCGACACATCGAAGCCGGTCACCGCCCGGTACGCGTGCATGGTCTGGCGCACCTCCTGCCGGAAGTAGCGTGCCCAGTTCCCGGCCTGATCCGCGTCGTTCACGTCGTTCCAGTTGCCGTACCGGATGCTCAGCAGCAGTTGCTCCTCGCAGGCGGCGAGGTCGCGGAAATGCAGCACCGGGATGTCGGACCAGCCCTGGAGCTTGCTCATCGCATCGACCGGGGCAATCCACGGCTCTGGGTAGACGACCATGGTGCGCGACGGGAGGAACTCGCGCACCTCGGGGCGCGCGAGGATGTACTGGTACATCAACATCTCTTGGCGTGCGGTCGACGCCAGTGATCCGTAAGCATTGTGGTCACCCTCCGTCAGCAGCAGGTGCGTCTCTTTGAGGGCGTTGAGCACGGGGAACGCGTCGGCGATCACCGTTGTCTGATCCTCGTTCAAGTAGAACTCCGCGCACATCGCCAGCAGGTTGTGGAACGCCTCGATGAAGCGCGACCTCGTATCGGCACCCCACACCGGCGGGCCCGGCTTTGTCCCGAGCACGAGACCGTACTCGTGGTCGTACTCGTACGCGCGCCGGACCGTGGTGAGCCGGTGCTGCTGGTCTTGGACGCCCCCAGAGGAGTGAGCTGAGCGGACGGAGCGGATCGACGTTGAGGCTTGCAAGGGGATCGCGCCCACGCGGAGCGGATGCCCGGTTCTGGAAGCGCCACATCACGGCGTTGAGCGTCTGGACCAGCCGCGATTCGTCGAGCCAGTATGAGTGGATCAACTCGAGAAGCAGGGGGTGTGTCAGCTTCTCGGCGAGGATCCCGAAGCAGACCTGCGCCGCATCGTCGTCGTCGTCCTCGACTACGGCGACGTCGCGCAGCTGCAGCCGGATCAGCCCCAGGTACGGCAGGACGTCGAGGAACTCGCCCTCGCCACCGGGCACCCGCTCCAGGTAATCACGCATCTGGGCGTTGAGATCGTCCCGGTCCACCGGGCGATTCAAGCGCCGGCTCTCTTCATCGAGGTCGACGCGACTGAAGTCGCCGAGAGCGACGCCGCAGTGCGTCATCATGAACACCTCGGTCGCCGCCTTGAGCAGTCGGTAGCGGTCGACGTTCGGGAACGGGAGCGCCGTCCGGCGCTTGACCTTGCGCAGCTTGTGGCCGAGACCTCGGCGCTCGAGACGGTTGAACGCCTCGTCGGGGCGGTCGCAAAGCGCGGCCTCAATGAACCTGCTGTAGTTGAGGAAGCCGAGGGCGTTGGTTGCGTTCCGGATAGCCACCCACAGCGCCTGGTCCGACGTGGACGGAGCCGACGCGCGCCTGAGGCTCACCGAGACCTCGTCGCCGGCGGCAAACGGCCGCGGTGTCACCTCGAAAGGATCCGAGACCCCCGAGATGACCCGCGGCTTTCGACCCTTCTTGGGATCCTTCACGACCTCGGTCAGGTCGAGGCGGACCTGCCACGAGCCGATGCTGAGCGGGCCGGTGTCGAGGGTGGCGCGGATCGCGGTCGTGGGGTCGCTCGGCAGGTGCACCTCGTCGCCGGTGACGGTCGTGGCGCCCAGCAGCACGATACGGGTGTCCTCCTCGGAGAGCGGCACCGGACCCTCCACGATCCACCTTGCGGCGTACGTGCCGTCCTTCTCCACGGTCACCTTGGCGGTGACCACCGCGATTCCGCCGTTGGTGAGCCGCGAGGGTTGTACGTCGACGTCGATGTCGTTGCTGTAGGCCGCAGGACCCATCGCGTTTGTCGGGGTCGACATGGTCGTTCCTCCTGTCAGGTCAGGGCGTACGAGCGCTTGGCTCGGCCGCGTGGGGGAGTTGAACGGGGTGAGCCGGACCAGATGGCCGGTTGGCCGACGAACATCGGGGCGTCGGACGTCGTGGTGGCGCGGGCGGTCTCGAGCGAGCTTCTGACCGCCCATGACTCGATCAGCCGCCGCAGCAGCCTGCTCTCCCGCTCCGGTGAGAGCCGACCGCTCGCCCTCGCCTGGCCGAGGACGGCGAACGCCAGGGTCGGCGGTGCGTCCGTCATCCGGCTCGGTTGTGCCTCCCAGAGCGCGAATCGCCGCAGCAGGGCGTCCCGCTGCAGCTCGGGGTTGCGGAGCACCTCGCCGAGCGACCAGCCGCGCAGCAGCTGGGGACGGTGCTCAACGATGACCGAGACGAGCTCCGGCATCGTGGCGCGCAGCTCGGTGATGATCGCGGTCAGCGCCGGTCGCAGCCCGGCGAGCGGGTACATCGCGAGCCAGGTCGCGGCGAGCCGCTTCCACTGCGCGTCCGGGTACAGGCGGTCACCGATCGCGCAGCTCAGGAGCACTCGGATCCACGGCATGGGGTGGGGGTCGTCGTCGGACGGCCGGAAGACGAACGCCCGGGGGAGGCTGACCAGCCCGATCAACCCGAGCGTCGAACCGATGCCGATCCGGCTGATCGACCAGAAGTCGGCGACGATCTCGGACACCCAGCGGTCCCAAAGGTCCCAGGCCGTCTGCGTCTGTCGGCGGAGTGGCCGCAGCCGGTCGCGCAACGACTCCACGAGGAGCAGGAGCGCCGCACCCTGGTGCCCGACCTCGTGCACCAGCGAGGACGCGACGCCGTAGCCGATCATCCGCTCGCGAGGGATCCGGATCAGCGCGACGGGATTGTCGCCACCGCCCGGCAGCCTGGTCCGCGCGCGGCGGATAGCGCCGCCCAGCCCTCGGTGGAGCGAGCAGACCACTGGCGGGCCCTCGAAGAAGCCGCCCGGCACGAGCAGCGCCTCGGCCGCGGCTACGTCCAGGCCCGAGAGCATGACGCCGTTTCCGTGCTCACTGCGCTGTGTGACGACCTCGGAGAAGAGGTCGAACTGGGACAGCGCGTCCTGGAACGCCAGCCGGAGCATCCAGAACCGGCGCTGCTTCTCCGCGGCGGGCGCCGTGGCGCCCTGGCCGCGGAGCCAGGCGAGGAACGCTTCGGCGCGCCGGTGCACGTCGCGCCGCCCGGCGATCAGGAACTGCTCGATCCCCGAGAGCGCGGCCGGCGAGAGCGCCGCCGCCGCGAGATACGGCTCCTGGAGTACGAACGGCTGCACCGACGCGAGCCGCGTCAGCAGCGCCCGGGTCTCCTGCTCCAGCAGCCAGGTCGCAGTCGAGTCGGCGCCCATCGCGTCAGACGCCGAGCAGGATGATCCGGCCGCGACGGCGGATCCAACGGCCACTCGGGCTTCCGGAGCCGGAGTCGTTGTCGCCCTCACCGCCGCTGTACCCGCCGTACCCGCGGTAGCGGCGCCGCCGGCGCCCGCCGCCGAACTCCTGGTCGTCGTCATCGTCGCTTTGACCGCCATATCCGAGGTAGCCGCCATAGCCGCGGTAGCCGCGGTAGCCGCGGTAGCCGCCGCGGTAGCCGCGGTAACCGCGCCTGCGCCTGCCGAACTCGCTCTGCGCTGCGCCGCCGGGCTCCGGCGACGGTGCGCCTGCCGCGGGCTCAGGCCCAGACGGAGGCCCAGGCGGAGGCGGGGGCGGCGGCTCAGGCGGCGGGGGCGGCGCCCCGATCGGCACCATGACCCAGCGGAAACCGGGCTGCGGTGGCGGCGGGGGCGCCGGCTCGGGAGCGGGCTCGGGCTCCGGGGGCCCCGCGGCCGGGCCGCCGTAGTACGCCGGGTATCCGTACGGCCGGCCGGGCCACCCGCGGCGGGGACCATAACGGTAGCCCCAGGGGCGTCGCCCGTACGCTGGACGGTAGCCGTAGTGGTAGCCGCGCCGGAACCCGGAGTAACGCCGCCCCCAGTAGCGCCGTGCGAGGGGCGAGGTCACGCGCAAGCCCCGGTTGAACAGCGGGCGTGCGAAGTGCCGGGCGGCGCGGAAGAGCGACAGCTCGCCGACGAGCTGTGGCGGCGCGCCCGCCGGTGCCATCGCCACGTCGCGTGCGGCGGCCGACGCGAGCTGGACGATGCGGCTGGCCGCCTCGAACTGGTCTTCGTGGTCGAGCTCGCCCATCTCGCCCGCGACCAGCGAGGTGCCGCTTTCGCCCGCCAGTACGGCCTGGGCGACCGGCGTGACGGCCTCGATGAGCGCGCGGCCCTGGGGCGAGTTCACGGCGCCACGGACGCCCTGGAGGGTGCGGCCGACGGTGTTGATGACCCCGCCGAGGATCCGCGCCAGCTCCTGCTCGTCGGCCGCCTCCATGAGCTGGGAGGCGAACTGGCTCTGCTGGGCGGGCGACAACGCCGCCTCGTAGCCCTCGGCCTCCTGACCGAGCACTTTCGACAGGATCTGATGCAGGAACTGCTCCTCGGCCTCGCCCGCTTCGCCGTCCTCGCCCTCGCCGTAGGAGCCTTCGCCCTGCGTGTAGCCGGCGGCCTCGGAGTCGACCTCCCGCTTCACGCCGCCGAGCAGGCCGCCGAGCAGCTGGCCGGCGATCGGGATGAGCGCTCCCAGCGCAGGGAGGAACCGCTCCTCTTCGCCCTGGCCGTAGCCGCCCGGGTACTCCTCTTCGCCCTGGGCGTAGGGGTACTCCTCTTCGCCCTGCTCGTAGACGCCGGGGTACTCCTCCTCGGCTTGCCCG